>NZ_JACNMS010000002.1:0-600000 GCF_020595125.1 Jeotgalibacillus aurantiacus
AAAAGCTCTTCAAGTATAGGCAGCAGGGACATACCGTTAAGATGATCTATATGGACAAAACAGGCTTATGTTCGGAGCGGAGGATCAAGATCAGGCAGTTGGGCGAGAACTCATTTACGGCTTTCTGTTTAAAGCGCGGTGCTGTCCGTACATTCCAATACGATAGTATTCTTTCTGTTGTTCTTGTGATTAAACGTGAAAAGGCAGTGATCTAATTGGACAGCAACGATAAAGACCGTGGCACGATCAAGTGGACCAGTATGATGATGCCTGAGCATGTAGCCATGTTGAAGGACTATCTTAAAAACGAGTATGAAGCAGAAGAAAAACCGATCATGGATGAGCAGGTCATGGAGCAAATATTTATGTCTATCGAGGAGTCATGTGAGCAGCACCAAACGATTGATTTACATGTACACGAAAAGATAAAACGTGAGAAGATCCGGGGGAGGGTGACATATATTCATTTCTTGGATCGATATATACTGATGGACACTGAACAATTATTTAAACGAAAGATAAAATTCGAAGATGTGGTTGGCATGGAATTTGTGGAATGATATAATATTTTTGCCAATTTCACTACCTGTTCTTATGTGGTGATAAGGACAAATATAGTGAATCCCCTTGCCATAAGTATAGCAAGGGGATTTTTTATTCTATGATTAGTGCTTCGATCACTGGTGTTTCACCATCATCAGAAATTCCTTTAAAGTTTCCATACACTTCAGTATTAGATTCATTATTAACCCAATCGGTATCAGTAGCTGAATGATGTACCAAGTAGTGCTCATTATTATCAGTAATTAAAATGAATTCTTCACCCTTAGATACATCTTGACCATTTAATGAAAGAACCTCTCCGCGGATTCGTACAGATTCATTTTCTTCTACTTCCCCATTTAAAAACTCACTATAAGAATAAGAATTTGCACGAGCTACATAATCCTCAGTTGCAGGTTGAGCACCATAAAAAATCGTAACTCCCAATACAACTAAAAATAATGGAGCGGTTATAGATGTAGATATCACTCCGGCTTTTCGTGTTCTCTTAAATGCAAGTAGAATAACTGCTGCAATTAAGAGTAAAAACAATAAGAACACAAGTCCGATCAAAAGTATAAGCATAGAATACCCCCTAAATATGTAATTACCAATAGTATACATGAATAGAGGGTAATTGGTTTCAAAACTTGGTTCGTGGTCACAACGTGGTCACAGAATAATCATCAGATATGTTTATTTGTAAATTTGTACAATTACGAAATTCAGCTATATCAACGCTTATGATGAAAAATCATCATATCTGATATTTATAGTGCAGACTCCCACCGTCTCCACCAAAACCTACAATCATTCCAATGATTGGACCTGATCCAAATCAATTAAAAGCTCTTCTATCAATTCGATTTGTGCTGTAACCTCATAATGAATTGAAGAATCCGGATTTTTCTCAAGCCATCTCTTATAGGATTCTAATTTTCTTCTATATGAATGCTTTAACTGCTCTAATGTATTCATTTATATTCCCTCCATTAAATAAGTTTTCCACCCTAGTGCCACCGTTTTAATAAAATACATTGAGATAAACAAAAATATAAAAAATGATGATAAGATACTAATTGAACAGATACACCCTTGATCTGTCTTAATTGCTAAATACAATAGAATACATTAAGATACACTCCGTACTACCATTACCATAAGAAGCATTTATGGCGGTCCTTCAGATGGATGAAGGGGAAAAATAAGCCCATTATAAAAAAGAAGGGGAAAAGAGGCTGCGAGATCAGCGCTCATCCCCTTTTTGCGTGAAAAGAGGAATGATTATGAGCTCGTCAATTTATATTCACATTCCATTTTGTCATCACATCTGTCATTACTGTGATTTCAATAAGGTATTTATGAAAGGTCAGCCCGTTGAAAAATACATTGATATGCTGATCCGTGAATTCTCCATGAAAACGAACGAGGGACACCGGGTGAAAACAGTGTTTGTCGGTGGAGGGACACCGACTGCCCTGACAGCCGCTCAGCTTGAACAGCTATGTGAAGGGATCAGCCGTCATTTTCAGCTCGAAGAAGGAGCAGAATATACGTTTGAGGCCAATCCAGGTGATTTAACACCGGATAAAATTCAGGTGCTTAAAAATCATGGTGTTAACCGATTGAGCTTTGGTGTGCAGTCATTTAACGACCGGCTGCTTGAGAGAATCGGCAGGGGTCACCGCTCGTCTGATGTTTACAGGTCCATTGAGGACGCTCAGAAGGCCGGGATCACAAACCTGAGTGTGGATTTGATCTACGCTCTCCCGGATCAGACACTCGAGGATTTTGAAGACACCTTAAAAAAAGCCATTGAGCTGGATTTGCCGCATTATTCCGGTTATTCATTAATTGTTGAACCTAAAACGGTTTTTTATAACCTGATGAGAAAAGGGAAGCTGCCGCTGCCTGGTGAGGATGCTGAGGCGGCGATGTATGAGCTGTTGATGAAACAGATGGAGGCAGCCGGTCGTAGTCAATATGAAATCAGTAATTTTGCACTTCCGGGGTTTGAAAGTGAACACAATAAAGTGTACTGGAAAAATGAATCCTACTTAGGCCTTGGAGCAGGTGCTCACGGATACATTGATGGCGTCCGCTACTCGAATATCGGCCCTGTGAACAAATATATTCAATCAGTGGAAGAGGGCAATGAGCCGGTTTTACACTCAGCTCTAGTCACGCTCGATGAGAAAATGGAAGAGGAACTATTTCTCGGACTAAGAATGTCAGAAGGCGTGTCAGGTGACACTTTTCTTCAGAAATACGGAAAAGAAATGGATCAGGTATTCAGCGGGCCGATTCAGGAAATGACAAAAAGACATCTTTTAGAGTTCGATCAAAACCGGCTGAAGCTCACAAAGGAAGGGCGCTTTTTAGGCAATGAAGTTTTTCAGGCTTTTCTTGGGATAAATTAATGCGAACTCGTTGACAGTGAAATCATCATTTGATAACTTAATGTTAGATTTAGCACTCGAAATTAAGGAGTGCTAACAGGGGTGATGAAACATGTTAACAGATCGACAATTACTTATTCTTCAAGTGATTATTGATGATTTCATTCGTTCTGCCCAGCCGGTAGGCTCGAGAAGCCTGTCCAAAAAGGAGGAAATCCCTTTCAGTTCAGCCACGATCCGCAATGAAATGTCGGACCTCGAGGAAATGGGACTGATAGAGAAAACACATACTTCATCAGGAAGAGTGCCTTCTGAAAAAGGATACCGGTTTTATGTAGATCATCTTTTAGCTCCTCATGCACTGAGGAAAAAAGATATGTCTCAAATCCAGTCGATTTTTGCGGACCGGATTATGGAGATGGAAAATATCGTACAGCGTTCAGCTGAAATTCTTTCAGAACTGACCAGTTATACGTCCGTTGTGCTCGGACCCGAGCTGCAGGAAAACAGGGTGAAAAATGTTCAGATTGTGCCGATCACGCGTGAAAGTGCGATTGCCATCATCGTAACGGACACTGGCCATGTTGAAAGCAGGAGGTTCTCCATCCCTTCAGGACTGAATCCGGATGACATTGAACAGATGGTGCGTGTGTTAAATGACCGTCTGACCGGAACGCCGTTAGTGGAACTTCAGGATAAGATGTATAAAGAGGTTGCGCTGTTTATTAAGCGGCACATTGCCAACTATGACCTGATGATCGAAGCGATCGCAGAAATCCTGAACATTCCCGTTCATGACAAACTGTTTTTTGGCGGCAAAATGAATATGATGAACCAGCCGGAATTCAGCAATATTGATAAGCTGCGTATGTTTATGGATGTGATTGAAAAAGAGGACTCTCTCTATCCGATTATTAAAAATAATTCAGGGTCGGGTATTCAGGTGAAAATTGGTACTGAAAACAACGATAAAGCGCTCAGCGACATTTCGCTTATTACTGCAACGTTCCCAGTCATAGGCGGACAAAGTGGAGCATTAGCCATTCTTGGTCCGAAAAGAATGGAATATGCAAGGGTGATCAGTCTGTTGAACGTGCTGAGTATGGATCTTTCAAAGGCTTTATCAAAATTTTATGAAACGGAACAGGATTAAATCCGTTATATAGATTCGGGAGAAAAATCCCCCCGCAATCCGTTATATAAAAAACTGCCGGGTATCAAAACCTGATTACCGGCAGTTCATTATGTGGTTTAGCTGTTTGTGAACAGGGAAAACCACTACCGTATTTCAAGGAGGTGAATGAGTGTGTCTGAAAAAGAAAACAGTCAGGAATTCACGGAAACTGCTGAAGAGACAAAGCCTGAAACTGAGGCGGTCGAAGCGGAAGTGAAATCTGAAGCAGAAGGCGAAGAAGGTACACAGGATGCTGCAGAAGAGAACTGGCAGGAAAAGGCTGAGGAAGCTGAAAACCGCTATCTGCGTCTGCGTGCTGATTTTGATAACTATCGCCGCCGTATTCAAAAAGAAAATGAAACCCTTCAAAAATACCGTGCTCAAAATGTTGTGACAGGAATTCTTCCTGCACTCGACAACTTTGAACGCGCGCTTAACATAGAAGTGACAAATGATGAATCAGAATCTCTTCTGAAAGGGATGAAAATGGTTCATGCGAGTCTGTTAGAAGCCCTGAAACAGGAAGGGGTAGAAGTCATTGAGTCTGTTGGACAGGAATTTGACCCTAACCTTCACCAGGCTGTCATGCAGTCTTCCGAAGAAGGAGTCGCATCCAACATCATTACTGAAGAACTTCAAAAGGGATATAAACTTAAGGATCGTGTCATTCGTCCTTCAATGGTAAAAGTGAACGAATAACGAAAAGACTTGAAACAGGAGGCTGATTTGGAATGAGTAAAATTATCGGAATTGACTTGGGAACAACGAATTCATGTGTGGCCGTTCTTGAAGGCGGAGAGCCTAAAGTAATTGCCAATCCGGAAGGTAACCGCACATCACCATCTGTTGTATCGTTTAAAAATGGTGAAAAACAGGTTGGGGAAGTAGCGAAGCGTCAGGCGATTACGAACCCGAACACAATTATGTCTGTTAAGCGCCACATGGGTACAGCTCATAAGGTAGAAGCAGAAGGTAAGGAATATTCTCCTCAGGAGATTTCCGCAATGATCCTTCAGTACTTAAAATCATATGCTGAAAGCTATCTTGGTGAAGAAGTAACAAAAGCGGTGATCACCGTACCAGCTTACTTCAACGATGCCGAGCGTCAGGCAACAAAGGATGCAGGAAAGATTGCAGGTCTTGAAGTTGAGCGTATCATCAACGAGCCGACAGCTGCAGCACTTGCTTACGGTCTTGATAAGATGGAAGAAGATCAGACAATTCTTGTATACGACCTAGGTGGCGGTACATTTGACGTATCGATTCTTGAACTAGGCGATGGCGTATTCGAAGTGCGCTCAACAGCAGGTGACAACCGTCTTGGAGGAGATGACTTTGACCAGGTCATCATCGACCACCTTGTAGCAGAATTCAAAAAAGACAACGGTATTGACCTTTCTAAAGATAAAATGGCTCTTCAGCGCTTAAAAGATGCTGCTGAAAAAGCGAAAAAAGACCTTTCAGGTGTGACATCCACTCAGATTTCACTGCCATTTATCACAGCAGGGGAAGCTGGACCTCTTCACCTTGAACTGAACCTGACACGTGCAAAGTTTGAAGAGCTCTCTTCAGGACTTGTAGAGCGTACAATGGGACCAACTCGTCAAGCGATTAAAGATGCAGGTCTTTCAGCTTCTGAGATTGATAAAATCATCCTTGTTGGTGGATCGACACGTATTCCTGCTGTTCAGGAAGCGATCAAGAAAGAAACAGGTAAAGAGCCGTCTAAAGGTGTTAACCCGGATGAAGTAGTAGCAATGGGTGCTGCGATCCAGGGTGGCGTACTGACTGGTGATGTAAAAGACGTTGTACTTCTTGACGTAACACCATTATCACTTGGTATCGAAACAATGGGTGGTGTATCTACCGTTCTGATTGAGCGTAATACAACGATCCCGACATCGAAATCTCAAACATTCTCAACAGCTGCTGATAACCAGAATGCGGTTGATATTCACGTGCTTCAGGGTGAACGCCCAATGGCAGCGGATAACAAAACACTTGGCAGATTCCAGCTTGGAGATATCCCGCCGGCACCTCGTGGCGTACCACAGATCGAAGTAACGTTCGATATTGATAAAAACGGTATTGTAAACGTAAGTGCAAAAGATCTTGGTACAGGAAAAGAGCAGAAGATTACAATCAAATCTTCTACAGGCTTATCTGATGAAGAGATCGACCGTATGGTAAAAGAAGCTGAGGAAAATGCTGATGCAGACAAGAAGCGCAAAGAAGAAGCGGAAGTCCGCAATGAAGCAGACCAGCTTGTTTTCCAGACAGACAAGACACTTTCTGACCTTGGTGAAAATGTCGATGAAGAAGAAAAGAAGAAAGCAGAAGCTGCACGTGATGAGCTGAAAGAAGCGATCGAGAAAAACGAGATCGAAGAGATCAAAACGAAAAAAGATGCGCTTCAGGAAATTCTTCAGGCTTTATCAATGAAGCTGTATGAAGAAGCAGCGAAGAAAGCAGAAGCTGAACAGCAAAATGCTGAAGGTAATTCTTCTGATGACAATGTTGTCGATGCAGAGTTTGAAGAAGTAGACGACGACAAGAAATAATTAAAGAGCTCAGAAAAAGCCAAAGTCACGGATGTCAGTGCTTTGGCTTTTTCTTTGTCATTGCGAAAAGAAGCGGATTAGTGATAAAATAACCTTTATGCTAAAGGACCCGGGGAGTGTAAAAATGAGTAAACGAGATTACTATGAGGTGCTCGGTTTATCTGAAGGAGCAACCAAAGAAGAAATCAAAAAAGCATACCGTAAGCTCTCGAAAAAATATCATCCTGATATTAATAAAGAAGACGGTGCGGATGAAAAATTTAAAGAAGTAAAAGAAGCATATGAAGTGTTAAGCGACGATCAGAAGCGCGCGCACTACGATCAATTTGGTCATACAGATCCGAACCAGGGCTTCGGCGGCGGAGCGGGCTTTGATGGCTTTGGCGGATTTGAAGATATATTCAGTTCATTTTTCGGTGGAGGCGGCAGACGCCGTGATCCGAATGCGCCACGCCAGGGTAATGACCTGCAGTACACCATGACGATTAAATTCGAGGAAGCGGTTTTCGGTAAAGAAACGGATATCGAAATTCCAAAAGAAGAGACGTGTGAAACGTGCGGCGGTGATGGCGCAAAGCCGGGAACGAAACCTGAAACGTGTCACCACTGTAAGGGATCAGGTCAGCTTAATGTAGAGCAGCAGACGCCGTTTGGCCGTATTGTAAACCGTCGTGTCTGCCATCACTGTGAAGGTTCCGGAAAGCTTGTAAAAGACAAGTGCACAACGTGTGGCGGAAACGGAAAAGTGAAGAAACGCAAGAAAATCCACGTGAAAATCCCTGCCGGAGTAGACGATGGTCAGCAGATGAGAGTGGCTGGCCAGGGTGAGCCGGGCTTTAACGGTGGTCCTCCTGGAGATCTTTATGTTGTATTCCGCGTGCGTCCACATGAGATCTTTGAGCGTGAAGGTGATGATATCTTCCTTGATATGCCGATCACATTTGTTCAGGCCGCACTTGGAGATGAGCTTGAAGTGCCAACTGTTCACGGCAAAGTGAAATGGAAGCTTCCTGCAGGAACACAATCAGGAACAGCCTTCAGATTAAAAGGAAAAGGCGTCAAAAATGTTCACGGCTATGGTACAGGAGATCAGCATATCCGTGTGAAAGTCATCACGCCGAAAAAGCTGACAGACAAACAAAAATCGCTCCTTCGTGAATTTGCTGAAGTAAGCGGAGATGTACCGGATGAACAGCATGATAATTTCTTTGATAAAGTAAAACGCGCATTTAAAGGCGACTGATCAAAAACAATACATGACCCGCATGACTTAAACAGGAATGCGGGTACATATATGACATGATACGGTTAAACATGAAATGGAGCTGGTCTGATGAAGTGGTCAGAAATTAGTATTCACACAACAAATGAGGCAATTGAGCCAATTTCCAATATCCTGCATGAATCAGGTGCAAGCGGCGTCGTCATTGAGGATCCGAAGGAACTTCACAAAGAACGTGAAGATCAGTTCGGTGAAATTTACGATTTAAATCCGGATGATTACCCTGACAGCGGCGTTATTGTAAAGGCTTATCTGCCGGTCAACAGCTTTCTTGCTGAAACAGTAGACGGAATCAAACAGGAAGTCAGCAATCTTGTTTCGTTTGATATTGATATCGGAGCCAACAAAGTCGAGATCAGTGAAGTCAACGAAGAGGAATGGGCAACCGCGTGGAAAAAATATTATAACCCTGTCAAGATTTCCTCCACTTTTACCATCGTCCCGACGTGGGAAGATTATGAAAGAGTTTCAAGCGATGAACTGATTATTGAACTCGATCCCGGAATGGCTTTCGGTACAGGAACACACCCGACAACCGTGATGTGTATTCAGGCCCTTGAACGCACCGTTAAAGAGGGGGATTCTGTCATCGATGTCGGAACAGGGTCCGGTGTATTAAGTATTGCAGCTGCACTTTTAAAAGCCGATAAAGTGCTTTCGCTTGATCTTGATGAAGTCGCTGTCAGAGCAGCAAAAGAAAATGTTGAATTAAACAAAGTGGAGAACATTGTGACCGTTCAGCAGGGCAACCTGTTGGACCAGCAGCAGGAAACATACGAAGTGATCGTGGCAAATATTCTTGCAGAAGTCATTTTAACATTCACCGATGATGCTTATAAGCTGACGGCAGAAGGCGGGACCTTTATTACTTCCGGCATCATTAAGCAGAAAAAAGAAATGGTGAAGGATGCACTGATTCAGTCTGGATTTGTGATCGAAGAAGTGCTGTCAATGGAAGATTGGGTAGCCATTATCGCCAAAAAGCCGAAAGAGTGATCAGCCATGCAACGTTATTTTACAGACATTCTATGTCCTGAGGATAAACGATTTACCGTGAGTGGCGATGATGCCAGACATATGATCCGCGTCATGAGAATGAAGGCAGGGGATTCATTTATTGCGGTATTCAAAGATCAAACCGCATATCGATCCGTTATAACCGGAGTAAATGATACTGAAGTTGAAGCTCTTGCTGAAGAAAAGCTGGATCGCACGCCTGAGCTGCCGATTCATGTGACGATTGCACAGGGATTGCCAAAAGGTGATAAACTGGAGCTTGTGATTCAAAAAGCGACTGAACTCGGTTTTTCGCGCATGATCCCTTTTAAAGCAGATCGCTCCATTGTAAAATGGGATGATAAAAAGGGACAAAAGAAAACGGACCGCTGGCAGAAAATCGCCAGGGAAGCTGCAGAACAGAGTCATCGGACGGTCGTCCCTGACATTGCAACGCCAGTCAGCTTTCATGATCTGGTCGGAACATTTTCAGACTATGATGCCGTCATTACGGCTTATGAAGAACAGGCGAAATCAGGAGAAAAATCGAACTTTTCTTCAGTCCTGTCCCGCTTACCGGAGGGTAGTCAGCTTCTTGTTATTGTGGGACCGGAAGGCGGATTGTCAGAAAAGGAAATAGACATCCTTGAACAGAATCAGGCTGTCAGCTGCGGCTTTGGTCCGCGGATTTTACGTACGGAAACCGCTCCGCTCTATGCGCTGGCAGCGATTTCGTACCATTATGAATTAATGAGGTGAACAAAATGGCAACAGTCGCATTTCATACATTGGGCTGTAAGGTGAACCATTATGAAACAGAAGCGATTTGGCAGCTTTTCAAGTCAAATGGCTATGAGCGCGTTGACTATGAACAAACGTCTGACGTTTATGTAATTAACACGTGTACCGTTACAAATACAGGAGATAAAAAAAGCCGCCAGGTGATCAGAAGAGCGATCAGGAAAAATCCTGATGCCGTGATTTGTGTCACAGGCTGTTATGCACAGACATCTCCTGCAGAAATTATGGCGATCCCAGGTGTTGACATCGTAGTCGGAACACAGGACCGCACAAAAATGCTTGGTTACATTGATCAGTACCGTGAAGAGCGCCAGCCGATCAACGGCGTAACGAACATTATGAAAAACCGTACGTACGAAGAGCTCGATGTACCTGCGTTTACAGACCGCACGAGAGCCTCGCTGAAAATCCAGGAAGGCTGCAACAACTTCTGTACGTTCTGCATCATTCCATGGGCGCGCGGCCTTATGCGTTCACGTGATCCTGAAGAAGTCATCAAACAGGCGCAGCAGCTTGTTGATGCAGGATACAAAGAAATTGTCCTGACAGGCATCCATACTGGCGGTTACGGTGAGGATATGAAGGATTATAACCTTGCCATGCTGCTGACAGATCTTGAAGCACGCGTGAAAGGTCTGAAGCGAATCCGTATTTCTTCAATCGAAGCCAGCCAGTTAACAGACGAAGTCATCGACGTCATCGACCGCTCCAACATGGTTGTAAGACATCTTCACATTCCATTGCAATCCGGCTCAAACACGGTGCTGAAACGGATGAGAAGAAAATATACGATGGAATTTTTCGCAGAGCGTCTTGAAAAGCTCAAAAAAGCATTGCCTGGTCTCGCTGTTACATCTGATGTCATTGTTGGATTCCCTGGTGAAACGGAAGAAGAATTCATGGAAACCTACCGCTTCATTCAGGAACAGAAATTCTCAGAGCTGCACGTGTTCCCATACTCTAAACGTACAGGCACACCTGCAGCAAGAATGGATGATCAGGTTGACGAGGAAGTGAAAAACGAGCGGGTTCACCGCCTGATTTCCCTGTCAGATCAGCTGGCAAAAGAATATGCTTCCGATTATCAGGATGAAGTGCTCGAAGTCATCCCGGAAGAACAGTACAAAGAAGATCCAACCGGTTCACTTTACGTAGGGTATACAGATAACTATCTGAAAGTGATTTTCCCTGCCAATGAAGAAATGGTTGGTAAGCTTGTCAAAGTGAAAATTACGGAGTCAGGTTATCCGTATAATAAAGGCGAGTTTGTCCGCGTGATGGCGGATGAGCACATGCCGGTATAACCGTTAGCTGTAAGGGTGGGACATATTTGTGTCTCACCCTTTTGGTATTTATTGTGCAAACTGTGCCAGGTCAATCTTTCGTGTTGGCGGCTGTTTTGAGAGTCTGATTCAAAAGTCACTGAACTCACAAATTCCTGTCTAAGCTCACAAACTCGTTGCCTAACCAGACGAACTTCGCGTCTAACCTGACGAACCCATGGCCGAAGCTTACAAATTCCTCATGTAACCTCACGAACTCGTACCGCGGACATCCAGAAGTGTCCGACGGCTCATGTTGGATTAAAATTTATAGTCCAATAGTCACTGAACTCACAAATTCCTGTCCAAACTCACAAACCCGCCGCCTAACCTGACGAACTTCGCGTTTAACCTGACGAACTCATGGTCGAAGCTCACAAATTCCTATGGTAACCTGACGAACCGGTTCCACCATCCAAATCACATCTTCCACCATAAAGAAAAAATAGCGCTTCTATTCGATTAATGTTAGAATAGGTACGTACATCTGACGAAAAGGAGAATTTATCATGACATCTATCGCAAAAATGATCGATCATACATTACTAAAACCAGAAGCAACAAAGGAACAAATCACAAAACTTTGTGAAGAAGCTGCAGAACATGGCTTTATGTCTGTATGCGTAAATCCTGCATGGGTAAAGCTTTCAAGTGAACTGCTTGCAGGAACTGATGTGAAAGTTTGTACAGTTATCGGATTCCCTCTTGGTGCATCTGCTTCTGAAACAAAAGCATTTGAAACGAAGCAGGCGATTGAAGACGGAGCAACTGAAGTGGACATGGTCATCAATATCGGTGCACTGAAGAGCGGAGATGCCGAGACTGTGAAAACAGACATTCAGGCAGTAACAGCTGCTGCAAAAGGCAAAGCCCTTACAAAGGTGATTATTGAAACATCACTTTTAACTGACGAAGAAAAGGTAACTGCTTGTGAGCTTTCAGTTGAAGCAGGTGCTGACTACGTTAAAACGTCTACCGGATTTAATGGTGGCGGTGCAACACCTGAAGACATCGCTTTAATGCGTAAGACAGTAGGGCCGGACCTTGGTGTGAAAGCTTCAGGCGGAGTGCGCTCAGCTGAAGATGCACAGGCAATGATCGAAGCGGGAGCAACACGTATCGGAGCAAGCTCTGGTATTCAGATTGTTCAGGGACAGGTTGCAGACAGCGACTACTAAACTCAACTTAAAAAACCTCCTTTCAGATGCCTTTTCTGTCAGGAGGTTTTTTCGTGCTGAATCTTCTGAATGGGTGTTGACCGGTGGAAATTGTTATATTATACTGTATAAGTACATGGGAATTCCCCATGAATGCCAGTAAGTATCCCTATCTTACTGCATGCAATGAAGAATAATATTTTATTATTCTCTTTGCCTGAATATGTAAGCGTAGTGTGTTCGGAGGGAGGGAATTAGAGATGTCAAAAACGGTCGTTCGCAAAAACGAATCACTCGAAGATGCTCTTCGCCGCTTTAAAAAGACTACATCAAAGGCTGGTACTCTTCAGGAGTTCAGAAAGCGTGAATTTTATGAAAAGCCAAGCGTAAAGCGTAAGAAAAAGTCTGAAGCTGCAAGAAAGCGCAAGTTCTAATATAGGAATAGAAGGTGCATGAAGTGAGTCTAGTCAATCAGCTTAATCAGGATATGAAAACGGCTATGAAAAACAGAGAAAAAGATCGTCTTTCTGTGATCAGGATGGTGAAGTCTGCTCTTCAGAATGAAGGTTACAGACTGAATCGCCAGGAACTGACTGAGGAAGAGGAGCTTACTGTTTTAAGCCGTGAACTTAAACAGCGAAGAGATTCCTATCAGGAGTTTCAAGCTGCTGGCAGAGATGATCTGACGGCGAAGCTTCAGCAAGAAATTGCCCTGCTTGAAACCTATATGCCAAAGCAGTTAACAGAAGAAGAGCTTGAATCAGTAGTCATCGAGACGATTAAAGAGACGAATGCTTCCTCTAAGGCTGATATGGGCAAGGTAATGAGTGCAATTATGCCGAAAGTTAAAGGTAAAGCTGATGGAGCGCTTGTTAATAAAAAGGTTCTTCAGCACTTATCATAAAACTGATTTTTATTACATGAATCAGTTCGGTACACAAATCAAGCCGCGACAAAACATGTCGCGGCTTGATTATTTTTATCCGATCTGCACAAAATGTAATAAGAATCAGTTTTTTTTGAAACTTTTTAAAAGTACATACGTATTAAAGTCAAAGCTATATTTTAGGGAAAGGGGGATCTCAGTGATTCGTAAAGGAGTTGTACTGCTTTTAGCTGCTGCAGTCATCTTCTCGCTTATTTCTTTTGTTCATCCTGCTTCAGCATCCGGTCGTACCGTTTTTGTGGCACCGATTGAAAACGAGGTGGAACGGGGGCTTGCTTCATTTTTACAAAGATCCATTAATGAAGCAGAAGAAAGCGGCGCGGAAACAATTGTATTTGAGCTTGATACACCGGGTGGACTTGTGGATGCCGCGGAAGATATAGGAGAAATTTTTTCTGATACTGATCTTGAAATTATTGCCTACGTCAATCCAAACGCCATTTCAGCGGGGGCATATATCGCTTTAAATGCAGACGACATATATTTTTCTGAAAATGGAAAAATGGGTGCTGCAGCGGTAATCACATCTTCTGGTGGTGACGCTGACCTTAAGGCTCAGAGCAATTGGCTTGCGGCGATGACAAATGCTGCTGTTAATTCTGGAAAAGACCCTGAAATCGCTGAAGCTATGGTTGATTCATCCGTGTCAATTCCCGGAATTGTTGAAGAGGGGGAGCTTTTGACATTAACCCCGGCGGTTGCTGAAGAAGTTGGTTATTCAAATGGTACGGTTAATAGTATCGATGAACTATTGATGGCACTTGGATATGAGGATGCGGAGGTCATTAACCTTGAGCCCACATTCCTTGAGAATGTAGCACGATTTATCACTAATCCAATCGTGGTTCCGATTCTGCTGTCTATTGCAAGCATCGGGCTGGTGGTAGAGCTGTATTCTCCCGGCTTCGGTGTGGCAGGCACTATGGGGCTCGTTGCTCTGATGATGTTTTTCTTCGGGCATCTCGTCGCGGGGTTGGCTGGTCTTGAGGTCGTCATTTTACTGCTGATCGGGATTGCGCTGATCATAGCGGAGTTTTTTGTCCCCGGCGGTATTCTTGGTATAGCCGGGCTTGCGGCGGTCATTGCAAGTATCTTACTTGCCGGTAACAGTATTGTATATATGGGAATCGCAGTTTCTATTGCAATACTTGCCGGAGTAATTGGGATGGTGATTATGGTGAAATTTTTAGGGAAAAACCTTCACCTATTAAAGAAAATTATTTTAAGTGATTCAACGAATACTGAAAGCGGCTACGTTTCCAATGTGAACCGTCATGAACTGATCGGCCAGATTGGTAAAACAAGAACGGCCCTCAGACCATCCGGTACCATCATCATTGCAGATGAACGCATTGATGCCGTTTCGGAAGGCAGTTACATCGATAAGGATAAGGATGTAAAAGTCGTAAAAGTTGAAGGTTCAAGAATTGTTGTCAGAGAAGTTAATTAAATTTAGGGAGTGAATGGAATGGGAACAGAAGCAATTACATTAATTATTATCGTTGTAGCTGCCGTGATTGCCCTTGGTGTGCTGTTTACATTTGTACCGGTTACGCTATGGATTTCGGCATTGGCTGCAGGTGTTAAAGTCAGCATCTTTACGTTAATCGGGATGAGATTAAGAAGGGTAATTCCAAGCCGCGTCATTAATCCGATGATCAAAGCACATAAAGCAGGTGTGGATGTCAGCATTAATCAGCTTGAAAGCCACTATCTTGCAGGTGGTAACGTAGACCGCGTGGTAAACGCACTCATTGCTGCCCAGCGTGCGAATATTGAGCTTGCCTTTGAACGCTGTGCTGCGATTGACCTTGCGGGTCGTGACGTCTTACAGGCTGTTCAGATGAGTGTAAACCCTAAGGTAATCGAAACGCCATTTATCGCCGGTGTGGCAATGGATGGGATTGAAGTAAAAGCAAAGGCGCGTATTACGGTACGTGCAAATATTGACCGTCTTGTCGGTGGTGCGGGTGAAGATACAGTTGTGGCCCGTGTTGGTGAAGGCATTGTCAGTACAATCGGTTCAAGTGATAACCATAAGAAAGTGCTTGAAAATCCTGATCTGATTTCACAAACCGTTTTAGGTAAAGGTCTTGATTCAGGTACAGCGTTTGAAATTCTGTCGATCGATATTGCGGATGTTGACATCGGCAAAAACATCGGTGCTGAACTTCAGACTGAACAGGCTGAGGCAGACAAGAACATTGCCCAGGCGAAAGCGGAAGAGCGTCGTGCCATGGCCGTAGCGCAGGAACAGGAAATGAGAGCCCGCGTTGAGGAAATGAAGGCGAAGGTTGTGGAAGCGGAAGCAGAGGTACCGCTTGCGATGGCTGAAGCACTTCGTGAAGGAAATATTGGCGTAATGGACTACATGAATATTAAAAATATTGATGCTGATACGGGGATGCGCGATTCTATCGGAAAGATCTCCGGTGGCAAAGATGACAGCAAGAAAAAATAAGGCCGGGAATGAAAGGAGGCCTGCTCCATGGAACTGATTATCATGGCCATTATTGCTGGGGTCATCAGTCTCATCAATAATCAGAAGAAAAAAGAGGAGCCGAATGAAAAGCCTAAACCTGCTCCTGTGCCGCAAACCAATCAGCAGCAGCCTCAGAAAAAAGCAAAAAATCTGCGTGAAACGTTTGATCGTCATGCAAAAGAGCTTGCCAGTGAGTATGAGAAGCAGCGTGCTGAGATTGAAAAATCAAAAACAGGCAGACAACCTGTAAAAAGACCTGATCGGGTGAAACAGGCCGCTGCCGCAAAAATAGAAGTCGAAAAACCTGCTTCAGCGCCAAGAGTTTCATCATTAAAATCGAAAAAAGATCCAATTAAGGAATCGGACCTCACGATCAATGATGGCCTGGATTCAAAGGACCTCGTGAACGGAATCATTTTTTCTGAAGTTCTTGGACCACCGCGATCGAAACAGCATTACCGTGGAAATAAAAGATAAAGTTTTTCATTGCCCTCCTTTTGTTTACATATAGTAAACAGAAGGAGGGCTGTTTTATGAAAACGAAATGGATGCAATCGGCTCAAGCTCTGCTTAGACTACCTGATGATTTGATCTATGACATACCGAAAATTGTCTGGATTGGCAGACAGCTTTTATTTATCGAAAATCATAAAGGTTTGCTTTATTATTCAGACAGACAAATTGCATTTTCTTCAGGTTGCGGAAAAGTGCTGGTTGCCGGCCGGGATTTGCTGATTTCTGCTATGACAGGAGAACAGGTCACGATAAGAGGAATGGTTGAAGATGTGAAAATTGACTATGACGCAGGACAGTCGGAATGAAACACGCCATTCCAGGGTATGTACACGTCAGGGTGAAAGGCGATGGGAGAAACTCTCTGCTCGCTGAACTTTCGAAGAAAAAAATTGAAGTTAAGATGCTGAAAGAATCAGCTCCGGAAGAAATCACGTTTCTTATACCTATCCAGGCTATGAGAAGCTTAAGGCGTGCTGCATTTAAAAAAGGCTGCAAAGTGTCATTGTCCCAGGGGGGAGGGGCTTATTATTCCCTTTTAAGGCTGCGAAGCAAGATGAGTATGATCATTGCTGCCTGTCTTGCCTGCCTGGTTTTTTGGGGAGGTCTACAGTTTTTATGGGGGATTGAGGTGGTGGGAGGAAGTCCCGAGGTCCGGCTTGAAACAGAAATGCTCCTGCGGGAGAAAGGTTATCAAAGTGGAGCTTTGTTAAGACAACTGCCAACAGAGAAAGAAGTGGTTTCAAAACTTTATCAGAATATTGAGCAGATTTCATGGGCAGGCTTTGACTGGAAGGGAACGAGACTCATTGTACATATTAGAGAAAAGAAGGAACTGCCACCAGCCTCAAAAAATCAGAAT
This sequence comes from Jeotgalibacillus aurantiacus, assembly GCF_020595125.1. Classification (NCBI taxonomy): domain Bacteria; kingdom Bacillati; phylum Bacillota; class Bacilli; order Caryophanales; family Caryophanaceae; genus Jeotgalibacillus; species Jeotgalibacillus aurantiacus. The sequence goes on from NZ_JACNMS010000002.1 coordinate 17,039, forward strand.
GCCCATCTCGTCGCTTCAAAAACAGGTACTGTACAGAAGATGTTAATTGAAGCTGGTACGCCGGTAAAGGAGCGCTATCAAGTTGTAAAAAAAGGAGAACTGCTCGTATCGGGCTTCATCGGTGCTGAAGGAAAAGAAAAAGCTGTTCGCGCATCAGGTGAAGTTTATGCGCACACATGGTATGAAACAGAGGTTGTCATACCTGAAAACACCATCGTGTATTCTTTGTCGGGAAAAGAATACGACTCTTATGCACTACAGGCAGGCAGTACAAAAACACCTGACATTCACATTAATAAAGAGCATTTTGGCATCCAACAGACGAATAGAAAAATCAAATCTTTTGAATGGTTTGGCTGGGAATTGCCGTTCACCATGATTCAAACGGAAAATAGAGAAGTAAAAAAGATAAAGAAAAGATTAACGAAACAACAAATAAGGGAAGCAGGACTGAAAATCGGGGCCAAAGAGGTTCTAGCCTTAACAAATGGGACGGGCACAATCCTGAAGGAAAAAATTTTGCATGAACAAATTGAGAATGGTAAAGTAAAGCTAACAATCTATTACCAAGCATTAGAAGAAATTGCTGAAGTTAAACCTTTTACTGAGGAGACACGCGAATGATTGAACAGCGAATTACTGTGGATTACCCACTCGAAGACCCGAATGAAGCCGTAGCTTTATTTGGAACATCAGATGCTCATTTAAAAACCATTGAGGAAGACCTGGATGTAACGATTGTGTCAAGAGGCGAATCATTGCGTATTACAGGCACCGAAGAAGGCATTGAGCGTGCCCGAAAAGTCATTAATGAATTGCTGGCAGTAATCAGAAAAGGTATTCAGATCAGCCAGCGGGATGTCATTTATGCGGTACAGATGGCTTTGAGAGGAACAATTGAGTACTTTAATGAACTCTATAATGAAGAAATAACGAAAAGTGCCAAAGGAAAGTCCATCCGGGCCAAAACAATGGGACAGCGTCAGTACATTACAGAGATTCGTAAAAAAGATCTTGTTTTCGGTATTGGTCCTGCGGGGACAGGGAAAACGTACCTGGCCGTTGTGATGGCTGTACATGCACTGAAAAATAATAAAGTGAAGAAAATCATCCTGACCCGCCCTGCTGTCGAAGCGGGAGAAAGCCTCGGCTTCCTGCCGGGGGATTTAAAAGAAAAGGTGGATCCTTATCTGCGCCCGCTGTATGACGCATTGAATGATGTGCTGGGCCCCGATCAGACGCAGCGGTTCATTGAAAGAGGGATCATTGAGATTGCACCTCTTGCCTATATGAGAGGGCGGACGCTGGATGATGCATTTGTCATTCTGGATGAAGCGCAGAATACAACCAACGCACAGATGAAAATGTTTTTGACACGACTCGGATTTGGCTCGAAAATGGTCATTACCGGGGACCAGAGTCAGGTTGACCTGCCGAAGGGGATGGAGTCGGGCTTAGTGGCAGCACAGAAACGGCTGCGTAATGTAACGGGAATCGGGTTTCAGTACCTCGAAAAAACCGATGTAGTGAGACATCCGCTGGTTTCAAAAATTATTGGTGCCTACGAGGGCGGAACAGAATAACAGATACGTGTTAACCAGTCACCCTGCCGTACGTCCTCCCAGGACGTACGGCAGGGTGATTTTAATATTTATCACATATGAACCTGTATTTTCATAAGTGAAATACAGACTTTTCATTTTTCAATTGGTTTTTTCTGCTATACTGTATTAAAAGTAGTAATGTGTCTATTTTACATACATTTTGTTTCATCCGGGAGTGAATGGAATGGAAAATTGGATCCAGCGTATGAAAAATATACTGAGTTATGCCTTTTTTAAATGGATCCTGCTGGGTCTTGTTGCTGTCTTTGTTTTTGTCCTTCTTATAAGTCATGTCAGAACACAAACATATAACATCAGCCTGTTTTCAGTTGCTGAAGAAACGATACGGTCTCCAAAAACGATTGTTGATGAAAGAAGAACGGAAATTGAACAGGAACGCGCTGCATCTGAAGTGGAAGAAGTGTACGTTTATCGACCTGAGGTTGTTGATAACCGAACGTCTCTGACCGCATCCATTTATGATTTTGCCATGGATTTTAACCTTGATCAGGGAGGCTCCGAACCATCTGAACCATCATCTGATCAGGGCGTAAACAACGAGAGACTGTCCTCTTTGAAATCAGCACTTTCAGAAGATGTTTCTGAAAATGTGACTGAAAATATTAACGATGAAATATTGATTCAGCTGCTGTCTTCCAGTGATGAGGCACTTGAAGAAGCTAAAGTCCTCACAGTTCGTCAAATTGAACAGGTGATGGAGGAGCCGATCAGACAGGATGAAGTAAGTGCTGCAAAAACGGAAGTCCAGAACAATTTATCATCACTGACATTCAGTGAAGGCTTAAAAAATGCATCGATTGAACTGGCCCGCTTTGCCATTATTGAAAATAATGTATTTGACCCCGAACAGACGGAAGCGAGAATTCTTCAGGCCCGGGAAGCAGTAGAGCCGGTACAGATTTTAGAAGGACAGGTGATTGTACAGGAAGGCTATCTGATTGACCGCGATGTATACAGACAGCTTGAGGAACTTGGGCTTACAACGAATGAAGCATCTGTTCTGCCATATATCGGGCTCATTATTTTTTCACTACTCATTATTTTCGTGATTCACTTCCTGTTTTCTTCCTGGAAAACGTCCACGGATAAAAAACAGACTTACCTTGTACTGGTGAGTATGATTTTTCTCCTGTCACTTGGGTTAATGAAAGTAACAGAATTGGTTAGGGAACTCGACATTCTGCAGATTGGGTACCTTTTTCCGGCGGCAATGGCCCCTATGCTGCTAAAAAGCATGATTAATACCAGAGTCGCATTGACCATTACAATGCTCCAGTCCGTATGTGCAAGCATTGTTTTTAATGATACGATTACGGGGTCGGTTAATGTAGAAGTCTCTCTTTATTTTCTGTTCAGCGGATTGGCAGGGATTTTATTTCTTTCAAACAGCAGAAGACGGACACATCTGCTGCGGGCGGGTCTATTCGTTTCAGCGGCAAATATCCTTTTTCTGATGTCATTAATGCTCATTGAAAATGCGCAGTTTACATATGTGGATTATGCCCTATTTGGTGTATTTGCCATTGTCTCGGGCATTCTTGCTTCGATTTTAACGATCGGGCTGCTTCCTCTTTTTGAAGCGGGATTTGGTATTCTCTCCACGATGAAACTGGTCGAACTATCAAACCCTAATCATCCGTTGTTAAAAAAAATACTGACAGAAGCACCTGGCACCTATCATCACAGCGTCATGGTGGCGAACCTTGCGGAAGCAGCCTGTGAAGCAATCGGGGCAAATGGTTTACTGGCCCGTGTCGGCTGTTACTATCACGATATCGGGAAAACCAAGAGGCCTCACTATTTTATCGAAAATCAAATTTCCAGCCAGAACCCTCATGACCGCCTGTCACCTGAAACGTCAAGAGATATTATTATTGCCCATGCGGTTGAAGGGGCTGAAATGCTAAGAAAATATAAGCTGCCACAGGAGTTTATTGATATTGCAGAACAGCATCACGGCACCACGTTGTTAAAGTTTTTCTATTATAAGGCGAAAGAGAATGGATTTGACCCGAAAGAAGCAGAATACCGTTATCCAGGCCCAAAACCTCAATCAAGAGAGGCGGCAGTGATTTCAGTTGCCGACAGCGTGGAAGCTGCAGTAAGATCCATGAAGGAACCGAACGCAGAAAAAATCCGCCAGCTTGTTCAGTCAATCGTTCAGGACAGGTTGCAGGATGGACAATTTAATGAATCTGACCTGACATTGAAAGAGCTTGAAACGATTAAGAGGGTTTTCTGTGAAACGCTGAACGGGATTTTTCACTCCAGAATCGAGTACCCTGAATTCAAAAAAGAAGAAAGGAAGAAGCAGGCATGACACTACACATAGATTTTATCGATGAAACTGAGAACCTCTCTGAGGAAGACAAGAGTCTCGTAAGCAGGCTTCTGACTTTTGCAGCAGAAAAAGAAGGTGTAGAAAACGGGGAATGCTCCGTCACTTTTGTATCAGATGAGCGCATTCAGGAAATTAACCGTGAATACCGTCAAAAGGACCAGGCGACAGATGTCATTTCATTTGCCATGGAAGAGCTCGGCGAGGATGAAATGGAAATCACAGGAGAAGCAGATCTTGAAAGGATGCTTGGAGACATCATTATTTCTGTGCCAAAAGCAAAAGAACAGGCAGAGGAGTACGGTCATTCCTTTTCAAGAGAGCTTGGCTTCCTTGCTTTACACGGATTCTTACACCTTTTAGGATACGATCATATGAAGGAATCAGATGAAGCGGTGATGTTTGGCCGCCAGAATGACATTTTAGAGGAATTTGGCCTGTCGAGGTCCTGATTGATGGATGTGAGAAAATTAATCCGATCATTCCGTTATGCGGCAAGTGGGGCAAAGGACGTATTTCGTCACGAACAGAATTTTAAAATCCATACCGTTGTCGGCCTGATTACGATCGGACTGGCTTTTCTGCTAAAGCTGAACGGGACCGAGTGGCTGATTTTACTTCTATTTATCGGAGGTGTACTGGCCCTTGAACTGATGAATACAGCGATTGAGCGTACAGTCGATCTTGTCACAGAGGAGCTTCATCCACTTGCAAAAAAAGCAAAGGATGCGGCCGCTGCGTCTGTCCTGTTTTTTGCCATTGCAGCGGCGATTGGCGGGTTGATTTTATTCATTCCAAAGCTGTTGGCAATTTTATAAGTCAGTGGAAACGTTTTAACTTAAAAAAGATCAGTTTTATAGTATAATGATAAGAGAAGGGAGAATTACTTAACGAACGTTAAGTCTTCTCCTTTTTTTAACCTCTTGATATTAAAGGAGCTAATGAGATGAACCGTGAACAATTAATGGCTGAAGCAAAGATCGCACGTGAAAAAGCATACGTGCCTTATTCTAAATTCCAGGTGGGTGCTGCCCTTCTGACAGAGGACGGAAAGGTACACCACGGCTGTAATATTGAAAATGCTGCTTACAGCATGTGTAACTGTGCAGAGAGAACAGCTCTTTTTAAAGCTTATGCTGAAGGAGACCGTAAGTTCAAAGCGATTGCGGTCGTTGCAGATACGAAAAGACCCGTACCGCCATGTGGAGCATGCAGACAGGTCATTGCAGAGCTGTGCCCGCAGGATATGATGGTTTACTTAACTAACCTTCAGGGGGATGTACAGGAGCTGACTGTAGCCGAACTTCTGCCTGGAGCATTTATGCCGGAGGATTTAAATGGATAATCAAAAACACAAATCAGGCTTTATCTCGATTGTTGGACGCCCTAACGTAGGAAAGTCAACTTTTCTTAATCGTGTCATTGGTCAGAAAATCGCCATCATGAGTGATAAGCCTCAAACGACCCGAAACAAAATTCAAGGGGTCCTGACAACAAATGAAAGCCAGATGATCTTTATTGATACACCTGGTATTCATAAACCGAAACATAAGCTTGGCGACTTTATGATCAAAATGGCAACGAACACGTTCCGTGAAGTGGACCTCATTTTATTTATGGTCAATGTAGACGAAGGCTATGGACGTGGGGACGAATATATTATGGAGCTGCTGAAAGATGTGAAAACACCCGTCTTTTTAGTACTCAATAAAATTGATACGCTTCACCCGGATGAGTTACTTCCAATCATCGATGAGTACCGGAACCGTTTTGATTTCACTGAAACGATTCCGATCTCTGCACTTGAAGGAAATAATGTCGATACGCTGTTAAATCAGATTTCATCTTATTTGCCGGAAGGACCGCAGTACTATCCAGCTGACCAGGTTACGGACCACCCTGAACGCTTTATTATCTCAGAGCTGATCAGAGAAAAGGCACTGCATCTGACGCGTGAAGAAATTCCTCACTCCATTGCTGTTTCCATTGAACAGATTAAAAAAGAGGAAGGCCGGGACCTGATCGATGTCATGGCAACGATTGTGGTAGAACGCGATTCACAAAAAGGAATCGTGATCGGAAAACGAGGTGCCATGCTGAAAGAAATCGGACAGCGCGCGCGTGAAGATATTGAAAATCTGCTCGGTTCAAAAGTCTATCTTGAGCTGTGGGTAAAAGTTCAGAAAGACTGGCGCAACAAAGCCAACAGCCTGCGTGACTTCGGGTTTAATGAAAACGAGTATTAATCGCCGGCAGAACGCACGCTAAAAGGAGACCTTACCATGCTTCAAAAGTGCGAAGGGATTGTTATACGGACAAAAGATTACGGCGAAACAAATAAAGTGGTGACTCTTTTTACAAGAGAACTTGGCAAAACAGCCGTCATGGCACGCGGAGCCAAAAAAACCAACAGCAGACTGTCTTCAGTCTCCCAGATGTTCACGCACGCACAGTACCTGATTCAGGGCGGTTCCGGCATGGGTTCACTCCAGCAGGGGGAAATGCTCCATTCCAGCCGCGTGCTGAAAGAAGACCTTTATAAAGCAGCGCACGCAAGCTTCATGGCGGAACTGCTCGATAAAGCAACCGAAGACCGAAAACCTAATCCATTCCTGTTCGAATTAACCAGACAATGCTTCGGTCTGATCAATAGCGGCTACGATGAGGAAGTCATCTGTTATATTTATGAGCTGAAGCTGCTCCCGCTGTTTGGCGTAGAGCCTGTTCTGAACCGCTGTGTTAATTGCGGACAGGGAGAGGGAGATTTCTCCTTCTCCTTCAGAATGAACGGTTTTTTGTGTCACCGCTGCAGCTCAGTGGACGACTACAAACTGCCTTTATCTGCAAAAGCCGTCCGTCTCCTCAGACTGTTTTATTTTCTGGACCTTGACCGTCTCGGTAAATTATCAGTCAGCGATAGAACCAAACTGGAGCTGAAAAGGGTGATCAGGACATACTACGACGAGTACGTAGGCGTTTTCCTGAAATCCCGGTCATTCCTCGACCAGCTCGACCGCATGAAGCAGACCATCGGCGACATTCACAAAAACGAAAAAACCCCTCCGGAATAATGATCCGGCGGGGTTTTGGTGTATCTTAAAGAACCAAGTACCGGGGGATTCCTCCGCTTTCCGCGGCCGCGCGGTGAGCCAGCTAGTGCTTCGCACTACGCTGTCTCACCTGTCGCTTCTCTGCCGCAGGAGTCTCCGGAATCCCCCGGTACTTTCAATTTTTCGAAAACATTAATCTGATTTTACACATGACAAAGGATCTTAAAAGTCTTTTTGTTTAAATATTATCAGCGGATTCAATAAGATCTAATATCCGCTTAAACGCAAACATATAAGGACATCAAGTTCATGTGTTTCTTGTTTAAATTCATTATAAAAGGGCCGTATTCCCCCGAAGACTCCTGTGGCGGAAAGGGACAGGTGAAACCGATGTGCGGAGCACAGCGGGTTCACCGCCCGGCCAAGGAAAGCGTAGGGGGAATACAGCCCGATTTTAAAAATTAAAACTTAATCGCGTTTTCAATGAAGGACTTCACTTCTGCGATTGGCATGCGGACCTGTTCCATTGTGTCTCGGTTACGGACCGTTACCTGCTGATCCTCAAGAGAATCAAAATCAAACGTAATGCAGTATGGTGTCCCGATCTCATCCTGGCGGCGGTAGCGTTTACCGATCGACTGGGACTCATCATAGTCAACCATAAAGTGCTGTGACAGCTCTTCGTATACTTTGATCGCTTCGTCACCAAGCTTTTTAGAAAGTGGCAATACGGCCGCTTTAAACGGCGCCAGAGCCGGGTGGAAGCGAAGTACAGTACGGCTGTCGTTTTCAAGCTCTTCCTGCTCATATGCATCGCAAAGGAAAGCCAGTGTAACGCGGTCAGCACCGAGAGAAGGCTCGATACAGTATGGTACATAGCGCTCATTTGTCTGCTGATCAAGGTACGTGAAGTCTTCGTTTGAATGCTCCATATGCTGCTTTAGATCAAAGTCTGTGCGGTCAGCGATACCCCAGAGCTCGCCCCAGCCGAACGGGAAGCGGAATTCGATATCTGTTGTGGCGTTACTGTAGTGTGAAAGCTCATCTTCGTCATGGTCACGTAGACGCATGCTGTCTTCTTTCATACCAAGGTTTAACAGCCAGTTTTTACAGAATTCACGCCAGTAGCTGAACCACTCAAGGTCATCTCCTGGCTTGCAGAAAAATTCAAGCTCCATTTGTTCGAATTCTCTCGTACGGAATGTAAAGTTACCCGGTGTAATTTCGTTACGGAAACTTTTACCGATCTGACCGATTCCAAATGGAACGCGCTTTCTCATCGTGCGCTGTACATTTTTAAAGTTTACGAAGATTCCCTGTGCAGTCTCAGGACGAAGGAAGATCTCGTTTGTTGACCCTTCTGTTACGCCCTGATGCGTTTTGAACATCAGATTGAACTGGCGGATTTCAGTAAAATCGTTTGCTCCGCATGTTGGGCATGAGATGTTTTCTTCTTCAATCATTTTCTGCATTTCGCTAAATGGAAGTCCATCGACGATTTTTTCCTCACCTTTGGCCTCGTAATGAGCTTCAATCAGCTTATCTGCACGGTGGCGGGCTTTACAGCTTTTACAGTCAATCATCGGGTCATTGAAGTTTCCGATATGTCCTGAAGCTTCCCATGTTTTCGGGTTCATCAGGATAGAGGCGTCAAGTCCGACATTATGCTTGGACTCCTGAATAAATTTTTTCCACCATGCTTTTTTAATATTGTTTTTAAGTTCGATACCGAGTGGACCGTAATCCCATGTATTCGCCAGTCCTCCGTAAATCTCCGAACCCGGGAATACGAATCCGCGGTGTTTCGCGAGCTGGACAATATCATCCATATTTTTTGTCATAGGTCATCTCTCCTTTATATTGATGTTTGCGCTGCAAAGGGGCATCTGAGCCGCTTGCAAATAAAAACAGCACCGTCCCTGGACTAATCTTAATTAGTCCAGGGACGGTGCTGTCTGACCGCGGTTCCACCCTGGTTAATGCCACTTGTGCATTCACTTTGTTGGGGTGCATTGCTCAGGAGTGCCGTTTCCCTGAATCCGGGCTTACACGATCCCCGGTCGCTTTGGTCAGGTACTTATAATTCCTTCATTGCGCACATCTTATTTAATTCTTGCTTTATCCTACCACGGTTTTTCAGTGAAAACAATCGTCAGTTAAAAAAATCATTTTAAGCATTCCTGTTTACTAGGACGCTGATTTCATTTAGTATATAATATTGGAAAACAGTATAACATTATTCCGCCGGGTGGTGAACAAGATCGAACTGAACAAAAGACAATCGGAAATTCTGCGCATTGTGAAGGCAGACGGACCGATTACAGGTGAACAAATTGCTGACAGATTACATCTTACAAGAGCAACCCTGAGACCGGACCTTGCGATTTTAACAATGGCAGGTTTTTTAGATGCGCGTCCGAGGGTTGGCTATTTTTATACAGGTAAATCAGGCACGCAGCTGCTGACAGAAAATTTAAAAAAGCTGTACGTTAAAGATTATCAGTCCATGCCGGTCGTTGTACAGGATAATGTATCCGTGTACGATGCGATCTGCCATATGTTTTTAGAAGATGTCGGTACACTATTTGTGCTCGATCAGAAAGGCATGCTTTCAGGCGTCCTTTCGAGAAAGGATCTGCTTCGTGCAAGCATCGGGCAGCAGGATCTGACGAGTCTACCGGTTAATGTCATTATGACGAGAATGCCGAATGTTACGTATTGTGAACAGGACGATATGCTCGTCAGCGTAGCAGCGAAGCTGATTGATAAACAGATTGATTCTCTTCCGGTCGTCCGGAAAACGGAAAAGGGCTATGAAGTCTTCGGAAGAATTACAAAAACGAACATAACAAAAGCCTTTGTCAGTCTGTCAAAGGATGAAGTGTAGGGTGGTGCTTAAATGAATGAAGTAAATGTATACGTCGTATCGGACTCCGTTGGAGAAACGGCTGAACTCGTTGCAAAAGCCTGTGTGAGTCAGTTCCGCCAGTCCAGAAAATCTGTATCTATCAAACGGTTCCCGTATATTGAGGAAACCATTCATGTTGATGAAGTCATTAGCCTGGCTAAGGAGAATAACGGCATCATTGTTTATACGCTTGTAAGGCCTCATATTCGTGATTATATTGAAGAGCAGGTAAAAGTGCATAACATTACCGCACATGATGTTGTGGGACCGATCATCTCTTCACTGCAGGAAGTATGTGAGGAATCGCCGATTAATGAGCCTGGCATGGTGCACGATCTCGATGAAGATTATTTCAAAAAGATCGAGGCTATTGAGTTTGCGGTTAAATACGATGACGGCAGAGATCCACGCGGCATATTAAAAGCGGATATTGTCCTTGTAGGAGTGTCAAGAACATCCAAAACACCTTTATCACAATATCTTGCCCATAAGCGTCTTAAAGTTGCCAACGTGCCGCTTGTTCCGGAAATCGATCCTCCGGAAGAGCTTTATAAAGTAAATCCGAAGAAGTGCTACGGCCTGAAAATCAGCCCTGATAAGCTGAATCATATCCGGAAGGAACGGTTAATTGCGCTCGGATTAAAGGATGACGCAACTTATGCGAAAATGGAGAGAATTCAGGAGGAGCTGGATCACTTTGACCGTGTTGCCGGAAAGATCGGCTGTCCGGTAATTGATGTGACAAACAAGGCGGTTGAGGAAACAGCCAATGTGATTCTGAATGATCTTATGAATTAACGGCTGGTATATCATTCCATTAAAAAGGATTTATAACAATTAAAATCAGTAATTAAACAAACAAAAGGTGTCTCAGGCATCTTTTGTTTTTATTTCGTTAAAAAAGATAGCCGTACAGGGACAGATATATTATAATAAAAAATTGTGATAAAAAGTTATTTTGACTCATTAAAGGAGTTCTGCATTTTTTGTAGAAATGATCATTTATGAATGAATGTAAAAGTGGATTTACAGTTTATGTTGATGCAGATGCGTGCCCCTCTGTCATAAAGGAAGAAATAGTAAGGCTTATGGAAGGTTCAGCAGGTATATGCCGATTTATTGCCTCCTACCGCCATTTCAGTCCTGAAGCAGATCGTTCGCTATGGACCTTCATTGATGACGGAAAAGAGGCTGCTGATCTTTACATAGCCAATCGCGTCAGGGAAGGGGATATCGTGGTTACCCAGGATATCGGACTTGCTTCCCTTGTCCTGTCGAAAGGTGTTTATGCACTTTCGCCCAGGGGAAAAGAATACAAACCTGATAAGATCGACACCAGCTTATCTTTCCGGTACCTGCACCAGATGGAGCGGAAAAAAGGGAACTATTCTCCTGGCCCCAAAAAACTAACCATGATTGAAGTCGAGACTTTTTCAAAGACGCTATTAAAGTTTTTGTTCGAACTTGAAGGAAAAGCTTGATTTTTGGCGAATATCATAGGTGACAAGAAATAAACTGGTGGTGAACACGTGTCAGAAAGAATTCCAGAAGAAGTCGTTGACCAGATCCGCAGCAAAACTGACATCGTGGATATAATAAGCGAATATGTTCAGCTGAAAAAGCAGGGAAGGAATTATTTTGGTTTATGCCCGTTTCACGGGGAAAATTCTCCTTCTTTTTCTGTGTCTCCGGAAAAGCAGATTTTTCACTGCTTCGGCTGTGGTGCAGGAGGAAATGTTTACACGTTTCTGATGGACCATGACGGCCTTTCCTTCCAGGAAGCTGTCGTTCAGCTTGGTGAAAAAGCAGGTGTGGATTATGAGTTTTCCGATGCCGGCAGCACTCAGGATCATCAGAAAACGAATGAAAGCAGGGAATTTCAGGATCACCTGGACGCACATGAGCTGCTTGAGAAACTTTATCATCATCTTCTGATGAATACGGAAGAAGGCCAGGAAGCGCTGGAGTATCTTCATAATCGCGGTTTTACAGATGACCAGCTTAAAACCTATAAGGTAGGCTGGGCACTTCCAAACTGGGAGTTCGCTGCTAAGCTTCTTGAAAAAAGAGAATTCAGTTTACCTTCCATGGAACAGGCAGGACTGATTATCAAAAGGGATGACGGTTCTTACTTTGACCGTTTCAGAGGAAGGATCATGTTTCCTCTTACTGATGAAAGAGGAAAAACGGTTGGTTTTTCAGGGCGTATGATTAACCCTGGAAAAGAAGACCCTAAATATCTGAACAGCCCGGAAACACCACTTTTTCAAAAAAATAAAATATTGTTTAACTACCATCATGCACGCGGTGCCATCAGGAAAAACAAATCGGCCGTTCTATTTGAAGGCTTTGCTGATGTGATCGCTGCATCCGGAATCGTCCACAATGCGATCGCCACAATGGGAACATCGCTTACCGGAGAGCATATACAGCAGATCAGACGGCTGACTGATTCCGTTGTAGTTTGCTACGATGGGGATAAAGCCGGAATAGCAGCCGCTTATCGGGCGGCTCAGGATTTAACCGTGAAAGGCTTATCGGTTAAAGTGGCGATGTTGCCAAATGGGCTGGATCCGGATGATTATATCCAGCAAAAAGGACCGGATGCATTTAAAACAGATATTATTGATTCTGCCGTTTCATTGATGAGTTTTAAACTCCGCTACCACAAGTTGTCGGTGAACATGAACACAGAGGATGGCAGAATTCAATACGTTCAGGCAATGATCCGTGAAATCAGCTCCCTGAGCAATGCGATTGAAAAGGAGCTTTATCTTAAACAGCTCTCAGAGGACTCAGGTGTTTCAATCCAGTCTCTTCAGGAGCAGTTAAATAAAATCCGCCCTGTTTCAGAACCGGTTCAGCCGGAACCTTCTCGACCTGTAGAGCAGCATCTGCCTGCAAAAAGCAGTAAAGAGACTAAAAAAGCCTATTACCGTGCAGAGCAGCACCTGCTCATTTATATGATGGGCAGTGAAGAGACGACTTATACAGTCCAGTCACTGCTTGGCGATCAGCCTTTTCACACGGATGATTATCAGGCACTATATACGTACCTGCTGGCTTATTATGAAAATGGCGGCAGGGCTGATCCGGGTGCTTTTATGCAATTTATTCCTGATCGGCATCTGAGAGCCGCGGCAGCGGAACTATCAATGACGGAAGTAAATTCTGAGGTGACTAAATCTGAATTGACCGATTGCGTCAATGAGGTATTGAAACATCAGAAGTTAATGCATATTAAAGAAAAAGAGCTTGCGTTAAAGCAGGCGGAGCAAATGAATGATGTAAAGAAAGCCACGGAATTGGGAATGGAAATTTTCCAGCTGTGGAAAGCTCTTAAGAGATAAATAAGGCAAGGAAGTTGGAAGGAGGGGGACTAATGGCTGAGAAGTCAACACGTTCCAAACAAACAGAAACAGAAACAGAAACTGTAACACTCGATACGGTGAAAGCACAATTGCTGGAAACAGCAAAGAAAAACGGTGAAATCACTTACGAGGATATTGCTGAAAAGCTAGCCAGCTTTGAATTGGATACAGAACAGATCGAGGAATTTTACGAGCAGCTTGGCGAACAGGGTGTAGAGGTCATGAAAGAGAACACGGAGGCAGATCCATCTATTACCGAACTTGGTAAGGAAGCTGAAGAAGAATTTGACCTGAACGATTTAAGTGTTCCGCCAGGAGTGAAAATTAACGACCCCGTCAGAATGTATCTGAAAGAAATCGGGCGCGTTGATCTTTTATCTGCTCAGGAAGAAATTTCTCTTGCAACACGTATTGAACAGGGGGATGAAGAGGCGAAACGCAGACTTGCTGAAGCCAATCTGAGACTTGTTGTCAGTATCGCCAAGCGTTACGTTGGACGTGGTATGCTGTTCCTTGATCTGATCCAGGAGGGCAACATGGGTCTGATCAAAGCCGTTGAAAAATTTGATCACCGCAAAGGGTTTAAATTTTCAACTTACGCAACCTGGTGGATCCGTCAGGCGATTACACGTGCCATCGCTGACCAGGCCAGAACGATCCGTATCCCGGTTCACATGGTTGAAACCATCAATAAACTGATTCGTGTCCAGCGTCAGCTTCTTCAGGATTTAGGCCGTGAGCCATCACCTGAGGAAATTTCAGAAGAGATGGATTTAACCCCTGAAAAGGTTCGTGAAATCCTGAAAATTGCCCAGGAGCCGGTTTCCCTTGAAACACCGATTGGTGAGGAAGATGATTCACACCTTGGAGACTTTATTGAGGATTCAGAAGCCCAGTCTCCATCTGAGCATGCTGCGTACGAGCTCTTAAAAGAACAGCTTGAAGACGTGCTGGATACCTTGACTGACCGTGAGGAAAACGTGCTGCGTCTCCGATTTGGTCTTGATGACGGCCGTACACGTACACTTGAAGAAGTAGGTAAAGTATTTGGGGTAACAAGAGAGCGTATTCGTCAGATTGAAGCGAAAGCCCTCAGAAAGCTCAGACACCCTAGCCGAAGCAAACGATTAAAGGATTTTCTTGAATAGAAATGTGCGAATCTGTTTCAGACATACACGGTCTGAAGCAGATTTTTTTTGTTTTTCATTTCTAAACAAACCGTACACTCATGACGAAATGTATAATAGGAGCAGGAGGTGGTTGGATGAATGAACAAAGAAAAAAAATCATCCTGAATGAAATAAATTACTGGAAGGATCGTAACCTTCTTCCCTCACATTACTGTGATTTTTTAATTAACCTATACAGCAGCGGAGAAGATGCAGAACCGCAAAAAAGCAAGTCAATTCTGCAAAAGCGCCGATTAACATTAAATTCTGTTAACGTATTTGTCCTTCTCGTAACGGCTATCCTGTTTATTGTTTTCTATTTTACTGAATTGTCAATTATATTGCAAACCGCTCTTATATTGGGTGTATCCTTTTTACTATTGTTTATTGCATCAAGAAAAAGTGTGTTTCCTTTTCTGAAGGTTTTAAGCAGGATTATTGTCGCCTTTGCCATTTTACTGCTGTCTATCGAATACTGTGCTGTCTACTTTCCAGAGTATCCTGCCATTATATTCTGGGTGATCGGCATTCAGTGTGCCCTATGGTCCATTTACGGATATATAAGAAATTATCAATATTTTACATACTCAGGCATCGTCGGACTTCTTGTATTATCAGCATTTATTTTTCTTACGTATAATTGAGATCATCACAATTGAAAAGTTTAAAAATAGATAAGGTTGTGAGTTTTCAGCCTTTTCTTTTATAATAGAAATGTAAGCGGATACAAACAAGGGGGATGAACATGAATTTCGATCTTACACAGGAACAGAAGATGATTCAAAAAACAATGAGGGAATTTTCTCAGGAGGTAGTCGCTCCGGGCGCATTGGACAGAGACCGGACGAAGGAATTTCCTGTTGATATTTTCAGGCAGCTTTCAGAAATGGGGATGATGGGACTGCCTTTTCCAGAGGAGTTTGGAGGAGCGGGTGCTGATACGACAAGCTTTGCGATCGTAACAGAAGAGCTGAGTAGGGCATGCGGCTCGACAGGAATCACGTATTCAGCTCATATCTCACTGGGTGGTGCACCAATTAACTTATTTGGAACGCAGGAGCAGAAAGAAAAATATCTGCCACAAATCTGTTCAGGAGAATCATTTGGCGCGTTCGGACTGACTGAACCGAATGCGGGGTCAGATGCAGGTGGTACACAGACCTCCGTAAAAGAAACCGATGATTCATTTATCATTAATGGAAATAAAAGTTATATTACAAATGCAAGCCACGCCAAATTCCTTGCCTTAACCGCTGTTACCGGCGTGAAGGATGGTAAGAAGGAGATCAGTGCAATCATCGTTCCGACAGATGCTGACGGCTTTACTGTGATTGATAATTACGAAAAGATGGGTCTGCACTCTTCCAATACAACAGAACTTGTCCTTGAAGACGTCAAGGTCCCAAAGGAAAACCTGCTCGGTAAACGGGGTGAAGGCTTCCGCCAGTTTTTGATCACACTTGACGGAGGGCGGATCGGTATTGCAGCAATGGCAGTGGGAATTGCGCAGGCTGCTTACGAGCGAGCGCTCAGTTACTCAAAAGAAAGACAGCAGTTTGGCCGTTCCATTGCCTCTTTTCAGGTAACGCAGTTTAAGCTTGCTGATATGGCAATGAAGATTGAGCTTGCACGCACCATGACCTATAAAGCAGCCTGGCTGAAGGATCAGGGAAGAAAGTTCACGAAAGAAGCTTCAATGGCGAAGCTCTATGCTTCTGAGATCTGTATGGAGGTATGTGATCAGGCGATCCAGATTCATGGAGGCTACGGTTATATGAAGGAGTACCACGTTGAGAGATTCCTGAGAGACGCCAAACTGCTTGAAATCGGTGAAGGGACATCAGAAATCCAGAGAACCGTTATCTCAAGAGAAATCGGTGCGTACTAAAATATTTTATTGATTGTGTCTAAAATGCGACAAAAAGGGAAAAGTTGAGTATTGGGTCTTTCCGATTCCCATAAAGTAAAGTAAAATATGTAGTGTTCATACCTGCTATTATAGGGTTGATAATTACATAGTTTTTCTTAAAAGGGAGGGTTATACATGAATAAGAATCCGATTATTCCATTTTTACTCATTATGGTATTGGGCTTCGGCGTAGTATTCTTTATGTCCGTTCAGGGTCTTGATGATTCTGAAGAGATGGCACAGGAAGAAGAAGGCGGCGGCGAAGGTGAAGGTGGCGGCGGAGAAGCTGCCGGAGATTTTGATCCTGAAGCAACGTATCAGAATGCCTGCATCAGCTGTCACGGTGAAAACTATGAAGGCGGTAACGGTTTCCCATCACTTGTAGGCGTTGGGGAAAGACTTTCAGTAGATGAAATCGCTGACATTCTTGTAAACGGCCGTGGTGCAATGCCATCAGGTCTTGTACCGCAGGAAAATGCTCAGGCGATGGCTGAGTGGGTATCACAAATCGGCGCTGAAGGCGGCGGTGAAGAAGGAGCAGAGGAAGGTTCTGAAGAGGGAACTGAAGAAGGCTCTGAAGAAGGCGGATCTGGTGAAGAAACAGAAGAAGGCACTGAGGAAGACGCTGCATAATTTGTTTCAAGCCGGTATCAATGATAAGGTAAAAAGGAGCGGCCGATTGACGGTACCGCTCCTTTTTTCTGAATAAAAGGATGTGTATATATGAACAGCAGTCAGTTGTCAAAACGGCTTGAAACCGTTGCAAAATATGTGCCGGAAGGAGCCGTCGTAGCAGATATAGGATCGGACCATGCCTACCTGCCGTGTTATCTTGTCAAGTCAGGCAAAATCATAAAAGCAATTGCAGGCGAAATTGTTGAAGGTCCTTTTCAATCCGCTGTCAGTCAGGTACAGGAAGATGGATTAACAGATCATATAGAGGTAAGAAAGGGCAGTGGATTATCGGTCATTTCCCCTCACGAAGTCACGGCCGTCACCATTGCAGGGATGGGTGGACCATTAATTGCTGATATTTTGGAAACCGGAAAAAATCACCTTCCGGGGGTGCAGCGTCTTATCCTCCAGCCGAATATCAGCGGAATTTCGATTCGTTTATGGCTGCAGGAAAACGGCTGGACGATTACAAATGAAGAAATTCTTGAAGAGGATCAAAAAATTTATGAAGTAATTGTAGCGGACCTGACGACTGAAAAGAAACCGTTGAATGGTCAGGACCTGCTTTTCGGTCCATACCTGAGGGTTGAAAAGTCAGCCGTTTTCAAAAAGAAGTGGCTGCAGGAATTGGCGCAAATGAGAAAGATTAAAGAACAAATCGAAAAAGCAGGTCAAAGTAATAAAAACCTTGAACGTTTAGAAGAACTAGACGGAAAAATCAGGCTGATTGAGGAGGAAATCAAATGAAGCGCCAGATGAACGGACATCAGGTCGTCCAGTTGATGGAGCAATTTTCCCCTAAGCATCTTGCCATGGAAGGAGACCCGGTTGGTCTTCAGGTCGGCAGACTGAACAGGAAAGTCGATAAAGTACTCCTTACACTTGATGTGACAAATGAAATCGTGGAAGAAGCAATTAAATCAGGTGCAGGGATGATCATCGCACATCATCCGCTTATTTTCCGGCCGCTTCGTTCAATTAATTTGGAGGAGCCATCAGGACAAGTCATTGAGAAAATTATTAAACATGACCTTACTGTATTTGCGGCGCATACCAACCTTGATATTACAAAAGGCGGAGTCAATGACTGGCTCGCTGAAAAGCTTGGTATTCAAAATCCTCAAGTGCTCGTACCGACTTTTGAGGATAAATACAAAAAACTGATTGTTTTCGTACCTGGTACACACGAAGAGACAGTCAGATCAGCTCTCGCAGAAGCTGGTGCAGGACAGATTGGTGATTATTCAGATTGTTCATTTACCTCTAATGGAACAGGAAGATTCAAGCCTGGTGCCGGTTCTGACCCGTTTATCGGAACATCAGGAGTCGTTGAATCCGTAGAAGAAGTGAAAATTGAAGTGATCTATCAAGCATCTCTTGAAAAGAAGGTCCTTAAAGCGTTGAAGCAGTCACACCCATATGAAGAACCGGCTTATGATGTATTTGAGCAGTCAATGCCGGGTGAGAAATACGGACTAGGCCGTGTCGGTGCCGTTGAACCGGTCTCGCTGAAAGACTTTGCAGAAAAAGTGAAACAAACCCTGGATGTGCCAATGGTGCGCGTAACAGGCGATCATGATAAACTCGTCAAGAAGGCAGCTGTTCTTGGCGGGATGGGAAGTAAATATATGCAGTCAGCCAGATTCTCAGGAGCAGACGTTTATATTACCGGTGATATTGACTTCCATACAGCGCAGGACGCAGAGGCTTTAGGGCTTTCCATCATTGATCCGGGGCACCACGTGGAGAAGGTCATGAAAAAAGGTCTGGCAAAACAGCTTTCAGAAATGGCAGAAAAACAAGGATTCGAAATCGACTTCATTCCTTCCGCGCTGTCAACAGAACCTTTTAAATTTGTTTAATTTTTATGTTGCTACAGTTGAAAGGAATTGAATCATTGAAATCATGCTATTCAAGTTTCCATATTGATAGAAGGAACATAATTAAATACAATTCATGTCATTATGTACAACTAGTGCCAGGTCATTCCGTAGACTTCTGCGGCAGAGAAGCGACAGGTGAGACAGCGTAATGCGGAGCATTAGCTGGCTAACCGCGCGGCCGCGAAAAGCGAAGGAATGAACTGGCACGATTTAGAAATTCAACAACGTGAAAACAGGACCCGCATTAAGCGGGTCCTGTTTTTTATCAGTTTGAATAAGGCATAATCGTTTCCGGTTTTGTTGGTGTTTTGATTTTAGGCAGGATTTTCTCAAGCGGTACCTGCTTTTCACCTTTCCATGTAGAAGGATCTTCCGGATCGAATTGTGCAATATAGTTCATGACTTCTTTTACGATTGGTGTTGGTGTTGAGGCACCTGCTGTAACGGCAACGGTTTCGCAGTCAAGCAGCCATTCGTGATTAATTTCAGATACATCGGACACACGGTAGGCTGGTGTTCCGGCTATTTCCTTTGAAACCTGTGCGAGACGGTTGGAGTTATTACTCTTTGGATCGCCAACAACAATTAAGAGATCTGCTGCGCCTGCCTGTTCTGCGACAGCTTCCTGGCGTACCTGTGTAGCCAGACAGATTTCCTTATGCTCTTCTGTATGCGGGTACTTCTCCATCACACGCTCCATCACTTCAGCTACATCCCATTGACTCATGGTCGTCTGGTTCGTCACGATGATTTTGTCGTTGTTTACTTCGAGTGTTTCAACATCTTCAGGTTTTTCAATTAAATGGACAATGTCCGGTGCAACGCCAAGCGCACCCTCAGGCTCCGGATGGCCTTTTTTCCCGATATAGATGACATGATAGCCTTCAGCCTTTTTCTGGCGGATCAGGTCGTGTGTGCGTGTAACATCGGGACACGTTGCATCGATAGAGACAAGGCCACGTTGTTTGGCGATTTCCCTGACTTCCGGCGAGACTCCGTGAGCAGTGAAAATAACGGTTCCTCCATCCACCTGTTCAATGATCTCTTTGCGATTTTCACCATCTAGGGTGATAATCCCCTCTTCTTCAAATGCATCTGTCACATGTTTATTATGAACAATCATTCCCAGAATGTAGATAGGTCTCGGCAATGTTTTATCGAGTGCTGCGTTGCGGGCAATCACCATGGCATCCACAACACCATAGCAGTAACCGCGGGGGGTTATTTTAATCGTATTCATCAAAATCCTCCTGAACGTAAGACTTTATACATTCAGTATAAAGCAGATAACAGACAGGAACAAACAAAAGCTGTCATATATACAGCTTCGGTACCGATGATTTGATTTGTGCGGGAGAGCGTCTTGGCTTTTTTTCATCCAGTCCGGACAAATTTTGATCATATTGACCTTCATCGATTTCTTTAACTGCCTCTGACCCTCCGTCTGGTTCATCATTTAACGAACGGTATAATTTCCACATAGCGGGGAAATTTTTAATTAAAGGACCATATTGATGAATGAGGGGCATGAACTGATTGGCTGAATTGATCATTTTTTGTGCATTGCCGGCAAAAGACTGTATGGAATCCAGTGACAGGTTTTTGGTCAGACCGGACAATACCCCTGTTCCGGCTGTCTGATACCCCGTCTGCTGAAACGGAAATACAGGCTGACGGGGGAGTGGGGGACGTCCGTAAAATCGCTGCTGATACAAGCTGTCATCTCCCTTCTTAAGAACGTATTATAGTTTATGCAAATGCCTTTACTTTTGGAAAGGTGGATTCACTGTAGCTTTTTGGTCTGAAGTTGATTATAATTAAGTTTTGACGCGAACAGAAGGAGTGACTATGATGTCATCATCATTTAAACAATATGATTTCAAACCATTTATTATGGATGCGATAGATAAACTCGGGTTTCATGCCCCGACTGCCATTCAGGAAAAAATGATTCCAATGATCAGAAAAAACCAGAGTGCCATTGGACAATCCCAGACCGGAACAGGTAAAACACATGCTTATCTGCTTCCGCTTGTAGATCAGGTTGAAGAGGAACGTCAACAGGTACAGGTTGTCGTAACAGCACCAACAAGAGAGCTTGCCAAGCAGATCCATGCTGAAGTGAAGCATCTGACAGATGGAACTGCGATTCAGAGCAAGCTTTTTGTCGGCGGAACGGATAAACAGCGCGCGATTGAAAAGCTGAAGACTCAGCCTCAGATTGTGGTTGGAACGCCGGGCCGGATCAATGACTTAATTAAAGAACAGGCTTTACTCATTCATACAGCAACTTCCATCGTCATTGATGAAGCAGATCTGATGCTTGAAATGGGCTTTTTAGAAGACGTGGATCAGATCGCTTCAAGAATGCCGGAGGAACTTCAGATTCTTGTGTTCTCCGCAACCATTCCTGAGAAGCTGAAGCCGTTCCTTAAAAAGTATATGGAAAACCCTCAGTATGCTCATATTGAGCCTAAGCAGATTCAGGCTGAAAATATTGAATTTGTCATTGTGCCACAGAAAAGTAAGACGAAAGATACGGTGCTTTATCAGATCCTGACTTCTATTAATCCTTACCTTGCCATCGTATTTACAAATACAAAGTCAAAAGCGGATGAAGTGGCGGATAAACTGCTTGAAAAAGGACTTCGTGTAGGGCGCGTTCACGGTGGACTGGCTCCGCGTGAGCGTAATAAAATGATGAAGCAGATCCGCGACCTTGAGTATCAGTACATTGTGGCAACGGATCTGGCAGCCCGCGGGATTGATATCCCGGGTGTCAGCCATGTCATTAACTATGAAATCCCGTCTGACCTTGATTTCTTCATTCACCGTGTTGGTCGTACGGCACGTGCCGGTTCATCAGGTACAGCGATTACAATCTATGAGCCATCAGATGAAGATGCATTAAATCAGATTGAGAAAAAAGGCATTACGTTTAAACACCAGGAAGTAAAAAATGGTGAATGGGTAACGCTGAATGACCGTCATAAACGTTCAAACCGTGTGAAAACGGAAAATGAAACGGATCAGAAAGCGAAATCACTAGTCAGAAAGCCAAAAAAGGTCAAGCCTGGCTATAAAAAGAAAATGAAGTATAAGATGGAACAGATTAAAAAGAAAGAACGCAGAAAAAACAGACGAAACAACAATTAATCAATGGGGGAGATTCAGGATGTTAAAAATCGGTTCTCACGTGTCTATGGGCGGCAAGAAAATGCTGCTGGCTGCGAGTGAAGAAGCAGCCTCTTACGGCTCCAGCACCTTTATGATCTACACCGGAGCCCCTCAGAATACAAGAAGAAAACCTATAGAAGAATTGAATATTGAGGCAGGCCTTAAGCACATGAACGAAAATGGCCTTGCAGATATTGTTGTTCATGCGCCATACATCATTAATATTGCGAACACAACGAAGCCGGAAACATTTGAACTTGGTGTCAACTTCCTGCGATCAGAAACGGAACGCACAGCAGCGCTCGGTTCAAAACAAATCGTTCTGCATCCAGGCGCCCATGTTGGAGCGGGAGTGGATAAGGGAATTGATCGGATTGTTGAAGGGTTGAACGAAGTGTTAACGAAGGACCAGACCGTTCAGGTTGCCTTGGAGACGATGGCAGGTAAAGGGTCTGAATGCGGCCGGAGTTTTGAAGAAATCGCGAGAATCATCGATGGTGTTACGCATAATGAAAAGCTTTCAGTCTGCTTTGATACATGCCACGTGCATGATGCGGGGTATGATATCGTCAATGACTTCGACGGTGTTCTTGAAGAGTTTGACCGGATTGTCGGTCTGGACCGTATTAAAGTTCTTCACGTCAATGACAGCAAAAATCCAAAAGGTGCTTCGAAGGACCGTCACGAAAATATCGGCTTCGGGCATATCGGGTTTAAAGCGCTCGATTATATCGTTCATCATGACGTCTTCAAGGACATTCCAAAGATTTTGGAAACGCCCTATGTTGGTGAAGATAAAAAGGATAAAAAACCGCCATATAAATATGAAATCGAAATGCTTCGTAACCGGACATTCCGTGAAGAAGTACTCGACGATATTATAAATCAGCTGTGAGGCACGCACCTCACAGCTTTTTCTTTTAAAAAAGCTTTAACAGTTCGTTAGTGCGTTCTGGGCCAAGCTTTTTCATGCTTTCAGAAATTAATTGATCCCGGTTCGCTGAATCAAAAAAATCGAATTCATTACTGTGTATGAACTGATGAATAATCTTACATTCCTGATCCGTCAGGTATACGCCGGTTGTTTTGGCGTAGCTTTTAATATGTTCAGGTGTAAAAGATTTAATTTTACTGATCAAAAAGGGTGGAATCCAGGTCATCCTGTCACCTCCTTTCAATGTCAGTATTCTTTTATTTACTTTCACTCTGATCAGGTGTATACTGATGATTTGTTAAATCGGAATCATTCTAGTTCGAAAGGGATGAGAAAATGACAAACGTCATTGAACTCCAAAATGTTTCGTATCGCTATGATAAAGAACAGGTATTAACAGACATCAATCTGGAGATCCCTAAAGGATCCTTTCTCGGTATCGTAGGCCCGAACGGATCCGGAAAATCAACGATGCTAAAATTAATTCTTGGATTATTAAAACCTAAAAATGGTGAAGTATTTTTATTTGGTGAACCCCTTGCCAAATTTAAAGCGTGGGAGAAAATCGGCTACGTCTCTCAAAAGGCAAACTCATTTAACACCGGTTTCCCTGCGACGGTTTATGAAGTTGTGGCGAGCGGGCTGACAAAAAAGACGGGGCTTTTTAAGATGATCGGCAGAAAATCAAGACCTCAGATTGAGCGTGCGATCCATGCTGTCGGAATGGAAGACTTTATGACCCGAAACATCGGGGAGCTCTCAGGCGGTCAGCAGCAGCGTGTATTTATTGCCCGGGCCATTGTCAGTGATCCGGATGTGCTCATACTCGATGAACCGACAGTCGGGGTTGATGTGAAAAATGTACAGACCTTTTACAATATGCTCGACCGTTTGAATAAAGAACTTGGGATTACCCTTTTACTCGTTACGCATGATACAGGTACGATTTCAAATAAAGTAACACACGTCGCCTGCCTGAATAATACCCTGCATTTTCATGGCAGCGCAGAAGATTTTGATCAGGTAAAAGACGATGAATTATCACTGTTTTACGGTCATGATGTTCACAGTCTTCATCATGATCACGATCATGGTCATGAGGTGACACCATGATAGATGCCATCTTTCAATATGAATTTTTACAAAACGCCTTTCTCTCAGGACTGCTGATCGGTGTGATTGCGCCATTACTCGGGGCGTTTATCGTGGTCAGACGATTATCATTAATTGCAGATGCGTTAAGTCACGTAACGCTGTCCGGGATTGCGGCAAGCCTGTTGTTAAGTAAAACATTTGTCGCTTTTAATGGACTCAATCCATTATGGCTTGGAATGGGCTTTTCAGTAGCAGGATCGCTCTTTATTGAGAGACTCAGAAATGTGTACAAGCATTATCAGGAGCTGGCGATACCGATCATTTTATCCGGTGGAATCGGGATCGGGGTTATTTTTATTTCATTGGCTGACGGATTTAATACAGACCTTTTCAGTTATCTTTTTGGCAGTGTAAGTGCAGTCAGTCGCAGTGACCTTTATTTAATTATCGGAATTGCGGTGATCGTTATTGCACTAGTCACGATTCTTTACAAGGAGCTTTTCCTTTTATCCTTCGATGAAGAATTCAGTAAAGCTTCCGGACTGCAGACAGGTGCACTCCATTTAATCTTTATGGTTATCACGGCACTTGTGATTGCTGGTTCAATGCGGATTGTCGGTATCCTGCTCGTATCCTCACTCATGACACTTCCTGTCGCAGCAGCGATGAGAGTGGCAAGAGGGTTTAAACAAACCATCATCCTTTCAGTTGTGTTCGGTGAAATCGCCGTGATTGCCGGGTTATTCAGTGCCTTTTATCTGGACCTTGCACCGGGAGGAACGATCGTTGTGTCATCTATTCTGATTCTCCTGACATCGATCGCTTTTAAAAAATGGCAGACCATGAGAAAATAACAGTGAGGTGAAACGCAATGAATCTTCAGGAAGCAATGGATTTATTAAAAGAAGAAGGCTACAAGCATACCGGAAAGAGACAGCATATGCTTGAGTTATTTGAAAAACACGACCGCTACATGACGGCCCGTGAAGTGCTGGAATCAATGAACCCTTATTTCAGCGGTCTGAGCTTTGATACAATCTACCGGAACCTGTCACTCTTTGCCGAACTCGGTATCCTTGAGGAAACGGAACTATCCGGAGAAAAGCACTTCCGTTTTGTCTGCAGCAGCGGACATCACCATCACCACTTTATTTGCATGGACTGCGGAAAAACAAAATCAATCCATATGTGTCCCATGTCCGTACTCGAAGAAAACCTGACCGGCTACGAAATCTCCGGCCACAAATTCGAAATCTACGGCACATGCCCCGAATGTCAGGCGTAAACTTTTGATACCCAGCGATATATAGAAACAACAACACCCCCTGTGAAAATCACAGGGGGTGTTAATATGTATAAATTTAATAAAGGTTTTTTAGAAAAAATCAAATATAAGGGCAGGTGCCATCCGTAGACTCCTGCGGCAGAGGAGCGACAGGTGAGACAGCGTAATGCGGAGCATTAGCTGGCTCACCGCGCGGCCGCGGAAAGCGAAGGATGGCACCTGCCCGGTTATCTAACAACACTCATCTAAGTGATTTCTTTAAAGCCTTCTCCCACTGCATCACCCACTGATGCGCCTCAGCCCAGCTCCTTACCCTGATCACACCATCCGGGATCGGATCCTGATTATAAGGCGTATCAAACAAAATAACCGGAATCGAAAACGCCTCATGAATCATCACCGCGTTATCATGCTTATCCTCAAGAAAAAGATCAATATTGTGCTGATCCACAGCATCAAGCTTATTATGTGATCCGATTAACTCGATGTGATCATAATCAATCTCCTGCTCATCAAACCATTTTTTAGTCAGCTCCAGGTGCTGACCTCCTCTGGCACTGATAAAAAACAGTTCAAATTCCTTTTTCCAGTTTGTCAGGACTTCATCTGCGTCATTGTGTATTGGAGAGGAGCGGTAAATGTCCGCTTCTGTTTCCTGAAACCATTCTGAAAAGCGTGATGGATGAATATCAGGAAGCGCTTTGGTTAAATCATATTCCTTTATATCTTCTAACGTTAAACTGCGGTTGAAAGCCCGGTTAATATGCGGGATCAATGAAGAGGGACAGGTGACGGTTCCATCAATATCAATGCCAAGTCGCTTTTTCATGTGCAAAATCTCCTTTAATAAGCTATGTATTATTGTATCACAAATGATGAAGAATATTTTCCAGTCATAATGAAGTTTATTCATGGACACCCTAGGATTATTCCGGGAAGGAGGGGAAGTGAATGGATAATGACAAAATGGAGAAAAAAGATGAAAAAAGCCTTCAGGAAAACAGGTATGATGAAGAAATGGGCTCGGAGCTTTCGAGGGTAAGTCCTGCATGGTACACAGAGACACCTGACGATACGGAAAGAAAAAGAGATGGTGTGATTAAGAATACGAATCGTGGCATGTGGCTTGGGTATGCGTCGATCATTACGGGTATCATCGCCTTTTTTACTGCACCGGTACTATTTGGGGCACTGGCGATTATTCTTGGATTCGCAGCGAGACGATCTGACGGTAAAATGTCTGGTGGAGCAGGGATTGTGTTAGGGGCGATATCAATCGTGCTCGGACTGCTGATCTATCCATTGTTTTAACGGCTGGAATTGATGACAGACCCGGATATATATGATAAAAAGAAAAACACGGATGCAACTCATCCGTGTTTTTTTACTATGATTTGATCAGGCATTGGCTGCGGCTTCTTCAGCCTGTTTGCGGTAATGTTCTTCAGCCAGTTTATCAATTTCAACCTTAAGCTCTTCCACCATAGTTTCCTCAGGTACCTTGCGCACTGTTTTCCCTTTCATAAACAGCAGGCCTTCTCCTCTGGCACCTGCGATTCCGATATCCGCTTCACGCGCTTCACCCGGGCCGTTTACTGCACAGCCAAGCACTGCGACTTTAATCGGTGCTTTAATGGTAGAAATGTATTCCTCTACTTCGTTCGCAATTGAAATCAGATCAATTTCAATACGTCCGCAAGTTGGGCAGGAGATTAAGGTTGCCGCATTTGAAGCAAGACCAAATGACTTGAGCAGTTCTCTTGCCACTTTAACCTCTTCAACCGGATCCGCGCTCAGTGAAATACGAAGCGTATTACCGATCCCCTTACTCAGGATTGCGCCAAGACCTGCAGCACTTTTTACTGTACCTGCAAATAATGTGCCCGACTCAGTAATACCGAGGTGAAGCGGGTAGTCAAATGCTTTTGCTGCTTTTTCGTATGCTTCAATAGCCAGATTTACATCTGAAGCTTTCATCGAAACGATAATATCGTGGAAATCAAGGTCTTCCAGGATTTTAATATGATGAAGGGCACTTTCCACCATGCCGTCTGCAGTAGGATATCCGTATTTCTCGAGGATTTTCCGCTCGAGACTTCCGGCATTTACACCAATCCGGATCGGGATGTTCTTTTCCTTGGCTGCTTTTACAACAGCTTCGACCTTCTCACGGCGACCGATATTACCAGGGTTAATCCGGATTTTATCCGCTCCGCCTTCAATAGCTTTTAAAGCCAGCTTGTAATCAAAATGAATATCAACGACAAGCGGGATATTAATTCGCTTTTTAATTTCAGGAATCGCATCAGCCGCACGCTCATCCGGACATGCTACACGGACAATCTGACAGCCGGCTTCCTCAAGACGTTTAATTTCAGCAACCGTTGCTTCAACGTCATGCGTTTTAGTTGTTGTCATACTTTGAATGACTAATTCATTGTTACCGCCAATAGTTAAATCCCCGACTTTAACGGGACGAGTGTTTGAACGATGTGTAATTTCACCCAAAGGTATTCGCTCCTTTTTAAGCATCCTATAATATTGTTTCTTCTTTATTCTAACAGTGTTGAATCAGCATGTACAAGAAAATGAGTGTGCAGAAGATTTTATTACAGCTCACATTCCGTTATCTCTGTGATTTTAAATAATGATGGATCAATGGAACCGGTTGTCAGATCCCAGTAACAGCTGTACAGACTGATGATCAGTAATAAAAACAGCAGCAATTTTTTCATCGAATCCTCCATCTAGACGTTTTTATTTACAAAGACTTAACAAACAGGTTATGGAAAATTAAAAGAAATTAGTGATAATAGACCTATAAAACAGTTGGGGGAAATATGACATGAAAACGCGCATTTTAGAACTGTCACGGAAATTAAAGAAGTATTGGAAGGCTGGTTTAAGCCGGGTTCTTGGAAAGCTTTCTTTATCATTAAGATTAACGGTCGTTTTAATGATGTTAATAGTAGGATCAACTGCTTACATAGGTGTAATGGGATATAACGCCTCAGTAGAATCGGCTGAGAAACTGATGGCCCAGAGGCTGGAACGGGAAGCGACGATCGCAAATGAACTCGTGAAAAATGCCATGCTCGCCTATCCAGGAAATGAAGAGCAGTTTTTAAATAAAACGAAACAATTGATAAACCAGCAGAAGGCGAACCTGTCACAGGATGGACTTGCCGCTTCCATTTTTCTACTGACGCCTGAAGGGCCACAGCCTTTAACCGCAGATACACCATTGACCCTTCCGGAGGAACTGCAGACGTCTATATTGTCGGAGGGGAAGGGAACCACGGATGGTGAAGTGGGTGGAGAGCGCTATACGCTTTCTTACTTCAACATTCAGGAGTTGAAAGGAATCTATACGATTGCGATTCCAAAAGAAAATTATTTAAGTGAACAGACAGCACTTGCAGGCTCTATCATCAGAACAGCCGTTATCACAAGCTTAATCGCATTTATTTTAATGATGCTGACAGTCCGTTCCATCAGTCGTCCCATCTCATTACTGCGTGAAGAGATGAGAAAAGTGCGTAACGGAGATTTCACAGGTGGTCGTCTCAAGATCCAGACAACGATTCCTGAGATTGTGTCTCTGCAGAAAAGCTATACCGTTACAATACATACAATAGGTAATCTGATCACTGAACTTCTGCATACAGGTGATCAGTTAAATCAGTCAGGAATCAGTCTGCGTAAAAGCTCGGATGAACTTGTTCATTCACTTTCTCCAATTAAACAAAAAGTAAATGGTATTCATCTTGGTGCAGAGGATACAGCAAAAGAGTCAGGCAAAAGCCTGTCCGCCTTTTACAATATGTCGGAACAGCTCAATCTTATGCTCGCTGATTTACAGGAATTAAATGAAATTAATTCACTGCTGAAGGAAAAAAGAATTGACGGGGAAAAAAGCGTTGATCAATTAAAAGCGGCCATGGAACAGGCAGTCGTGAAAATGATGCCGCTGAAAGACACGATCGTACAAATGAGAAAACAGGCTGAAGTGTCGAACGAAGCGGCTCTTTTTATCAAAACCATCGCAGACAAAACACGTCTTCTCTCATTAAATGCATCTATTGAGGCAGCCCGGGCTGGAGAAAGTGGAGCGGGATTTGCAGTCGTGGCAAAAGAAGTCGGGATGCTTGCTGAGCAGTCATCAAAAGCCGTTCAAAATATCGATGAGTCTATGGCATTTCTTCAGGAGATCAGCAGGCGGACGGAGCATGACTTCCTGTTAATTGCCGATGAGTCAAAACAGACGCTCGATGAATCATTACATGGACTATCCTTCTTCAATGAAATGGTGTCGCAAATTGAAGAATCTGAAAGCAGAATTGAAGAACTGCAGGAACAGGCAACGCTCTTTAAAGAAACCCTGCCACAATTGAAGGAGACAACAGAATCCGTTTCTGCTATAGCTGAAAAAACACACAGCCGGACAGCCGAAATGAACGGCATGATTGCACAGCAGGAGCGGCGTATTCTTGAATCATCAGAAATCGCTGGAAGGCTGTATGAGCTGTCCACTCATTTAAAAACAGCTACGCTCAGCAATAAAGAAGAAGCGTCATAAAAATAGTGCCGGTTCGTTTCTCTTACAGGAGAATCGAACCGGCTCTTATTGTATTTATAAATAATCTGGTCAGCCTTAAGCCTAAGCTGTCTCTTTTGTTTTCCTCTTAGGCTTGGGAATCTCTTTAATCGCCAGGTATAGCACCATCGTTGTGACAAACCAGTTAATTAAAGTCGCAAACGGAATCACGGAACCCGCAATATCCGTAATCAGGAAAAACGTAACCGGCAGTGTTGAACTGTATGCAGCAATTCTGAAGCTCTGGCGGTGCACAAGTCTGCGCTCTGCTGATTTGGCCATAATCGTTCCAATCCATGCGAAAAATAAAGTTTTAATAAAAAGCAATCCTGCGCCAATAATATAAATGAATAAAAAGATAAACGCATAAATAATCACTTTTGCTCCTTCTATAGAAGAAAGAAGCGAGGAGAGACCTTCGTTACTGAATGTGAACCCTGTAAAGGTGCTGTATGGATATTCCTGCACACCTGCACCGGCT
This sequence comes from Jeotgalibacillus aurantiacus, assembly GCF_020595125.1. Lineage (NCBI taxonomy): Bacteria > Bacillati > Bacillota > Bacilli > Caryophanales > Caryophanaceae > Jeotgalibacillus > Jeotgalibacillus aurantiacus. The sequence goes on from NZ_JACNMS010000002.1 coordinate 47,536, forward strand.
GAAACTGCAACGCCGTCTCTAAGCAATGCCGCCGTATTAAGAGTGCCCTGTAAATCCTCTGCCGACATTTCTCCGGTACCATCAACAATAATCGTAAATCCGCTGTTTCGGATCGTCACTTCTTCATCTGTTTCTGTCTGAAGGGTGCCGTCTGTTACTTCAAAAGCCGGCATCTGTTCTCTCAGAATTTCATCTCCTTCATTAAAGACCGTATTGCCGACTGAGATGATCTGTACCATGGCAGGAATGGAACTGATAAATGCGAGAATGAATAAATATAAAATGGTTTTTCCAATTCCCTGAAACCTGAAGCGGGAAATATCTTTCGGTGAGTATAAGCTTTTATAAAACTGTTTAAAAATATTCAATGCGTGAACCCCCAACTGATAACGCTCTATAGTAGTTATATTGTACGTTTATAAGCGTTCAGAGGGCAAATGAACGATTCGTGAATAAGGAACCTTTGTAACATTATTGTAATATAAAGCCTCTATTATTAACCGATTGTAAAGATTTTATTTTACCCCTTTACTTATATCGTTAAAAGAATTAATAATTGTGGAGGGTTTTCAAGAAGTTTGTCTAAATTTGTTTACAGGGGTTGAAAACATGGAAGTGAATTGGCAAGAAGTCTTCTTTATGTTTATCGGGGGACTTGGGATCTTTCTTTTTGGTATTAAAACAATGGGAGACGGACTTCAAAAGTCTGCCGGGGATCGTCTGAGAGCGATTCTTGACCGTTTTACAACAAATCCATTCATGGGTGTGTTAGCAGGTATTGTCGTAACGATCCTGATTCAGTCGAGTTCAGGAACAACCGTTATCGTCATCGGATTGGTAAGTGCCGGGTTTATGACACTCCGCCAGGCAATTGGAGTTATCATGGGGGCAAACATCGGTACAACTGTTACTGCGTTTATCATTGGATTTGATATTGGTGCCTATGCACTTCCGATTATTGCTGTCGGTGCATTCTTACTCTTCTTCGTGAAGAAAGCACAGTTAAATAATCTTGGACAGGTCTTTTTTGGTTTTGGTGCTCTTTTCTATGGACTTGAGTTAATGGGAGAGGGAATGAAGCCACTTCGTGAGCTTCAGACATTTATTGATCTGACTCAGAGCATGAGTGAAATTCCGATTCTTGGTGTGGTTGTTGGTACGGTATTTACAGTGATCGTACAAAGTTCAAGTGCAACGATCGGGATTTTGCAGAGTTTATATTCCGAAGGTCTAATTGAACTTGATGCAGCATTACCAGTACTTTTTGGAGATAACATTGGTACAACGATTACGGCAGTATTGGCCTCAATTGGTGCTTCTGTAGCAGCCAGAAGAGCGGCCGCCGTTCACGTGATGTTCAACGTAATTGGATCAACATTATTCTTAATCCTGTTGATTCCGTTCACGTCATTTATCGTTTGGATCGATCAGTTCCTACAGCTCGAACCTGCGATGCAGATCGCTTTTGCACACGGAACATTTAATATCGTCAATACGTTGATTCAATTCCCGTTCATTGCAGTTCTTGCACTGATTGTAACGAAGCTTGTGCCAGGTCAGGATGTTCTTGTGGAGTTCAAACCAAAACACCTTGATCCACACTTTATTGAACAGTCACCTTCCATTGCGCTTGGTCAGGCGAAGGAAGAAGTTCTTCGAATGGGACAGTTTGCTGTTCAGGGATTAAATGAGTCTTATGAGTACTTGAAAACGAAAAATAAGAAAAACGCTGAACTCGGTTATCAGGTCGAGGATGCGATTAATAATCTTGATAATAAAATTACAGAATATCTTGTAAAGCTTTCTGCAACTCAGCTTTCTGCGCAGGAATCAGAACGCCATTCAATCTTGATGGATACAGTGCGTGATATCGAGCGCATCGGTGACCACTTTGAAAATGTGATTGAACTTGTTGATTATCAGCAGGCCAACAAAGTGAAGCTGACTGAGGATGCAATGGAAGATTTAAATGAAATGTTCACATTAACGATTGAAGCTGTCTCACAGGCAATTGAAGCACTTGATGCAAATGATCAGGCACTTGCCCGTACGGTAGCAGAGAAAGAAGATTTAATCGATAAAATGGAGCGTAAATTCCGTAAAAAGCATATTGTCCGTCTGAACGAAGGTCGTTGTACCGGACAGGCCGGCATTGTGTTTGTAGATATCGTGTCAAATCTTGAGCGAATCGGTGACCATTCTGCCAACATTGCTGAAGCAGTACTTGGTATTCGTAACTAATCATTTGAAAAAGCCGGCCTCTGCCGGCTTTTTTGTTGATTAATTTTTATTTTAAGATATATCTATACCTCGTTATCCTTATTGGGGCAAGCTATGATGTGTTTATTCATTGATGAAACTTTTTAATTTGAATCACGTATATAAACTGTTAAGTATTATTAAAAGGAGTGAACTATTATAGAACCTTTATTTTGGGTTATCATCATTCTTTCATTTATGATTGCGTTTGTCGGCCTTGTTTATCCCATCATTCCGAGTGTTGTCTTTATCTTACTTGGATTTATTCTATATGGCGTGTTCTTTTCGTTTGAACCGTTTAACTGGCTGTTCTGGACGATCCAGGGGCTGTTTATTATCCTGCTGTTCGGAGCGGATTACGTGTCAAATATGTTTGGCGTCAAAAGGTTTGGTGGTTCAAAAGCCGGGATCTGGGGAAGTACAATCGGTCTTTTAATCGGCCCTTTTGTCATTCCGGTGCTCGGGATCATCGCCGGTCCTTTTATTGGAGCGGTAGCAGGTGAACTGATCGTGAATCGGACAGAATTTAAACAGGCAGTTAAAATCGGATTCGGATCTCTTATTGGATTTATCACGTCCGTTGCCACAAAAGGGACGGTTCAGGCAGTGATGATCCTGATTTTTGTCCTATTCATATAGTAAGTGTCTAATGTAAGAGCTTATTAATTGAATGCTTCTTTGTTATTTGGTAATCTGAAACAGATGAAACCGCTACTTGCGGACAAAAAAACAGACTACATACAGGAGGAATTCAATTATGGCTTACACATTACCAGATTTACCTTACTCTTATGATGCACTAGAACCGCATTTTGACAAGGAAACAATGAATATCCACCACACAAAGCACCACAATACTTACGTAACAAAATTAAACGATGCGCTGGAAGGCCACGACGATCTTCAGTCGAAATCAATTGATGAGCTTGTTGCAGATCTTAACAGCGTACCGGAATCAATCCGTACAGCAGTCCGCAACAACGGTGGTGGACACGCTAACCACTCATTCTTCTGGAAGATCCTTTCTCCAAATGGCGGAGGAGAGCCAACAGGTGATCTTGCTTCAGCGATCAATGACAAGTTCGGCAGCTTTGACAAATTCAAAGAAGAATTCGCTGCTGCTGGCGCAGGCCGCTTCGGTTCAGGCTGGGCGTGGCTTGTTGTCAATAACGGAGAGCTTGAAGTAACAAGCACACCAAATCAGGATTCACCGCTGACAGATGGTAAGACGCCAATCCTTGGTCTTGATGTTTGGGAGCACGCATACTACCTGAAGTATCAGAACAAGCGTCCTGACTACATCAACGCTTTCTGGAGCGTAGTGGACTGGAATGCAGTTGATAAGCTTTACGCTTCAGCAAAATAATAACGCTCAAAAATCTTCTGCCTGTTGACAGGCAGAAGATTTTTTTGACCTTTTCGTGAAAAAGGACATTCCTCTCTGGCGAATATTTCATTTTTCTTATAAGATAATAGAAGTAAAGAATTAGGAAGGGAGGCTCTTCATTGACAAAGAACCCATCCCGAAGCCAAAAAACGAAAAAGAAGAAAAAGAATTTTTTATCCAACCGGATGAATATTTTGTTCTTTGCAGTATTTGTGATGTTCTCAATGCTGATCTTAAGGCTCGGTGTATTACAAATTGTTAACGGTGAGGATTTTTCACGTCAGCTGGAGCGAACGGAGGAAGTTGTCGTTAATTCCAGTGTGCCACGCGGAAAAATCTTTGACCGTAATGGTAAAGTAATTGTTGATAATAAACCTGTCAATGCGATTACATACACGAAAACACAGCAGACTGAGCAGGAAGAAATGCTAATGGTCGCTGAACGTTTGGCGGGTATGATTGAAATGGATACGGACAGTATTACGCTTCGTGATAAACAGGATTTCTGGATCCGGGAAAATGAAGAACGTGCGAAGGCAAAAATTACAGAAGAAGAACAGGCTCTATATGATGAAGGAGAGCTCGAACAGAACGAATATGATGCGCTGATCAGAGAGCGTATCACGGAAGAGGAGTTAGCTGAACTCACTCCACAGCAGCTGGAGGTTCTCGCTGTTTTCAGAGAGATGCAGACGGGATATAATCTGTCGCCTCAAATTATTAAAAATGAAGGTGTTACGGACGAAGAGTTTGCAACAGTGAGTGAACATCTCGGTTCGCTGCCTGGTGTGAATACGACTGTTGACTGGGAGCGTGAATATCCATATGGAGATGTGTTGCGCTCTGTACTGGGAAGTGTGCGCGCAATACCAGAAAACAAACTGGAATACTATTTAGCCAGAGATTATGCCCGAAATGACCGCGTAGGTACAAGTTATCTGGAGCTGCAATATGAAGAGGTGCTCCAGGGGCAAAAATCAAAAGTAAGAACAATCACAGATAAAGCAGGGAACGTCATTGATTCTCAGCTTATCCAGGAAGGTGAGCGCGGGAAAGACCTTGTTCTTTCTATTGATATAGAACTTCAGAAAGAGCTCGAAAAAATCGTTGAGGACGAACTGATCCGCCTTAAACAAAATCCTGGACGTAATCTGCTCGACCGTTTGTTTTTCGTCATGACCGATCCATTCACCGGTGAAATTCTGGCGATGGTAGGGAAACAATATGTAGAAACAGATACAGGATATGAGATTCAGGATTACCACATTGGAACATTTACGAGTGCTTATGAGGCTGGATCTAGTATTAAGGGAGCAACTATACTTGCCGGTTATCAGGATGGTGCAATTGAACCGGGCTACACGATGTACGATCGACCGTTTGAAATAGCAAGTACCCCTGTAAAATCATCCTGGTTTTCTCCAAGAACAATGACAGATTTGTATGCTCTTGAAAAGTCATCAAATGGTTATATGTTCGATATAGCGATTAAAATAGCTGGAGCCAACTATCGTCCTAACCAGCCAATTGATATTGGTCCTAGTGCCTTTACTAAAATGAGAAATTATTATGCGCAGTTTGGTCTAGGAAGTGAAACAGGTATAGATCTGCCAGGAGAAAGTGTGGGTTATCAAACTAACAATCCAGCTGACCTAAACCCAGGTAAATTGCTAGATTTAGCTATTGGTCAGTTTGATACATATACACCAATGCAAATGGTGCAGTATGTATCGACAATTATTAATGGTGGAAACAGAGTAGCTCCTCAAATTGTAAAGGAAATTCGGGAACCAAGCTCTGATAATGAAACACTTGGCCCAATCGTAAAAGCAACGAAACCAGAAGTATTGAATAAACTTAACAACACTGAGTATGAATTAAATCGTATTAAAGAAGGTTTCTACAGGTCATTTAATGGAACCGAAGGAACAGGTCGTGATTTTATCGGTAACGGTTATGTAGCTGGTGGTAAAACCGGTACTGCCGAGGTAGTTTACTTCGGACCAAAATATAATGACCTCTACCGTTCACGAGACCTTCCACCACCTGAAACGACAAACTCTACTTTAGTCGGTTTTGCACCTTTTGATCAGCCGGAAGTGTCTTTCTCCGTAATGGCACCCTGGGTATATCCAAACGATGGCACGGACAGACTGCGTGAAGACGTAAACGAAAACCTAGGTACCGCTGCCCTTGCGAAATACTTTGAGCTCCGCGAAAAACGGATGAACGAAGAAGGAGCAGAAGAGAATCAGCAGGTCGAAGTGACGGCTGAACAGGCAGAAGAAGGACAATAATAAATACAAAAAAACCTGAATTTCTAGCTGAAATTCAGGTTTTTTTATATTTCAAGGGAATTTGTTATCTGTTTTATGAGCCCTCTATCCCTTTATATATCAATATTTATGGCGTTTTATTCGACAAAGTCCGACCAATTTACAAAACCTTTACACTTCATTTATATGAGATTAATAGAGAACCGTTATTGTATTACCTGTAGGACAAATCAACCAAACCTTTAGGAGGAATTACAGAATGAAAAGTGTAAAGTACTTGGCAATGTCAACAATCTTAGGTTCCGCGGTATTTCTTGCTGCATGTGGTGAAGAAGACGCAGCAACGGGTAACGATGGGGATGCAGGTTCTGGCTCAGGAAGCGCAGAGCTTGAAGGTCAAGTACAAGGTGACGGATCTTCAACTGTAGCACCAATAATGGAAGCGATCGTGGAAGAATATTCAGCTACACAGCCTGGTGTTCAGGTATCATCTGGGGTTTCAGGAACTGGTGGCGGTTTTGAAAAATTTATCGCTGGTGAAACAGCGTTCTCAAATGCATCACGTGAAATTTCAGAAGAAGAAGTTGCAGGGCTTGAAGAAGCTGGAATTGACTTCACTGAAGTTGAACTTGCATATGACGGTTTAACAGTAGTAGTCAGCCAGGAAAATGACTGGGTAGACTACTTGACAGTAGAAGAATTAAAAGAAATGTGGGTTGAATCTGGAGAAGAAAAAACATGGGCTGATATCCGTGAAGGCTGGCCGGAAGAGCCAATCGAGTTTTACTCACCGGGTACTGACTCAGGTACGTATGACTACTTCAATGAAGTAATTCTTGAAGAAGAGGATATCGTACGTTCTGCAACTCTTTCAGAAGATGACAACGTACTAGTACAAGGTGTACTTGGTTCACCAAATGCGATCGGTTACTTCGGGTATGCTTATTATCTTGAAAATCAGGATACGTTAAAAGCTGTTCCAATCGACAACGGTGAAGGTCCGGTTGAACCAAATAATGAAACAATTGAGTCTGGTGAATATGCTCCACTATCTCGTCCACTGTTCACATATGTAAGCAACTCTGCAGTTGCAGAAGATCCAGCTACTGCTGACTTCGTCAAGTTTGCGATTGAAAATGCAGCTGAACTTGCAGAAGCAGTAGGTTATGTAAGTGCACCACAGGAAGTATATGACGAAGATATGGCAACAATTGAAGAACTTGCAGGTGAATAATTAAATAAGAGCCGGGAAGCGCGAAGGTCGCGCTTCTCGTCTCATCATGTTCTTGGATAAATAAGGAGGTTTTCAATCATGGCAATGAATGAACCAAAACAGATTTCGGTTCAGGAATTGATCGCTCAGAAAAGCAATAGGGGTCTTCTGGCGTTCACTGAAAAATTAATACCTAAACTTTTATTGGCAATTGCAGTTGTTTCGGTATTAACAACAATTGGAATTGTATTCACACTGATTTTTGAAACGATCACATTTTTTACTCAGGTAAATATTTTTGACTTTTTAACAGGGACCGAGTGGTACCCATTTGCTAACTCAACACCAACCTATGGGATTCTTCCATTAATTGTTGGAACTTTAAAGATCACAATAATTGCTACACTGGTTGCGGGTCCGATTGGCATTGCAACAGCCATTTATTTGAGTGAGTATGCGAGTGATCGCGTGAGACGGATTGTTAAGCCTGTACTTGAAGTTCTTGCAGGTGTACCGACAATCGTTTATGGATTCTTCGCGCTGACGTTTGTGACGCCGATCCTGCGTTCTGTTTTCCCAGAGATTGCGATCTTTAATGCAGTCAGCCCGGGAATTGTCGTAGGGATCATGATTATTCCAATGATTGCTTCTCTTTCTGAAGATGCGATGTCATCTGTACCGAATGCTATGCGAGATGGTGCTTATGCGTTAGGTGCAACGAAGCTTGAGGTTGCATTGAAAATTGTGTTGCCTGCAGCCTTATCAGGAATCGTGGCATCGACTGTACTTGCTATTTCACGTGCTATTGGTGAGACGATGATTGTAGCTGTTGCAGCAGGCTCAACACCTGGATTTAACTGGGATGTTACAGGTTCCATTCAGACGATGACGGCTTACATCGTACAGGTAACAACGGGTGATGCCGGATATGGAACAACGATTTACTACAGTATTTATGCGGTAGGATTCACGTTATTCATATTCACATTACTAATGAACATGCTGGCACAGTTTATCTCCAAGCGCTTTAGAGAGGAGTATTAAAATGAGGTATATTAATCATGAGGAAGTCGCGGTGCGGACAAAAAAAAGACTGACGAAAAATACGCTGCTTAAAGGTGTCTTTGCTGCAGCAACTGCGTTTGGTCTGATCGTCCTTGCGATTTTACTATATCGTATTATCACTCAAGGAAGTGGCTATCTGAGCTTAGACTTCTTTACAAGCTTTGCCTCCCGTATTCCGGAAGATTCAGGGATTAGAGCTGCTATAGCGGGCTCTATTTATTTAATGCTGGTTGTGGCTCCTGTTTCCATGTTTTTAGGAGTTGGAACAGCAATCTATCTTGAAGAATACGCAACAAAAAATAAGTTTAACGATTTAATTAAAGTAAATATTTCAAATCTTGCAGGAGTACCTTCCGTTGTATTCGGTTTACTTGGACTGACAATCTTTGTGCGGTTCTTTGATCTTGGTATTTCAATACTTGCTGCAGGACTAACGATGAGTCTACTAATTCTGCCAATTATTATTGTTGCATCACAGGAAGCGATCAGAGCGGTTCCGAATGAGCTGCGAGAAGCTTCATTTGCAATGGGTGCTACAAAGTGGCAGACAATTTTACGCGTTGTACTTCCGGCATCCATTCCTGGGATTCTGACTGGAAGCATTCTTGCTCTGTCACGAGCAATTGGTGAAACAGCACCGCTTGTCGTAATCGGGATCCCAACCATTCTTTTCTTTATGCCGGAAGGAATCATGAGTACGTTCACTGCACTGCCAATGCAGATTTTTGACTGGACAAAACGTCCACAGGTTGAATTCCATGATGTCGCTGCCGCGGGGATCATCGTATTGATGGCATTGCTGATTATCATGAATTCAATTGCAGTATTTATCCGAAACAAATATCAGAAGCGTTATTAATTTATTTGGGTGAAGGGAGCTTTTCAACATGACAACGAAAATTAAAACTGCATCAGATGTACTTGAAAATAAGGAGCCTAATGTAACAGGGCCAAAAGCATCTGTTTATAAGACGAATCAGCTTAACCTTTGGTACGGGTCTAACCACGCACTTAAAAACATCGACCTAGATATTAAAGAAAACGAAGTAACAGCGATTATCGGGCCATCAGGATGCGGTAAATCAACTTATATTAAAACACTAAACCGTATGATTGAGACGATTCCATCTGTAAAAACATCAGGTGAAATTATTTACCGTGACCGAAATATCTTTGGTAAGGATTATCAGGTAGAAGAGCTTCGCACAAAGGTAGGAATGGTGTTCCAGAAGCCGAATCCATTCCCGAAGTCTATCTATGATAACATTGCGTACGGCCCACGTATTCACGGAATCAAAAACAAAAAAATTCTTGATGAAATCGTTGAAAAATCACTTCGTGGTGCAGCGATCTGGGATGAAGTAAAAGACCGTCTTCAGGAGAATGCTTATGGTTTATCAGGTGGACAGCAGCAGCGTATTTGTATTGCACGCTGTCTGGCGATTGAGCCTGACGTTATCCTGATGGACGAGCCTACTTCAGCTCTTGACCCGATTTCTACATTGAAAGTAGAAGAGCTCGTACAGGATCTTAAAAAAGACTACAGCATCATCATCGTGACGCATAACATGCAGCAGGCAGCACGTATTTCTGATAAGACAGCCTTCTTCCTGAACGGAGAAGTGGTGGAATATGATGAGACAAATAAAATTTTCTCAAATCCATCAGATTCAAGAACAGAAGATTACATTTCAGGCCGATTCGGATAATAGGGGGATTAAAGGATGTCAGTAAGAGAAAAGTATGAAGCGGATTTACAGCTGCTAAATGACAGAATTATTGAGCTTGGGGAGTTTGCTCATCGTGCATTAGGACGTTCACTTGAAGCGCTGGAAGGTCATAATATTGATCAGTCTCTGGCGATCATGGATGAAGATATTAAAGCCAACCGCTTAGAAGAAGAAATTAATGATCAGGCAATCCTGCTCATTGCCAAGCAGCAGCCCGTTGCGACAGATCTTCGACGCGTAATCGTAGCGATTAAAATCGCTGCAGACCTCGAAAGAATTGCGGACTTTGCTGTAAATATTGCAAAATCAACGATCAGAATCGGAAATGACGCTCTTGTTAAACCGATCGAAAATATTGATCAGATGTACAGAAAGACTGCAGAAATGATTGAGCTTGTCTTAGAAGCATACCGTGATGAAGACATCATTAAGGCAAAGCAGATTGCAGAGCTTGATGATAAAGTAGATGCACTGTATGGTCAGACCATCCAGGAGCTGCTCTCAGTGAGCGCGACAAATCCGGACAAGCTGCCACAGATCACTCAGCTGTCATTCATCTGCCGTTACCTGGAACGTGCAGCAGATCACGTAACCAACATCTCAGAGAATATCTTCTACCTTGTTAAAGGGACAAGATACGAGTTGAATAAGTAATCTAAAAAAGCTGGCACAATTGTGCCAGCTTTTTTTAGATGCCAATTCACTCGTAGATTCACTTCATCCAAAATTTTAATGAATATCGATGTGGATTACATCCGAAAAGTACCGGAAGAATCCCCCGGTACGATTTTCAAAACGATTACCTGCATTATACTTTACTGTGTAATCATCTCTGCGATTTCCTGAGGCGTCATAGATGAGTTAAGGTCATATTGACCAATCTGAATCTGGTCTGTCAGGTCATTATCCGTTAAGTACTGCTCAAATTCCCCGTTATCCTCAATTAATTCATACTCCACCAACAGATCCCGTATATCAGGTGTTGTCATACCGGATTCAATGGAAAGGATGAAACGGGTCGTTGCCGGAGCTTCTCCTTCAGCAGTCTCCTCTGCCGGAGTTTCTTCTGCAGCTGCAGCTTCTTCTGCAGCGAGTGCCCTGTCTTCCCACTCTGTAAGTTCCTGCTGTAGGGTTTCGTATTCTTCGTTAGACAGGATAACATCAGTTTCTTCTATTAAAGTGTTTTCATCCGCTGACTCTCCTGTCAGTTCATTTGCACTGTATAAGAGCAGGGAGGCGGAAATAAATCCGATTCCCAGTGTACGCATTGATCTTTTATCCATATCGATGCCTCACGATCTGTTTTTGATCAGGGTTTTGACTTCGCTGACCGGCAGAGATGATAAGTTTGAAATCTGCTCAGCTTTTAACCCTTGTTTATGTAGTGATAGGACCTGATTTACAATGATTTCATTGACAGGTTTTGATTTTTTTACAGCTGTTTTTACGGGTCTGCTGTTTTCAATCATGAGTTCTTCTTCAAGCAGTTTCGTCCGTTTTTTCAGCTGATAGAGCTCCTGATAAAGGTTCATGGAAAGGTCCTGCAGCTCTTCTTCATTTTGCTTAGATCGGTCTTTTATGAAAAATGAAATGATCAGAAACAGCATTCCGATACCTGCCGTCACAACATATGTCCACTCCATTGTCATCACCTCCAAAAGTTTACGGGTATAATTGTATCATGTCTTGTAAGGCAGGGAATATAAGGTGAAAATAAAAAGTGTAATTCATGAAATGACAGTAGATTTTTTTTATTGTTAATGGTATTATTGAAAAGTCGTATGAATCGAAATGAAGTTATGAAATAGCATTTGAATGTTTGGAGGGAAAATAAATGCGTGTAAACATTACTCTTGCTTGCACTGAAACTGGTGATCGCAATTACATCACTACGAAGAACAAGCGTAACAACCCGGATCGTATTGAACTTAAAAAATACAGTCCACGTCTGAAGAAAGTGACGCTTCACCGTGAGACAAAATAATGATCGTTAAACCGAAAATGTGCAAAAGCATTTTCGGTTTTTTTATACTTACTGAAAGTGTTAACCAGCTATTTTGAAACCAACGTGAGAATGAAAAGGAAAAGGGTGATGACTTTGGATAAGAAAGACCTGAGAAAAACGATGCTTCAGCGTATGAAAGACCTTTCAGGTGATGACAGAATCCTTTTAACAGAAGGTGTTCATGAGCGTTTGTTTCAAACAGATGAATGGAGACATGCTCAAACGGTCGGTTTAACGGTTTCAACCGGATTCGAATTAGAAACGCGACCTGTGATTGAACGTGCGTTTCAAGATGGAAAGGCAGTTGCTGTGCCGAGATGTATTCCATCCCGAAAAGCACTCGTTTTTCATGAAATTCAAGACATAACTGACGTTAAACCATCCTTTTTCAACTTACTTGAGCCGCCTGAATCACTGCCGGTTATACATAAAGATGACATTGATCTGTTAATTGTTCCAGGACTCATTTTTGATCGTGCAGGATATCGTATCGGGTTTGGTGGCGGATATTACGACCGTTTTTTGACAGACTACAGAAAGATGACAGCTTCATTGTGTTTCCGTTTTCAGATTATGGATCAGATTCCCCATGAGACTCACGATATTCCGGTGAATAAGCTGATAACCGACTGAACAGTTCAGCAGCAGGGTGAGTTCTGATGGGAATTGATATAATAAAATAAAATGTGCTCACAGAGAAAGAGTGATAATCATGGAAGGGAACATTGATTACTATTACTGGAAAACGGCGTATGATCTCATTGTGAAGAAAAATTACCGGGTTGCGACTATGTCACCATCTCATAATGAAATCTGGCTTGAAAGCCCTGGGCGTTCTCCGAAAAGAGTGGTCAGGCTTGTTCGTCATGATTTTGACTGGATGAACAGGTTAAAAACGGATCTAGCACAGATTCCCGAAAAAGTTGAAAGGGTCAGAAGACTGATCAGAGCAGGAAAAATTGAAGCTGACAACATTTATTTCTCGCGTTTTGAGCCTGTTGATCATCAGCAGGAAGTCCTTGAGGCATACAATCAGCCTGATCGCCGGACGCCTCTATATCATACGCTCGTTACAATGGATTCAAATCCGGCTGATGTGGGCATCCGGAAACCACTTTCTTCTATTGACTATCCTTCTTCTTATGAAGGAATGGATCTTGAAATCGACCGGCTGAAATATGCTGCGCTGCTCCGCGCAAAAGAACAGAATGAACAGGATCGGGCTGTTTTTGACAATGCAAAACCTTTACTTGCCTATATGTTCATATTTTTGCAGGTTGTTATGTTTTTCATACTTGAGCAGGCAGGGGGGAGTACAAACCCTTACGTTCTGATCGAGTATGGTGCTAAATATAATCCTCTGATCATTGAAGGTGAGTGGTGGAGACTGATCACACCAATTTTTCTCCATATCGGTATCCTGCACTTACTGATGAACTCACTGGCTCTTTATTTCCTGGGTCCTCTTGTTGAAAGAATCTATGGGCGATTCCGCTTCCTGCTCATTTACCTTACAGCAGGCTTTACCGGGTCTGTCATGAGTTTTCTGTTTACAGAATCAATCTCAGCAGGAGCGAGCGGTGCGATCTTTGGCCTGTTTGGTGCGCTGCTGTATTTCGGTATCCGGAAGCCGGGACTGTTTTTCAGAACAATGGGTGCGAATGTACTTGTTATTATTTTAATCAATCTTGTGTTTGGATTCTCCATTCCTGGAATTGATAATGCAGGGCATATTGGTGGTCTGCTTGGCGGATTTCTGACAGCAGGTGCAGCCGCACTGCCAAAAAGCCGTTCAAACGCCGGTATTCAACTCATCTTTGCACTTGGGGTCATCATCGTTTCAGGAGCAGCTTTATTTCTGGGGTATCCTTAATATCCGGCTTTGCCGGACTACATAAAATACAGCGGATTCAATTGAGATTATAAAGGGTTTTCATATATACTTATAAGGTACTTTTCAGATGGAGGATAGTAATGGAACTGAAAACAATGTTTGATGTTCAGCAGCTTCTGAAACGGTTTGGCTTATTTATTTACGGCGAAAACCGAACTTCAACGCTTGAATTAATGGAAGTGGAGATCAGGGAGCTTTATGAGTCAGGCCTGATTGATCGAGACATTTTTCGAATGGCTGTTTTAGTCCTTCGAAGTGAAATGAATAAAGAAATGAATGGATAGGTGAAATGATGAAAAAGTTTATTTTTGGTGTGGATATTGGCGGTACGACAACGAAATTAGCTGTTATTGACGAATCGGGAATCATTATTGAAAAGTGGGAGATCCCGACTAACACATCCAATAACGGTGTGAGCATTATTCCGGATATTGCAGCAGCAGTTAAATTAAAGCAAACACAGCTTTCGATTAATCCTGAACAGGTTCTTGGCATTGGTGTTGGTGCACCGGGACCGGTTAATATGCAAACAGGTATTCTGTATACGGGTGTGAATATTGGCTGGGAGCAACCGGTTGCCCTGCGTGATGAGCTGCATCAGCAGACAGGATTGCCGGTTGTTATTGAAAACGATGCCAACGTAGCTGCGATTGGTGAGATGTGGAAAGGTGCCGGAGATGGCGCACGTGACGTTGTATGTGTCACACTAGGTACAGGTGTTGGCGGTGGCGTCATCGTCAATGGAGACATTGCACACGGTATAAAAGGGGCTGCAGGTGAAATCGGCCATATTACAGCCGTTCCTGAGGGTGGTTATCAGTGTAACTGCGGTAAAAAAGGCTGTCTTGAGACAGTTGCATCCGCCACAGGAGTTGTCAGACTTGCTAAGGAAGAAGCAGCAAAAGACACAACTTCTGTGCTCAATACACTGTTAAATGAAAAAGGCGAATTCTCTGCTAAAGATGTATTTGATCATGCTAAACAGGGGGATGAAGCGGCATTAAAAGCTGTTGATAGACTCACATTCTATCTTGGACTTGCACTTGCCAACCTGGGAAGCGCTTTGAATCCGGAAAAAATCGTCATTGGTGGAGGGGTATCACAGGCCGGACCGATCCTTCTTGACCGTCTGAGAGAAAAATTTAAAGCATTTGCTTTTCCGACTGTTGCAGAATCAACTGAAATTACTGTCGCAACACTGGGGAATGATGCAGGTGTAATCGGCGCAGCGTGGCTGATTAAATATAAACATTAACCCGCTGAAACTTGGTGGATTTATGATTAGGGTGAAGATAAAGCGTTAAAAACGCTTTATTTTCACCCTTTTTCATTAAGGGGGACGGAGCGGGTGTTCCTTTTTTGAAGAAGGAACACCCGCTCCGTCCCCCAGTGTTCACTTCCCCGACAAAATGAAAACCATTTCATCTAAAACAATCCTGTTTTTCCAACTTCCAGCCCTATACTTCACATCATAATCGTTGTATAATACAGCCTTAACCTTAAATTTACAATCTCCACTTAGATCAAAAGTTTTGAGTGACTTAAGGATGATTTTTCAAATATTTTTATAAAACGAAACTATTTGAGGTTTTAAACGTCTATAAAGGTGGAATTGTAAATAAGATTTTATGATTATTGATTTTGTATTTGATTTTTGTAAAAAAGCGGCGTAATATTATGTTTGACTGTAAACACTACCCACTATTTGTCATTTTGCTATACAACAGGAGGAAGGATTTATGAACAAAAAATGGTCAATGCCCAAGCTATCGCTTGTCA
This sequence comes from Jeotgalibacillus aurantiacus, assembly GCF_020595125.1. Lineage (NCBI taxonomy): Bacteria > Bacillati > Bacillota > Bacilli > Caryophanales > Caryophanaceae > Jeotgalibacillus > Jeotgalibacillus aurantiacus. The sequence continues at coordinate 63,144 of NZ_JACNMS010000002.1, forward strand.
TTATCGCCATTGCGTTCTTATGGATTAAAACGTACATTTCTTACTATGCAAGTTTCAGTATTGAAATCGAGAACGCAATGCAGGCGTTTATTTTATTTATTAACCCATTAAGCTTTTTATTATTGATTTTCGGACTGTCTCTATTCTTTAAGAAAGAAAAAACAAGAAACATATATGTTATTTCTATGAGCTTTGTGCTTACAGCTATGCTATTTGCTAATATGGTGTTTTACCGCTTTTTCAACGATTTTATTACGCTGCCGGTACTATTCCAGACAAACAACTTCGGAGATCTTGGCGGAAGTGCATTAGAAAATATTTATTTTACAGATGCACTGTATTTCCTGGACATTCTGATCTTGATTGCGATTGTGAAGTTTAAGCCTGCTTTTGTAACGCATAAGGAACCGACAAAATTAACACGTCGTGCCTATTTCCTTGTGGCAATTGCTACTTTCTTCTTTAATCTCGGTCTTGCAGAAATTGAGCGTCCACAGCTTTTAACAAGAACGTTCGACCGTGAAATGCTTGTTAAAAATATCGGACTGAACAACTATCATATCTATGATGTTTATTTACAATCCAAGCAGTCTGCACAACGCGCTATGGCTGACAGTGATGCACTTGTAGATGTAAACAACTATGTTGAAGCTAAAGAAGCGGATCCGTCGAAGGATCTTTCAGGGATCGCGAAGGATCGAAACCTGATCGTTGTAAAACTTGAATCGCTTCAGAATTTTGTGATCAACAATGAGATGAATGGGGAAACGATTACGCCTTTCCTGAATTCATTAACAGAAGATGAAAATACGATTTATATGGATAACTTCTATCACCAGACTGAACAGGGTAAAACGTCTGACTCAGAGTTTATCCTTGATAATTCACTTTACCCGTTAGGCCGAGGTGCCGTATTCTTTACGCACAGCGGGAACGAGTACCACACGATGACAGACACATTGAATGATGCAGGGTATTTTACAAACGCCATGCACGCAAATAATAAAAGTTTCTGGAATCGTGATGTTGTTTATGAAAACTTTGGTTATGACCGCTTCTATTCTTTGACTGATTATACAGTTGAAGAAGGTCAGGCAGTGAACTGGGGAATGAAGGATATTCCATTCTTTGAACAGTCAGTTGAACACATGAAAGAAATGGAACAGCCGTTTTATTCTAAAATGATTACTTTGACAAATCACCATCCATTTACACTTGATGAAGAAGATAAGTTTATTGAAGAATACGATTCAAATTCAGGAACGCTGAACCGTTATTTCCAGACTTCACGTTACCTTGATGAATCGATTAAAGAATTTTTCACTTATCTAAAGGATGCAGGGTTATACGAAAATTCTATTATCGTGATGTACGGAGACCATTACGGTATTTCTGAAAATCATAATGCTGCAATGAGCCAGTATCTTGAGAAGGATATTACGCCTTATGAAACAGCGCAGCTGCAGCGGGTACCAATGTTTATTCATATTCCTGGTGAAGATGTAGGCCAGGTGAATTCTAAGCTTGCAGGTCAGGTTGATCTGAAGCCGACGATTCTTAATCTGCTTGGTATCGAAGAAGAAAACAGTCTGCAATTTGGTCAGGATATCTTCTCTGAAGAAAATGATAACTTCGTCATTTTACGTGATGGAAGATTTATTTCAGAAGAGTTCGTGTATGCGGGGGAAACATGCTATGATCGTGAAACAGGTGAACCTGTTGATATCGCTGGATGTGAACCGCTGATTGAAAAAGCGAACGAAGAGCTTGCTTATAATGATGAAATCATTTATGGAGATCTTCTCCGCTTCTATGACCGTGAAACCGGCAGATTGAAGACTGAACAAAATAGTGAAGAAGAATAGAAGAAGCCATCTGGCTTCTTCTTTCTATTTTCTGTTAAAATGAAACAAAGCACATGATATATACGTCTATACTTATACATGAGGCAATACATGAAGGGGGGATGAAATGAAGGTTATAATGTATTTAATCATGATTTTGCTGATAACAGGATGCTCACCGGAATCCGTTCCGTTGAAATCGGTTGAATCAGAACAAAAGCAGGTCGTTTATCCTTACATACTTCCTTCATCCTCGTTCTACAATGTTCTCGGATGGCAAGACAACAAAAACATATTAATCGTGCAAAAGAACAAAGAAGCGCTACAGGTTATTTCTCATGATCTGTATCTAAACGACTCAGTTCTTTTATTTGAAACGAAGGAAGGAGTCTCTCAGATTTATTTGAGTCCTTCCAAAACAAAAGCTTTAACAGTACAGCCTTTGAGCGATCAGCAGGTTCAAATTGAAATTATTGATCTGCACACGGGGAAAACACTTGCCTCTGACATGTTTAAAGGAAACGAGTTTGATTTCAGATGGAATGAATATAATGAAAAGCTAATTCTGATTACTTCATTTAACGAAGAGTGGGAAGCTGACATAAAGGTGATAGATCTTTCTGATCAATCTATTAACCCTCTCGATGACGTACCTCCCTTTGCAAGATGGATTGGAGAAGATTCTTTATTTTATAAGGATCCGGAAAGTGGGACAAGCGTGTCATATGTTCTTGAGGAAAAGAAAAAGATATTTGAAGATGAACCAATCGAGATGATCAGGGCAAAACAGGATTACATCATTAAAACAATCAGGAACCTTGACGGAGATGAAATTACCTACCGGATTGAATCTGAAAGTGCATTGATTCAGGAAGTGAGTACCGGTTTTCTAACTGAGTATGACCAGCAACTTCTGCCGGCGTATGAATTAACAGAAGATGCATTTATATATTTTTCCCCGAATGAAACAGGAGAGTATGCATATGGAAAAGGGCAGTATTCTCTGATGGGCATGAATCTGAAAACTGGGGTAATACACACGATTCTAGATAATACGGAGAACCATCAAATATCCTGTAATCAAAGCGGTACATATTGTTTGATTGGACATCATCTAACCTCTATGATCAATATAGAAGATCAATCGAATAAACCGATTATTTTGTTTGAGGAGGAAATTCAATAATGGCAATAGCAGATATTACGATCATTCCAATTGGAACAGAAACACCGAGCGTGAGTTCATACGTGGCTGACATTCAGAAGGTCCTTGAGAAAAGAGCATCTGAAGGAAATATTCATTATACGCTGACGCCTATGAGCACGCTGATAGAGGGAGATTTAACCGCGCTGTTTCAGGTCATTCAGGAGCTTCACGAAGTCCCTTTTACAAAGGGTGTACAAAGAGTGGCGACGAATATAAGAATTGACGAGAGACGGGATAAGGAGAACCATACGATGGAGGAGAAGCTGGAGTCGGTACAAAACAAAATGAAAGGCAACAAATAAAAGAGCAAATAAAAAAAGCTGACTATTGTCAGCTTTTTTAGTGGACTGGATAACCGTCAAATACGATTGTCATAACAGTAAACCATCCGAATACTCCAAGTGTTGCAAGAGAGAAGAAAATTCCAAGAACATTCTTTTCCTTAAATGTTGTAATGGTTGCGATTACAGCTAAAATTGTTACGATAGCAAGGATAATTGTTAAGCCATTCATTCTTAAGCACCCCTTTCACACATTCCATGAATCATTACTATACGAGATTAGTGCAGATAAATGCGTACTCTTCTATTATTTTAATGCTATTTGTGTGTAATGTCGAGAACAAATCATGACACTTTCGTGATGATTCGTGTTTTTATTCCAGTCATGCTACACTAACTTTGAGGTGATGGTTGTGGAATGGAAACAGCTTCCATTAGGTCCGCTGCAAACAAATGCATATTTGGTTTATCAAAAAAATGGGGATTGTCTGATTATTGATCCGGGAGAAGAGCCGGAAAAAATTAATGAGTGGGTGAGGCAGAAAAACCTGAATCCGAAAGCGATTCTTCTGACACATGCGCATTTTGATCATATTGGAGCGGTTGACGATATCCGCGTAAAATATGAGATTCCTGTATATGTTCATGAGCAGGAAAAATCCTGGCTTGGGGATCCGGCTAAAAACGGTTCTTCTTTTTTTGCAGGATTAAGTGAGGTTACAGCAAAGGGACCTGATTTTACATGGAATCGTGAAGAAGAGATCGCGATTGAAGGTTTTATCTTCTCTTTGCTTTATACACCGGGACATTCTCCTGGAAGTGTAAGCTTTTATTTTCCTGCGCAGTCGCTCGTCATTTCAGGAGATGCGCTTTTTCAGGGGAGTATTGGAAGAACTGATCTGCCGGGTGGTGATGGCAAGCTTCTGTTAAAAAGTATACATCAAAAGCTGTTAACTCTACCGGAGGATACATATGTGCTGCCTGGACACGGTCCGGTTACAACGATTGAGGATGAAATGGAATCAAATCCTTTCTTAAACGGATTTAGTATATAGTTTGTACAACTCCTGTCTAACACAAATAAAAAGACAGCTGCGTCACGCAGCTGTCTTTTTTGTTGAAAGCCTGAATGGGCTTTCATAACGAGTTTTACAGTGGGCCGTTTAAAGGCATCATAAAAGTTGTCCAATAAGTAAATCCAGCAAAGAATACCGTTAAGTATACAAAGAATACATACACATACATACGCTCAGATAATTTCATGTATCCCAATAGGATGAAAAAGCCTGTCTGGGCTAAGAAAAGTAATGAAGTCTTTGGCATATGTCCTAAGTAAAATAATACCGAAAAAATAGCTGTCCAAAACCCCATAACGCGATACATTTTATCCATCCGAATCCCTCCTTTACGCAAACAATCCATCGAACCTATTATAAAGGATACCATATTACAAAGTAAATAACCCATCTTTTTTGAATGTGACGATTACGTGATTTTTGGTAATTGTGAATAAAATCGTACAAAACCTAAATTCTGAAAATAAATTTAAAAAATGTTGTGCAAAAAAGTGTACAAAGGTTATACATGTGGTATACAATACTAACAACAGTTAAACAAAAATAAAACAACAGTCAAACAAAAGTTGTACAATAAAACATCCAGGAGGAGAAAAACATGAACCCTATCACATTTTACACGTATCCAAGCTGTACATCCTGCAGAAAAACGAAAAAATGGCTGAAGGCAAATGACGTAAATGTTACAGAGCGGCACATATTCCGTGAAACTCCTGATTTTGATGAACTGATGCACCTGCTTACTTTAACGACAGACGGACTTGACGAGCTGCTGGCGACAAGAAGTCAATCATTCAAGAATTTGAATCGTGATGTAAATGATCTTCCACTATCTGAAGTGGTTAAGCTGATTATTGAAGATCCGAAGCTGCTGAAGCGTCCAATTTTAACGGATGGCAGAAAGCTGATTGTCGGTTATAATCCTGAAGGCTTAAGAAGTCTTTCAAATAAAAAGCAGCTGTACAAGCTGTCCGGTTGATTGGAGGGGCGATTGCCTCTCTTTTTTTTGAATTTTACAAAAAATATGAGACATATTTACAATTTTGGTGTATAGTGAAGACATCTTTCAAAAAGGATGTGGTTCATGAATGACGTTTGGAACAGAACGGCTTGCATTGCAGCTTGTGAATGATGCTGTGAGGCAGGAAGGATCAGATATCCATCTGATTCCAAAAGAAAATTGTTTGCAGATTCAGTTGAGGGTGCAGGGTGATCTGGTTCAACACAAGACCATCTCTGCTGATGCGGGAGAACGGCTGATCTCACATTTCAAATTTAAAGCGTCACTCGACATTGGTGAGAAGAGAAAACCTCAGAGTGGTGCCTGTGATGTGATGATCGACGATGAATCGCTCCCCTTAAGAATTTCTACATTACCTTCTGCCACTGGAAGAGAAAGTATGGTCATCAGACTCCTCCCTCAATCCTTTGCCATACCCATCGAAAAGCTCTCCATGTTTTCTCACTCAGCAAAAAAACTTCAGGAATTGGCTTCATATCCCCAGGGACTTCTTTTATTTACAGGCCCAACCGGAAGCGGCAAATCCACAACGCTATACTCCCTGTTACACTTTTGTTCAACCGTTTTAAAAAGAAATGTTATTACACTTGAGGATCCTGTTGAAAGAAAGGAGGATCATGTTCTTCAGGTCCAGATCAATGAAAGGGCCGGTGTCACTTATTCTTCAGGCTTAAAAGCTATTCTGCGGCACGATCCGGATATCATTATTGTCGGAGAAATCCGGGACATGGAAACAGCAGATATCGCTGTTAAAGCTGCCTTAAGCGGTCATCTCGTTTTATCAACCCTACATGCAAAAAATGCAGCGGGTGCAATCAGGCGGATGATTGATCTGGGTATCTCAAAAGAAGTACTTTTGCAGGCGCTGATCGGCGTGACAGGTCAGAGGCTCGTGAAAATAAATACCGTCTCGCACAGCATTAAACGTACTTCTATATATGAGATCGTCACGAGTCCCGCAATTGAATCTCTTATTGATCAGATTCCTGTACGGCACAACTATGTGAGTTTACCGGACCTCTTTAGAAAGGGGGTCGCTCTTGGTTATGTTTCTTCAGAGGAATATCACCGCTGGATGGCGTCAGAAATCCCTTATTCCGAAAAAAGATCAGCCGCAATTCCTGTCAAGACTGAGTGAACTTAAGGAAAGTGGCTATCCCCTCAATCAAGCAATTGAATTTCTCCTGTTACCCTATCGTAAAAAGCCGGAAACACCCCGGAAAATTCATGATTCCCTTCTAAGTGGAGATTCACTGAGCGATGTGATGAAAACGCTTGGTTTTCCTCAATTCGTCTGTATGCATCTTTTTTTCGCTGAAGAATACGGAGATCTCACAAAAACGTTAAAGGAAACTTCGGATCTCATGAAGATGAAACAGCGGGAAGAGAAAAGACTGATCTCCATTTTGCAGTATCCTTTTTTTCTGATCATGATGTTTTCATTCATTTTAATCATCATGAATCATTATCTTATCCCCAGAATGAAAAGCCTCTATGCAGCCGTCGGATCAACTGAATCAGCAGCATTAAAAACGGCGGGTTCCATCTTTACGGCAATGCCCCAGGTCATTCTTTTCAGTACATGTTTGATTGTTTTATCACTTGTCAGTTTGTATGTCATATTAAAAAGACTATCAGCCCATTCCAGGTGGTCATTTTTGGCTTCCTTACCTGTGATAGGCTTTTACGTAAAAAGTTTTCACAGCTATGTTTTTTCACGTGAAGCTTCTGCCATGCTGAAAAGCGGATTGTCCTTTTATCAGATGCTTGAATCATTTATCTCACAGCCATACCGTCCCTTATACCAGGAAATCGGTCAGTTTATGATGGATGAATTGAAGAGAGGCCAGAACGTATATCATACGATGTTGCAGCTTCCCTTTTTTTCAGATGAGTTAAGTAATATTACGAGGCATGGAGAATTGAATGGAAGTCTTGAGCGGGAGTGGGGATTTTACAGCACTTTCTGTTTGTCAGATCTTGAATCCAAAACGAATACTGCTTTTTCTTTTATACAGCCCATTTTATTTACTTTACTTGGTTTGGCCGTTATCGGTGCATATCTGATCGTTTTACTGCCTGTTTTTCAATTAATGCAATCGATTTAAGGAGGAATTGTGATGATGAAATTAGTAAAAAGATTATTAACAAATACCCGGGGGTTTACACTGATTGAAATGGTCATTGTATTACTTGTTATCTCCGTACTGCTTATTGTCAGCCTGCCGAATATTTCATCCCAGAGTAAGGAAATCAACGGGAAAGGCTGCGAGGCTTTTCAACAAATGGTGCAGGCCCAGGTGGAGTCTTACCGGATGTCAAATAAAGCGCTGCCTGAATCGATGGTGAAACTTCAGGAGGAAGGCTATTTGAATGCAGAAGAAATGACCTGTCCGGATGGAAGGGAATTGACGATCGGTACAGATGGTCAGGTGTCCGTCGTTGAATCTACTCCGTAGAGAATCAGGCTTTACCCTGATTGAAATCATGGTTGTGCTGTTAGTTTTAAGTATATTTATTGTGATTGCATCATCTGTGAGAATTTCGGCAGATCGTGAACTGGCAGAGACGTTTGAAACCCAGTTGAGTCAGGATCTCCATTATGCCCAGTTGAAGGCAATCACAGACGGAAAATATATTCAATTTCAACTTCTACCGGAAGAGAGACGATACGTTGTAAGAATGGGAACGGGTGAGTCTGGGAATATTCTGATCGATCGAAGCATACCGGATGAAGTAGAATTCAATTCATACAGTTCGCTGCAATCATTCAGGTATACCCCCATTGGTAATACGAATACGTTCGGATCGCTGCGATTTTTTGTCAATGGGGATGATCTGGCCTTCCATTTTTATCTGGCAAGGGGGAGATTTACAATTGAAAAATGAATCAGGCTTTTCTTTGCTTGAGTCTGTTATCTCGATCGGGATGGTTCTGTTTTTATGCCTGACTATAGTACCTGTCACAGTGCTATCAATTCTTCAGGCAGAGGCGGCATCCGTTAAATATGAGCTTTGGAGTGTAGCAGCAGAACAGGTTGAATTTGTAAAACATACAGGTATACGGCAGCAAGAAGTTATAAAAGAAGGAGTTAAATATAAAATCACCTATTCTCCGGAAGGGATATGCGTTTATCATGGCACAGACTCAGGCTTATCTATCTGTTCATCTGAAGAATCATAAAGGATTTACATTACTAGAGGTTTTAATCAGTCTGGCTGTTTTAATGATCGTTGCACCATTACTCAGTTTGATAATCCTGACCTTTTATTCGGCATACGAGTCACTCGATGAGCAGAGAAATGAAGAATGGGAAATTTTCAAGATTCAGTTCAGGGAAGAAAACAAATATCTTCAGCTGAAGCAGGTTGAGGACCATGTCATTACCTTTACAGATGGAGAACAAGAGATCCGGTATGCAAGATACAGTTCTTATATCAGGCGTACGGTTGGTTTAGAGGGGCATGAAATTCATTTAACGAATGTCAATGCATTGAGGTTTCAATATCAAAATGGCTTTGTAAGAATGGAGGTTACATTTCTGGATGGACGGACCTACGAAGCTCATTTCACATTTTCCCCTTTTGAATCATAAGGGAAGTATTGTATTACCAGTTGTAATTTTTTATTTTGTCCTGTTATCTGCAGCGATCCTCATTACCACACTGTCTCACAATCAGGTACGCCATTATGAAGGAATGGTATCGTATTATCAGAAATCAGTTTACAAGGACTGGTCTGAGATCCGATCAGATTCTGACGCTTTGTCTAATGTGAACATGATGCGGTATGATGAATGAAACAGGGAGTGATGAGAATGAATGTTGAACATGTATTCCTAATCGGTTTTATGGGAGCGGGTAAATCAACAGCTGGAAAATTGGCAGCTGACCGTCTGTCACGTCCGTTCATTGATCTTGATCAATATATTGAAGAAAGAGAGAAAAGGAGTATTCCTGATATATTTAAATCAGATGGTGAAGCGTATTTCCGCAAATTGGAGGCCGGTGCGGTTAAAGAAATCGGAGAACCTGCTGTAACCGCAACCGGCGGCGGTATTTTATATGATCCAGAGACAGGTGAGTGGATGCGCAATCACGGTCTGGTCATCTATCTGCACGCTCCTTTTGAAGAACTGTACACCAGAATTTCAGGGGATCAGAACAGACCTGTAGCTGCAACGAGAACAAAGAAGGAACTTGAGGATCTATATCAACTAAGGCATGAGCAGTATCAGGCTGCGGCTCATGTTACTTTATCAGTTGACGATGTTTCGCCTGACATAACAGCTGATCAGATCAGATCAGCCGTTATGGAACGAGCCGGTATATAATGCCTGCTGAAGGAGTATGCATGCGAACATCATACGATTTTGATTCCTCAAGCCTTTCAGTATTAATTTTGTTTCTGATTGCCATTTCGGTGTGTGTGATCAGCCGGCTGATGGCGTGTTCAAAACTGATGACTGGAATGGAAAGCGTGCAGTTTTCCGGGATCAGCCCCGACAAATTGTCATTAAACGGGATGTCGTCCTGTGATTGCAGTGTACCTGTTGTCAAAGACATGGCCTGAATCGTCCATAAACTTTCCGGACCCGGGGGAGTAAATTCAGACTCTCCGTGAAAAAATAACCATGGATAAAGCTTTACATGCACATGTTGTACAGCAGGCTTTTCATAAAACTTATAAAAGCCTGCTTCTTCGTGCGCTGATTGGACAAGAGACTGAAATACGGGATGGGAATGGGTGATTTTATCGACAGAGGGAGGATCTTCCGTACTGTTCATTGAAATGAATACTCTCGCAGGTTCCCCTTTTTGAAATGTTGCGTCACGGTAATGCCAGTAATAAGGTCTGTTCATGTATTTCCGGTCAAGCTCTTCAGTCAGCTGCACCATAAATTCTTGCTTCCCCTCTGTAACGGAAGCTCCTTTATGGATTAAAAATTCTTTGATTAAAGTCAGGTGCATGGCATTCACTTAAAATTCCTCCTTTTCCGGAAAGCCTTCCGTTCCGGTGGCGACTGCCTGGTCAGATTGCAATATCTTCTGATGCGCCTTTTTCAAAACGGATTCCAGATGATCCAGTTTCAATTTCATTTCCTTTTCCGATCTGGAGTGAAGGATGGCATCGTTTAAATAGCGGTCAAGGTCCTTTTCTGTCGTTCCGCTCAGCAGATGATCGTGCTCACCGACAATCGTTTCGAAAAGCACCATCTTATCTTTTAGCAGCCTCCAGATTCTTTCCTCGATCGTATTTTTATTCAGCAAATAATAAATATTTACATCATTTGATTGACCAATTCTGTGAACCCTGCCTGTTCTCTGCTCGAGCTTCATCGGATTCCAGGGAAGGTCTGCGTGGATCAGGCAGTGACAGAATTGAAGATTCAGTCCTTCTGATCCCGCCTCGGTTGCAACCATGACTTCTGCCTGGTCCCTGAACAGATCGGTCATCCATTGCTTTTTCCCTTTTTTAAATCCTCCTCTGAAAAGCACCGAAGAGATTCCGTTTTGTTTCAAAAACCAGTGAAGGTAGAGCTGTGTTGCCCTGTATTGTGTAAAGATCAGCACTTTGTCCTGGTGCTTTTTGACAATCTCCAGTATTTTTTGTGCTTTGGCTGTAATCAGTTCATCAGGCGTGATGTTTAAATTCACCTTAATCGATTTGCAAAAATCATCGTGCTTTTCTCCTCTGAGTGCTTTTAATAACGAAATGCTGGAGCTGCAGCCCTGTCGGAGCAGTGCCAGATGGCTGAACGAGTGAAGGTTTTCTTTTTGCATCCTCGTATATTCATTTTCAACAGCCTGATAAAGAGATTTTTCATATGGCAGCTGATCAATCCATAAAACGTTGATCTTCCGTTTTGTCCACTTGACGTCCGTTTCGTTGCGGCGGGAACGGATCATGAGCTGATCCATTTTTTCCTTCAACAATCCTTTATCGTCACAGGCAATCAGTTTTTTGAAGTCCTTTTTGCTTTCGAAAAGTGATGGATGCAACAGCTGTGACAAGTGGTACAAATCCTCTGTTTTATTTTGTACCGGCGTTGCTGTTAAAAAAATCCGGTAAGATGATTTCAAAGATGCGACAAACTGATGATTCAGCGTTTTTGGGTTGGATAATTTATGTGCTTCATCAACCAGAAGGAGATCAAACGCTTCCTTCTGAAACTCTGAACGGAATGGCTCCCTTTTGACAAGGTCAATGGAAGCGATGGTAATCGGTGACTGTCTCCATTCTTTTTTTCCTCTATGGATAATAGAAGGGAGAGTGAACCGCCAAAGCTCTTTTTGCCACTGCCCGGCCAGTGATGACGGAACGAGAATGAGCACCTTTTTAACCATTTTTCTGCACAGCAGTTCTTTAATGATCAGTCCGGCTTCGATTGTTTTACCTAGTCCGACTTCATCTGCCAGAATGGCGCGGCTACCCATCTCAAATAATACCTTCTCAGCTGCATTGATCTGATGAGGCATAGGAGAAAAATCAATCAGGTCCTGCAGACAGCTCAGTGTACGTTCTTTTTTGATGGACGTGTATTTTAGTTCATAGGATATTTCAGTCAATGCAAGGCTTGATGGCTCACTAAAGCTGTTCAAATAACGAAAAAAACGTTCGCGCCAGTCCTTGTCCCCAATTGAAACGTTGATTTCCATATTTTTTCTCCTTTCATCTTGTATAGTCAAATACCAAAACATTTGAACATTCAAACTAAAAAAACATTGCCTAAAAAACTGAAATGATGATACTATTAAGGTGATTTTTAAAGTATTTAACTGCTAAATACGAACATTAAAGAAAAATAAAAGATTGCTGTTCATAGTATGTCCAACTGACATGACAAATATGAGCGAATGATGGCAGAAGGAGAGATCCTTTATGGACGCCGAAGGAGCAAGCATGTTTACATGTGAATCTCTCAGGCAAAAAGACTTCTGTCGGACGCAACTCTGGAGAGTGTTTCTTTGTGAAACCACCAAAGAGGAAAGCCATCAGGTAAACTTTCAGGTGAAAAGGACAGGGACCCCTAAATGACCAAAGGGGATTCCCTGTCCTTTTTTGTTCGGCTTACGTATTTCGTTCAGTGTGTGGATGTATTATTCATCAGAAAGGAGAAAAAGAATGGTTACAGCTTTAAAAAGAACTCCGCTTTTCCCTTTATACAGTGAATATGGAGGAAAAGTCATTGATTTTGGAGGCTGGGAGCTTCCGGTTCAGTTTTCAGGTATTAAACAGGAACACCATGCTGTCAGAACGAAAGCAGGACTGTTTGACGTTTCCCATATGGGTGAAGTCATGGTGGAGGGGCCGGAGAGCCTGAACTACCTTCAGAAAATGATGACCAATGATATTAGCACGCTTGAAGACGATCAGGCGCTTTATACAGCCATGTGTTATGAAAACGGAGGGACGGTAGATGATCTTCTTGTTTACCGCTATGACGCTGAAACCTATCTCCTTGTCATTAATGCTTCAAATATAGATAAAGATGTTCAATGGTTAAAAGACCATCAGATCGAAGGGGTTACTCTTGAAAATATTTCAGAGCAAACGGGTCAGCTTGCTTTGCAGGGACCACTTGCACAATCCATTCTTCAACAGCTGACAGAAGAGGACCTCGCGGGTATTACATTCTTCCGTTTTAAAAGAGATGTGAAAATCGGAGACTATTCCGTGCTCGTATCGAGAACCGGCTATACAGGTGAGGACGGCTTTGAACTTTATTGCCGTGCTGAAGATACCCCTGGACTATGGAGGCTGCTGCTGGAAAAGGGTAAAGAGTCAGGGCTGGAGCCATGCGGTCTTGGTGCGCGTGATACACTGCGTTTTGAAGCGAAGCTTGCTCTTTACGGGCAGGAGCTTTCACAATCGATTTCTCCGATTGAAGCAGGAATCGGCTTTGCCGTTAAAACAAATAAGGAAACACCATTTATCGGACAGGAAGTGCTGAAGGATCAGAAGGAAAACGGTGCACCAAGGAAGCTTGTTGGCATCGAAATGATTGATCGTGGTATTCCACGTTTCGGTTATAACGTATTTGTAGGTGAAAAGGAAGTAGGTTTTGTTACGACCGGTACACAGTCCCCGACACTTGGTAAAAATGTTGGATACGTATTGATTGAAAAAGAATTCGCGTCAATGGATCAGGAACTTACAGTTGAAATCAGGTCCAAACATGTGAAAGCGAAAGTCGTAAAATCCCCATTTTATAAACGTAAATCATAAAAGCAGGAGGAATCATTACTATGACACATCGTTATTTACCGATGACAGAATCAGATAAGCAGGAAATGCTTTCAGCCATTGGTGTATCAACCATTGAGGAGTTGTTCTCCGATATTCCCGAAAAGGTACGCTTTGACGGGGAGTTAAATATTAAACCTGCTAAAGCGGAATCTGCCTTAACAAAAGAGCTCGCTCAGCTGGCTGCTAAAAACGCGGATACGAAGAAATACACGTCATTCCTCGGAGCAGGGGTTTACGACCATTATTCTCCGACGATTATGGATCACGTCATTTCAAGATCTGAATTTTACACAGCTTATACCCCTTACCAGCCTGAAATTTCCCAGGGAGAGCTGCAGGCCATTTTCGAATTTCAGACGATGATCTGTGAGCTGACGGGAATGGATGTAGCCAACTCATCCATGTATGACGGAGGGACATCATTCGCAGAAGCAGCGATGCTGTCAGCGGGTCAGACACGCAGAAAGAAAGTGCTTGTCTCTGAAGCCGTTCACCCTGAATCACGTGCCGTTCTGGAAACGTATGCAGCGGGTCAGCACATCGAAGTCGTAACGGTGCCGGAATCTAATGGCGTAACAGATCTTGACGCCCTGAAAGAGCTTGTAACAGATGAGATTGCGGCTGTTATGGTTCAGTATCCTAACTTCTTCGGACAGATCGAACGTCTTGATGAAATCGAGAAAATTACGCACGCTTCAAAAGCGATGTTTGTAGTATCCTCGAATCCGATTTCGCTTGGCGCCCTGACACCTCCTGGACAGTTTAACGCCGATATCGTTGTTGGGGATGCACAGCCGTTTGGACTTCCTCAGGCATTCGGCGGCCCGCACTGCGGTTATTTTGCCGTAACGAAAAAGCTGATGCGAAAAGTGCCCGGCCGTCTTGTCGGTGAAACGCAGGATGAGAATGGACAGAGAGGATATGTGTTGACGCTTCAGGCACGCGAACAGCATATCCGTCGTGATAAAGCGACTTCCAATATCTGTTCCAACCAGGCGCTAAATGCACTGGCATCATCCGTCACGATGACCGCACTTGGAAAACAGGGGATTCAGGAGATTGCGAATCAGAATTTCCAGAAGGCTCATTATGCTAAGAAACGACTTCAGGAAGCGGGTGTCACGATCGTGGACCAGGGCTTTACCTTTAATGAATTCGTCGTTGAGTTAAGCCGTCCTGTAAAAGAAGTGAATCAGTCGCTGTTTGGAAAAATGGTTTTAGGTGGATATGACCTTGGCCGTGATTATGACAGCCGTAAAAACCAGATGCTGATTGCTGTGACAGAGCAGCGGACAAAAGAAGAAATTGACCTACTTGCAGAGGAGCTGAAGCAATATGCATAACAAAGATCAGTCACTCATTTTTGAACTGTCAAAAGAAGGACGCACAGGGTATAGTCTGCCTGAACTTGATGTACCGGAAACGGATCTGTCTGAGCTTGTACCGGAAGGATTTTTAAGAAAAGAAGCACCAGAACTGCCGGAAGTATCCGAGCTTGATATTATGAGACACTACACAGCGCTTTCAAACAGAAACCACGGTGTGGACTCCGGCTTTTATCCACTCGGTTCCTGTACGATGAAGTACAACCCGAAAATTAATGAAGCGGTTGCGCGTTATGACGGTTTCGCCCATATCCATCCGCTTCAGGATGAAAGTACGGTCCAGGGTGCGATGGAGCTTATGTACGACCTTCAGGAGCATCTTGTGGAAATCACAGGAATGGATGAAGTGACGCTACAGCCTGCAGCAGGTGCCCACGGTGAGTGGACGGGTCTGATGATGATCCGCGCTTATCATGAGGCAAACGGTGATTTTAACCGGACGAAGGTCATTGTTCCTGATTCAGCACACGGTACGAACCCTGCATCCGCAACAGTGGCAGGTTTTGAAACGATTACCGTTAAGTCCAATGAGCAGGGACTTGTAGACCTGGATGACCTGAAGCGCGTCGTTGGGGACGATACGGCAGCACTTATGCTTACAAACCCTAACACGCTCGGGTTGTTTGAGGAAAATATTCTTGAAATGGCTGCGATCATTCACGAAGCAGGCGGCAAGCTTTATTATGACGGAGCTAACCTAAATGCCGTGTTATCAAAAGCACGTCCTGGTGACATGGGCTTTGACGTTGTGCATCTTAACCTTCATAAAACATTTACAGGTCCTCACGGAGGCGGCGGTCCGGGATCGGGTCCTGTCGGCGTGAAAAAGGATCTGATTCCGTATCTTCCTAAGCCGGTATTAGTGAAGAAGGGTGGCGTTTTAACATTTGATTATAACCGTCCTCAGTCAATCGGACGTGTTAAGCCGTATTACGGAAACTTCGGCATCAACGTTCGTGCCTATACGTATATCCGCACAATGGGGCCGGATGGTCTGAAAGCAGTCAGTGAATATGCTGTTCTCAATGCCAACTACATGATGAGAAGACTGGCTGAACATTACGATCTGCCATTTGACCGTCATTGTAAACACGAATTTGTATTAAGCGGTAAGCGACAGAAAAAGCTTGGTGTCAGAACGCTTGATATCGCTAAACGACTCCTTGATTTCGGCTTCCACCCGCCAACCATTTACTTCCCGCTGAATGTTGAGGAATGTATTATGATTGAGCCGACTGAAACGGAATCAAAAGAAACGCTGGATTCATTTATTGATGCTATGATCCAGATTGCGAAAGAAGCAGAAGAGAATCCGGAAATCGTACAGGAGGCTCCTCACACAACTGTGATCAGCAGACTGGACGAAACAAGAGCAGCAAGACAGCCGATTCTCCGCTATACTAAAAAAGAAGCAGTTGAAGTATAAAAGGAAAACTCCCTGAATTTTTTCAGGGGGTTTTTTGAATTGAAAGTTGTCACGGAACGAGCCTCCGCTTACGGCAGGGCGGTGAACAAGCCTGCGCTTCAGCCGGTTTCACCTGACCCGGGGATCTCCCATTCACTTGAAGTACTCAGTCTATAGAAATGTGTTTAATACATACAAAGCGGTCAATTAAAAAAAGTCAAAAGCCTCTTTTGTAACGGAGGCTTTTGACTTTTTGTGGGATGGTTATGATTAATCGAAACAAATTATTTTATTTGCGTTTAATTTTACCTGTCCATTTTTTAAATCCGCCTTGTAGCTGGTAAAGGTCTTTTACACCTTTTTTGTGAAGCAGCTGGGCAGCGCGTCCGCTTCTCATGCCGTTTTGACAGTAAAGATAAACGGGCTTGTCTGCGCGGATTTCGCCGAGGCGCATTTTTAGCTGAGA
The DNA here is from genome assembly GCF_020595125.1 of Jeotgalibacillus aurantiacus. Lineage (NCBI taxonomy): Bacteria > Bacillati > Bacillota > Bacilli > Caryophanales > Caryophanaceae > Jeotgalibacillus > Jeotgalibacillus aurantiacus. The sequence goes on from NZ_JACNMS010000002.1 coordinate 80,080, forward strand.
CAGTGGAATGTTTCTGGCGCCAAGGATATGACCGCCATCATATTCACGCTGTTCTCTGACATCAATCAGCTGTGCTTTGCGGTAACCGTTCTTGAATTCCTCTTCTGTCAGCGTCTTTAAAATCTTTTTCTGACGGAAATAGGTGAAGACTGAATAAAGAATGATCGCAGCAAGGACAGCGATTAGTACATAAAGTGACTCCAACTTTTTAACCCCTTTCTATTTTCAGCACTATTCTTTATTATAGGGGTCAGAGGTTAATAGTTCAAAGAAAAATATAAGAAACATCAGGATACATGAAAATAATATTTGAATAGACGGTTAGGTGATCATGTTGGAAAAAGAAAAGTGGTACTTTATTGATTCAGGATTTTGCGGTCCCGCCTTTAATATGGCGATGGATGAAGCGCTATTGGAATGGCACAGCAAGGGGGAAATCCCGCCTGTTATCCGTTTTTACGGCTGGAACCCTCCCTCATTGTCGATCGGTTATTTTCAAAAAGCAGAAAAAGAAATTAACCTGGATGAAGTAAAAAAACAGGGTCTTGGATTTGTCAGAAGACCGACCGGTGGCAGGGGAGTGCTTCATGATAAAGAGCTGACCTACAGCGTGATTGTATCTGAAGAGCATCCCGACATGCCGCATACTGTAACGGAAGCATATCGTGTCATCTCTGAAGGCATTCTGAACGGTTTCCGTGAACTTGGGCTTGATGCCTACTTCGCAATTCCGGATTCAGAAAAGGAAAAAGCACAGCTTAAAGATCCAAGAAGCGCTGTATGCTTTGATGCGCCGAGCTGGTATGAGCTGGTTGTGGAAGGACGAAAAGTGGCTGGGAGTGCCCAGACAAGACAAAAAGGTGTGATCCTGCAGCACGGTTCCATTTTGCTCGACCTTGACACAGAGCAGCTGTTCAGCCTGTTCAACTATCCAAGTGAACGGGTAAAAGAACGGATGATGCGGGCGTTTTCAGATAAAGCGGTGGCGATCAATGAACTAAGAAAGGTTCCGGTCACTTTTGAAGAGGCGAAAGCAGCCTTCCATAAAGGATTTGAAAAGGGTCTGAATATTGAACTCGTTCCCTACACCCTGTCAGACGAACAGTTGCGTGTAGTAGAGTCCATTATGGAGAAGAAATATTTAAGTGATGACTGGAACTATCAAAGATAATATTGTTTTTTAAAAAATGAGAATCATCTATATAGTGCCAGGACATTCCGGAGACTCCTGCGGCAGAGAAGCGACAGGTGAGATAGCCTAGCGCAGAGCGCTAGCTGGCTCACCGCGCGGCCTTGGAAAAGCGGAGGCGACTCGTCCAGCCCCGACAAGCATAAGGCGAAGATGAAAAGAGGGCTGATCTTCGCCCTCGTTCATCTTTGACTTATGACCTCGAGGGCTAATTGCCGAAGCTAGACAAAGGAAAGCGGAGGAATGTCCTGGCACGGTTCTGTCAAACAATACCTTAAAAAATGAGCTAAAAAGCTCATTTTTTTCTTTTTGTTTAAATGATAGCATAGGTTCCTTTAAGAGAAATGCAGGTGGCTGTTGATTTCTAGATTAAGGAAGAAATGCTGTTTGAAACTCAAGCTCCGATTTGGTCGAAAATTGGGGAAATGTTATAAAAAACACTGCGTTTTCTCGTGTTTTGTTCATTTTTCTTATAATTGAGCATTTGACAAAATCTTTTGCTTGACCGAAAAAACTATATATAGTATTTAGGTGAAAAATAAAAACACAATATGTTGTGTTTTATAATTGAAATTCGGGTAATGGAAGAGTAAACTACAAATAGTTAATATTTAATCATGAAGGGGAGACACAAATGGCACAATTATCTACTTCAGTACCTAAACTCAACAAAGAGGCATTGAACCGGGATATTAAACAGTTCCCTCAGGTACACGAAATTACAGATCAGATGTCGAAAACACATAAAGGTGTGTCGAGACTGGTCATGCTTGACCGCTATTCATTTAAAGATACTGAAAAGAAGACACTGAGAGAAGGGGACTTTGTTGTTCTGACGATCCGTGAAGACCCGAAATTTCCTGCTCGTGGACTTGGTTTTATTCAGAGTATTGACTGGAACAGGCGTGAGGCACATGTGCTGATTGAAGAAGAATTCAGAAATTCCCTTGATACACCGAAAGAGATGGAGTCAGGTGTTGTTGTCAGATCTCTTGATGTCATTGAAAAACCGCTTGAAGTTTATTACGAACAGATTGCGCTGCGTAATGCAACGGGTCTCGCAGCAGTTGAAAAAACACCTGAGCTTCGTGAACAGTGGACAAAAAAGTTTTACGAAGAGCTTTCCAATATGCGTTTTGTACCTGCGGGCCGCGTGCTTTATGGAGCGGGAGCGGAGACAGACGTTACATTTTTCAACTGTTACGTAATGCCTTTCATTCAGGATTCAAGAGAAGGGATTTCAGATCACCGTAAGCAGGTCATGGAAATCATGAGCCGCGGCGGTGGTGTCGGGACAAACGGTTCGACACTGCGCCCGCGCAATACACTGGCAAAAGGCGTAAACGGCAAATCTTCGGGTTCTGTTTCATGGCTGGATGATATTGCGAAGCTGACGCACCTGGTTGAACAGGGAGGATCACGCAGAGGGGCACAAATGATTATGCTCTCGGACTGGCATCCTGACATCATTGAATTTATTATCTCCAAGATGCAAAATCCGAGAATTCTGCGTTTCCTTCTTGAAACAACTCAGGATGATTTTATCAAAAAGATCGCACAGGAAAAACTTAAGTTTACGCCTTTAACAGAGCAGGAAGCCGCCATGTATCAAAGCATTGCCAATTATGAAAACATCGAAGGCTTCGGCGGCTTTAATCAGTCCATTATTGATGATGCGAAAGAAAAGCTTGCTGAAGGCGGAACTTATGCTGTTCATAACTCTGAATTTCTTACAGGTGCCAATATTTCAGTCTGTCTGACGGACGACTTTATGAAAGCAGTGGAAGAAGACGGAGACTATGCATTAAGATTCCCGGATGTAGAAAATTACACGGCCGAGCAGATGAAAAACTACAATGAAAACTGGCATGAAGTCGGTGATGTGAGACGCTGGCAGGAGCAGGGTAATGCGGTAAGAACATACCGTACAATTAAAGCGAAAGAGCTTTGGAACCTGATCAATATTTGTGCAACGTACTCAGCGGAACCTGGTATTTTCTTTATTGATAATGCCAATGACATGACGAATGCAAAAGCATACGGTCAGCAGGTTGTAGCGACAAATCCATGTGGTGAACAGCCGCTGGCTCCATACTCTGTATGTAATCTGGCAGCCGTAAACCTGGCAGAATTCGCGGATAAGAAGAATAAAACGGTTGATTTCAAACGTCTGAAGCAAACGGTTGAAGTTGGTGTTCGCATGCAGGATAACGTCATTGATGCGACACCGTATTTCCTTGAAGACAACAAAAAGCAGGCACTTGGTGAGAGACGTGTCGGACTTGGTGTGATGGGGATGGCAGATCTGCTTATTTACTGTGAAAAAGAATACGGTACAGCAGAAGGCAACAAACTCGTTGATGAGATTTTTGAGACAATTGCCGTTACGGCCTACAAGACATCAGTAGAGCTTGCAAAAGAAAGAGGATCGTTCCCATTCCTTGCTGGTGAAACAGAAGAAGAAACAAGTGCGCTGCGCCAGGCCTTTACTGAAACAGGTTATATGAAAAAGATGCCTGAAGATGTGAGAAGTGCGATCGTGGAACACGGTATCCGGAACTCTCACCTGCTGACTGTCGCTCCAACGGGAAGTACGGGTACAATGGTGGGCGTATCTACAGGCCTTGAGCCATACTTCTCATTTACTTATTACCGCAGTGGACGTCTTGGTAAATTCATCGAGGTGAAAGCGGACATCGTCAAAGAATATCTGGAGCTGAACCCTGGTGCATCAGAAGAAAACCTGCCGTCATTTTTTGTGACAGCGATGGAGCTTTCACCTGAAGCACACGCAGATACACAGTGTGTCATCCAGCGCTGGATTGACAGCTCTATTTCAAAAACAGTAAACGCACCAAAAGGTTACTCTGTTGAACAGGTGGAAAGCGTGTATGAGCGTCTGTACCGCGGTGGAGCAAAAGGTGGAACGGTTTATGTTGACGGCAGCCGGGACAGCCAGGTACTGACGTTGAAAGCAGAAGAAAACAAGCAGGACGAGCCAAAGAGAAAGCAAAACGTTGTACTCGTAGATACGATTCAGGATCTGCGCTCGACAAATGTAACAATCGGCTCTGAGATCGGAAACACGTGCCCGGTCTGCCGAAAAGGAACAGTGAAAGAAATCGGCGGCTGTAACACATGCACAAACTGTAACGCACAGTTGAAGTGTGGATTATAAATAAATGTTTAAAAAAGAAGAAGGTCCAATGCGGCCTTCTTCTTTTTTGTCGTCCGCATATCATAAACCAAAAGGGGTGAGGGTGTGCAGGCAGATGTCGTTTTTTCAGGAGGCGGTGTGAAAGCACTGGCGTTTATTGGTGTTTTGCAGGCTTTGGAGGAATACAGGATTACCATCAGGAAAGTGGCGGGTACCAGTGCCGGCGCAGTGATCGGAGCGCTCGTCAGTGCAGGATACAGCTCAGAGGATCTGATCAAAATGCTTCCGGAGCTGTCGATGTTTGCCCGTGCTGAACAAAAGATGAACCGGACTCCAACGATTTTAAGGTGGCTGTTACTTTACTGGAAGAAAGGACTGTATTCCGGGGACGGCATTAAAGAATGGATGGACCGGAAGCTGTTTGAGAAAGGAATCAGATATTTTGAGGACTTACCCTATGAAAAGCTGCGAATGATTGCTTCTGATCTGACAGATGGTGAAATGCTCGTTTTACCAGATGACATAAAGCGTTATACAAATGATAAGAGGCATTTAACGATAGCTGAAGCCGTCAGAATGAGCGCTTCACTGCCGTTTTTTTATGAACCGGTTAAGCTTAAATCAGGTAAAGAGGTTCATTATATTGTAGACGGTGGGGTGCTCAGTAATTTTCCGGTGTTTTTATTTGATGAAAAGGAACAGCAGGTGCCGCTCTTCGGGTTTCAGCTGACAGCTGAAGAAGTAGGGTCTACACGAAAAATTGATAATGTAGTGGAGTTATACGAGGCACTTTTTCATACAATGAAGGAAGCGCATGATCAGAGATTCATTAAGAAAAACCCGAGACTCAGATGGGTTGTTGTCAAAACGCCTCCAATTCCAACAGCGGGCTTTCAGTTGAAACCGGAAAAAATGCACGCCCTGATCCGATCAGGGCGTGCAAAAACAATAGAATTTATAGAGAAAGAAGGCTTAAAGTGACATTCTTTTTTTCTTCTTTCCTTTTTTTCCTTCTATGACTGTGAGCTTTGGTGCACCGATCCGGGCTGCTGAAGCTCTTTTGGCAGGTGTCGTTTTTCTTGCCTGTGTTTTCTTTGCCGCCGTTTTCATTCGGGTAGGAGGGGCCGGAGTCTGGTATCTCTTCTTCGACTGTTTTGCTGCTTTTTTAAATGCCTGCTGCTCCCGGCGGTCTGTTCTTCTGCTCATCCATATACGGTAAATGACATAAATGACGAGGGCAATCGCCGCATACGTCAAAATCATGCTTAACAGTCTTCCCGGATCTGTTACGAGAATACTGATCAGACCAATTACTCCTAAAATCACAACGACTGAAGCGAAAATCATTCTTCCACTCATTACAGCCACCTCCTACAGCTCGTCATGCGAAGCCGGCAATGCACGCCGGCTTTTTTAAAAGGAACAGGGGCTCCGTCCCCCACGAGCCTTTTTTAATAGTTTAGACAAGTGCAGCCTTTTTTAAACCTGACTCAGCCGCTTCTTCCACTTCAAGCATTTTATTAAATGAAGCAATGGCTACTTCCACCTGATCATCTTTTGGTTCCTTCGTTGTCAGTAGTTGAAGCCACAGGCCCGGATAACCGAGGTATTTGAGAACAGGTACTGACCGAACTTTGTTTGTCAGCTGAAGTACTTCAAATGAAATGCCAAGAACAACCGGAATCAGTGCAATACGGTTTAATACACGCACATAAAGCGGGTCAACCGGCACTAAAAGATACACAAACATCCCGACAATAACCGTAAATAGAATAAAACTTGAACCACAGCGGTAATGAAGTCTTGACTGTGATTGAACATTTTCCACGGTTAACGGAAGATTGTTTTCGTAGGCATTAATGACCTTATGTTCCGCACCGTGATACTGAAACACCCGCTTAATTAATGGGGTCAGTGAGATGAAATAAATGTATGCAAGCAGCAGCACGATTTTAAACGTGGTCTCAAGTAAAATCTGCTCGAATTTACCCGGAAGGATAAAGCTGAACGCATCGGCAAGAAAAACGGGAATCAGTGTAAAGACAAACTTCCCGAAAAGGAAGGATAATACACCGATCGCAGCAATGCCAAATATCATTTCGAGTTTTGATGCTTTTTGTTCCTCTTGAACCTTTTCGTCGTCCTCAGGCATCACATCAAAGCGTTCACTTGAGAAATTAAGGTGCTGCGTTCCATTGGCACTTGCCTCAATGAGTGCAATGATTCCCCGAAGAAAAGGGATCTTTTTCATTTTTTGAAACGCCGGCTTTTGCTTGCGCGGCAGATGAAAATATTCTATTGATTGATCTTTCCGTCTGATTGCAGTGACCGTATGGCGTTTACCCCCGAACATTACGCCTTCCATCACAGCCTGCCCGCCATATGCAGGCTTTTGATTGTTTGCCATCTATTACACCAGCCTATCCAAAACATTCCTTTATATAAGGTAACTCCAGTTTACTAAAAAATTAGCCTTTCTACTAGCCGTATGAGGTTATCTGCAATAAATAATTTCATTTTTGGGAATACTTCTTGAAAGTGATCGTGCACAGGCGCGACTTTTATTTATATTTTATATCCAGAACTTATTCTTTACCATTCCAATAAAAATTAACCATGTAACGGAGGTAATCAAAATGAAGTTTCCTACTATGAGTTTTAATATGCTTACTTTTTGGACGGGACTAACAGCAGGCGTCCTTTTTTATTTAATGAACCGGTTTTATACCTTTTTTCATTTTATAGAAAACGAATGGCTGCTTTCTGTTTTTCCGGACTGGGAAAAGAATTGGCTTAATCAGCTCCAACTATTATTTATTGTTTGTCTCATCTCTATCGTGTGGGCGTTTTTATATAAATCATTCATAAAAACGGGGGAATCTATTATCCCCGGGGTGATTGTGAATCTGATCCTGCTTTTGCTGATCTTTGCTGGAGGGTGGCTGGCAGACGCGGCCATGAATCCACTTAAGCTGGAGGCCCATACTGTCATCTCCATGACGTCGCTGTTTATTCTTCACGGTGCTTTTACAGGTTACTCCATAGCCTATCACGAACCATATGAGCAGGATAGTGAGACTTCAGGTGCTTTGTGATACAATAGCGTGGAGTGAATTTGTGGGGGGACAGTGTATGCAAAAAATCCTGCTTTTAAATGGACCGAATCTGAATCGCCTCGGAAAAAGGGAGCCGGATATTTACGGCGCTGATACGCTCGAATCTGTGGAAAAAAGAATCGGCGCGCTCGCTGAGAAATATGGCTTTGATTTTCATGCGGTCCAGTCAAACCATGAAGGCGATTTGATTGATGCACTGCATCAGGCAGAGGATGATTCATATGCAGGGGTTTTGTTTAACCCGGCAGCTTATACGCATACGAGTTATGCCCTTCGTGATGCTGTAGCAGCAGTTTCTTTACCCGTTATAGAAATACATATATCAAATATTCATGCCAGGGAATCATTCAGGCATCAGTCCGTTATTGCGGCTGAAGCAAAAGGGCAGATTGCGGGGTTTGGCGTGTACGGTTATGAACTCGGATTCTACGCTTTAAAACAGATGATTAAGGGAGTTGGAAATGATGAAGCTTGAAAAACTTCGTAAAGAGCTTGCAGGTAAGGCAGATGGAATGCTGATCACGAGTACATATAACAGAAGATATTTAACGAATTTCACCGGTTCAGCAGGTGCCGTTCTGATTTCAGCTGATGAAGCCGTTTTTATTACTGATTTCCGCTACACAGAACAGGCGGAGGAACAGGCGCAGGGATTCACGGTCATTACACATAAAGGTCCGATCACAGAAGAAATCGCCTCCCAGTGTAAACGGCTTGGTATTAAAAAGCTTGGGATTGAATCAGATCACCTCGTTCTGAGCACTTACAGAAGCTACGAAAAATCAATTGATGCAGAACTTGTTCCGCTGTCAGGTGTCATTGAAAAAATCCGCTTGATTAAGACAGATTCTGAGATTAAGATATTAAAGGAAGCTGCGGACATAGCAGACGCGGCGTTTAAGCATATTCTCGACTTTATTCAGCCTGGAAAGAGCGAGATTGAGGTGTCAAATGAGCTGGAGTTCTTCATGCGCAAAGCCGGTGCAGTATCATCGTCTTTTGATATTATTGTTGCATCAGGACACCGTTCTGCTCTTCCGCACGGTGTTGCAAGCGATAAGATCATTGAAAAGGGTGATTTTGTCACGCTTGATTATGGTGCGCTGCACAAGGGGTATGTATCAGACATGACCCGTACACTGGCCGTTGGTGAGCCGGATGCCAAGCTGAAGGAAATTTACCAGGTCACGCTGGATGCACAGCTGAAGGCAATGGATGGGATCCGTCCTGGGATGACCGGAAAAGAAGCGGATGCACTTGCCCGTGATTACATTGCTTCAAAAGGATATGGGGATTATTTTGGACATTCCCTCGGGCACGGGATTGGTCTTGAGGTTCATGAAGGACCAGGACTGTCATTCCGTTCTGATATCGTCCTTGAAGAAAATATGGTTGTGACAGTGGAGCCGGGTATTTATCTGCCTGGAATCGGCGGTGTACGTATTGAGGATGATACGGTGCTGACGGCTGATGGCAATGAAACACTCACTCATTCAACAAAAGAATTGCTTATTTTATAATTTGATACAGGAGGAACAAATATGATTTCAGTAAACGATTTTCGTACAGGTTTAACTATTGAGGTAGATGGCGGAATCTGGCGTGTAATGGATTTCCAGCACGTGAAGCCTGGTAAAGGAGCGGCTTTTGTCCGTTCAAAGCTGCGTAATCTTCGTACAGGTGCTGTGCAGGAAAAAACATTCCGTGCAGGTGAAAAAGTGGCGAAAGCACAAATTGATAACCGCCGCATGCAGTATCTTTATGCCAATGGAGATATGCACGTATTTATGGATAACGAGTCTTATGAGCAGATTGAACTTCCTGCTGCACAGATCGAATACGAACTGAAGTTTCTTCAGGAAAACATGGAAGTACAGATCATGATGTATCAGGCTGAAACACTTGGGGTTGAACTGCCAAACACAGTTGAACTGAAAGTAGTTGAAACTGAGCCTGGCATTAAAGGTGATACAACAAGTGGCGGTTCGAAGCCGGCTACAGTGGAAACGGGTCTCACAGTAAACGTACCTTTCTTTATTAACGAAGGTGACGTTCTGGTCATCAACACGACTGATTCTTCATACGTTTCAAGAAAATAAAAGCATTTGAAAAAAGTCCGGTATTTACGCTGCAAGCGTAGATGCCGGACTTTTTTGTGTGTAAACAGTCATGAGGATGGTTGAGGGCAAAAAGCTCTTCGTCATAATTACCGCTGCTCACCATAGAATGAACGTAAAAGTAAGTGTCTCAAAAAAGGAGTATCAGCACATGCATATGATCTACTCGCTTTTCACCAGAAATCTGCAGGAATACATATTGCCCGCTGCGGGTGAATCGCTTACCGGCTGGCATGAAATCAGGATCCGTATGAACCGTCATATTGAACTGATCGGGCTGAATCAGAGAAAGGAAATTCATTATGAAGTGACAGAGGATGACTGCTTTTATTTAATGGACAGGCTGACGAGCTATTCCCTATACTCCCATACAAAAGACATCACATCCGGATTTATTACGCTGAAAGGAGGGCATCGGGTCGGCCTTTCAGGTGAAGTGGCGTCAAAAACAGATCAGGTTCAGGCATTCCGTTATGTCACATCCTTTGCGATCCGGATTGCCCATGAAAAAATCGGATGTGCAGAACAGGTTCTAAAGCTTCTCTGTACAAGAGAACCTGATAGGTTGCCGCATCTACTTATTTACGGGATGCCGGGAAGTGGGAAGACGACCTTTTTGAGGGATTCAGCCCGGATTCTTTCAGGGGGATCTGAGACAATAACTGACATTCCTCTGAGGACGGTATGTGTTGTAGATGAACGGTCAGAAATTGCCGCCTCCTGGCAGGGGGTTCCGCAGCTGACGTTTGGGCTGAGTCTGGATGTGCTCGATAAGTGTCCGAAAACACTTGGCATTCAATGGATGGTCAGGAGCATGAGTCCTGACGTCATGATCGTGGATGAGATCGGAAGTCTTGAGGATCTCGGTTCGATCAAGGAAGCAGTCGCTTCAGGTGTCATTCTTTTTATGACGGCACACGCCAGCAGCTATGATGATCTATTGAAAAAAAACGGATTCCGGGAACTATTAGAAAAGACTGTCCATTTCACACTGCGCTGTACGTGTGATCATTATCTCCTTGAGTTTCAGGGTGAAGCGATTGAAGAGGTTGAAAAATGATGATGTTTGCCATAGGTGCAGGCTGTATTGTGGTCAGTTTTACACTTGAAGGTATGCGAAGGGCTTCCATTTTAAGAAAGAGGAGGCTCGTTTTACTTGATATTGTGAGAGCGTGCCACTGGATGCTTGGAGAAGTCTCCGGCAGACAAACGTCCATGATGGAAATCATCCGCTACCAGCAACAGTCAGATTCTCTGCTCGTTCCTTTTTTTAGAGCGCTGAAAGCAAACATGGGACAGGAGGATAAGCCGCTTCCTGAAATATGGAAGGATACGGTTGTGCAAACCGGTGAATTTTCCTGCCTGGATGCTGAGGATGTAAGCTGGGTGATGAGGATTGGTGAGGCGTTTCAGGGGATGAATGCCGAGATGGTGGAGCGTGATCTTAACTTTACGGTATCAGGTTTACAGGCAAGATATGAACAGGCGCTTGAGCGTGAGGGGAAGTTTGTAAAAATATACAGAGTTGCCGGGGTGACGTGCGGTCTGCTCGCAATATTGCTTTTAAGCTGATGACAGGAGAGGTAGCAGGTGATCATAGATGCAGACATATTATTTAAAATTGCAGGAGTGGGACTTGTCGTGGCCTTTTTATACACTGTTCTGGATCAGGCGGGAAAGAAAGAATATGCGCAGTGGCTTGCGTTTTTCGGCTTTATATACGTGCTGTTTATTGTGCTGCAGGCACTTGATACTTTTTTCAGTGCTGTCCGTTCCGTCCTTATGTTTTATGAATAGAGTGTGCTGCCGATGGAGGAGTTAATCCGGACTGCAGGGATTTGTTTTTTAATCGGATTTTTAGCGCTTGTCATTAAAGAACGATCGCCGCAGGTTGCCATATTGCTGACGCTTTGCGGGAGTGTTTTACTGCTGACAGAGCTCCTGCACGCTTTGAAAATGGCTGTCACGATGCTTCATCAGTTTGCGGGGTATGTTCCGGGTCTCGGAGAATATTCATCCATTTTGCTAAAAGTACTGCTCATCGCATTTTTATCAGAAATCTGCATCCATCTATTAAAATCGATGGATCAGCCTCTACTCGCCATCATTATTGAATGGACGGGCAAAATGATCATTCTGATGATTGCGTTCCCGGTTTTTATTGAATTAATGGAAAATATGCTAATGCTGTTGCCGGATCAGTTCGCCAAGGAGCCGTTCTGATGAGTGTACCCATACAGCAGGAGCAGATGAAGCAGGATCAGCTTATGGCCCCGGAACATGACACGTGGCTCAAATATTGGGACGAACTGTCCGTGGATTATGGTGAGTACATGCCGGAGCTCTCAAAACAAACATTTTTTGAAGCAGTTACCAATCCGTCAGAAACGTTCACAGAATGGTTTTCAGGTTTTTCGATGTTTTTTTTTCATCAGATCGCTGAAAATATGCAGATCATTTTTTGGCTGCTGTTATTCCTGGTGATCGGATCGATTCTTCAGATTTTGCACCAGTCTTTTTCTCATCAGGCTGCAGCGGAAGTCAGTCCGCTGGTTTTAACCGGTCTGCTCCTGATGACAGTCATTAAAAGTATACAGAAGTGTCTGGAATATTTTTATGATGCGCTTCATATGATGGGTGATTTTCTTTATGCCTTACTGCCTTTGTATATGGCGTCGATTACCTTTTCAGGCGGACCTGCTTCATCTGCCGTCTCCTATCCGATCATGCTCGCCATGATTCATTTTTCCATGCTGCTTCTCAAAACGGTCATTATCCCGCTTTTTATTCTGGCGATCTTTTTTGATCTCGCCAATACGTTCTCCAGCTCATTTAATACAGGAAAATTCGCTGCCTTTTGCAGACAGCTCGGGTTGTGGATCCTCGGCTTATCAGCTGTCATTTCGACCACGATATTATCAGTTCAGACCGTAACGGCTTCTGTAGCGGACGGTGTAGCGGCTAAGTCCTTGAAAACGATGGTTGGAACATTTATACCTTTCGTTGGGAAAGTCGTATCGGATACGGCAGATCTTCTGCTCGCTTCCTCTGTCCTGGCTAAAAATGCGATCGGTCTTGCCGGTGCCTGTTTATTGCTGATGATTGTGCTGTTTCCAGCCATAAAGATTCTGGTGATTGCGCTGATGTACAGGCTGTCAGCTGTTGTGATGGAGCCGGTTGGTCACCCTTCTTTAATTCAGGCGGTTGATGCGGTCAGCAAAGGTCTTTTTCATATAGGTGCTGCTCTATTATTTATTTGCTGCAATTTCTTTCTGGCGATCATCATCCTTTTATTCGTCAGTAATATTCCGCTAATGATCAGGTGAGGTGATGGATGTGACCTTTTATTCTTGGGCTTCTCAGCTGCTTGTATTGATAGTATTACTCATATTGGCAAGTGCTGCTGCGCCATCAGACTCGTGGAAACCGTTTATCAGACTCATTGCAGGACTGTTTTTCCTGCTATGGCTCATCACCCCGGTCAAATCACTGATGGATGAATCAGAGCATCACCTGATCATGCACAATTTTTTTAATACAGCGTGGTTAAAATCAGAACGCGAACGGGGAGAACAAATAATTGATGGAATGAATGACAAGCGGGATACATATTTATTAGAGCAGGCGGAAGAAGCACTGAGAGGACAGGCGCAGGAAGCACTGGAAACAGACTGTGAATGCCGGGTTGAGGCCGTCAGATTAAATGACGGTTCGAACGTTCACATCTATATTAAAGGGGGATTTGAAAGCGGCAGAAATCTGAAAGAGCGGCTGGCAGCGCTGTGGGAAATGGAGAATGACCAGATCATTTATCATATCAACGAACAACCGGGGAGGGAATGATGGACAAGCTGAAGACGCTGTTTTCATCAAGAGATCCGACGTTTCAAAAGAAATGGCCATTGATTCTGCTTTTGCTGATCATCGGGCTGATCCTCGTTTTACAGGGAAGAGAGCCCTCTGAACAAGAAGTGACCACGATTCCTGTAAGCGAGACGGAGGAAGAGTTCGAGCAGATCAAAAAGCTTGAAAACGAAGCTGAAAAAAGACTGGAAGCCATGTTGAAAAAAGCACTTGGAACAAACAAAGTGGAAGTCATGGTGACGTTGGGGACAAGTGAAAAAAAGATTTTTGCCCGTAATGAAACGACGCAGCAGGATCAGTCCGAGGATCAGAAGGAAGGATTCAGCTCGGCGGCTGACCGGAACTCGATGACCTCGCAGCTCGTTTTCGGGAACCAGTCACAGCAGGGGGCACCCGTGTTGAGTTACATAGAAAAACCGGCGATAACAGGTGTCATGATTGTGGCTGAAAATGGACAAGAGGCAAAAGTAAAAAAACAGATTGCAGAAGCCGTATCAAAAGCGCTGGATGTTTCATCACACCGCGTAGCTGTTATACCTTATGAATAAGGAGATGGATATTAATGCTTAAAAAGCAAACCGTGTGGCTGTTAACGATGGTAAGTTTAGTTGTCGTTTTATCCGTATATTATGTATTCTCGCCTTCTGAAGAATTGTCACCGATTACACTTGATGAGTCAGCTGAAATGGTGTTAGGGGAAGATTCGGATGAATGGCTGCTTGAAGATGAAGTGGATGTAACATCCGAAGCAGCTGGAGATGAATTATTTGACGTATTACGTATGGAGGTTCAGGACGAAAGAAGTGCACTGCGTGAACAGCTGACTTCCAAAGTCGCTTCAACTGAATTTTCAGCAGCTGAAAAAAATGAGGCCTATGCTGCGATGGAAGAATTAACGAAACTAGAAACAAAAGAGCAGATGATCGAATCCATGATTAAAGCACTCGGTTATGAAGATGCGCTTGTGCGTTCAGAGGACAACAGAGTGCTGATCACCGTTAAATCGGCTGAAAATGAACACTCGAAAGAAGCCGCCAATGAGCTCGTTCAGCTCGGACGAAGAGAGCTTGGTGAGCAGGCATTTGTATCCGTGATGTTCGAACCGTCTGAACAGGCAGAATCAGCTGAGTAATTAAAAGCCGGAACAGAGCGCTTATAAAGCGCATGTTCCGGCTTTTTGGCTGTTAGCAGATCGTGGTGGAAGCTTTAATCACCCTGACAATTTCCATACGATCTATTATGCAGGAAATTGCATCCGGGTTGAGAGTGAAGTATGTTACAATATCCATTATGTAAGCGTTTAAATAAAACGTTTTTTACATGAAGTTGAATTATGGGCAGTTGTTATCGTATGATATTAGTAGCTGCTGCTAATAACTAATTATAAAAGTCAAGGAGTGTCTACTATGTTAAAAGTACAGGAAATCAGAGAGTTAATTAAACTGATTGACAAGTCTTCAATTGATGAATTTACATACGAGCAAGATGGTGCAAAAATTAAAATGCGCAAGCAGTCCAATGCTGTCGTACACCAGGTTGAGCAGGTTGTCACAAGCGCACCTGAGCAGACAGCTCCCGTTCAGCAGGCACCCGTTCAGGAAACGGCACCGGCTGCAGTGCAGGAAGAAAAAGCAGCTGCTCCTGCAGTAGAAACGCCATCTCTTGAAGGAACAGTTGAAATTAAATCACCGATGGTCGGCACTTTCTATGAGGCTTCTTCGCCTGATGCAGATCCTTTTGTGAAGGTTGGATCAAAGGTGAGCAAGGATACGCCTGTTTGTATCGTTGAAGCGATGAAGCTGTTTAACGAAATTGAAGCGGAAGTGGATGGAGAAATCGTTGAGGTACTGGTCAAAAACGGCCAGCTGGTAGAATACGGACAGCCTCTTTTTCTTGTTAAAGAATAGTTAGGAGAGAAGACGTATGATTAAAAAGGTATTGATTGCGAACCGTGGAGAAATTGCGGTACGTATTATCAGAGCATGTAAAGAGATGGATATAGAAACCGTAGCTGTGTATTCTGAAGCGGACAGAGAAGCCCTGCACGTGCAGCTTGCTGATGAGTCGGTCTGTATCGGGCCGAAGCTTTCAAGAGACAGCTACTTAAACTTTACGAATGTGATTTCAGCAGCCAAACTGACTGGAGCGGATGCGATTCATCCAGGTTATGGTTTCCTCGCTGAAAACGTGGACTTTGCTGAACTGTGCAGAGACTGCAATATCATTTTTATTGGACCAAGTCCTGAGGCTATTTCAAAAATGGGAACGAAGGATGTGGCACGTGAGACGATGCGTGAAGCAGGCGTTCCTGTCGTGCCGGGTTCAAAAGGCATTGTAGCCTCTATTGATGATGCCCTTACCCTTGCTGAGGAGATCGGTTACCCGGTCATTATTAAAGCGACAGCAGGCGGCGGAGGTAAAGGAATCCGTGTGGCGAAAACACCTGCAGACCTTGAAAAAGGCATGAAGGTAACGCAGCAGGAAGCAGAAACAGCATTCGGTAATCCGGGTGTTTATATTGAAAAATATATTGAGGATTTTAGACACGTTGAGATCCAGGTGCTTGCCGACAGCCATGGCAATACCATTCACCTCGGTGAGCGGGACTGCTCGATCCAGCGCCGTCTGCAAAAGCTGCTTGAAGAAACACCTTCTCCTGCGCTCGATCAAAAGGTCCGTGAGAGAATGGGTGATGCTGCCGTAAAAGCAGCTGAAGCTGTGAAATATACGGGTGCCGGAACGGTCGAATTTATTTATGATCATAACGAACAGTCATTTTATTTCATGGAAATGAATACACGTATACAAGTTGAACATCCCGTTACAGAAATGGTAACAGGTGTTGATCTGATTAAAGAACAGATTCGTGTAGCCTCAGGTGAAAAGCTGCCAATCACACAGGAAGAAGTTGAATTCACAGGCTGGTCGATTGAGTGCCGCATCAATGCAGAAAATCCTGAAAAGAATTTCATGCCTTCAGCCGGAAAAATCACGATGTACCTGCCCCCGGGTGGTCCTGGTGTGCGTGTTGACTCTGCAGCTTATCCCGGCTATGAAATTCCGCCTTACTATGATTCCATGATTGCCAAGGTTATCACATACGGCACAACACGTGATGAAGCTGTTGCGAAAATGAAGCGCGCGCTTTCCGAGTTTGTCATTGAAGGCATTCATACAACGATTCCTTTCCACCTGAAGCTTCTGAATCATGATGTATTTACAGGCGGAGATTTTAACACCAAGTTTTTGGAGACGTATGATATTATGTCTAAGAAGGCTGAATAAAAGGAGGATATTATGATGTCTGAGAATCAGAATAATCTGCTCCAAATGAGCAGCCTGGAACAAAATCAGTTGGGTAAAATTGAAATTGCTCCGGAAGTGATTGAAGTAATTGCCGGTATCGCTGCTTCTGAGGTAGACGGAATTGCTCAAATGCGCGGCAACTTTGCATCCGGTGTTGCTGAGAGACTCGGTAAGAAAAATCACGGTAAAGGCGTGAAGGTCGAGCTTGGAGAAGAGGGCATTATCCTTGATGTGTACTGTACGGTGAAGTTCGGGATCTCGATTCCGACTGTTGCCCAGAAGCTGCAGGATAATATCCGCCAGACACTGCAGAATATGACGGCACTCGTTGCCGAGGAAGTTAATATTCACATTGTTGGGATCCAGTTCGAATCAGCAAAGCTGGAAGAAGAAGAATAAAGACAGATGTAAAAGGTGTCCTTATAAGGGGACACCTTTTTCTGTGTGCTGCATGGACAGCCTGGCAGCACAAACCGTCGGGTGTTTTACGATAGATTTATTAAAGTGAGAATCACGATCATTTTGACAGCGTTATCATGAAAGTTTCATGAAGTTACGTTAGTAGGGACTGCGATTTTGTGCTATGATCTTTTTATGACATGGATATTATGCAATTAGAGAAGGAGTTAAACTTGAAATGAAAAGACGAACGGCCAGAGAAAAAGCGCTGCAGGCTTTATTCCAGATGGATATGAACGAGATGGAGCCGGAAGAAGCGATTGAAAATATTCTGGAAGATGAAAAAAATGATGATTATCTGACAGCCCTTGTAACAGGGGTACATGAAAATAAACCAGAAATCGATCAGACCATACAAGGACATCTCGAGCGCTGGAAGATTGACCGTCTTGCCCGGGTGGACCGGAATATTTTACGGGTAGCGTTATACGAGCTTTTATATAAAAAAGAAGAAGTCCCATATAACGTAGTCCTGAATGAAGCGGTTGAGATCTCTAAGCGTTTCGGTGATGAAAAATCAAGCAAATTCGTGAATGGGGTTTTATCAAAGGTTGTAACGACTTTACATTCACGTGATTGATCACACGGGAGGCGTAAAAGCAGAATGACAGCTGAAATAATCGATGGCAGAAAAATCGGACTGGATATAAGAGAAGAATTAAAAAGCCGTATTGAAAAGTTAAGGGAGAGCGGTCAGCCACCGGGTCTGGCAGTTGTACTCGTTGGACATAATCAGGCGTCGAAAACGTACGTATCAATGAAACAAAAGGCGTGCACTGAGCTCGGGATTTACTCTGAGCTGATCGAACTTCCTGAAGAGACGACAGAAGCCGCATTGCTCGAGGTTGTGAACGCCCTTAATGAAAATGACCGGATTCACGGTATTCTCGTACAGCTTCCTTTACCTGATCAAATCAGCGAAGCCGCAGTTATTGAAGCGATTAAACCGGAAAAAGATGTAGATGGTTTTCACCCGGTCAATATTGGCCGTATGCAAACCGGAGGAGAAGCATTTTACCCCTGCACTCCGTACGGTATAATCAAAATGCTTGAACATAAAGGTATAAACATTGCCGGAAAGCATGCTGTCATCGTGGGTCGGAGTAACATTGTCGGCAAACCGATGGGACAGCTGCTATTAAATAAACATGCGACGGTTACAATCTGCCACTCACGCACGGAAAATCTGGCCTATCATACGAAGCAGGCTGACATTGTGATTGCTGCAGTAGGTATTCGCCATCTGATCACGGCTGACCATATAAAAGACGGAGCGATCGTGATTGATGTCGGCATGAACAGAGATGATGCCGGAAAGCTTTGTGGTGATGTTGATTTTGAAGGCTGCAAGGACAAAGCGTCTGCGATCACACCTGTTCCCGGCGGTGTCGGACCCATGACGATTACAATGTTACTCGCGAACACAACAGAGTCAGCAGAACGCGCCCGCATGAAATAAAAGATCAAGAGTGGCTCCCGGGCATTGCCCATATAAAGGGGGCCGCTTTTTTATTGAATACCGGAATCATATTTTATCATGTCCGAAAGGAGAAACCGTATGTCTACTCCGAGGTACCTGACTGTCAGTGCATTAACAAAATACATAAAAAGAAAATTTGATGCTGACCCTCACCTGTCTAACGTTTATATTAAAGGGGAATTGTCAAATTTCAAGAAACATTCGAGCGGACATTTGTATTTCACATTAAAAGATGGAAAATCAAGAATTGCCGCCGTGATGTTTTCCTCTGCTGCTTCCTCATTGAAATTCCAGGCTGAAAACGGGATGGAGGTACTGATTCAGGCGGATGTTTCTGTATTTGAATCAAGCGGGCAATATCAGCTCTATGTGAAAAAAATGGAGCCTGATGGCATCGGCGCCCTGTATCTTGCCTATGAACAGCTAAAGGAAAAGCTGTCAGAGGAAGGGTTATTCCATGCTGAAAGAAAACGCGGACTCCCGCTTTATCCTGTTAAAGTAGGTGTCATTACGTCTCCGACCGGAGCGGTGATCAGAGATATTCTGACCACGATAAAAAGACGATATCCAGTTGTATCCGTCAGGCTCTATCCCTGCTCAGTCCAGGGCGAAAAAGCCGTACCTTCGATTCTTGAGGCATTAGAAAAAGCAAAGCATGATGAAGAACTTGATGTTGTCATTATTGGCCGTGGTGGCGGGTCAATAGAAGAGCTTTGGGCGTTTAATGATGAGCAGATTGCCAGAGCCATTGCCGCATTTCCTGTCCCGGTCATTTCGGCTGTCGGGCATGAAACGGATGTAACAATCGCGGATTTTGTTGCTGACATGCGCGCCCCGACACCAACTGCAGCTGCAGAACTTGCAGTGCCTCATATTGAAGAGGTGCGTGAGAAAATCATGGCTGCCTCCATCCGGGCTCACCGTGCAGTCAATCAAAAAATTCAATTTGATAAACAACGACTGTTTAAGCAGACAGGTTCTGTTGTATTTAAGAAACCTCAGAAATTAATTGAGCAGCAGGTTCAGCAGTTAGACAGGCTGCGTGAAAATCTCTCAAGAGAATCTCATTTAATTAAAGAAAAAGCCGGCATCCGCCGTGACAGACTTCATGAAAGGCTGATCAGGCTCAGTCCTGACAGGCAAATAGAGCACAAAAGGTCACTCGTATCAGCCCTTCATACCCGGCTTGAAAACCGCACACAGAAACTCGTGACAGTAAAAGCGCACCAATTTCAGCAGTCAGTATCCACGTTAGAAGCATTAAGCCCATTAAAAATAATGAACAGAGGATACAGTCTGGTATATGATGAACAGGGGAACCTGATTAAAAACAGTCAACAGCTCAAAGAAGGAGATGCAGTCAAAGTGTCACTGCAGTCATCAGATCTCCTTTGTACAATCGATGAAATCAAGGAGCGTGAATAAAATGGCAGAGCAAAAACAATCATTTGAAGAGGCAATGCAGGAGCTTGAGAAAATTGTCTCACGTCTTGAAGAGGGAGATGTGCCACTTGAAGAAGCCATTTCCTATTACCAGAAAGGTGTAGAACTATCGAAAATCTGTCACGAAAAACTTCAGCATGCGGAAAAACAGCTGGCGACGATCATGACAGATGAAGGTGAAAAACCACTTGACCCGGAGGATGTGGAATAAAAATGAACCGATTGTCAGAATTCATGACTAAAAATAAATTAAAAGTTGAGCAGGTCCTATTAAATGCAATTACATCATTGGATTGTCCTGAAAAACTTCAAGAAGCCATGATTTACTCAGTAAAAGCAGGGGGTAAAAGAATTCGCCCGCTGCTCGTGATGGCAACAGCACAGTCATTTGACCGTAATCCGGAACGTGCGCTCGAAGCAGGCGCAGCCCTTGAAATGATACATACGTATTCATTAATTCATGACGACCTGCCGAGTATGGATGATGATGATCTGAGGCGCGGCCAGCCGACCAATCATAAAGTATTTGGTGAAGCGTTTGCGATTTTAGCCGGAGATGCACTGCTTACACTAAGCTTTGGTATCATTGCCGATTCCGTAAACTTTACGCCTGAAGAAAAGGTGAAGCTGATCGGATTACTTGCGAAAGCTTCAGGAGCAGAGGGAATGGTTGGTGGACAGGCTGCTGATATCGAAGGTGAGGAAGCTGATCTGACCATTAAAGAGCTTGAGTCCATTCATGTCCGCAAAACTGGCAGGCTATTGGAATACGCGGTAAAAGCAGGAGGCATCATCAGTGGTCTGGATGACAGAGAACTGAATCTTCTTGGTGATTACGCGAAACATATCGGACTCGCTTTCCAGATACGGGATGATATTCTGGATGTGGAAGGCGATCAAAATGAGATTGGCAAACCTGTCGGCAGCGATGAGGCGAACAAAAAAAGCACGTACCCGGCTCTGCTCGGTATGGAGGAAGCAAAACGAAAGCTGCAATACCATATTGAAAAAGCTCATGAATCCCTGCAGAAGATCCATCCAGAACCAGACTTACTTGCAGATATAGCAGACCTGATCGCTTCCCGTACGAGCTGATAGTGGAGTGAGACAATCTGAAACAGGATATGATATACTTAGCTACAGTGACATACCGGCAATAAGGATCAAAACTTATATGTTTTGGACGCTTAACATAGACATGACATCATCAGACTGATCATCATAAGTAACCTTAAATAGAATCTCTATAGCCGTTATCACACGTGTGCTGGCGGCTATTTTTTCTTTACACGGGTATTTTACATAAAAAGAGATTACGTGGATGACACGGTATCATCATGTTGGAAATGTCAGGGGCTCAAAGTGATATTTAATTGATTCTGACACCATAAAACATTTTCCAACCCAACAAACCCGACTATTTGTTGAGTAAAATCCGGACATTGTTATAATTGAAATACAAAGAAAACGAAAAAAATAATTTAGTGACATGAACCTGTTATCTGATGCCGGAAAAGTAAAAAGAAAAAGGCGATGGATAACGGGACCCTTTCAGGAAAGAGAGTGATCCATATGGACGTAACAAAAATTAAGGATCCGGCGTTTTTAAAAAATCTGTCTAAAGAAGAGATGGTTGAGTTAAGCCAGGATATTCGGGATTTTTTGATTGAAAACCTCTCCGCTACGGGAGGACATATCGGTCCGAATCTTGGTGTGGTCGAATTGACACTTGCTTTACACAAGCATTTCGACAGCCCGAAGGATAAGTTTTTATGGGATGTCGGGCACCAGTCTTATGTCCACAAAATACTGACCGGACGTGGAGATAAGTTTGATACGCTTCGTCAGTTTAAAGGACTTTGCGGATTCCCGAAGATGAATGAAAGTGAGCATGACGTCTGGGAAACAGGCCACAGTTCAACATCATTATCTGCTGCGATGGGTATGGCGATTGCACGTGATATTAAAGGGGACTCTAACTACGTTGTTCCTATTATCGGAGACGGAGCGCTAACCGGTGGTATGGCACTTGAGGCGTTAAATCATATTGGGCATGAAAAGAAAGATATGATTGTCGTGCTCAATGACAATGAAATGTCAATCGCACCGAATGTCGGAGCTCTTCATAGCGTACTCGGGAGAATGAGAACGGCAGGGAAATATAATAAAGCAAAAGATGATCTTGAATATATCCTGAAAAAAATTCCGGCTGTTGGCGGAAAGCTTGCCACAACGGCTGAGCGGGTTAAAGACAGCTTAAAATATCTGCTCGTATCAGGCATGTTTTTTGAAGAGCTTGGATTCACTTACCTTGGACCGGTAGATGGCCATAATTTTGACGAACTTGATGAAAACATCCGATTTGCCAAGAAAACGAAAGGTCCTGTGCTGCTTCATGTTATTACAAAAAAAGGAAAAGGTTTTCACCCTGCTGAAAATGACAAAGTTGGTACATGGCATGGTACCGGCCCTTACAAAATCGACACTGGTGACTTGATTAAATCAGCGGTAAAGGGACCGGCGTGGAGCGCGCTCGTAAGTGAAACGGTAAGAAAATCTGCACGTACAGATGAAAGAATTGTCGCCATTACTCCAGCAATGCCTGTTGGATCAAAGCTGGAAGGATTTGCGAGTGAGTTTCCGGATCGTATGTTTGACGTAGGGATTGCAGAGCAGCATGCGACAACACTCGCAGCGGGACTCGCGACCCAAAAAATGAAGCCGTTTCTGGCGATTTATTCAACCTTCCTGCAAAGAGCTTACGATCAGGTCGTTCATGACATTTGCAGACAGAACCTGAACGTCTTCATCGGTATTGACCGTGCCGGCCTTGTAGGGGCTGACGGCGAAACGCATCAGGGTGTATTTGATATTGCCTTCCTGCGCAGCCTGCCTAATATGGTTGTCATGATGCCAAAGGATGAAAATGAAGGACAGCATATGGTCCACACGGCATTAACCTATGACGATGGCCCGATTGCGATGCGTTATCCAAGAGGGAACGGATCAGGTGTTGAAATGGATGAAGAACTTTCCGCTTTGCCGATCGGTTCATGGGAAGTGCTGAGAGAAGGCTCGGATGCAGCGATTCTGACATTTGGAACGACAATTCCGATGGCTTTAAATGCAGCTGATAAGCTTGCGAAGTCAGGACTTTCAGTTAAAGTTGTCAACGCACGGTTTATTAAACCGCTTGATGAAGCGATGATGATGGACCTTTTGAAGCTGAATATGCCACTGCTGACAATCGAAGAAGCAGTGCTGCAGGGTGGTTTTGGAAGTGCGGTATTAGAGTTTGCACACGATGCAGGGTTCGGCCATGCTACGATTGAACGTATGGGCATTCCAGATCAGTTTATTGAGCATGGCAGCGTTGGAAAACTGCTTGAAGAAATTAATTTAACGGAGAGCCGTGCGGTTGAACTGATTCAGTCCATGGTTCCGGCTAAAGAAAAAAGGGCGTAAGTGAATGAAGGTTAAAAAACAGCGTATTGATATCCTCCTTGTAGAACAGGGACTGGCTGAAACGCGGGAAAAAGCGAAAAGAGCCATTATGGCCGGCCTTGTCTATGCAAATGAAGAACGGCTTGATAAACCGGGAGAAAAAATCCCTGAGGATACGGTATTATCCGTTAAAGGAAAAGTAATGCCGTATGTAAGCCGTGGAGGATTAAAGCTAGAAAAAGCATTACAGGCATTTGATATAGAAATCGAAGGTAAAACCATGATTGATGTCGGATCATCAACCGGCGGATTTACAGACTGCGCGCTTCAAAAAGGAGCTGCCATGTCTTATGCCGTTGATGTAGGCTACAACCAGCTGGCTTGGAAACTGAGGCAGGACGACAGAGTGGAAGTCATGGAAAGAACCAACTTCCGCTATCTGACACCTGAAGATCTTAAAAGAGGGATTCCGGATTTCTCATCCATTGATGTATCCTTTATCTCCCTGAAAATCATCCTTCCCGTGCTCAGAACACTGCTCAAACCAGGCAGCGACGTCATCGCACTCGTAAAACCGCAATTCGAAGCGGGACGCGATCAAGTAGGTAAAAAAGGTATTGTAAGAGAGGCATCCATTCATAGAGAAGTGCTGCACAACATGATCCGGTTTGCACTTGCTGAAGGATTTGATGTTGTGAATGGATCCTATTCACCGATCACCGGCGGAGACGGAAACATCGAATTCCTGCTCCACCTCAAAACATCAGAAAGCCAGCCCGGCCAAATGAACGAATCCGTCCAGGCCGATGCAATCGTCGAAGAAGCACACACAAACTTCAAAAAAGCCAAAAAAGAAAACAGCTGACACCCCAGCTGTTTTCTTTTTATCAAAAAGTCACTGCCCCCATTTAAGCCATTATAAAAGGGCCAGTAAAACTCCCTAAAGGTCTGGACTCACCCGTAGACTCCTGCGGCAGAGAAGCGACAGGTGAGACAGCGTAATGCGGAGCATTAGCTGGCTCACCGCGCGGCCGCGGAAAGCGAAGGGTGAGTTCAGACCGGTTTTACATCAACATTCCCCTAAAATACTACATAATCCATTCAAATCTTCCACAATTCCCCCAGCCCATTTATGTACAAATCCATACGAATACGATACTATAAGTGTATAATTAAGTATAAATATTCATACAGACGGAGTGAACAACATGATCAACAAAGGACAGCGCCACATCAAAATCAGAGAAATCATCGTCAACAACGACATCGAAACACAGGATGAGCTTGTAGATGAGCTCAAAAATGCCGGATTTCCAGTCACACAGGCAACCATCTCACGCGACATTAAGGAACTGCACCTTGTAAAAGTACCGATGATGGACGGCCGTTACAAATACAGTCTGCCAGCAGACCAGCGCTTTAATCCTCTTCAGAAACTGAAACGAACGCTGACAGATGCGTTTGTAAGAATCGATGGAGCTGGTCACCTGTTAGTGATGAAAACATTGCCAGGTAACGCGAATGCTATTGGTGCGTTAATCGACAATCTTGACTGGGAAGAAATTTTAGGAACGATTTGTGGCGATGATACGTGCCTGATTATCTGTCGCACTGAAGAAGAATCAAAAGTGATTTCCCAGCGTTTTCTTGATATGCTCTAAAACAGAGGTGATTTGGAATGCTTCAGGACTTATCGATACGAAATTTTGCGATTATTGAAGAACTGTCACTTTCTTTTGAAGAAGGGCTGACAGTCTTAACAGGTGAAACCGGAGCGGGTAAATCGATTATAATTGACGCCATCCAGCTGCTTGCAGGAGGCAGGGGATCGGCTGAGTTTGTCCGCCATGGCGAAAAAAAAGCTGAGATTGAAGGGGTATTTACCGTGCCACCTGCACATCCTGTATATGAAAGATGTGAGCAATTCGGCATTGAAATTGAAGATGAAATGATCTTATTAAAAAGAGACATATCTGTCAGCGGTAAAAGTGCATGCAGAATTAACGGGAAGCTTGTCACGATTGCCATCCTGAGGGAGGTTGGCTCTGCTTTAATTGATATTCACGGCCAGCACGAGAGTCAGGAGCTGATGGACGAACAATTACATATTCATTTACTTGACCAGTTTGGCGGCGGTGAAATTTCAGCTGCGCGTTCAAATTACAGTGAAGTATTCGGGCTATACGATGATTTAAGAAAACAGATTCGATCACTTTCTGAAAATGATCAGCAGATGGCGCACCGTTTGGATTTGATCCAGTTTCAATATCAGGAAATTGAAAAAGCGGACCTGACTCTAAATGAAGACGAAGAACTGCTTGAAGAAAAAACAAAGCTATCCAATTTCGAAAGGCTTTTTGATTCTCTGCAAACGGCTTATAATGCGCTGCAGGGAGAACAGAAGGGACTTGACTGGGTAGGGCTCGCGATGTCTAATCTTGAGCAGGCCGGTGATATTGATCAGGACATTCAAGAAGTAAGTGAAGCGGTCAGCAGTCAGTTTTATATGCTTGAAGATGCAGCGAGGACGATCCGCCAACAGCTTGATAACCTGGAATATGATCCGGAACGGCTTCAGATTATAGAAGAGCGACTGAACGAAATTAATCAGCTGAAAAGGAAATATGGGTCATCTATTGAAGAAATCATGGAGTATTATTCTGCTATTGAAGAGGAAATTGAATCGATCGTGAACCGCGACTCTTCATTAGAGGAGCTGCAGAAAAAGTTGCATTCAGCAGAAAAAGATCTTCAGCTTGAAGGGGAGAACCTGACGAGCCTTCGCAAAAAATGGTCAGAACAGCTGACAAAGGAAATTCATTCTGAATTAAAAGCCCTTTATATGGATAAAGCTGTATTTGAAGTCCGGTTTTCCGAGACGAAGAATTTTCGGCAGGATGGGATGGACCAGATTGAATTTTACATCTCAACCAATCCTGGTGAGCCGCTGAAACCGTTAATCAAAGTTGCTTCAGGCGGAGAAATTTCACGGATGATGCTTGCTTTAAAAACAATCTTCTCACAGCATCAGGGGATCACATCCATCATATTTGATGAGGTCGACACCGGCGTGAGCGGCCGGGTGGCACAGGCGATTGCAGAAAAAATTTACTCAATCTCCACCCATTCACAGGTGCTGTGTATTTCGCATCTGCCTCAGGTTGCCGCCATCAGTGACCGTCACCTCTTCATATCAAAGGAAATCAAAAACGACCGAACGACTACACACGTTCTACCGCTTGAAAAGCAGGAAAGAGTGAGAGAAATCAGCAGAATGATTTCAGGTGTTGAAATCACTGATTTAACGATCAGTCACGCAGAAGAGCTGCTCGATCTTGCTCATTCAATCAAAAAATCGACTGTATAGACGTATAGTTAAAGCCATCCAATTACGGGTGGCTTTTTTATGTTGATGACGTTATAATCCGGTCTCGTTTCGCTCACATTAAGATAGAACGATGAAGGGAGGGAAGAGGATGAAAAAGCTGGTTCTTGTCTGTTGTATGTTGTTTATTATTCCGTTTTCCAGTCTTGCTTATGCAGTCGAATTAATTCCCGGAGGCCATTCAATCGGTATTACGATGCACGCAGATGGTGTAATTGTTGCCGGGTTCCATCCGGTAACAGCTGGAGAAAGTAGCGAGTCGCCTGCTGAGAAAGCGGGAATTCAGGTTGGGGACAGAATCAGCAAAATTGAAAAGCAGAAGGTAAAAAATGCTGGGGATATCAATCGTGTTCTTGCCGGAGTGAAGCATGATCAACAGAATCTTCAGGTTGAGATTATCAGGGCAAAGGAACCGGTTGTAAAAACCGTGCCGGTCGTGCTGGGTAAAAACAATAAAGCGCAGCTTGGCCTCTATATCAGAAATGAAACGCAGGGAGTTGGCACAATCACCTATATTAATCCTTCGACACTCGGTTTTGGTGCGCTTGGGCATATTGTGACAGATATGCATACAAGAAAACCGGTTGAGATGGCTGACGGAAACATTTTAAACGCGAAGATCGAATCCGTTCAAAAAAGCAGTGCGGGTAAACCAGGTGGAAAGATCGCCTTGTTTTCTTCAGAAGAAAAAGCAATCGGGGAGATCAGGGAGAATATCAACACCGGCATTTACGGAAATGTTTATGAAGCGATTCGTAATCCACTGTTTGATAAACCATTGGATACCGCGTCCAAAAATGAGATACAGCCTGGGAAGGCAGAGATTCTGACAGTCATTAAAAATCATCAGATTGAAGCTTTTGAGATCGAAATCGTTCATCTTGATGCAGAAATCCCCGGTGGCGGCAGGGGGATGATGATTAAGGTGACGGATCAAAGACTGCTTGATGAAACGGGTGGCATTATACAGGGGATGAGTGGAAGTCCGGTCATTCAGAACAATAAACTCGCTGGTGCAGTCTCACATGTGCTCATCCATGATCCTCATTCCGGTTATGCGCTTTTTATAGATGACATGCTGAAGAGTGAAGAAAAAGTTTCCTGATCATAATATTAAGCCCTGTCCAAACAGTCAGACAGGGCTGATTTTTAATAAAACAGGAGGAGGGGTGGTATTTTTTTCAAAAGGATGTTACACTACATAAAAGCAATTCGACAATATGTTTAATTATGTTGAAATATATCGAAAAATAAAGTTTCTTAAAGGATTTTGGAGAAAACCCCTATTTTTATGAAAAATATTATAAGATAAAAAAGGGGATTAACAATTAGTGTCGAACCCTTATTCAAAGGCAATTTAATTTGAGGAGGAATTTTGGGTGGAGAAAATCAAGGTTTGCATTATTGATGACAATCGGGAACTTGTATCAACGCTTGAACAGTTTATTTCGGAGCAGCCGGATATGGAGGTTGCAGCAACTGCCTATAACGGTCAGGAGTTTCTTGATCTGATCGAAACAACGGATGCTGATGTATGTCTGTTGGATATTATCATGCCGCACATTGACGGACTAAATGCTCTGCAGAGACTGAAGGAAATGGACCTGGATAAACAGCCCAATGTGATCATGCTGACTGCTTTTGGTCAGGAAGATGTCACAACGAAAGCGGTTGAGCTGGGGGCCTCTTACTTTATCCTGAAGCCTTTTGATATGGAAAATCTTGTTCAGACAATCAGACAGGTTCAGGGGAAAAAGAATCCACTATCACGATCAAACTCTTCAAAGCCCGTTAAATCGCCTCAAAGAAAACCAAATCTGGACGCAAGCATTACAGGTGTGATTCATGAGATTGGTGTGCCGGCTCACATTAAGGGTTATATGTACTTAAGAGAAGCTATTTCAATGGTGTATCATGATATTGAATTACTCGGATCCATCACAAAAATTCTGTATCCTGATATTGCGAAAAAATACAATACGACATCATCCCGCGTGGAACGGGCCATCCGTCACGCCATTGAAGTAGCCTGGAACCGCGGGAATGTTGAAGCGATCTCAAATCTTTTCGGCTACACCGTTTCTGCAGTGAAATCAAAGCCAACGAATAGTGAGTTTATTGCGATGGTGGCTGATAAGCTGAGACTTGAGCATAAAGCAAGCTGAATACGAACAAGTCGTTAGTCAATGGGCTGCGGCTTGTTTTTTTATGTCTGCAAGCAGGTAAAGAAGCGTATATTGTAAATTTGCGGGGAATACAGTTATTAGCGGAAGGGGGATGTTTATGTCTCAGATTATTGCTCATCGCGGGGATTCCGGACATTACCCGGAAAATACAATGAAGGCGTTTAAAAAAGCGATAGCTGCCGGGTGTGATGCGATTGAACTTGACGTTCAGCGGTCAAAGGATGGAGAGCTCGTGGTCATTCATGACGAAACGGTCAACAGGACAACAAATGGAACAGGATATGTGAAAGACCTGACTTTAAAAGAATTAAGACAGTTGAAAATAAAAAAGAGCCGCTTTCTCAGACCGGAAAAGATTCCTTTACTTGACGAAGTGCTTCAGTGGCTGCAAAATGAAGCGATTATGTGCCATATTGAATTGAAAAACGATAAAGTACGCTATGAGGGAATGGAAAAAGAAATTTTGCAAAAAGTTGCAGAGTTTAAATTAGATAACAGAATTGTGTATTCCTCCTTCAACCTCGACAGTGTCACAACGTTGAAAAAGTTGGATTCCCCATCTGAAGTCGCCTTTATTTACAATAAAAAAGGAGTCAATCCACTGTTGCTTCAGCAGACGGTCGGAGCAGATGCCATTCATGCCAATTACCGGGTGATGACTGAGCAGTTGATGCGCGATTGCCAGCGCCACGGTTTCCCTGTCAGGTTGTACACGTTGAATCAGGTGTCTCTTATTCAGAAGTGGATGGATGCAGGCCTTTCGGGTGTGATTACTGATTTTCCGGGCAGAGCTCTTCAGTTGAAGAAAGAGAAATGAAAAGGCTGCCTTATACCAATTTAAAGCAGCTTTTGCTCATAAAGCCGTGCCGGGACATTCCTTCGCTTCCGCGGCCGCGCGGTGAGCCGGCTGTGCTACGCACATCCGACTCGCCTGTCGCTTTACCGCCGAGGGAGTCTACGGAATGCCCCGGCACTAATGCTCTTACAATTAGAAGGGCATCGTTTTATAAGTGCGAACGAGCAGTAAGCTATGTTGAAAATATTAAAACAAAAGAGCCTGTCTCAGGAAATGCTGAGACAGGCTCTTTTACGATGTGTGTTTATTTTTCTTTTTGAAATCGTTTTTGCACTTTGTTGTTTTTGCGATCCCGGTGCAGGAGGAATCCCCCGATAAAACCGATTCCGATGATGAACATAATAAGACCTGCAACAAACTGCAGCCACAGGGCAGGCATCCATGAAGCCTGAATGCCAAAAAACATATCCCGCATCAGCTTAATGCCGTAAGCCGCGATAACGCCGGGGATTAACAGGACAATTAATGCTGCGATTCTTGCCATACGATTACTCCTTAAAACATGGTTATGCTATGACTATGCTGTGTAGAAAAAAGATTGTCAAGGAAAAGGCTTTCATGTACAATGAAGAAGGTTGCAAGAAGTTGCGTTATCGAACAGAAGGGATGAAATAAATTGCAAAAAGTGCTGATCGTCGGAGCTGGTCAGGGAGGGGAAGCCCTGCTGCAGGTCATGGCAGAAAGTGATGCGTTTCAAGTGTATGCAGTTGTTGACCGGAATAACCAGGCACCAGGGCTTGAACTGGCACGTGCAATGGATATACAGACCGGAAGTGACTGGCGTAATTATTTAACAGATCAAACAGATATTATTATAGATGTAACAGGGGATCATCAGACTTTTCTTGATTTACGGGAAGCAAGGTCTCAAAACACAGTTCTGATTCCGGGCAGTGTAGCTTCGCTCCTTTATCAACTGTTGACTGAAAAAGAATCGCTGATCCGTCATCTGGAGCATGATTCCTACATAAGAGAACTTGTCATGAATTCAACCCATGATGGCATGATTGGGATTGATAAGGATCACAGGATAATTCTATTCAATGACCGGGCATCTGAAATGGTCGGGATTGAAAAGGAAAAGGCGATGCACCAGTCTATCTACCAGGTTGTTCCATTAAGCGGCCTGCCAAGAATCATTGAAACCG
Organism: Jeotgalibacillus aurantiacus; assembly: GCF_020595125.1. Taxonomy (NCBI): domain Bacteria; kingdom Bacillati; phylum Bacillota; class Bacilli; order Caryophanales; family Caryophanaceae; genus Jeotgalibacillus; species Jeotgalibacillus aurantiacus. The sequence goes on from NZ_JACNMS010000002.1 coordinate 111,230, forward strand.
GCCGGACGGAAAATCATCAGGAGCTCGTCCTTGATAATGGAGCAAAGGTTGTCACAACCCGGATCCCGATGATCAATGATCAGGGGGAGATTATAGGGGCTTTTGCGGTATTTAAAGATATCACAGAAGTAGTGGACCTTGCAGAGGAAATGACGAACCTGAAGGAAATACAGATGATGCTTGAGGCGATCATCCAATCGAGTGATGATGCGATATCGGTGGTGGACGAGCACGGAAGAGGTCTGCTTATTAATCCAGCATACACCCGGCTCACTGGACTTTCTGAAAGTGAAGTCATTAATCAGCCTGCAACGACTGATATCTTTGAAGGCGAAAGTATGCACATGAAGGTATTGAAGACGAGGCGGCCGGTTCGCGGTGTCAAGATGATTGTCGGCCCGAATAAAAAAGAAGTAGCGGTAAACGTCGCCCCTATTATCGTAAATGGTCAGCTCAAAGGGAGTGTCGGGGTTATTCATGACATGTCTGAGATTCAGGAGCTGTCCTCTGAGCTTGACCGGGCGAGAAGGATCATCCGTTCACTCGAAGCAAAATACACGTTTGAGGATATTATCGGCCGGTCCGATGAAATGATGCTGGTCACGGAACAGGCTAAGGTGGCAGCAAAAACGAATACGACCGTTTTAATCAGAGGGGAATCCGGCAGTGGGAAGGAGCTTTTCGCCCATGCCATTCACAACGCAAGCGACAGAAAGTATAAGTCGTTTGTCAGGGTGAATTGCGGATCTATGCCGGCTGCTTATCTGATGGAGGCGCTGTTTGGCAGGGAAACATCAGAAGGTTTTTTTGAACAGGCTGGAGAAGGAACGGTTTTCCTGGATGAGATCGGAGAACTGAGCCTTGAAGCGCAAAGGATGCTGCTTTCCGTGCTGGAGTCAAAAACCATCAGACGTCTTGGAACGACCGGTGAAGTGGCGCTAAAGGCGAGAGTCATCACCGCTTCTAATTTCAATCTTGAACGTGCCATCGGGGACGGGAGATTTCTGGAGGAATTGTATTATCACCTATCAAGGCTGACCCTTCAACTTCCACCGCTCCGGTCTCATAAGATGGATATTCCTTCTATATCAGACAGGCTGATTCAGAAGCTGAACCAGTCTTACGGCCGGCATGTTAAAGGGATTTCAGCCCTGGCACTCAGACAGCTGTATGAGCACAGCTGGCCGGGGAATATACGGGAACTTGAAAACGTTCTGAGCCGGGCCATGATATTTATGGATCAGAAGGATGACATGATAGAACCAAAACATCTGATTCCTCTTCATCCTTCCGAGGAGCCTGAAGAGCTGAGCGGATCTCTTGCAGATCAGCTTGAACGAGTTGAAAAAGAGATTATCCGTTCCACATTAAAAAAACATAAAGGCAATAAAACTGCCGCTGCAAAAGATCTTGATATTTCAATACGGAATCTCTACTACAAGATAGAGAAATATCAGGTTGAGAGTGAAAGGAGCAGTTGATTTGATTACATTTAAAGAGATTTTAGCAAAAGCGGAAGCAGCTGCGGATGTGACCGTGGCTGTTGCTTCCGCTGAAGACCATGAAGTCTTAAAAGCGGTCGATATGGCCCTTTCAATGAATCTGGGGAGATTTATCCTGACTGGTGATGAGATGAAAATCAATGAATTGATTGCCGCTCATTTCCCTCACCTTCTGGAGCATGCTGATATTGTCATCAGAAACGCGGATTCTCAGGCATCAGCCGCTTTATCGGCTGTAAAAGCTGTCAGCGACGGTGAGGCGTCAGTTTTAATGAAGGGTCACATTGATACCGCTTCGTTATTAAAAGCGGTACTGAATAAAGAAGTCGGGTTAAGAACAGGAAATGTTCTGTCCCATGTTGCTTTATTTGAAGTGCCTGCCATTGGCAGAAGTATTTTCGTGACGGATGCAGCGATGAATGTTGCGCCGGATCTTCAGCAGAAAAAGCAGATTTTAGAAAACGCCGTAAAGGTTGCGCATGGCATCGGGTTGTCGAATCCGGCTGTTGCGCCATTGGCAGCTGTTGAGGTTGTGAATCCGGCTATGCAGGCGACACTTGATGCTGCGGCACTGACGCAAATGAATCGCCGCGGACAGATCAAAGGCTGTCAGGTGGATGGTCCGCTGGCATTAGATAATGCTGTGTCGAAAGAGGCTGCCGGGCATAAAGGGATTGAGGGACCGGTTGCCGGACAAGCCGACATTCTGCTTGTTCCAAATATCGAGTCCGGAAACATTTTATATAAATCTCTGATGTATTTCGGGCAGAGTAAGGTCGGAGCAGTGATTGCCGGTGCAAAAGCGCCTGTTGTGCTGACTTCAAGAGCAGATACAGCAGACAGCAAGCTTCATTCACTCGCACTTGCGATTTGTACAACACATTAATTGATCAGGGGGAAATGAAAATGGAAATTTTTACTTATATGGAGAAATACGATTACGAGCAGCTGGTTTTCTGCCAGGATGAGAGCTCAGGATTAAAAGCCATTATTGCCATTCACGATACAACACTCGGACCAGCACTTGGCGGTACGAGAATGTGGACGTATAACTCTGAGGCAGATGCGATTGAAGATGCACTTCGTCTTGCTAAAGGGATGACTTATAAAAATGCCGCAGCGGGCTTAAATCTTGGTGGAGGAAAAACGGTTATTATCGGTGATCCACTAAAGGACAAAAACGAAGAAATGTTCCGTGCTTTCGGCCGTTACATTCAAGGTCTTGCCGGCCGTTATATTACAGCAGAGGATGTAGGTACAACCGTAAAGGATATGGACCTCATTCATGAAGAAACAGATTATGTAACGGGGATCTCACCTGCGTTCGGTTCTTCAGGTAACCCTTCACCAGTAACTGCTTATGGCGTTTACAGAGGAATTAAGGCGGCAGCAAATGAAGCATACGGCAGTGACTCTCTTGAAGGCAAGACGATTGCTGTTCAGGGTGTTGGTAACGTTGCGTTTACGCTTTGCCGTCACCTTCACGAAGAAGGCGCGAAGCTGATTGTGACTGATATTAATAAAGAAGCGGTGCAGCGTGCAGTTGATGAGTTTGGTGCAACAGCGGTTGAACCGAACGAGATTTATGGCGTTGACTGTGATATTTTTGCCCCATGTGCACTTGGTGCTGTCATCAATGATCAGACGCTTGAAGTGTTAAAGGCAGATGTCATTGCTGGTGCTGCAAATAACCAGCTGAAGGAAACAAAACACGGCGATATTCTTCACGAACGTGGAATCGTTTATGCGCCTGACTACGTGATCAATGCCGGCGGCGTGATCAACGTGGCCGATGAGCTTTACGGATATAACCGTGAGCGTGCGATGAAAAATGTAGAAAAAGTATATGATAATGTTGCGCGTGTATTTGAGATTGCCAAACGCGACAATGTACCAAGCTATCTTGCTGCTGACCGTATGGCGGAAGAGAGAATTGCGAAAATGGCGAAATCAAGAAGTCAGTTTCTCCGCAGCGAGCACAATATTTTAAGCAGAAGATAAGAATGAATAAAGCCGGTGCCCTTGATGATTCAATGGCACTGGTCTGTATTACTGGAGGGAAAAACGTGCAGGATCAAAACTACCGTATATTAGTAATCAACCCGGGTTCAACGTCAACGAAAATTGGTGTGTTTGACAGCGAAACAGCTATTCTTGAAAAAACGATTCGGCATGATTCAAGTGTGATAGACAGCTACAACAAAATCATCGATCAGTATCAGTTCAGAAAGCAGACGATTCTTGAAGCGCTTGATGAGGAAGGAATGAATATTTCAAGACTCGATGCCGTGTGCGGACGCGGTGGTCTGTTGCGCCCGATCGAGGGTGGAACCTATTCAGTGAATGAAGCAATGCTTAAGGACTTACGCAAAGGCTATTCCGGTCAGCATGCTTCCAATCTTGGCGGCATTATCGCCTATGAGATTGCACAGGGCCTGAACATACCATCCTTTATCGTGGATCCGGTTGTGGTGGATGAACTTTCAGACATCGCCCGCGTTTCGGGGTTTTCTCTGATTGAACGAAAAAGTATTTTTCACGCGCTGAATCAAAAAGCTGTTGCCCGCCGTGTAGCCAGGGAGTTAGGGAAATCTTACGAAGACTCTAACTTTATTGTCACGCACATGGGCGGGGGAATTACGGTTGGCGTTCATGAAAATGGACGGGTTGTTGATGTGAATAACGGACTGCACGGGGATGGACCATTCAGTCCGGAGCGGGCAGGGACCGTTCCGGCTGGAGATTTAGTGGAACTTTGTTTTTCAGGGGATTATTACCGTGAAGAGATCATGAAAATGCTCGTAGGCCAGGGGGGTTTCGTTGGCTATCTTGGCACGAATGATGCCGTAAAGGTTGAGCAGATGATCCAAAACGGTGATGAGAAAGCAAAAAAAGTATATGAAGCGATGGCTTATCAGGTGGCAAAGGAAATCGGTGCAGCGGCTGCAGCCATTAAAGGCAAAGCAGATGCCATCATTTTAACAGGGGGTCTTGCTTACGGAAAAGATTTTGTTGAACTGATCCGTGAGCGCATTGACTGGATTGCCGATGTCATCGTGCAGCCGGGTGAAAATGAACTTCAGGCTCTTGCAGAAGGAGCGCTCCGCGTGCTTCGTGAAGAAGAGGCTGCGAAAGTATATCCATTAGGGAATGTTTCAGTAAAAAGCTGACAGGAGGAATTTTCATGGCAGAAGAATATGATCTCGTCATACTCGGCGGAGGGACTGGCGGATACGTTGCGGCGATCCGTGCCTCACAGCTTGGGTTGAAAACGGCAATCGTTGAAAAAGGAAAGCTCGGTGGAACATGCCTTCACAGAGGGTGTATCCCGAGTAAAGCACTGTTAAGAAGTGCAGAGGTGTTTGCTACAGCAAAAAATGCTGCCGATTTTGGCGTTGATATTAAAGAGGCGGTATTAAATTTCACTAAAGTGCAGGAGCGTAAACAGGCGATTGTGGATCAGCTTCATAAAGGTGTTCAGCACCTGATGAAACAGGGTAAAATCGATGTTTTTGACGGCTTTGGACGAATTCTTGGACCATCCATTTTTTCCCCTATGCCGGGTACGATTTCAGTGGAAATGACGGACGGAACTGAAAATGAAATGCTAATTCCGAAAAATGTCATAGTCGCAACGGGTTCAAGACCGCGCTCACTGCCTGGCCTAGACATTGACGGCACGCATATTCTGAGCTCGGATGAAACGCTTGAGCTTGAAGAGTTGCCAGCATCTATGATCATTGTCGGCGGAGGCGTAATCGGGATCGAATGGGCATCCATGATGGCCGATTTCGGCGTTGACGTAACCGTTCTTGAGTATGCAGACCGTATTATCCCGACAGAGGATACGGATGTATCAAAAGAAATGGAGAAGCTGCTGAAGAAAAAAGGAATCACCATTGTGACAGGTGCAAAAGTCGATGCAGCAAGTGCCGAAAAGGGAGACGGTGTATCCATTTCAGCTGAAGTAAAAGGTGAAACGGTTACATATTCCGCTGAAAAAATTCTTGTGTCCGTTGGCCGAAGTGCCAATACGGAAGGAATCGGTCTTGAAAACACAGACATCCAGGTGGAAAACGGATTTATTAAGGTGAACAACAAGCTTCAGACGAAGGAATCCCACATTTACGCAATTGGTGATGTGATTGGCGGGCTTCAGCTTGCACACGTTGCTTCACATGAAGGTATTCACGCTGTTGAGCATATTGCAGGACTGGACGTATCACCTATCGACTACAGCCTTGTGTCGAAGTGTATTTATTCAAGCCCTGAAGCAGCAAGTGTCGGTCTGACTGAACAGCAGGCGAAGGACGAGGGATACGACGTGAAGATCGGAAAATTCCCGTTTAAAGCAATCGGAAAAGCGCTTGTTTTCGGGAAATCTGACGGCTTTGTAAAGATCATTGCTGACAAAGCGTCAAACGACATTTTAGGCGTTCATATGATCGGTCCTCACGTCACAGATATGATCTCTGAAGCAGGGCTTGCGCGTGTGCTTGATGCCACTCCTTGGGAAGTCGGCCAGACGATCCATCCGCATCCGACGTTAAGTGAAGCGATCGGGGAAGCGGCCCTTGCAGTTGATGGAAAGGCTATTCATTCATAATGATGAATCAGGAGGTTGAAAACATGAGTAAAAATCGCCATGAAGAACTGGGTTTAACAAACGATGATGTACTGAAAATTTATGAAACAATGCTCCTTGCGAGAAGAATTGATGAGCGTATGTGGCTGTTAAACCGTTCTGGAAAAATTCCTTTTGTGATTTCATGTCAGGGACAGGAAGCGGCTCAGGTTGGAGCAGCATTTGCCCTTGATGTTGAGAAGGATTATGCACTTCCATATTACCGTGACATGGGTGTTGTGCTTCATTTTGGTATGACCGCACGTGAACTGATGCTTTCCGGATTTGCCAAAGCTGAAGATCCGAATTCAGGCGGCCGTCAGATGCCGGGTCACTTCGGACATAAGGCAAAAAGAATTGTAACAGGATCATCTCCTGTTACAACGCAGGTTCCTCACGCTGTTGGGCTTGCGCTTGCCGGAAAAATGGAGAAAAAGGATCTCGTGACATTCGTTACTTTTGGTGAAGGTTCTTCCAATCAGGGAGACTTCCATGAAGGAGCGAACTTTGCAGGTGTTCATAAGCTCCCTGTCATCTTTATGTGTGAAAACAATAAATATGCGATTTCCGTTCCGATTGAAAAGCAGCTGGCGTGTGAAAACGTATCGGACCGTGCGATCGGTTACGGGATGCCTGGTATTACGGTAGATGGTAATGATCCTCTTGAAGTGTACAAGGCAGTAAAGGAAGCGGCTGACCGCGGAAGAAGAGGAGAAGGTCCAACCCTTGTTGAAACGGTTTCCTACCGTCTGACAGCTCACTCTTCAGATGATGATGACCGTGCTTACCGCTCTCCTGATGAAGTGGCAAAAGCGAAATCGCTGGATCCGATTATTACGTTTGGCGCTTACCTGAAGGAAAACGGTGTGATGGATGATGCGCTTGAAAAGGAAATCAATGACCGGATTATGAAAGAAGTCAACGAAGCGACTGAATATGCTGAAAAGGCTCCATATGCAGATCCTGAATCAGCGCTGAAATACGTTTACGCAGAGCAAAACTAAAGGGGGATCAACCGATGCCGGTAATGTCATATATTGATGCTGTTACATTAGCGATGAAAGAAGAAATGGAACGGGACGAGCGCGTGTTTGTCCTTGGTGAAGATGTAGGGAAAAAAGGCGGAGTATTTAAAGCGACAAACGGATTGTATGATCAGTTTGGAGAAGACCGCGTGATTGATACACCACTTGCAGAATCTGCGATTGCAGGCGTAGGAATCGGTGCAGCCATGTATGGTATGCGTCCGATCGCTGAAATGCAGTTTGCTGACTTTATCATGCCTGCAGTCAACCAGATCATTTCAGAAGCGGCTAAAATCCGCTACCGTTCAAATAACGACTGGAGCTGCCCGATGGTAATTCGTGCCCCTTATGGCGGCGGTGTTCACGGAGCTCTTTATCATTCACAATCAGTGGAGGCTGTATTTGCCAATCAGCCGGGGCTTAAAATTGTCATGCCTTCAACACCATATGACGTGAAAGGCCTGCTGAAAGCGGCGATCCGTGACGATGATCCGGTTATGTTCTTTGAGCATAAGCGTGCTTACCGCCTGATTAAAGGTGAGGTTCCTGAAGAGGATTATACAATTGAAATTGGTAAAGCGGATGTAAAGCGTGAGGGCGAGGACATTACAGTGATTACATACGGTCTCTGTGTACATTTTGCCCTGCAGGCTGCAGAGCGTCTTGCAGAGGACGGTTTCAGTGTTCATGTTCTGGACCTTCGCACAATTTACCCATTAGATAAAGAAGCCATTATTGAAGCAGCTAAAAAGACAGGTAAAGTACTTCTTATTACAGAAGACACGAAAGAAGGAAGCATTATGGGTGAAGTGGCTGCCATCATTGCAGAGAACTGCCTGTTTGATCTGGATGCACCGATTATGCGTCTTGCTGGTCCTGATATTCCGGCGATGCCATATGCACCAACAATGGAAAAATTCTTCATGGTTAATCCGGATAAAGTGGAAAAAGCCATGAAAGAACTAGCTGAATATTAATCGATAAAAGGAGGCCGTTTCTGTGGGAATTGAAAAAATGACCATGCCTCAGTTAGGGGAGTCTGTAACTGAAGGTACGATTGAAAAATGGCTGGTTCAGCCAGGAGACACTGTTAATAAATACGATCCAATCGCTGAAGTCAATACGGATAAAGTAAATGCAGAGGTTCCTTCCTCCTTTACTGGCGTCATTAAAGAACTGATTGCCGGAGAAGGCGATACGCTTGAAGTAGGGGAAGTCATCTGTACGATTGAAGTGGAAGGAGGCGGTTCTGAACCGGCTGCTGAACCTGAGAAAAAGGATGCGCCTGCTGAAAAGTCTTCAGCTTCAGCTGCGCCTGCAAAGCCTCAAGGATCTAAACAGGATGGTTCAAAAGCACGCTATTCTCCTGCTGTTATGCGGATGTCACAGGAGCACGGCATTGACCTGACTCAGGTACAGGGATCAGGAAAAGAAGGACGTATCACACGTAAAGACCTTCAAAAAATTATTGATTCCGGTGAAATTCCTACCGCATCTTCAGCTCCTTCAGCAGCACCAGTGCAGGAAACGCGCATGGAAGAAGCGCCAAAGCCGGCTGCGCAGCCAAAGCAGCAGACTTCAGTACCGTCAGCACCTGGTGATATTGAAATTCCTGTAACAGGTGTGCGGAAAGCGATTGCTGCCAACATGCTGAAGAGTAAGCATGAAGCACCGCACGCCTGGACGATGATGGAAGTGGATGTAACGAATCTTGTTGCTTACCGCGACTCGATCAAAGCTGACTTCAAACAAAAAGAAGGCTTTAACATCACTTACTTCGCATTCTTCGTCAAGGCTGTTGCTCAGGCGTTAAAAGAGTTCCCGCAAATGAACTCTATGTGGGCGGGAGATAAAATCATTCAGAAAAAGGACATTAACATCTCAATTGCTGTCGCAACAGATGATGCACTGTTTGTTCCGGTAATTAAGCATGCAGATGAAAAAACGATCAAAGGCATCGGCCGTGAGATCAATGAGCTGGCAGGCAAAGTACGTGCCGGCAAGCTGAAGTCTGAAGATATGCAGGGCGGAACGTTTACGGTGAATAATACCGGTTCATTCGGATCTGTACAGTCTATGGGCATCATTAATCACCCGCAGGCTGCCATCCTTCAGGTTGAATCCATTGTCAAGCGTCCGGTTGTGATGAACAATGGTATGATCGCTGTCAGAGATATGGTAAACCTCTGTCTGTCACTCGATCACCGCGTTCTTGATGGTCTTGTCTGCGGACGATTCCTTCAGCGTGTAAAGGAAATCCTTGAAAATACATCTGAAAACACTTCCGTTTATTAATGAATAGAAGCCGGCCGCATGAGTGCGACCGGCTCTTCTTTTCAATGAAAGGTTTTTTCATTATACTGAAGGTAGCGCATGATCCATTATCGCTGCTCAAAAATGAAAACGATTACAAGGGAGGGAGCTGCATTTGCAGCACGGCTATGAACAACAGGGATACAACTTTTCCGGTCCACTCATTGCAGGACTGGGAAAAGAGTGCAGAAGCGGCGCTCAAGGGGAAACCGCTTCACAGCATACATAAAAAGACCATTGATGGGATTCATATTAATCCTTTATATACAGAACGACCGGAGATACCTGAGAACCATCCGGCCAGAACGTGGAAAAGTGAGTCAGGGTTTAAAATCACGCAGCGTGTGAATGGACTCCATCCAGACGTGGCATTAAACAGGCTGAAGAGTGAGCTTGAAAAAGGCACAGAAGTCCTATCAGCTGAACGCTTTGAGCATTGGACGGCTGCTGATGCAGAAAAATCGCTGAATCTGATGGAAAACCCGAACGTTTACCTGATTTTAGACGAAAAAGCTATCGGCTGGCATGAAGCCATTCTTTCGTCAGCTAAACAAATTGAAGGTGTTTTCGGAATCAATGCACATTCTGCCTTAACTGGAGATAAGAAGGACGGGAACTGGTTTAAACCGTGGGTTCAACTTGATGAATCTCATCCTGTACTGAGAACGATTCCTTTAACAGCTGTGCGCTGGCATAACGAGGGAGCAGGTATTGTACAGGAATTAGCTGTTGTGCTCGCGCAGGCAGCTGAATGGATAGAGATAGCTGAATCTTTTGGATGGGATCCACAGAAAACCTTCTCAAAAATGCACGCGTCATTTTCAACAGGATCCGCCTTTTTCAGTGAAATTGCTAAAATCAGGGCGTTCCGGGTGTTATGGAAGCATTTCGTTTCCTATTATGGGATGGATCAGGCAATCACGATTGGCAGTGAGACTTCTGCTTTTACAAAGAGCTCTCAGGATCAGCACGTCAATCTTTTAAGAGCGGGTAATGAAGCTTTTGCAGCCGTTCTTGCCGGCGTGGATTATTTGTATACGGCACCATACGAGCAATCTGCAGACCCTTCTCCTCAAGCTTCCCGGGCCGCAAGAAATCTCCAGCTCATTTTGAAAGAGGAAATGTTCCTGCAGCACATCCAGGATCCGGCTGGCGGGTCTTACTATATTGAACATCTGACGAAGGAGCTGGCGGAAAAAGCGTGGGAGATGTTTTGTGATATGCAAAAACGCGGCAGCTATTCTGACCTCGTGAAAGACGGCTGGCTGGAGAAAAAAGTGGATGAAATCTGGTCAAAGAGAGACCAGAATGTGAGAACGCGCAAAACAACGATTGTCGGCATGAACCGCTATGCCGAGTTATCGAAAAATGCGACCCCTGCAGACAACAGACGTACCATCGGTCAGTCTTGGGATCAATTAATCAGACGGGTTCAGCAGGAAAAGACCAGATCTGTTTCCCTCGTAACAATGGGAGAGTTAAAAGACTATAAACCACGGGCAGACTTTGTAAAAGGTGTATTTGCAGCTGCCGGAGTTAAAGTGGACGAAAATGATCATAAAGCGGATGTCCTCATTGCCTGTGGCAGTAATGACATTTACAAAGAGCATTTAACAAACCTTTTAAGCGAGAAGAACCGACATCAGAAGCTCTTTGCTGCTGGGAATGTTCAGGATGTTTATCCTGATCTCGACGGTTCCGTCTATGAAGGTCTTGATATGATTGACTTTCTTGAAAAGGTTTTATTTGAAGGGGAAGGAGAGGAAGAGAATGCCTGAATTTAATCAGTCTTCATTTAATTACACAAACATAAAAGAAACGCTGTCGCTTAAGGAAAGTGAAATGCTGACGAACGAAGAAATAAAGATTAAGGATTACTATACGGAAGCTGATATCAAGTCGGCAAAGCATATGCAGGATCTTCCGGGCCTCGCTCCTTTCACGAGAGGACCTTATCCGACCATGTATACGAGCCGTCCATGGACGATCAGACAGTATGCCGGGTTCTCGACGGCAGAAGAAAGTAATGCATTTTACAGACGGAATCTTGAAATGGGTCAAAAAGGATTGTCGGTTGCGTTTGATCTGGCTACCCACAGAGGATATGATTCCGATCATCCAAGAGTAACCGGTGATGTTGGAAAAGCTGGTGTGGCGATTGATTCTGTTGAGGATATGAAGATTCTTTTTGACGGTATTCCGCTTGACCAGATGTCAGTATCCATGACAATGAACGGAGCCGTGCTGCCGATTATGGCCTTTTATATCGTAGCGGCTGAAGAGCAGGGAGTATCACCTGAGAAACTGTCCGGAACAATTCAAAATGACATTTTAAAAGAGTACATGGTCCGTAACACGTATATTTATCCGCCGGACATGTCCATGAAAATCATTGCGGATATTTTTGCTTATACTGCATCCAATATGCCAAAGTTCAATTCAATCTCTATCTCAGGCTATCATATGCAGGAAGCTGGAGCACCGGCTGATGTAGAGCTCGCGTATACACTCGCAGACGGCCTTGAATATGTCCGTACAGGCATTCAGGCCGGAATCGATATTGACCAGTTCGCGCCGCGTCTGTCGTTTTTCTGGGGAATTGGCATGAATTACTTTATGGAAGTGGCGAAAATGAGGGCAGCGAGGAGAATGTGGGCAACATTACTGAAACAGTTTGACCCGCAAAACCCAAAGTCACTCGCCCTTAGAACGCACTCCCAAACGTCGGGCTGGTCTCTGACTGAGCAGGATCCATTCAATAATGTTATGAGAACGCTGATGGAGGCACACGCTGCAGCAATGGGGCATACGCAGTCTCTTCACACAAACGCACTTGATGAAGCGATTGCCCTGCCAACTGACTTTTCAGCGAGAATTGCAAGAAACACGCAGCTATACCTTCAGGATGAGACAGGCATTACGGATGTTATTGATCCGTGGGGAGGCTCCTACTATGTGGAAGCTCTTACCGATCAGCTCATGGAAAAAGCCTGGGGTCATATTGAAGAAATTGAGTCACTTGGCGGAATGACAAAAGCGATTGAAACAGGTCTTCCTAAAATGAGAATTGAAGAAGCAGCTGCAAAAAGGCAGGCGAAAATTGATTCAGGCAGGGAAACCATTATCGGCGTGAATAAATATCGTCTGGAGCAGGAAGAAGACATTGAGATCCTTTCGATCGACAACGAAAAAGTGAGGAAGAGTCAGGTCGAACGCCTTGAAAAACTTCGTGCATCACGCGATGAGAAAGCGGTGGAACAGGCTTTAGCTGCATTGAAGCAGGCGGCTGAGAGCGGAGAGGAAAATCTTCTTGAAAAAGCGGTTGAAGCTGCAAGGCTCCGCGCGACACTCGGCGAAATTTCCGATGCGATTGAGCACGTGAGCGGAAGGCACCGTGCTGTGATCCGTTCTGTGAGCGGCGTTTACAGTGAGAGTTATTCTGATGCGCAGGCGATTGAAAACGTTCGGGAAATGACCGCTGATTTTCTTGAAAATGAAGGAAGAAGACCAAGAATTCTCATTGCCAAAATGGGACAGGACGGACATGACAGAGGGGCGAAAGTCATCTCAACCGCTTTTGCGGACCTCGGTTTTGATGTGGATATCGGACCGCTTTTCCAGACACCGAAAGAAACAGCGACACAGGCCGTTGAAAATGATGTGCATGTAATTGGTGTCAGTTCTCTTGCTGCGGGTCATAAAACGTTAGTGCCTGAATTAATCAGAGAGCTGAAAAACTGGGGACGTGAAGACATCATGGTCGTGATTGGCGGTGTGATCCCGGCTCAGGATTATGCTTTTCTTCTTGAAAATGGTGCTTCCGCGATTTTTGGTCCTGGAACCGTCATCCCGGCTGCTGCAGAAAAAGTCATTGAAGAAATTTATCAGCGTCTCGGTTATGAGGAAGTCGTCGGGAATGACTAAAGCCAAAAAGACGTTCCGGCGAAAAAAAGAGGAAAGCATTCCTATTACTGATATAGCTGAACGGATACGAAACGGAGACAGGAGTGCACTGTCAAAAGGAATCACATTGATTGAGAGTAAAAGCCCTCATCACCGCAAACTTGCTTCGGAGCTGATTGGCATGCTGCTCCCTTTTACAGGGAACAGTATCCGGATCGGCATTACAGGTGTGCCGGGAGCGGGTAAAAGCACGTGGATTGAAACGTTTGGAAGCAATGTGGTGCAGGAAGGAAAACGCATAGCAGTTCTTGCGATCGACCCGAGCTCATCCCGTTCCGGCGGGAGTATTCTTGGGGACAAGACGAGGATGGAAACCTTATCCAATCATCCTGATGTATTTATCCGGCCTTCACCATCAGCAGGAACGCTTGGCGGGGTAGCAAGAATGACACGTGAAACAATGCTTCTTTGTGAAGCAGCAGGCTATGATCTTATCCTCGTTGAAACGGTCGGGGTCGGACAAAGCGAAGGCATGGTCAGAGGAATGGTCGATTTCTTCCTGCTCCTCACCCTGACCGGCGCTGGTGATGAACTGCAGGGAATGAAAAAAGGCATTATGGAGCTTGTGGATGCCATCGTCATTAATAAAGCAGACGGTCATAATGAGCAGGCTGCACGCAAAACAAGAAATGAATTCAGCCAGCTCCTGCACTTTCTGACGCCGGCAACAGAAGGCTGGAAACCTGAAGCCTACACCTGCTCAGCTATATTAAATAGGGGTGTGCATGAACTATGGCAGCTGATCGTTGAATTCGAACAGCAGATGAGACAAAGCGGACAGTTTGAAAAAAGAAGACGTGAGCAATCCGTTGACTGGATGAACCAGATGCTGCTTGACCGCTTATATGATCATTTTTTGTCACAGGGAAATCGCAGAGAACGTCTGAAAGAGTTTGAGGAGCGGGTGAGAGAACATCAGCTCTCCCCGACAGAAGCGGTAGACAAGCTGTTTGAGGAATAAATGCGAGGACATAAAAAAGGACGGCTGTCATCACTGACGGCCGCCAAGAAATCTAGGGAGTTTAGGGGTTAAATCTAGATTCTTTTATAGTATTGCCAACGTGAGGACATTTTAAACCACAAAATGAAAAAAAGATGAAATTTTTTATGCAGCGTTTGAAAACGGGTTCAACATAGTTGATAAAGTCCGATATGTACACTATGATTAAACTGTAATCACCTGTAAAAGGAGCGTTTTAATATGAGTATGGATTTTAACATTTTCATGAATGATGTAGTACGTCAGGCACGTGATGAAATAGAAGCAGCCGGTTATCAGCAGCTGACGACGCCGGAAGAAGTGGAAGACGTTCTTTCGCAAGAGGGTACGACACTTGTAATGGTGAACTCCGTTTGTGGATGTGCAGGCGGAATTGCCCGTCCTGCTGCAGCACACGCGATTCATTATGATAAGCGCCCGGATCGTCTTGTCACGGTATTTGCCGGTCAGGATAAAGAGGCAACGGCTAAAGCGAGAAGCTATTTTGAAGGTTATCCGCCGTCATCTCCTTCATTTGCATTAATGAAGGACGGGAAGGTTGTAACGATGGTGGAAAGACATGAGATTGAAGGACACGATCCAATGTCAGTCATCGCAAACCTTCAGAGTATTTTTGAAGTACATTGTGAAGAAGTATAATAGATAACGAAACCGGAACCGCTCATTCAGAGTGGTTCCGGTTTTTTCGATTAATCCGGGACGGGACCATACTCCGCTCGTTGTCTCGTTCCGGCGACTAGCCCCTCGAGGTCATAAGTCAAAGCTGAACGAGGGCAAAAGTCAGCCCTCTTTTCATCTTCGCCTTATGCTTGTCGGGGCTGAACGAGTCGCCTCCGCTTTTCTAAGGCCGGGGGTGAACCCGTCTGTGCTTCAGCCGGTTTCACCTGACCCTTTCCGCCACAGGAGTCTGCGTATGGTCCCGTCCCTCCACATCAGCTATAAAACCCTCCTTAAATTCTTTGAAAAGAAAGTAAATAAAATAGATGTGTTTTGTCTTGCTGCTACAAATACAATGAATTGTCAGAATAAACTTTTATTTTGTATATTTATTAAAAGGTATTGCATATTTATTTCGTGATCAGTAAAATACAAATATAATAAATATACAAAATGATGTATAAAGATACTTGAGGGGGAAGAAATAATGAAGAAATATATGTTACTGACTGCGTTATCGGGAGCCATGGTGCTGAGTGCCTGCGGAAGTTCAGAGGAGGAGGCTTCATCAAACGGAAGTGGATCTTCTGAAGAAAAGCCGATGCTGACCATGGGAACGTCTGCTGACTACCGCCCATTTGAATATGTTGATACAGCTCAGGGTGATGAGATTATTGGTTACGACATTGACCTTGCGAATATGATTGCTGACGAGCTTGGCTTTGAATTTGAAATCATTGATATGGAGTTCAGCGGTCTTGTTACAGCGTTAACGAACGATCAGGTTGACTTTGTAATGGCTGCAATGACGCCAACAGCAGAGCGAAAAGAAAATGTGGATTTCACAGACGTTTATTATGTTGCACAGGATATGATTATTTCAATGGATGGAAGCGGTCTGGCTACGCCGGAAGATCTTGATGGTAAAACGGTAGGCGTACAGCTTGGATCCATCCAGCAGGAATATGTGGATGGACTGGCTGAAGAGATGGATATTACAGTCGAAACTAGAAACCGTATCCCTGAATTAATGCAGGACGTTATCAACGGACGTTTTGATGCAATTATTGTTGAAAATACAGTTGCTCAAGGTTATCTCGACAGCAACGAAGAGCTTGTCGGTGAAACGATTGAAGTAGATGAGCAGGAAGCGGGATCAGCTGTTGCCCTTCAAAAAGGCAGCGAATGGACAGAAAAATTCAATGAGGTCCTCGCTGAGCTTGAAGAGTCAGGAGAGCTTGATAAGCTTGCAGAAAAATGGTTTGACGGAGCAGCTGCTGAATAAATGGATCAAAGAGTGCTGGAGCTTGCGATAGCACTCTTTTCTTTTGTTGATGAATGAGGAGGAATAGATATGGACTTTCAACAGATTATCCCTTCCATGCCCTATATTCTTCAGGGAATTTGGGTGACCCTGCAGATCGTATTAATTGCAGGACTACTGGGATTTGCAATCGGAATTATATTATCATTATTTAAAATAGGGCGTGTACCATTTTTGCGATGGTTTGCGGACGCTTATACATCGATTTTCAGGGGAACGCCGCTCGTCTTACAGCTGATGATTATTTACTACGCATCTCCACAGCTGTTTGGGACACAGATTGAAGCTTATACAGCCGCTATTTTATCATTTGCCCTTAATTCGGCTGCCTATATTTCTGAAATCATCCGTGCCGGTATCCAGGCAGTCGATAAAGGTCAGAAAGAAGCCGCTATGGCACTTGGTGTACCTTATAACAAAATGATGAAGGACGTTATTTTACCTCAGGCAATGAAAAATATTCTGCCTGCACTGATGAATGAATTCATTACGCTGACAAAAGAGTCCGCGATTGTGACAGTCATCGGTGTAACTGATATCATGAGAAGAGCCTATATCGTCGGAAGTGATAAATTTGCCTTCCTTGAGCCGCTTTTATTTGCGGGTCTGATTTATTACCTGATGGTTCTGGTCTTAACTTTCGCCGGAAAATGGGTTGAAGGGAGAATGAGAAGAAGTGATTAAAGTAGAAGGATTATATAAATCATTCGGCAGCCTTGAAGTGCTGAAGGAGATCAATGCAGAGATTAAAGAAGGTGAGGTTGTGGTTGTCATCGGTCCATCCGGATCCGGTAAATCAACTTTCCTACGCTGTCTGAACCTGCTTGAAACCCCGACAAAAGGAAAAATCACGATCGCGCAGGACGAAATCACAAGTGCGAAATATAACCCGCAAAAGCTTCGTTCAGAAGTGGGGATGGTGTTTCAGCATTTTCACCTGTTTCCTCATATGACCACACTTGAAAACGTGACATATGCACCGATTAAAGTAAAAGGCAAATCAAAAAAAGAGGCCGAGCAGCTTGGGCTTGATCTGCTGAAAAAAGTAGGTCTTTCAGAAAAAGCGAATGAATATCCAAACCGTCTGTCAGGAGGACAAAAGCAGCGTGTAGCGATTGCACGTGCACTTGCGATGGAACCTTCTGTCATGTTATTTGATGAACCGACATCAGCACTTGACCCGGAGATGGTAAAAGAGGTGCTGGATGTTATGAAATCACTTGCTCAAACCGGCATGACGATGATGATTGTCACGCACGAAATGGGATTTGCACGTGAAGTAGCAGATCGCGTCATCTTCATGGATGAAGGCATGCTCGTCGAAGAAGCACAGCCGCTTGATTTCTTCAGCGCACCAAAAACAGAGCGTGCGCAGAATTTTCTTCAGAAAGTGTTATAATAAAGAAAAAAGATGATCATCCGGATCATCTTTTTTCTATTTCAGTGGAAAGGAATCACCGAATGTTTCGAATAGGGTACCGTACGATTAAAACGGCTGCGGGAACGGCCATTGCGATCATGCTGGCCGGCATGCTTCAGCTCGAAAACTTTGCCTCTGCAGGCATCATCGCCATACTTTGTATTCAGAACACAAAAAGAAAGTCGGTCAGAGCATCATGGAGCCGTGTGGCAGCCTGTGTGCTTTCCATGGGTTTTTCTTTTGTGTTTTTTGAAGGGATCGCGTTTCATCCGGCCGTGATTGGCTTATTGCTCCTGCTTTTCATTCCAACAGCCGTCATGCTTAAAATCAAAGAAGGAATTGTCACAAGCAGTGTCATCATTCTCCACTTATTTGACTCAGGTAATATTACGCTGAACCTGATTGGAAATGAACTGATGCTCATTTTCATCGGGGTAGGAATCGCTCTTCTGATGAATTTATACATGCCAAGCGTGGAATCAAAACTCAGCACGTACCAGGAAAAACTTGAACAGCAATTCCGGCTTATCTTCATTCAGATGGCCGCCTACCTGAGAAATCAGGACACAGACTGGGACGGCAAAGAAATTGCAGAAACCGCCGATCTCATAAAGAAGGCCAAAACACTGGCCTTCCAGGACGTTGAAAATCACTTTTTACGAAATGAAAGCATTTATTATTTATACTTCAACATGAGAGAAAAACAGTTTGAACTGATCGAACGAATGCTACCCCTGATTGCTTCCTTATCCAAAGGCGTTGAACAAAGGGAATTTGTAGCAGAATTTGTTGAAGACCTGAGCCGTCATATTCACCCCGGAAACACCGCGGTGCTATATCTGAAAAAACTCTATGACATGAAGCTTGAATTCGAACAAATGCCACTTCCTGACTCACGCGAAGAATTCGAAACAAGAGCCAACCTCTTTCAATTCATCCGCGAAATGGAAGAATACCTGCAAATCAAACAATCCTTCAGAGGCATCCCTAAAAAAAGCAAAGACCGCCTGACAGAAAACGCATAAAAAAGCGCAATGGCATCCTGCCATTGCGTTTTTTCATTCGTATGATCTGTCTGAATAATGTTAATTAGAAATCAACACACACAGAGTGCTTAATTATTCCTTGGACTACCTAGAAAAGGGATGATCAGTAAGTTTCAAATAGATCCTGATACTAAAATGTTTTATGGTTTTTCTTAATTAGATTTCTTTGAAAATATACTTACAAATCAAAGTGAAAATAGAGTGCCGGGTCATTCCGTAGACTCCTGTGGCGGAAAGGGTCAGGTGAAACCGACTGGGCGAAGCTCAGGCGGGTTCACCGCCCGGCCACGGAAAGCGAAGGAATGACCCGGCACGGTTTTAAAGGATCTACCAACCTAAAAAGCGAAAAGGCATATCAGGTGCCTTTTCGCTTTTTAGGTTTTCAATAAAAAAGAATCAAATCTTAAAACGCAACAAATGATAAACCGATAGCAAGTGTTGAAGCTAGCATGGCAAAGATCATCAAATAGACAATGACTTTTCTGAACGTACGATTACGCAAACCATTTCTCTCCTTCTGAAGTGCATAGTATTTTTATTGTACATGCATCTACATACACGTGCAAGTGGTAGTCAATCAGGCATTTTGCCGTTACAATAAGAATGTCGAAAGAGAGGGGATGAGTGGAATGAAAAAGGTCGATCATATCGGAATTGCTGTCCGTTCCATTGAAGAGACGCTTCCTTTTTATACAGAAATGTTAACGCTTACTTTTTTAAAGGAAGAAACGGTTGAGGAGCAGGGTGTGAAGGTCGCGTTTCTCGATGCCGGAAATATAAAGATTGAATTGCTTGAGCCGCTCAGCGAAACCTCACCCGTAGCGGCTTTTATTGAAAAAAAAGGTGAGGGCATTCACCACGTGGCATTCGGTGTGACTGGCATTGATGAACGAATGCAGGAGCTGAAATCTAAAGGCATCCGCTTTACTTCTGATCATTCAAAAGCCGGTGCTGCCGGAGCGCAGGTCGCTTTTATGCATCCTAAGCAGGCAAAAGGCGTGTTATATGAACTTTGTGACCATTCTTATCGTAACGGAGGAGAGCAGCAGTGAGTGATATGTTTGAAAAAATTAATGAATTGTACGACAGAAGAAGAGAAATTGAGCTTGGAGGAGGAGATGAAAGAATCGAGCGTCAGCATGAAAAAGGAAAGCTGACAGCCAGGGAACGAATTGATCTTCTTGTCGATGAAGGATCATTTGTTGAACTGAATCCTTTTATTGAGCACCGCTGCAGCGATTTTGGCATGGAATCTCAAAGAGGTCCTGGAGACGGCGTCGTAACAGGCTACGGTAAAGTAAACGGCCGCCCGATCTATTTATTTTCACAGGACTTCACTGTTTTTGGAGGAGCCTTAGGTGAAATGCATGCTGCTAAAATTGCGAATGTGATGGATCTTGCAGCGAAAAATGGCGCTCCATTTATCGGGCTGAATGATTCAGGCGGTGCCAGAATTCAGGAGGGTGTTGTATCACTTGATGGTTATGGTCAGATTTTTTACCGGAACTCGATTTATTCTGGTGTGATGCCGCAAATATCTGTGATCATGGGTCCTTGTGCAGGCGGTGCAGTTTATTCACCAGCGATTACTGATTTCGTTTTCATGGTGGATCAGACGAGTCAGATGTTTATCACAGGACCAAAAGTCATTGAAACCGTTACAGGTGAAAAAATCTCTGCAGAGGATCTCGGTGGTTCAAAAATACATAATTCGATCAGCGGAAATGCACATTTCCGAGCAGAAACAGAACAGGAAACATTGGAGCAGGTCAGACAGCTACTGAGCTACCTTCCGCAATCTAGTGAAGAACGGCCGCCAATGACCACTCCATCAGGTGAAAGCGATGATCGTCCGGATCTTGCTGATTCGATTCCATTTGATCCGATCCGACCATATGATGTGCGTGTCGTTATCAATCAGGTCGTGGATGAAGGCTCATTTATGGAAGTACAAAAGGAGTTTGCACGTAATATTGTCATTGGTCTTGCCCGCATAAAGGGCGAGGTTGTTGGACTTGTGTGTAATCAGCCAAAAGTGATGGCAGGCGGTCTTGATATTGACTCAAGTGACAAGGCGTCACGCTTTATCCGTTTTTGTGACTCCTTTAATATTCCGATCATTACGTTTGAAGACGTAACAGGCTTCTTCCCGGGCATTAAACAGGAGCATGGCGGCATTATTCGTCACGGTGCAAAGATTCTATACGCATATTCTGAAGCAACCGTACCAAAAATGACAGTGATCCTCAGAAAAGCATACGGCGGTGCTTACGTCGCACTGAACAGTAAATCGATCGGAGCAGACCTCGTTTTTGCCTGGCCGAATGCTGAAATTGCGGTAATGGGCCCTCAAGGTGCAGCCAATATTATCTTTGCCAAAGAAATTGCACAAAGCGAGGATCCTGAAGCAACGCGCGCGCGCAAAATTGAAGAATACCGCGAAAAGTTTGCCAACCCATTTGTTGCCGCTTCAAGAGGAATGGTTGATGACGTTATAGATCCGAGAGAAACACGTATCAAATTGATTCAGGGGCTCGAGATGATGAGAAATAAAAAAGAGGAACGTCCTAAGAAAAAGCACGGGAATATACCACTTTAAAAACGGTTGAATCCAGGCACTTTCATAACGATAGACAGCAGTCAGACTAGTCGTTATACTAAACATTCACCATAACAGGATGCCGGAGGTTTTAATATGACACAGGAACGTATTGTACAGGAATTTATGGAGCTTGTTCAGGTAGACTCTGAAACAAAACATGAAGCAGAAATCGCTGTTGTATTAAAGAAGAAATTTGGGGATCTTGGTCTTCAGATTGAAGAAGACAGCAGTATGAATGAAACAGGACACGGAGCCAACAATCTGATCTTTACCTTAAAAGGTAATGCCGAGGGTATTGATACGATTTATTTCACTTCACATATGGATACCGTTACACCAGGAAAGGGAATCAAGCCTCAGATTAAAGAGGACGGCTTCATCTACTCAGACGGTACGACAATCCTTGGTGCAGATGATAAAGCCGGAATTGCTGCGATGCTTGAAATGATCAAACAGCTGCAGGAGCAAAACCTTGAGCACGGCGATATTCAGTTTATTATCACGGCTGGAGAAGAGTCAGGACTTGTTGGAGCTAAAGCGCTCAACCCTGATTACGTGAAAGCAAAGTACGGCTTTGCTGTTGACAGTGACGGGAAGGTGGGCAATATCATCATTGCCGCACCAACACAGGCTAAAGTCAAAGCGGTGATCCACGGAAAAACGGCACACGCAGGCGTAGCGCCGGAAAAAGGTGTATCTGCCATTACGATTGCATCAAAAGCCATTGCCAATATGCCGCTTGGGCGACTTGATGAAGAAACAACGGCTAATATCGGACGTTTTGAAGGTGGGAGCGCAACAAATATCGTGTGTGACCGCGTTGATGTGCTTGCAGAAGCCCGTTCACTCGTGCCGGAAAAAATGGAAGCACAAACGGCTAAAATGAAAGAAGCCTTTGAACAGGCAGCAGCCGAAATGGGCGGAAAAGCGGATGTTGATATTCAGATTATGTATCCAGGCTTCAAATTCAGTGCAGATGATGAAGTTGTCCAGATCGCACAAAAAGCAGCAGCTGCCATCGGACGTCCATCTGAGCTTCTAACGAGCGGAGGCGGAAGCGATGCAAACGTCATCGCCGGAATGGGCGTTCCAACCGTTAATCTCGCAGTAGGCTATGAAGAGATCCACACGACAAACGAACGCATGCCAATCGAAGAGCTTGTAAAACTGAGCGAACTTCTTACACAAATTGTGAAAGAAACAGCTGCAAAATAATATTTTCATGAGCGAAGACGGGACAAATTACGATCAGTCGTGATGTCCCGGCTTTTTTATTTAACAAACAAACGCCACATAAAATAAATTAAGCTACAATAATATTATTATGTAAACTATCTAAATGCTTGGCAGGACTTTTTTCTTATGGTACATTTAGTTCATCTGATATAAAGGGGCTGGAAGTAATGGAAAACAGTAAAAAAGTAGTTGTTTTTGAATGTGGAAATGAAGAGTATGCGATTTCCATTGAAAACGTAATTTCGATTGAAAAAGACGAAAAAATTACACCTGTTCCACATTTACCATCCTTTATGCCTGGCATCACAGAAGTACGCGGTGAACTCATACCGGTTTTGGACTTTGAAGATATTCTCTATAACCGTTCTCTGACAAATCAGGAGCAAAAGCTTCTCGTTCTAAAAACCGATGAGCTTACAATCGCTGTTAAAGTCAAAGAAGCAAAAGAAATTCTTGATATACCGCTTGATCAATTCAAGGAAATCGGACTGGCAGCCTACAAAAAAACAGAATACTTCACATCCGTCGCCCAGGTCGGCGACCGGCTCATCACGCTCATTGATCCTTCCATTCTCATCAGCAGCCTCGATGGAATGAAGCAGATCAAAGACTACATCACAGACCTGAAAAAACAACAGACCGTCTAAGATATCTGCTGATACAAATTTGACACCTCTTCTTGCAGATCGCGAGAAGGGGTTTTTAATTTGTTCTATCTATCAAGCAGAATAGTTTGTCCAAGAAATAACTGAATGCAATATCTTTGTAAACAAGATAAAGATATTCCTTTAAGCAATAGTTCCGTGTCGCATCCGTAGATTCCTGCGGCAGAGAAGCGACAGGTGAGACAGCGTAATGCGGAGCATTAGCTGGCTCACCGCGCGGCCTTGGAAAAGCGGAGTCGACTCGTCCAGCCCCGACAAGCATAAGGCGAAGATGAAAAGAGGGTTGCCCTATACCCTCGTTCAGCTTTGACTTATGACCTCGAGGGGCTAGTCGGCGGAGCTGGACAAAGGAAAGCGTAGGATGCGGCACGGACCGGTTTTTGAAAATGAACTTTATAATCAAGAACTCACCCGCTTCCTTTTTTCCTCCATTTACACTACAATTTAGACCAAAGGAGGCGGCTTACATGACAACAAAAGGCAGAATTATTCTACACATCGACATGAACAGCTTTTATGCATCCGTTGAAGCCGCCTATCAGCCCGAACTGAAAGGAAAACCCGTCGCCATCGCCGGTAACCCTGAAGAACGCCGAGGCATTGTTGTGACCTGCAGCTACGAGGCCCGCGCATATGGTGTGTACACAACAATGAATGTCCGCGAAGCCATGAAGCTGTGTCCGGACCTGATCGTACTGCGTCCCGATTTTGATAAATACCGGAAAGCATCAAAAGCGATGTTTGATATTTTAAGATCCTATACACATCTTGTTGAACCTGTATCCATAGATGAAGGATATATGGATCTTACAGACCTAGGACTGGATGATCCACTTGCTACGGTAAAAGAAATTCAGGACCGTATTTTAAGGGAGCTCGATCTTCCGTGCAGCATCGGCGTGTCACCGAATAAGTTCTTGTCAAAAATGGCGTCTGATATGAAGAAGCCGCTTGGCATCACCATTTTGAGAAAACGTGAAGTCCAAAACATCCTCTGGCCGATGCCGGTTGAGGAGATGCATGGTGTGGGCAAAAAGACGGCTGAAAAGCTTGCGGCCATTTCCATTCAGACGATCGGTGATCTAGCAGCAGCTGATGATATCCAGTTGAAAGCCCTTCTTGGCATTAACGGCACCCGGTTAAAAAACAGAGCAAACGGCATTGATATAAGGAAAGTGGATCCCGACAGTGTGTATGATTTTAAAAGTGTCGGGAATTCTACGACACTGCCGCGGGACTATACAAACCAGGCGGATTTAATGAAGGTGCTTGAAGCGTTATCCCGGAAAGTGAGTGACAGACTGAAAAGCAAGGATGTAATCGGCTACAGTCTTTCTGTCATGATTCGGTTTAAAAATAGAAAAACAATCACGAGAAGCATGACTTTCCGCCATCCTTTATTAGAAACAGACAAAATAGCAAATGAAGCCAAAAGCTTATTTTTGAAACATTGGGATGGTACGCCTGTCCGTCTGCTTGGCGTAACGGTGCAGGACCTGCAGGAAAGAAGTCAGGCGTATAAGCAGATTGATCTTTTCTCTTATGAAGAGGATGCCAAATACGAGCCAATTGACCGGCTGATCAGCGACATTGAAAAGAAATTCGGAACAGGAGCTCTTTCACGTGGAGTCAAAACAGGTGGAAAAGGATATAAATCAGAGACTAGCTTCAGTAAGGATTTCCTTGATAAAGACGTTTAAAAGGCATTTCTTTCGATTTTTATCCGATTAATGATACAATGGGAAAGGATCAAAGGGAGAACAACTAAAGAAAGAAAGGACGTTGAATATGTCAAAACATCAATTTGGCGTGGCGGGTTTAGCTGTCATGGGAAAAAACCTTGCATGGAATATTGAAAGCAGAGGTTTTTCGGTAGCTGTATATAACCGCTCTCCTGAAAAAGTGGACGATATGCTGAAAGAATCTGAAGGTAAAAACATCTTCGGTACATACAGCCTGGAGGAGTTTGTAAACTCACTAGAAAAACCAAGAAAAATCATGCTTATGGTAAAAGCCGGACCGGCAACGGATGCTACGATCTCCGGACTGCTGCCATTACTCGATAAAGGCGATATCCTGATCGATGGAGGTAACACGTATTACCGTGATACGATCCGCCGTAATAAAGAGCTGAGTGAATATGGCATTCACTTTATCGGAACAGGTGTATCCGGTGGAGAGGAAGGCGCGTTAACGGGTCCTTCTATTATGCCTGGCGGTCAGAAAGAAGCATATGACCTTGTGGCACCGATCTTTAATGAAATTTCTGCAAAGGTTAACGGTGAAGCGTGCAGCACGTATATTGGTCCGGATGGCGCCGGTCACTATGTGAAAATGGTGCACAACGGTATTGAATACGCAGATATGCAGCTGATTGCAGAATCCTACTTCCTGATGAAGCAGGTACTTGGATTGAATGCTGAAGAGCTGCATGAAGTTTTTGCAGACTGGAATAAGGGTGAGCTTGACAGCTACCTGATCGAAATTACCGCTGATATTTTCAAAAAATACGATCCGGAAACAGGCAAGCCAATGGTTGATGTCATTCTGGATAAAGCAGGTCAAAAAGGAACAGGTAAATGGACAAGCCAAAGCGCACTTGACCTTGGAACACCGCTTCCAATCATCACTGAATCCGTATTTGCACGTTTTATTTCTGCACTAAAGGATGAGCGCGTAAAAGCAAGTGAAGTGCTGAGCGGTCCGGTACCAACCCTTCCTGAAGAAGACAAAAAGGAATGGATCGAAGCAATTCGTCGTGCTCTTTACATGTCGAAAATTGCTTCTTATGCACAGGGCTTCGCTCAAATGCGGGCGGCATCTGAAGAATATGGCTGGGATCTGAAGTTTGGTGAAATCGCAATGATTTTCCGCGGAGGCTGTATCATCCGTGCGCAGTTCCTGCAAAAAATTAAGGAAGCCTATGACCGTGATCCGAAGCTGACAAACCTGATGCTTGATGAGTATTTCAAAGGCATCGTTGAAAACTATCAGTCAGCACTTCGTGACGTGATTGCACTGTCAGTTAAAAATGGTATTCCTGTACCTGGCTTCTCAACAGCATTGGCATACTATGACAGCTACCGTACAGCTGTCCTGCCAGCTAACCTGATTCAGGCACAGCGTGATTACTTCGGTGCTCACACATACGAAAGAACGGATAAAGAAGGCACATTCCACACCGAGTGGATGGAATAATCCTTTCAAAATTTATTAAAAGTTAAGCTTGATAAGATTTTTGCACCGCATAAGTACCAGGCCATTCCGTATTCGCCGCAGCTGGACAAAGGAAAGGAATGACCTGGCACGGTTTGATCATGTGACAATGTATAAAAAAGCTCCTCTTTTCTGAGGAGCTTTTTCTGTAAAGCATAAAGGGGGACAAAGGGATGTTAAAGCGTGTTTATGGAGCTTTTGTTTTATTTGCCGGTGTCATGCATTTTTTAAAGGAGCGCAACTTCAGGCATATTGTGCCTAAGTTTTTACCGTTTAGAAAGGCAATCGTACTGATCTCCGGTGTTGCTGAAGTCATCATAGGCGGAATGCTTGTATTGAACAAAGGAACAAGACTTGCCGGAAAGCTGCTTGGATGGCTGATGATTGCAGTATGGCCGGCTAATATGTATATGGCTTATAAAAAAATTCCTCTGGGAAAAATAAAGCTTTCTCCTGCTGTTCTCTGGGGCAGAGTGGCTTTTCAGATCCCATTAATTAAATGGGCATTTACTATTTCTAAAAATGCGGAAGGTAAGAACTAAAAAATCCTCCGGACATGTGCGTGTCCGGAGGATTTTTTCTATTCTTCGAGGTCCTGTTCACCGACAGGCCACCACTCGAAGCCGTCTTTCGCGAGCATTTCATCGCTTTTTGCAGGTCCCATGGATTTAGCCGGGTAGTTAGGGAAGGTTTCATCCTTCGTTGACTCCCAGTGTTCTGAAATTTTATCAACAAAACTCCAGGAATGTCTGACCTCATCCCAGTGTGTAAAGTTCGTCGCATCACCAAGAATGCAGTCGAGCAGCAGTTTTTCATACGCTTCAGGTGTGTTAATGCCGTCAACACTGCTTGCTGAATAACTCAGTTTAATGCAGTCTGTATCTGTTCCAAGATTGCTCTTCTTGGCGTTTAAATGCAGTGTGATCCCTTCATCAGGCTGAATATGAATCACAAGCAGGTTCGGGTCAAGAGAGTGCTCTTTATTATAGTACAGGTTCATCGGAATATCCTTGAACTGAACAACAATTTTTGTTGATTTCACAGACATGCTTTTTCCTGTACGGATATAAAATGGGACGCCTGCCCAGCGGAAGTTATCAATCATCACTTTTCCGGCAACATAGGTTTCCGTGTTGGAGTCTGAATCCACATTGGAATTTTCGCGGTACCCTTTAATTTCACCGTTTTCATCAGGGCCGTACTGACCTCTGACAAAATAATCATCGACTTCTTTTCCTTCAACCGGTCTCAGCGCGCGCAATACGCGGACTTTTTCACTTCTGATTTCATCCGTGCTCAAGGAGATAGGCGGTTCCATGGCAAGCAGGGCAACCATTTGCAGCATATGGTTCTGAACCATATCCCGGAGTGCACCACTTTTCTCGTAATAACGGCCGCGCTCTTCTACACCGAGCACCTCTGAGGACGTAACCTGAATGTTTGAGATGAACCGGCTGTTCCAAAGCGGTTCAAACAATGCGTTGGCAAAACGGATGACTTCAATATTCTGGACCATTTCCTTACCAAGGTAGTGGTCGATACGGTAAATCTGCTCCTCTGAAAAGGACTGACGGATCTGTTTATTTAAGGCAGTTGCCGAAGGGAGATCATGTCCGAACGGCTTTTCAATAACCAGTCGGCAAAATCCTTCAGTATCGGTCAGGCCGTCCGCTTTCAAATGATCAGTAATCGTGCCGAAAAATTCAGGCGCCATTGCCAGATAGAAAATCCGGTTGCCATCAAGATCAAATGACTGATCGAGCTCGTCTGCTCTTTCTTTCAGTTTTATGTAGGACGATGAATCCTCCACATCATGTGATTCATACGTGCAGTGTTCGATAAATGAATCAATTCGATCCTGATCGTGACTCGAATTCTCAAGGGAGTCACGTACGTGCTGTGTAAATTGTTCATTTGTCCACTCCCGGCGTCCGATTCCAAGAACAGCAAACCGCTTTTCAAGGCTTCCTTTTAAGTAAAGCTGATATAATGAAGGGAACAGTTTGCGTTTAGCAAGGTCTCCGGTTGCGCCGAAAATCATGATGAGTGTTGGGGGTGTTGTAATCTTATTCAATGTCAGGACCTCACTTTAAGTTAGTCTTACCGGCATTCAGCCGTTTTTGCAATATCTAAATTGTATAGGTGCAGGCGTCCGGTTGCAACCATTATGCAACATCCGCGGTGCTCATTTGCCTGAGGATGATTTCTGGCATATTATGATAGGATAGATTTTTGAAGGGAGGTTGTCAAATGCAGCTTCATTTTCTTGGAACAGGGGCAGGGGTACCTGCAAAAGAGAGGAACGTATCATCACTTGCCATTAAACAGATCAATAAAAAAGGCGGAATCTGGCTGTTTGACTGCGGGGAAGCAACACAGCATCAGATCTTACATACGTCCATCAAGCCACGCAGAATTGAAAAAATTTTTATCACACATTTACACGGCGACCATATTTTCGGATTGCCGGGATTAATCGGGAGCCGTTCCTTTCAGGGTGGAACAGAACCGCTCTTTGTATACGGACCTCCGGGGATAAAAGAATACATAGAAACATCGCTCAGAATCAGCGGTACGCATTTAAAGTACGAGCTTTTTATCCATGAAATAACGGATCAGTCTGAATTTGAAGATGCAACATATCAGATTAAGGTTTTTAAGCTCGATCATGCACTCGATTCTTTCGGCTACCGTCTCATGGAAAAGGATAAGCCCGGGACGCTGATGGTTGATAAGCTTCGGGAAACCGGACTGCCGCCGGGTCCTTTATATAACGACTTAAAAAACGGCAAATCTGTGGAGTGGAACGGGCAGACGTTGATCAGCGAAGATTATCTGGAGGCACCTAAAAAGGGGATGATTATCGCAGTAGCCGGAGACACTCGTAAAACACCGGCTGCCGTTGAACTTGCCCGGGATGCGGACGTCCTGATTCATGAGGCAACGTTTGGAGCAGGGCATGAGGAGATGGCTTACCAATACTACCACTCCACCGCTGTACAGGCTGCTGAAACAGCCAGAGAAGCAGGAGTGAAAGAGCTTTGGCTGACCCACATCAGCTCCCGTTACACAGGAGATACTGCCGCTCAGTTATTCTCAGAAGCAAGAGAAGTATTCAGCAATACAAATCTCGCTCATGATCTTTTGGAGGCTGAGATTGGTAAGTAGATTCAACAAATAAGCTATATGATGATATGTAAATCCACATTAAGGCTGACTAACCAGTTCAAAGTATCAGTATGGTTAGTCAAATATAATAAGTGTAGGGGCATTCCGTAGACTAACCGCTTGGCCGTTGAAGGAATGACCCGGCACTACATGGGTAGATTAATGCTAATGATTTCTCATAAAAGACAAAGCCACAATGATATTTTTTAAAATAATTCAATACAATTCAAAAAAGGATGAGGTGTTAGTCTCATCCTTTTTTGATTACTTCATATTCCAGCCCCTCTGATACTGCACAGGTGCTTCAATTTCTGTGCCAAGCTCGAGTGCTGCTGTTCTTGGCCAGTAAGGGTCACGCAGCAGCTCGCGGGCAAGGAAAACGAGATCTGCCCGGTTGTTTTGCAGAATTTCCTCTGCCTGCAGTCCACTCGTAATCAGGCCGACTGCGCCTGTCGGGATATCAGCTCCATGTTTAATCGTTTCAGCCATCGGCACCTGGTAGCCGGGATAAGCGTGAATGGCAGCCGGAACGACAGCGCCTGAGCTGACATCAATCAGATCCACGCCCTGCTCCTTCATCCACTTTCCAAAGGTCACGTAATCCTCCGGCGTTAATCCTTCCTCTGTCCAGTCACTTGCTGACACTCTCACTAATAGAGGGCCATTCCATTCCTCTTTGACTGCTTCAATCATCTCACGCAGGAAGCGGTAACGGTTTTCTGCAGATCCGCCGTATGTATCTGTCCGTCTGTTTGAAAGGGGAGACAGAAACTCATTGATTAAATAGCCGTGTGCGCCGTGAAGTTCAATCACGTCAAATCCGGCTTCGCGTGAGCGTCGTGCACCGTCTTTAAACGCCTGAATCGTTTCTTTGATCTGGTCCTGCGACATCTCAAGCGGTGTTTTCATCTTATCGTTAAAGGCAATTGCTGAAGGAGCAATCGCGTCTCCATCTGCCATCATTTTTCTGCCGGCGTGCGCTAGCTGGATCGCGGTTTTTGATCCCTGCTCCTGAATCAGGCTGACAAGCTCCTTTAAGCCTTCAACGTGCTCATCACTCCAGATACCGAGGTCTTCATTTGAAATTCTGCCCTGTGGGGTGACAGCTGTCGCTTCTAGCATAATCAGTCCAACCTGTCCTGCTGCTCTTGAAACGTAATGCGTTTTATGAAAGTTTTCGACTTTACCATCACGGTTGTGGCTTGAATACATGCACATCGGTGCCATCACAATCCGGTTTTTTAATTCAACATTGCCTAACTGATACGAAGAAAATAATGCGGTCATTCAAAAATCCTCCTTCTTTTTCGTCTCCCTAAGTATACCAGCCAAATAAAAAGAACTGAAAAAATGCGCCTTATCTCGTGCGCTTTTTCAGTTCTTTTAATGGATAGAGCGTACCTCTCCACTGAACGCCGCCCCTGACAGCTGTCAGAACAGCTGCCCGCAGAATTGCATAGATAAACAGTGAAACGGAAACAGGGAAAATCAACGCGTGCCAGCCATTGAAATTCGTCAGCCTCGCAGTCAGCGGGATGTAGACGGACATGATCGCACCAATGGCAATCCAGGACATCAGTAAAGTAGAGCCTTCAGCAAAGAACAGTGCTACAAATGGCAGGAGCTGTGAGATGAAAACACCTGTCATCGCAGCAAAAACGAACAGATAACTGTAATGTAGGCCTGCGAATGCATTTTTTTCAAGGCCTTTGATGGCTTCCTGAAGGGAAGGATACCATTCAACCCGAAGCATTTTCCTTGCCGTCGCCATACGCTGCCTGAGCCGTTTACGTTTGATCTGCATACCGAGCTGCAGGTCATCATCCGGTCTGGATCTGATCGCTTTATGGCCGCCGATTTTAGCATAGGCGTCCGGCGAAATCATATTGAATGCGCCGATACCCATCCCTGATTTTGAGTGATCACGGTTAGCGGACCACGGGCGCTTATAATAAGAAAACCCAAACAGGAAAAAGGCGATAAATCCCTGCAATAAAAAGCTGTTGGCCTGCAGATCCGGTGAGACCGTCAGATGATCAAGCTTCATCCGTTTGAAATAAGCAACCGCTTTTGCCAGCAGGTCAGGTTCATACTGGATGTCTGCATCAGTGAATAACAGCAGGTCACCTGAGGCTCTTTTAGCCCCGGTGTGAAGGGCATGATTTTTACCAAGCCAGCCCGCTGGCAGGGAAGAAATATGAATGACCTGAATCCGTCTGTCTTTTAAGGCCAGGTTTTCCATGATTTCTCCTGTCCGGTCAGTGGATCTGTCATTCACGAGGATCCATTCCACCGGATCGTATGTTGTATTCAGCTGTGAAAGAACACTTTTTTCAATCGTGTCTTCCTCGTTGCGCGCAGCAATAATGACGCTTACTTTACCGCCGGAGGTAAGCGGAGGTTCAGATTCAAGTGCCGGAAGCTCCCGCAGGCCTCTGTACGTATCAAGGGCAACGAGCATCCAGAAGGCGGCGGTGATGGACAGAAGAATGAATAACATGATGACCGCTTCCTTTTTCTCTAATCGTACTTCCGGCGCAGCGTGTATGGCAAGCTAAAACATTAACGGGTCTGCTCAAACCGTTCTCTCAGCCTCCCTGAGTGAAGAGTGGCTTCTTTTATGCAATCCTTAAAAGCCGCTTTTACCTGATGGAGATCGAGCTGGGCAATGCCTGCTTCTGTCGTTCCGCCTTCACTTGTAATGGCTTTTCTTAAATCTTCTGCCGGGAGATTCGTGCTTTCAAGCATCTGGGCTGCTCCCTTTAACGTCTGAATAATAAAGGGTTTTGCTTCCGCCTGGCTTAGTCCGAGCTCCACGGCGGCCTGTTCCATCGCTTCCACCACGTAATAAATATAGGCTGGTCCACTGCCGGATAAACCTGTTACGAGATCAAGCCGGGCTTCTTCCACAAGCGTGACCGAACCGATCGCTGAAAAAAGGGAGAGCGCCGTGATCTTCTGTTTATCCGTTACATGGTCATTAAAGGATAAACCGGTAGCAGACTGCTGAATCGTCGCTGATGTATTAGGCATTGCCCGGGCGATGGACGACTCACCAAGCTGGCGGCTGATGTACTCAATGGACAATCCCGCCAATACGGAAATGAGCAGCTGTTCTTTGTGATAAAATGGTTTGATTGCTTCAATCGCTTCAGCTGCGTCTTTCGGCTTTACTGCAAGGACAATGACGTCTGCTCCTGCCAGCAGTGTCTGAAGATCATAGCTCGCTTTAATTCCATAGTTTTCACATAATAGATCCAGGCGGCTCTCATCTGAACGGTTTGTAATCCATAAGTCTGTCTCTTTTAACGAAGGGGAGCCCTTCATTCCTTTTATCATAGCCTCTGCCATTGATCCTGCTCCTACGAATATGAGCTTCATCTAAATCCCTCCCGTTTGTTTTCTGTTTGTCATTTTTACGATAAAAAAGCCCTCTCATCCTGTATAAAAGGACGAAAGGGCTTTTCGCGGTACCACCTTAATTTGCGGACGGATCCGCACACTTTAAGCCCCGTAACGCAGGGGGGCGGACCGGTTTTCCGGCCACTCGAAGGGCAGGTTCGGTGAGTGGTGGTCTGCAGAACTTTTCAGCCGGCGGGTTCTGCTCTCTTTTGACCTCATCTTCACGTACTATTCCTTGTCATCGTGTTGTCGATTGATATTATAAGTGATTATGATGAGCGGACATGGGAATGTCAAGCTTTTTTTCAGACTTATTTACTTAACATCTGTGTGTAAAAAGGCTACACTGATAGAAAGTGAATAGTTATTCAGTTATGAGGAGGAAATGACATGCCGGTTGAGCCAGTCTTACATCAACTCACCATTCCGACACCTTTTGCGGTCGGGGATGTGCATATATATGTGTTAAAAGGAGATACCATTACACTCGTGGATACAGGCCCGCGTACGAAGGAGGCCTGGGAATCCGTTACAGCCCAACTGTCAGCAATCGGGCTGCAGCCTGAGGATATTGATCAGGTCGTGCTGACTCATCACCACGCTGACCACGCCGGACTGACTGAAGAGTTCCGTCACGCAGTCCTCTACAGCCATCAGGACAGTGACCGTTTTTTAACCCGAACGCAATCCTTTATGGATATGCATGACTTTTTCTACAGGGAATTTTTTAAGCAGCTGGGGCTTCCTGAATCCTATCTCGTTTTAATCGATAAAATGAAGGACCCACTGAAACCGATGGGGAACAGAGGAGCAGACGCTTATATAACAGAAGGAGACACACTGCCGGGGCTAGACGGCTGGCGTGTCGTTGAAACACATGGGCACTCCCAGGGACACATTTCCCTGGTCAGCTCAAAAGGGGAAATGATTGGAGGGGACATTTTACTTGGCAATATATCATCCAATCCGCTCATTGAACCACCATTTGGCATTAATACACCAAGACCGGTTCCGCAGCTGCAGTATAATGAGTCCTTAAAGAAAATCGCTGCGCTCAACCCGGGGCGTGTGTGGGCCGGTCACGGTGATCCTGTAGAACAGCCTTTTTCCCTGATTCAGGAGAGACTCAAAAAACAGCATGAACGTGCGATGCTCGTAAAATCCATGCTTGAAGAAAAAGAAACAACAGCCTTTGAACTGTGTCAAAGACTGTTTCCATCCCTGTTTAAAAAACAGCTCGGATTGACGTTATCCGAAACGATGGGACAGCTCGATTATTTACTGGCCAATGGTGAAATTAAAGAGGCAGGTATCCATCATGGTGCGATCATTTACCGTGCAGAAGGAGTGACAGAAAAAGTATGACTTCACTGAAAGGGAAAAAGATCTGGATCACAGGTGCATCAGGCGGACTCGGGCAGGCGATTGCAGAAGTGTGCGCCCGCCGCGGAGCCTCACTCGTACTGATCGCGCGTTCTGAGGAAAAACTTGAAAAAACAGCCTCAAGATGCCTGACGATTGGAGCAGGTCAGGCAGCCGTTTATCCTTTTGACCTGTCGAAAACATCAGAGGTGCCGGACTTTGTGTATCGCGTTCTGGAAGCGGAAGGAAACGTTGACGTTCTTGTCAATAATGCAGGCTTCGGACTTTTTGAAACGCTCGAAAAGACGGAGGAGGATGTGATCAAGGGAATGTTTGATGTCAATGTTCTGTCACTTATTTTAATGAGCCGAGGCGTGCTGCCGGCTATGGAAAGACATGGCTCAGGACATATCGTCAACATCGCTTCACAGGCAGGGAAAATTGCCACGCCGAAATCAACCATTTACGCAGCAACCAAACATGCGGTGCTCGGCTTCTCAAACAGTCTCCGGATGGAAACGGCAGACCGCGGCATCTTAGTGACCACTGTCAACCCGGGACCGATCGACACAAACTTTTTCGACTCAGCAGAGCCGAGTGGAAGCTACGCAAGCAAGGTCAAAAAGTGGATGCTGTCTCCGCAGAAAGTCGCTGAAAAAACAGTGGATTCCTTTTTTACAGGGACACGTGAAATCAACCTTCCCGGCTGGATGAATGCAGCCTCACGCGTCTATGCACTGGCCCCCGGAGCGGTTGAACGCATTGGGAAAAAGGGATTTAATCAAAAATAACTGATGAACGGAACCGCCTATTCTGGGGCGGTTCCGTTTTTTGTTGGGAAGTGTTTTAGGCTCGTGAGGTCGTACCCGTAATTCGTGAGGATAGAAGCTGAATTCGTGAGCTTGTGCGTCCAGAACGTGAGGTTAGCCCCCGAGTTTGTGAGGTTGTCCGTGATGAATGTGAGTTTAGTGAATAATGACCTATATGCCATGGAACTAAGTAGCAACTCCAAAAACTCTAAAAACCACGCAGCAACCCGTCATCAACAAAGTTTTTCTCCCTCTCCCAACATTTTCAGGATTGTGATTTTTAAAAGAGGCTGATATGATAAGAACAAATGTTCGTGTTGGTGGTGACGCAATTGAAAAGGTCAGAAGAGAATCGGATCCTGTGTGTGGATATGAGAAGTTTTTATGCCAGCTGCACAGCGGTTGAGACCGGACAGGATCCGCTTCAGTGCAGAATTGCCATTGTGGGTGATAAAGATCAGAAGGGCAGTGTGGTGCTCGCAGCATCCCCGCGTTTGAAAAAGGAGTTTGGCATCCGGACCGGTTCGAGACTTCATGAAATTCCTTATGATGCGTCTATTCAGCTGCTTGAGCCTGATATGGGTCAGTATCTGCGCCTTTCAACTGAAATTACGAAGCTGTTTCACCGCTATGTGCCAAAGGATGCGATTCACATTTACAGTGTGGACGAGAGCTTTTTACAGCTTGATGGGACAGACAGACTATGGGGGGATGCATGGGAAACAGCCCGTCGTATTGCGGATGATATGATGAGGGAGTTTGGCCTTCCGTGTGCCATTGGCATTGGTCCCAACATGCTTTTATCAAAGCTTTGTCTGGATCTCGAGGCAAAGAAAAAAGGCATTGCAGAATGGACGTATGCGGATGTGGAGAAAAAACTCTGGCCGGTTAAGCCGCTTTCTGCCATGTGGGGGATCGGTCCGCGTCTGGAAAAAAGGTTGAACCGTATGGGGATTTTTTCGGTAGGGGATCTTGCTGCGTATGATCTTGAGCGGCTGGAGTCTGTGTTTGGCGTGATGGGGAACCAGCTTTACTATCATGCACACGGCATTGACCATTCAAAGGTTGGTGCGCCCATTCTACAGGGGCAGGTCAGCTATGGGAAAAGTCAGATTCTGCTTCGGGATTATACGGATTATGGTGAGATCTGTGCAGTCATTCTAGAAATGTGTGAAGAAGTAGCGAGAAGAGCAAGGAGAAATCGTCTGGCAGCCAGAACCATTCACTTAGGAGTTGGTTACAGTAAACAGGCGCACGTTGCCTCCTTTCACCGGTCCACATCACTTGAAAAGCCGAGCGCGATTACGATGGAGCTTTATGAGGCCTGCCTGCTGATATTAAATCAGCACCTACAGCCTTATGCCGTGAGGAAAATTTCTATTTCCGTGACAAATCTTGTGCCGGATCATGTCCTCCAGCTCGATCTTTTCCAGCCTGAAAAAGAGCACCGGCACCAGCTCGGGTATACGATGGATGCGATCCGTGACCGTTTTGGATCGGCTGCGCTCCTGCGGGCCATTTCCTATACACCGGCCGGTACTTCAAGAAGAAGAGCCCGTCTGATCGGGGGACATAAGTCGAAAGAGAGGAATGTCACGTGAATAAAGACCGCGGAACCATCAAGTGGACGTCGATGATGTTGCCGGAGCATGTGAAGCTGCTTCGTGAATGGGCGGAGCAGGACGAATACGTTACAATGCCTGAAGCCGATGAACAGCAAAAAGAGGAGTGGGGGCGTCTGATACAGGAAGCACTTGAGGCGGACCTTGAAGTCAGAATTTCATATTTTAAACATCACCGCATTGTGACGGCAGAAGGACTGCTTGAAAAAGTGGATGACTATTCGCAGATCCTCACGATCAACGGTGTTCAAATCTCTTTTCATACGCTTGTCTCTGTTTCTCAAAAATAAAAAGCAGCAAGGGTTTGCTGCTCTGCTTTCATCATTTTTCCTCGAGAACGGTTTCAGCTCTTACGCAGGAATCAAACTTTCCTTTATGAGATGCATCACAAAAAGGCATCTTTTGGGACAATCCGCAGCGGCACAGTGAAAAGACCGGTTTGACGGGAAATGGATTACCATCCATATCAACCAGCTCCACATTACCTGTTACTTTTAACGATCCATTGTCCATCACTTTAATCTGAACCTTTTCCAATATATAAACCCCTCCTTCGTATGTACGTTTCTGATCCTACTGTAACAGGTCTTAAAAAGCAAGATCCGGGGAAAAGAAATAAAGGCGTGCTATACTTTAAGATGGAGGCGATACAGATGAAAATTACGATAACCGGACCCGCGTCAGAAAAAATAACAGAAAAACTCCCTGAAAAAGGCTTCTTAAAACTGAAGTACGATACAGAGGGAACAGGCTGTGTCATGAACGGGGTGCCGATCCTGTGGCATGTTGAAGAGCCTGAAGAGGATGATCAGCTGATCGAAACCAACGACCGTCCAATTTTGATCGAAAAATCCAAGGAAGTTTTTTATGATAAAGAACTGACGATTGATTATTCAGCTTCTGCCGGCATGTTTCAGCTGAAAAGTCCCGGACAGACCATCAATGGCCGAATGAGCTTAAAAAAACAAAAATGACAATAGCGGGTCCACCTGTTTGGGCCCGCTGTTTATATGCTGGTTTAAGATGATGCCTGCACGAACTCTTTTAAAAACTCATCGATCTTTGCGCTGTATTCTTCCCGGTTAGCCGTATAGGACTGGGCGTGATCACCGTTTTCAGCGAGATAAAGCTTTTTGGGCCCTTCTTTTAGCGTATATAATGTTTCAGTCATGTGGGAAGGGATGAAACCGTCGTTTTGACTATGGATAAATAATACCGGCTTTTTTATATGCTGGACGGCTTCCTTTGGAGACACCTCACGGATCGTGTAGCGGTCACGCAGCAGAATAAAGGCATCAGCAAGCTTTACGGCAAGCCTGGAGCCGAGTCCGGGACGCTCTTTTTTCCCTATCAGGTAAGCAAGTTGTTCGCTGAGATCGGAAAAAGGGCAGTCAGCAATATAAAAGTCAGCACGATCTTCCACCGTACCTGCGTACAAAAGGGTTGTCACGGCTCCCATTGACTCGCCGTGAATGCCAAACACGGTCTGCTCCCCCTCACGCTCGAGCAGAACACGAACCACAGCCTTCAGATCGATTTTTTCATAAAAGCCGTAGCTCGTTGTTTTACCCCCGGAATCCCCGTGACGCCGGTGATCATAAATCACGGCATTATAACCCTTTGATAAAAACAGCTGCATATACTTCATTGAATTCATTTTGTTTTCCGTCACACCGTGACAGAAAATCACGTAGGGGCCGCCGGGATGTGGTGTAACAAAAACAGCCTGCAGGTCATAACCGCCGGGTGAGGGGATCGTCACTTCCTCTTTCGGCAGTGCGCTGTATTCATCCTCTACATAAAAGCCCGCCGAGCGTTCCCGTTCTTCAATGACAGATGCTTCCTTCATTTTCATATACATTATCCGGTTTGATAAATAAACCCCGAGTCCGCTGACGGTAACAGCTGCTGCAGATGCGATGGCGGCTGCGGTTTTTTTACGTTTCATCGCGATGCCCCCTTTCGGTTACGCCTTTTGATGTTCCTTGTAATACCAGCTTGATAATTCCCTCGATACATAAGGTTTAATAATATCTATAGATTGTACCAGTGAATCCAGATTGATGCCTGTTTCAATGCCCATCTCGTGCAGCATATACACGACATCCTCTGTCGCGACATTTCCACTGGCGCCGGGAGCGAACGGACAGCCGCCAAGGCCGCCTGCAGATGAATCAAACCGGTTAATGCCGGCAAGGAGAGCGGCATAAATATTAGCCAGTGCCATTTTCCGCGTATCATGGAAATGGGCGGTTAACAAAATGCCCGGAAGCTCTTCCTTCAGTTTTGAGAATAGCGCATACGATTCCTTCGGTGTTGCTTTTCCAATCGTATCTGCCACGCTCAGTTCATCCACGCCCATCTCATAAAAGGCCTGGCACAGTGCAAGGGTATCATCAGGATCCACAGCACCTTCATAAGGACAGTGGAAAGCCGTTGAAATACAGGCGCGGACAAAGATTCCCTGCATTTTCAGCTCCTTAATGACAGGGTGCAGACCCTTCAGTGCTTCTTCCGTTGTACGGTTGATATTCTTCTGATTAAAAGTCGAGCTCACCCCGATAAAGACCGCCACCGATTTTGCACCTGCCTGCAGGGCAGCTTCCACGCCTCTCTGATTCGGCGTCAGAACAATCGTTTTATCGTAGTGACTGACATATTCCATCACTTCAGCCGCATCGCTCATCTGCGGCACCCATTTCGGTGACACAAAGGATGTGACCTCCATTTCACGAAATCCGGAATTAAATAGCGACTGAATAAAAGCGACCTTCTGTTCAGTCGGCACAAAGTTTGATTCATTCTGCAGACCGTCACGCGGTCCTACTTCAATAATCGTTGCGGTTTCAGGTAAATTCACACGAGCCAACCCCTTTATGATTTTTCCAAGATCTAAAGTAAGCGTACCAGAAAAAATCCAGTCGAAAAAGAAGGAATTAAAGCGTTTTCATAGAAAAGGAATAAGTGGAACACAACAAAGGAGGATTTTTTCATGACAAGAGAAGCAGTAGTGGTAAGTGCAGTAAGAACAGCAATCGGTGCCTTTAACGGTTCACTGAAAGGGGTAAGTGCAACGGCACTTGGTGCAGTCGTGATAAAAGAAGCCGTACATAAAGCAGGTATTTCACCTGAGACGATTGATGAAGTCATTATGGGAAATGTCCTTCAGGCCGGGCTTGGTCAGAATCCCGCGAGACAGGCTGCGATTGAGGCGGGACTGCCGCAGGAAGTTCCGGCTATGACGATTAACAAAGTATGCGGATCAGGATTAAAAGCAATCCATCTGGCATCACAGGCAATTATCGCAGGAGATGCGGACATTATTGTCGCAGGTGGAATGGAAAATATGAGCCGTGCCCCGTATTTACTTGAAGGAGCACGTGACGGTTTTAAAATGGGCGATCAGAAAATGACAGACAGCATGATCCGTGACGGGTTATGGTGTGCCTTTAATGATTACCATATGGGGATGACAGCTGAGAACTTATGCGACCGGTACAGTCTGACGCGTGAGGAACAGGATGCGTTTGCGGCTGCCAGTCAGCAAAAAGCGGTGGCAGCGATTGAAGGCGGCCGCTTTGAAGACGAAATCGTACCGGTCGTGATCCCGCAGCGTAAAGGGGATCCGCTCGTATTTAAAACTGATGAATACCCAAGAGCGGGAACGACTGCTGAATCCCTCGGTAAGCTAAGAGGCGCGTTCAAAAAAGACGGCACCGTAACAGCCGGGAATGCATCAGGAATCAATGATGGAGCAGCTGCTGTATTAGTCATGTCTAAAGAAAAAGCACTTGGGCTTGGCCTGACACCGCTTGTGACGATTAGAGGCAATGCGAGTGCAGGTGTGGATCCGAGCGTAATGGGAATCGGACCGGTACAGGCGGTGCAAAAAGCGCTGCAGAAATCAAGCACTGCTCTTGAGGATATGGATCTGATCGAAGCGAACGAAGCCTTTGCCGCACAGTCCCTTGCTGTGGATCGCGAGCTTTCGTTTAACAAAGAAAAGCTGAATGTCAATGGTGGTGCCATTGCACTTGGACATCCGATCGGAGCAAGCGGAACGAGAATTTTTGTGACGCTCGTTCATGAGATGCAAAAAAGAAATTCGCGTTACGGCCTGGCTACACTTTGTATCGGAGGCGGTCAGGGCGTGGCTACAGTTGTGGAAAGAGAGGGTGACGCGTAATGAAAACCATTTATGCTAAAGCAGCTGAAGCTGTTTCACATATTAAAGATGGCGACACCGTCATGGTAGGCGGTTTTGGTTTGTGCGGGATCCCGGAGCAGCTGATTCTGGCACTAAGAGACAGTGGTGTAAAAGATTTAACCGTGATCTCAAATAACTGCGGCATCGATGAATGGGGACTTGGACTGCTTCTTCACGACCGTCAGATCAAAAAGATGATTGGCTCGTATGTCGGGGAAAATAAGGAATTTGAGCGCCAGGTGTTATCCGGCGAGCTTGAGGTGGAGCTTGTGCCGCAGGGAACACTTGCAGAGCGCATCCGTGCCGGCGGGGCTGGGATTCCTGCCTTTTACACCCCGGCAGGCGTTGGAACCCCGGTAGCGGAAGGAAAAGAAGTGCGTGAATTTGACGGGAAAGAATACGTCCTAGAACAGGCACTGAAGGCAGATGTCAGTTTAGTACGTGCGTGGAAAGGCGATAAAATGGGCAATCTTGTGTACCGCAAAACAGCGCGTAATTTTAATCCAATGATCGCAGCGGCAGGTAAAGTCACAATCGCTGAAGTGGAAGAACTTGTTGAAATCGGGGACCTTGATCCAAATGAAATTCATACGCCAAGCATTTATGTTCAGCATTTGATTCAGGCTGATCAGGAGAAACGCATTGAAAGAAGAACGGTGACAGCATAACAGAAAGGGGTGTCAACATGGACAAACAAAAAGTAAGAGAAACGATTGCCAAACGTGCTGAAAGAGAAATCAATGATGGAGATTATGTTAATCTCGGGATCGGGATGCCGACTCTTGTAGCCAATCATCTGTCAGAAAACAAGCAGGTCATTTTACAATCGGAAAACGGTCTGCTCGGTATTGGACGTTATCCAACTGAGGATGAAGTCGATGCTGACCTGATCAACGCCGGAAAAGAGACCGTGACGGCTGTGAAAGGGGCTTCCTACTTTGACAGTGCCGAATCGTTTGCGATGATCAGAGGTGGTCATGTGGATGTGGCCATTTTAGGTGGAATGGAAGTATCAGAGTCAGGTGACTTGGCAAACTGGATGATCCCGGGTAAGATGATCAAAGGAATGGGCGGTGCAATGGATCTCGTTCATGGTGCCCGCAAGATTATTGTGATTATGGAGCATGTCAACCGGGATGGACAGCCAAAGATCCTGAAGGAATGTTCACTTCCTCTGACGGGTAAAAAGGTTGTCAACCGGATTATTACCGAGCGTGCGGTCATTGATGTAACAGAGAAGGGGCTTGTGCTTGCGGAAGTGGCGGAAGGATTTACGGTAGAAGAAATTGTGTCTTCCACTGAACCCGAGCTTCACGTGCCTGAACACGTTAAAACAGGTGCCTTCTAACATCCGTCCAGCACGCCGCATGATGGAGGTAATCAGATGAGAAAAGGACATCAGAAGCAGCAGGAGAAGGAACCAAGCCTGAAAGATTCACTGAATCAGGACATGCTTGAAAAACTTCAGAACCTGAAGAAAAATGCTGTGGAAGCAGAAGAAAAAGCGCGTCAGGAGCGGATCAGACAAAAAGAAGCTGAACGCATCGAGCGTGAGAAAAATAAATCCTTTGAAGAACTGCTGGATGAAAGCAGCATGAACTGGAAGGATTATAAAAGCTGAAACAAAAAGGACCGCCTGCTGTATCGCTGCATGCGGTCCTTCATTGTACCGTTATTTATAAGCGGTGCTCGCTGTATCCGTTGTCTTTGGTCAGCTGCTTTAAGAGAGCAAGCTCTTGATCTGACAAGGCGGGAGACTCAACTGCTTTTACGTTCGAGAGCACCTGTTCCCTTGAACTTGCACCGGTAATAACGGTGGAGACGACTTTTTGTGACGCATTAAACTGTATCGCTAATTCTTCAAGTGGCCGGTTTTCAAACTTATCCTGCAGAGCATGGAGCAGCTCGGTCAGCTCATTATGGTCATAATTCAGGAAACCGTCTTTCGCCTGGTCAAGCTTCTTTTTAAACTGACCTGACAGTAATCCCTTTGCAAGCGGTCCGCGTGTAATGACAGAAACGCCATGTTTTTCAAGGATCGGGAATGCCTGTTCCTCAGGTCTGCGGTCGAGCAGGCTGTACTGCATCATATTGGATACGGCAGAAGATCGGGGTGCATATTCATTGATCACATTCGGCCGGATGGAAGAAAACCCGTATTCGCGGATCAGCCCTTCAGCTTTCAGTTCTTCAAACGCTTCGATCGTTTCCTCAATCGGGTCATCGAGTGTGCCGCCGTGAAGCTGATATAAATCAATGTAGTCGGTCTGCAGGCGCTTGAGGCTGTTTTTAACCTGCTCTTTTATGTATTGCTTTGAAGGGTCCCAGGACCAGCCGTCTTTTGCCGGGTTTGGTTTATTGCCAACCTTGGTTGCTATCAAAACCTCGCTTCTGACCTGCTTCAGCACATCACCGACGATTTCCTCATTCTGCCCGTAATCATACAGATCCGCTGTATCAAAATAATTAATCCCCTGATCATAAGCCGTTAACAGAATTTCTTCTGCTTTCTTTTTATCAGTTCCGATGGACATGCATCCAAGTCCGAGCAATGTCCCTTCAAGGGATGATGAACCTATTTTTCTTTTGATCATCGTACATCTCCTCCTTCATATA
The DNA here is from genome assembly GCF_020595125.1 of Jeotgalibacillus aurantiacus. Classification (NCBI taxonomy): domain Bacteria; kingdom Bacillati; phylum Bacillota; class Bacilli; order Caryophanales; family Caryophanaceae; genus Jeotgalibacillus; species Jeotgalibacillus aurantiacus. Next base: position 155,009 of record NZ_JACNMS010000002.1, read on the forward strand.
GTTAGTGTATTCTCAAAAAGGATTACGTTCAAACAGTCTGCTTTTTCATGTCTTTACTAAATGAAGGCTGATACAATATGAAAGGAGGAGTGATCATGTTGAAAAAATTCGAAGAAAAAACAATTTCTAAAGAAGTGCTGTATGAAGGGAAAATCATCAATCTCCAAATTGAAGAGGTTGAACTGCCGAACGGCAAAACGTCTAAACGTGAAATCATTAAACACCCCGGGGCAGTCTGCGTCATCGCTGTAACCGATGAGGGGAAAATCATCATGGTGGAGCAGTACCGCAAAGCGCTTGAGCGTTCGATTCTTGAAATCCCTGCAGGAAAACTGGAGGAGGGAGAAGAACCGCATATTACAGCTGTCCGGGAACTTGAGGAGGAAACAGGCTATGGCTGCCGGGAGTTAAAGCCGCTCATTTCTTTCTATACGTCACCGGGCTTTGCTGACGAACTGGTTCACGTTTTTGTCGCTGAAGATCTTTATAAAATCGAAAATGCGAGCGCAACAGATGAAGATGAATTTGTTGAACTCGTTGAACTGACGCTTGAGGAAGCGGAAGAATGTGTGAAAACACAGCGCATTTTTGATGCGAAAACCGCTTATGCCGTCCTGCACCTGAGACTTCAGCAAAGCTGAGGTGATTCATGAACTCTTTTTATTTGCATACAATGGAGAAATGCAAATAAAAGGGGGCAGAATACGTGAAAGGACCTGCAGCACGGCAATTACAACGCTATGTAAACACCCATCTGTCATTTTATCTGTTCAGCTTACTGCTTTTAGTAGGGGGAACAGTGACCGGAGCCATTCTGGTCAATGACTTTTCGTCACATAATGTGACAATAGACAGCCTGAATTTGATTTGGCCTGATGGTACACTGACTGATCAAATTGAAACGATTAAATCATATATGTTTGCTGATCTGATTATCCTGTTTATGATGTGGATTTCAGGACTGACGCTGATCGGCATTCCTGCTGCATGGTTTCTGTTATACATAAAAGGCTGTCTGTTTGGCTTTGCTGCAGGTTTTCTTGTATATCAAAGTGGATGGGAAGGGATTTGGCATGCAACAGGGCTGCTGTTGCCACAGAATCTTCTTCTGATCCCTGTCTATCTGATTGTCTGCAGCCAGGCTACGATCCTGACTTTCCAGCTCTGGAAAAGTGTTTTAACACGCCAGTCATTTGGTCCTGCGTTTAGGAAAACCATTATTTCCTATTGCGCCGTTCTCACCCTTGTTCTGGTTATAGCAGCTGCTGGTGCTGCAATAGAGCTTATCGTTCCGGTTCAGTGGGCTAAATGGTTTATTACATGATAATTATTATTAAATAATAATAAATTTCCTCCTTAAATTATAATGATTATCGTTTGCATTTATCAATTGGTTTGTTATAATGAGAATTGATAATGCGAGGGAGGGGTACCTAGTGGAAAACCGGATTGAACGAATAAAAAAACAGCTGCATTCAGCCAGCTATAAGCTGACCCCTCAGCGCGAAGCGACAGTGAGAGTCCTGCTTGAAAATGAAGCAGACCATCTGAGTGCAGAGGACGTTTATTTACTAGTGAAGGAAAAAGCGCCCGAAATTGGACTGGCTACTGTCTACCGTACGCTTGAACTTTTATCAGAATTAAAAGTAGTAGATAAAATCAATTTTGGTGACGGTGTCTCGCGCTATGATCTTCGAAAAGAGGGTGCTGCACACTTTCATCACCATCTGATCTGCCTTGAGTGCGGAACAGTAGATGAAATACAGGATGATCTACTCGAAGATGTGGAAGAAATTGTTGAACGCGACTGGAATTTTAAAATTAAAGATCACCGCCTTACGTTTCACGGCATTTGTCACAGATGTCATGATGGAACGGATGAGGGATAATTGAAGAACAAACGGGACATTCATTGATATGTCTCGTTTTTATTTTGTTTAATAATAAAACCGGGCCGTATTCCACCTTCGCTTTCCGTGGCCGGGCGGTGAACCCGCCTGCGCTTCGCACAGTCGGTTTCACCTGACCCTTTCCGCCACAGGAGTCTTCGGTGGAATACGGCCCTTAGACAGGAACAGCTCATTAAAGTATTTTAGAAAATGAAAAGAATGAACTTATCATTTAAAACACTCTCTTACATTGATGGATGGTATAATTTTCGAACGTATAAAGCGAAAGCTCTTTCTTTAATTTGAATACGAAAGATGACTTTACCGGGCTTCCATAATACAATAGTAAGATAAGGGGGATATGTGATGAAGGATCACCTGCAGGATTTTATTCAGTTTATGGTTGTTGAAAAAGGGTTGTCTAAAAATACGGTTCAATCTTATGAACGGGATTTGAAAAGTTATATAGATTATTTGATAAAAGTTGAACAGTTGCAGGATGTATGTGACATTAAGCGGGTACATATTCTTCAGTTTTTTCACCTGTTAAAGTCAAAAGGGAAATCTTCGAGGACGATCGCACGTCATACGTCTTCTATCAGGTCGTTCCATCACTTTTTAATGCGGGACCGGCGATGTCAGGAAGATCCGACTGAACACCTGGATACACCAAAAGCAGAAAAATCCCTTCCGAAAGTGTTAAACCTGGAAGAAGTTGAGGAATTATTAAATGCACCGGACCTCTCCAGAAAGAACGGCTGGCGTGACAAGGCGATGCTTGAGGTTTTATATGGGACCGGCATGCGCGTCAGTGAGCTGATCGGATTGAATGCAGATGATGTGAATCTTGAAATGGGGTTTATCAGATGCAGGGGAAAGGGAAATAAAGAAAGAATTATTCCAATAGGAAAAACAGCTTCAGAAGTCCTTTCAACTTATTTAAATCAGACGAGAAACCAGATGAAAAAAGGTCGGGAAACAGCGCTGTTTCTCAATCATCACGGGAACCGGTTAAGCAGGCAGGGTTTTTGGAAAATACTCAAATCACTTGCTTCAAAAGCAAGAATTGAAAAAGAACTCACTCCTCATACGTTAAGGCATTCATTTGCCACACACTTACTTGAAAATGGGGCGGATTTGAGAGCGGTTCAGGAAATGCTTGGACATGCAGATATTTCCACCACCCAGATATATACACACGTATCAACAAAGCGGATTCGCGAGGTTTATTCACAATTTCACCCGAGAGCCTGATCCCGGGTGAAATTAGTTGTCAGACTTCAGACGAATATCTTGTCAGACTGAACATGATGCAGTTATGATAGAAACATGCAGATTAAAGGAGGAAGACGGATGTCAACATTTAAACGCGTCCACCTGATCGTAATGGATTCGGTGGGAATTGGTGAAGCGCCGGACGCAGCTGATTTTAATGATAAAGGTGCTCATACACTTGGTCATATTGCAGACCATATGGACGGTATGAATATGCCAAATATGGGTAAGCTCGGCCTTTCAAATATTGAGGAGATTAAGGGTATTGAGAAAGCGGTTTCCCCAATGGCTTATTTCACAAAAATGCAGGAGGCTTCTGTTGGTAAGGATACGATGACAGGTCACTGGGAGATCATGGGGCTTAATATAGATAAGCCATTTAAAGTATACCCTGAAGGATTCCCGCAGGAGCTCATTGATCAGCTTGAAGAGAAAACGGGCAGAAAAGTGATTGGGAATAAGCCGGCAAGCGGAACAGCGATTCTTGACGAATTGGGAGAAGAGCACATGAAAACCGGTGCGCTGATTGTCTATACGTCAGCTGACCCAGTTTTACAGATTGCAGCGCATGAGGATATTATTCCGATTGAAGAGCAGTACCGTATTTGTGAAATCGCAAGAGAGCTGACGCTGGATGAAAAATATCTGGTTGGCCGGATCATTGCCCGCCCATTCGTTGGAGAGCCTGGTTCATTCAAACGTACTTCTAATCGCCATGACTATGCTTTAAAACCGTTTGAACGTACTGTCATGAACGAATTGAAGGACAGCGGTTATGACGTAGTGGCAATCGGAAAGATCTCTGACATTTACAACGGTGAAGGGGTAACAGACTCTCTTCGCACAAGTGACAACATGGACGGAATGGATAAGTTTATCCAGACGTTTGACCGTGATTTTACCGGTTTGAGCTTTTTGAACCTTGTTGACTTTGATGCGCTGTTTGGTCACCGCCGCGATCCTAAAGGATATGGTGAAGCGCTTGAAGCTTATGATCAGCGTCTGACAGAAGTGTTTGAAAAAATGACAGAGGACGACTTGCTGATTATTACAGCAGACCACGGAAATGATCCTGTTCACCACGGTACGGACCATACGCGTGAATATGTGCCGCTTCTGGTTTATTCTCCAAAATTAAAAGAAGCCGGACAGCTGGAGCTTCGTGAAACCTTTGCTGATATCGGTGCAACGGTTGCAGAAAACTTTAATGTAAAAGCACCTAAGTTCGGTAAAAGCTTCTTAAAAGATTTAATTTAATAGGCAACAAGATCCGGGAACCCGTTTGGATGAACAGCATATAAACAGGTTCCCGGTATTAGTCATGAACCATTTGCCACACTATATTTAAAAAGAAACGGGGAAACGACAATGAGAATGGTCGACATCATTGAGAAAAAACGTAATGGCGGCGAATTATCACAGGCAGAAATCAACTTTGTGATTGAAGGTTACACAAATGAGACGATTCCTGATTATCAGGTCAGCGCTCTTTTAATGGCCATTTATTTTGAAGGAATGTCTCAGCAGGAACGTGCAGATCTGACAATGGCAATGGTTGAATCAGGTGATCAGATTGACCTTTCAGCGATTGAAGGGGTTAAAGTCGACAAGCACTCGACTGGGGGAGTTGGTGACACAACAACCTTAATTCTTGGACCACTGGTTGCAGCTGTTGGCGTTCCGGTTGCGAAAATGAGCGGACGCGGTCTTGGGCATACAGGTGGAACGATTGATAAACTGGAAGCGGTTCCCGGGTTTCATGTAGAGCTTTCAAGTGAGGAATTCACCCGTCTTGTCAATGAAGAAAAGCTTGCTGTTATCGGACAAAGCGGTAACCTGACGCCTGCTGATAAAAAGCTGTATGCACTTCGTGATGTTACAGCAACAGTTAACAGCATCCCGCTTATTGCTTCCTCAATTATGAGTAAAAAAATTGCGGCAGGAGCGGATGCGATCGTACTTGATGTGAAAACCGGTGCAGGTGCGTTTATGAAAGACGAAGCGCAGGCACGTGAACTTGCAGAAGCCATGGTGCGTATTGGAAACAACGTTGGCCGTAAAACGATGGCTGTCATTTCGGATATGAGCCAGCCGCTTGGATTAGCGATCGGTAATGCGCTTGAAGTAAAAGAAGCCATCGATACGCTGAAAGGTGAAGGTCCTGAGGATTTAACAGAGCTATGTTTAGTCCTCGGCAGCTACATGGTTTACCTTGCGGGTAAAGCAGGCAGTCTTGAAGAGGCAAGAACAAAGCTTGAAGAAGTCATTAGGAATGGAGAAGCACTCAACCGTTTCAAAGCGTTCCTTGCAGGACAGGGTGGGGATGCATCTGTTGTTGATGATCCATCAAGACTCCCTCAGGCTGAGCATAAAATTGAGCTTGAGGCAAAAGAAAGCGGTAAGGTCAGCCGGATTGTTGCGGACAGTGTCGGAACAGCAGCCATGTGGCTTGGAGCAGGCCGCGCAACAAAAGAAAGTGAAATTGACCTCGCAGTCGGCTTAATGCTGAATAAAAAAGTTGGCGATTCCGTTGAAAAGGGAGAATCACTTGTAACGATTTATGCGAATGATTTGACCGAAGTGGAGCGCGTTAAAGAAAAGCTGTATGAAAGTATCATTGTATCAGAGGAAGGACATGCGCCAGCCCTGATCGTTGGTGAAGTAACAGGAGAATAAATCTGAATATCAGCCCCCGGCTTCACGGCCTGGACTGACATAATCATAGAAGCGGGACATGCTCAGATTGGAGCTGTCCCGCTTTTTCTATGGCGAAAAGGCATCAGTTGACCAAAATGTATAAAACCTTTCCATCTTAGAAAAAATAAAGAAAAAGCATGGGAAAGGTGTGAGCAACATGAAAAAAATTCTCACAATGTTTATCGCAGCAGGGTTCTTTTTTTCAGCATCGTCAGTATCAGCAGAGGAAAACAGTCTGATGAATGGTGTCAAATCAGGAATTTTGATCGATGAAAACACGGGTATGATCCTGCTCGAGAAAAATGCAAACGAAAAATTACCACCTGCTTCAATGACAAAAATTGGAACACTTCTGATGATTATGGAGGCGATTGATTCCGGAAAGCTGAAGTGGACGGATGAAGTGCAGGCAAGTGAAGAAGCTGCGTCGATGGGCGGTTCCCAGGTTTATTTAAAAGAAGGCGAAACGATGACGGTGGAGGAAATGGTCAAGGCGATCTCAGTGGCCTCTGCAAATGATGCTTCAGTGGCTATGGCAGAGCATCTCGCCGGCTCTGAGGCTGCCCTTGTGGATCAGATAAACAAAAAAGCCAAATCGCTTGGATTGACGAATACGACATTTAAAAATGTGACGGGACTGCCGGCAGAAGGTCATGAGAGCACGGCGAATGATATGGCCATACTTGCTAAAGAACTGCTCAGACATAAAAAAATTACGGAGTTTACGGGAATTTACGAGGACTTTTTAAGGCAGGATGCAGAAGAGCCGTTCTGGCTCGTGAATACGAATAAACTCGTACGCTCCTATAAAGGCGCAGACGGACTGAAAACAGGATTCACAAAAGAGGCTATGTATTGTTTAACTGCAACTGCACAAAAAAACAATATGCGGTTAATTTCAGTCGTGTTTGGAGCCGAAACGTCTGCTGAAAGAAACCGAATTACTGCAGGAATACTGGATTACGGGTTTACCCATTATCAGACAAAGACCTTATATAAAGCGGGCCATGCCATTGCAGAGGTAAAGATCAGTAAAGGGGCTCCGCATGAAGTAAAGGCCGTCATTGACCAGCCGTTATCGTGGCTCAATGATGGAAAGAAGGAAGCAAACGTCCAAAAAATCATCAGTGTTGACCGTGACCTTAAAGCTCCAATGAAAAAAGGGACACAGGTTGGCAGTGTGATTCTAAAGGTGGATGGCAAAGAAGTTAAAGAGCTGCCGCTTTTGACAAAACATGAGGTAAAGCGGGCATCGTGGGGAGATTTGTTTAACCGTAGCTTATTAGAACTGACGGATGGAACAAAATAAGTCGATTTCGTTCTATTTTTTTCTATTAATGTCACCTTGAAGGAATTTCAGCCGTTTAGCGTGAATACCTGATTTGTATTTTATGTGATCGCGTGTGTGAAAAGATGTGCCTGAGGCATGGACTTCATCAGACGCATATGACAGAAAGGGGAATCATAAATGGCGTGTAAGGTAGAAGCTGAAATCAAGGGGAATATTCTGCTGTTAAGAATGGAAGGGGAGCTTGACCATCACGAGGTGGAGTCCATCAGAAGTGAATTATCTGAGCTGATGGATAAAAATGCGATTAAACACCTTGTGCTAAACCTTTCTAATCTGGAGTTTATGGACAGTTCAGGTCTCGGTTTGATCCTTGGCAGATACAAATCCATTCAAAAAGCTGGTGGAAATGTCGTTTTATGTTCAGCTTCACCGCAGGTAAAAAGACTGTTTGAAATGTCAGGGATGTTCAGAATTTTAATGGTGGAGCTGTCAGAGGAACGGGCATTCTCAAGATTGGGGGCCGTACAATGAATAACAGCCTGACGTGTACGTTTAAATCAATCAGTGAAAATGAAGCGCTTGCCAGAATGATCGCAGCTTCATTTGCAGCGTCATATGACCCGACCATCGGGGAGTTAAGCGATATTAAAACAGTTGTTTCAGAAGCCGTTACCAACGCCATCATTCACGGCTACAATGGGGAAGAGGACCATGAGGTTTATATGAAAATGACTATGATGGACCGTGTGCTGAAGATTGAAGTCAGGGATACGGGAAAAGGTATTGCAGAAGTAGAAAAAGCGATGGAGCCTCTTTATACATCCCGCCCTGACATGGAGAGATCTGGAATGGGATTTACCATTATGGACCACTTCATGGATGGCGTTGAAGTAATCTCTGAACCTGGCAAAGGTACGACTGTAAAAATGACAAAACAGCTGACATCCGTTCAGGCTGAATGTCATTAGGGGCGGACTGATGAGTTCATATCCGGTTAACCACGAAACGGTCAGGGAATGGATTCGGCAAAGTCAGTCAGGAGATGAGAGCGCGCGGGAAAGAATGGTTGAAAGCAACATCAGGCTTGTCTGGTCAGTCGTTCAGCGTTTTCAAAACAGGGGATATGATCAGGATGATCTGTTTCAGATCGGTGCGATCGGCCTTTTAAAAGCGGTCGATAAATTTGATTTGAGCTATAACGTGAGGTTTTCCACTTATGCTGTTCCGATGATTATCGGTGAAATTCAGCGGTTTTTGAGAGATGATGGGTCGGTAAAGGTCAGTCGCTCCATTAAAGAGCTGGCGATTAAAGTGAAAAGAGCAAAAGAAGCTTTAAGCAGTCAGCTCGGCAGGTTACCTACTGTCAATGAAATTGCAGCGCACCTGGATGTTACCCCTGATGATGTTCTGCTGTCACAGGAAGCCTCAAGGGCTCCATCCTCCATTCATGAGACTGTATATGAGAATGAAGGTGATCCGATTACACTGCTTGATCAGCTGTCTGCTGATAACGGTGGATGGTTTCATCAAATCGCGATTAAAGAAGCACTGCTGACGCTGGAACAAAGGGACCGGAAAATCATTTTTCTCAGGTATTATATGGACTGCACACAATCGGAGGTTGCTGAAAAGCTCGGCATTTCGCAAGTTCAGGTATCCAGAATCGAAAAAAGGGTGCTGCAGTCAATCCGGCACTGGATGGAAGAGGCTCAGGAGGCGTAAAAAAGGGTGAAAGCACATGATCATCACGTTACGGATGAAAGGGAAATCCGGATTTAGCGGGAAAGATATTACCTTGAAGGATATTGCTGATATTATCTCACATCACGACACAGATAAAATAAAAAACCTCGTGGTGGGAGAGTGGGGTCAAACAACCGGGAGATACAAGCTGATTGAGCAATATCATGTTGAATCAGTCATAAAACATAAGCACAACGAGGTTCATATTAAATGGATTGGCCCGCCGCATACGTTGCTTGATTATGGATCCAGTCAATCTTCACCTTCATTCCTGCTGTTTTTATTCGCCTGGCTTCTTCTGTTTTCAGGTGCAGCACTTACCATCATGTATTTTCATGAGGATGTCAGCATGGCGGAATCCCAGATTGCTCTGACTGAAATGCTTGGTGGAAGTAACCCGTTATGGTTTCAAATTCCGTATTCTTTTGGTCTTGGTATTGGTATGTACTTATTCTTCAACCGTTTTTTGAATAAGAAATTTTCAGATGAACCGAGCCCTCTCGAGATGGAAGTCCATCATTATGAAAAATCATTAGCGGATTTTTTGACAGAGCAGGAAAAGGCGCGAAATCGAAATGGCTGAACATCTTCTTCTGTTATTTCTCGGTCTGTCATCAGGCCTTGCAGTGGGAGGAGGGTTTACAGCCTTTCTTTTTGCGCTCGGCATTATTCCGCGACTGGTGGATCTGACGAAAACAAAAAGCAGGTTATCACTGCTTGAAGCAGCACTCGTTATGGGGGCAATGTCTGTATGCATCATGATGATATCCGGGTGGACCTTCGTGAATGCCGTGATTTTAGTTCCTTTCATTGGGCTGTTTTCCGGTATGTTTGTCGGCATGCTCGCAGGAGCCCTGACTGAAGTGTTAAAAATAATTCCCCTGATTGCCAGAAGACTGAATAGCCATACACGGCTTCAGGCAATAATAATGGCAATTATCACTGGCAAAATAGCCGGATCCCTGTTTTACTGGCTGATCTATTTGCCATATTTGAAAGGGGAATAGAACAATGCTGCCAACACATAATCATGAGCTCGACCTGTGGCTTGAAGAACACGCCGGCCTCGGGAAGAGCTTCGATTTTTTAGTCAGACATATGATGATCCATGATCACCTGATCAGTCTTTATGCCGTAAACGGCCTATGCGAAACGAGATTCATTATGGAAATTCTTGATGAACTCACAGGTGATTCAGACGCCGTTCCACCTCATATGAATACATGGGTGAAAAACAGGCTGATTCATCATTCGGTTGAGTCCACTGATTCGAAGCAGGCGCTTGTAAGACAGGTTTTTTCAGGATTGATTGCCATAAAAGTCGATGGAGAACCGGATTGTTTTCTGATTGACGTGAGGAGTTATCCCGGCAGGCAGCCTGAAGAACCTGATACTGAAAAAGTAGTCAGAGGATCCAGAGACGGATTTGTGGAAAACATCATCGTGAACACAGCCTTAACAAGAAGAAGAATAAGAGACCCGGGACTCCGTTTTGAAATGCTGGAGGTTGGGGAACGGTCTAAAATGGATGTTGCAATCGGTTATATCAAAGGGCTTGCCAATGACGAACTCGTTCAGGTGATCAAAAAAGAGATTGAACCGATTAAAACGGACGGATTAATCATGACTGACAAATCACTGGAAGAGTATATCGTGAAGCAGGGATTTAATCCATATCCGCTCGTGCGATATACAGAAAGAGCCGATATTGCAGCAGAGCACCTACTCGAAGGGCATGTATGTGTGTACGTCGATACTTCGCCAAGTGTCATGATTACACCTTCTACTTTTTTTCATCATATCCAGCATGCAGAAGAATTCAGACAGTCTCCTGCAGTCGGAACCTTCATCCGGTTTATCAGGATACTCGGAATCATCGCATCCGTATTTCTCTTACCGCTGTGGTACCTGCTTGCCATTGATCCCGGACTGAAACCGGAATCACTTGAATTTCTCGGGATGAAAGAAGATACTGCGGTTCCCCTGATTGTACAGCTGCTGATTGCCGATATCGGAATTGAATTTTTAAGGATGGCAGCCATTCACACCCCAACGCCGCTGTCGACCGCGATGGGTCTGATTGCGGCAGTTTTGATCGGACAGATTGCCATTGATGTTGGGCTTTTCGTTCCGGAAGTCATTTTGTATGTTGCGCTGGCTGCCATTGGAACATTTGCCACACCAAGCTATGAATTGAGTGTGGCAAACAAGATGGCACGTGTCCTTTTAATGCTTCTTGTTTGGATATTTCACATCAGTGGATTTGTGATTGGACTTACACTTATGCTGCTTTTCCTGATGAGAATAAAAGTCTTTTCAGTTCCTTATTTATGGCCACTCGTTCCATTTCGTCCGCTTGCGTTGATTCATGTGCTGATCAGAATGCCGGTTACCCGATCGTTTGTACGTCCGATGATCGTCAAAACAAAAGACCGTGTCAGACAAAAACCGTCAGAGAAATGACATTGCAATAAAACGCTTTAGTGTGATAGAGTACTTACTATCTATAAGTATGTAAGTACTGCTATGGCGGAAAGGAATAAGAACATGCATTATTACGGAACATCAGGTATCAATGAAAAAGGTCACCTGACCATAGGTGGCGTCGACACGATTGAACTGGCGGAAAAATACGGCACGCCTTTATATGTATATGACACGGCTCTGATCAGGGAACGTGCAAGAGGATTTAAGGAAACGTTTGAAAAGCTTGGAGTATCATCACAGGTTGCATACGCAAGTAAAGCTTTCTCTTCGATTGCCATGATTCAGCTTATTGAGGAAGAAGGGCTCAGCCTGGATGTCGTATCAGGAGGAGAACTGTATACGGCTCTTAAAGCAGGGTTTAACCCGGAAAAAATTCATTTTCACGGGAACAATAAAAGCAGACATGAAATAGAGATGGCACTTGATGCAGGAGTAGGCTGTTTTGTCGTGGACAACTTTTATGAGCTTGAGCTGTTACCTGAAGTGTGTAAAGAAAAAAATACGACTGCCAGTATTTTGCTCCGTGTAACACCTGGAATTGAAGCGCATACCCATGATTATATTCTGACTGGACAGGATGATTCGAAATTTGGATTCGGCCTTCAGAACGGTCAGGCAGACGAGGCTTTACAATCAGCGCTTGAAAATCAAAATCTTCGAGTGCTCGGTCTGCACTGTCATATCGGGTCTCAGATCTTCGAAACAACCGGCTTTATTAAAGCTGCTGAAAGAATGATTGAAAAGCTGGCTGAGTGGAAAGAGCGCCACAGCTTCGAATCAGAAGTGTTAAATCTTGGTGGGGGATTCGGTATCAGATATACAGAAGAGGATACTCCGATCGCACCGGCAAGATATGTAGAAGACATTATCAGTCATGTGAAGGATCAGATGGGTCAGCGTCATTTGTCTATGCCTGAGATCTGGATTGAACCCGGGCGCTCACTTGTAGGGGATGCAGGAACGACGCTGTATAAAGTCGGTTCTACAAAAGAGGTACCTGATATCAGGACTTATCTGGCAGTAGACGGTGGAATGAGCGATAACATCAGACCGGCGCTTTACAAGGCGCGTTATGAGGCAGTGATCGCCAATCATCCGGAAGCTGTGAATGACAACGTTGTATCGATTGCCGGTAAATGCTGTGAATCTGGAGATATGCTGATCTGGGACTTACCAATCAGTGATGCTAACCCGGGAGATGTCCTGGCTGTATTCTGTACAGGCGCATACGGTTACGCGATGGCAAACAACTATAACAGAATTCCAAGACCTGCCGTCGTATTTGTTGAAAATGGAGAATCTGAGCTGATCATCGAGAGAGAAAGCTATAAAGATCTGATCAGACATGACAGACCATTAAAAGCAGGAAACAAGCAATGAAAAAACAGAATGCGATTACTTTTATCGTGCTTTTAATCCTTGCTGTCATATGGGGAATTATTTACTGGGCATTTATTGCGTAAAACAGGTATTTTGGCCGTGATTGAATTCACACAGGGTTTCTAGTATGATTAAGAGCGGCAGCAGTAACAGGAAAGAAGAGAATCTGCGTGGTCAGCTCTCTACTACAACTTTGATAAGGAGTACCTTATGTTAATACGTTATAAAAAATCCTTTGAAAAAATCGCAATGGGGCTTATGTCTTTCATGCCAACTGAAAAGGATATCAAACAGCTTCAGCAATCCATGAAGCTGTATGAAGAGGACCAGCGCTATCAGCTTTTCCTATGGAAGGAAGAGGATATCATCGGGTTGGCTGGCGTATTCATCGAAGAGGATGCCGTGACGCTTCAGCATATTTCCGTTAATCCATCTCACCGGAACGAAGGGATCGGGCGCAAAATGGTTGAAACGTTGAAAGAGATTTACGCTGATAAACAGTTAAAAAGTAATTCGTACACGTCAGGTTTTATGGCGAGATGTGATGAACATAAAGAAAACACCGCAGAATAGCGGTGTTTTCTTTATGTTCAATTAAAAACCGTGCCGGGGACATCCTCCGCTTTCCATTGTCTAGCTGCGACGAGCAGGGACTAGCAAACTTCCCGTCCCCTCGTCCGATAAGTCAACATCAGTTCACTGCGTTCACTGTGTTTCCTTTATCTCCGTCGGGGCCAGTCCAGTTTGTACGTCCCTGAGCGCCCGCCTCCGCTTTTCAGTGGCCGGGCGGTGAACCCGCTGTGCTTCGCACATCGGTTTCACCTGTCCCTTTCCGCCATAGGAGTCTCCGGATGTCCCCGGCACTAATATGTTGTGTTCTTCTATTGCTATTTATAGAGTGGTTTAAGGAAATTGTAAAAATTAAAGCATTTTAAGCTGATTGTAAACCACAAATGGACATTCTCCAACTGCGTGAGGGGTCAATTGTTTTTTTCGCGCAGTGCTTTTTGCCGAAGGGCGATGACTTCGCTTCTGTCTCTCAGTGTGTGCCGATTAATGAGTTCAGGGTTTGACAGGTCACTTGGTTCTCCCCAGGCAAAGCCTTTTCGGGCACATTCATGTTTACAGTAGGACTCGAGCCCGCTATCGGTGAGGGGGATCATGACACTCTGATACGGGGTTGTAGCCGCGATGGCACTTTCGGTTTCAATGATGGTTTGAATAAAAGCATCATGCTCAATCCCGAGTGCTGCCAGCTGATTGGTTTTTGTGTTCAGCTTTCCGTGTGCCTGGTGAATGCTTTTTGCAGCACCGCGTAAATTACCGCGGCGGTAGTGATACATGCCTGTGGCAAATTGTATTAAGCCGGCCCAGACACTGTCTTTCTCCTGTGCGGTATATTCCTTCCAGTATTCTTCGAGCACTTCATGACATTCAAAATAATCACGGTCCCCGTGAAAATGAATTAAATAATCAAGGTAGGCCTGATCATAGTTTTTCATCTCTTTCACTCCAATAATCATCCATTATGAAAAAAATCCGAAATACCATACAGATATCATAACAGCCGCAATCATCCCTGTAAAATCAGCAAGCAGTCCGACTGTCAGTGCACGCCCCATTTTCCGGATCCCGACTGCACCGAAATAAACCGTGAGTATGTAAAGGGTCGTATCCGTGCTGCCCTGTACGACCGCAGCGATCTTTGAAGCCATATGATCAGGGCCAAGACTGTTTGTCAGTTCTGCCACAATGCCAAGAGAGGCCGAACCTGAAATGGGTCTTGTTAAAAATAAAGGCAGCAGATCAGAAGGGATCATCAGTTTTTCCAGAACAGGAGAGAAGAAGCCTGTCATTAAGTCGAGAATCCCTGAAGCCCTCAGCACACTGATGGCAACAAGCATTCCGAGTAAATAAGGCAGAAGGGCGATTGACAGCTGAAGTCCTTCTTTACCTCCTTCTACAAAGGCACCGAATGCATCTGTTCTGGTGCATAAGGCAGCGATCAGGATAATCAGAATGAGCATGGGTAAAAAAAACCCTGAGGCGAGCTGGATGGCTGCCATTACTTTCTCCTCCTTGAAACGATCTGCCAGCTGATCCGGTCATAGATAATCGCGGCTGTACAGGAGACGAGTGTTGCTAAAAAGGCAGGAATCACAATATCAAGCGGGTCAGCTGCTCCTTCAGTCAGACGAAGAGACACGATAGTAGCAGGAAAAAACGTGATGGCCGCCGTGTTCAGACATAAGAATGTCACCATGGAACGACTGGCTTTATCAGGGGCAGGGTTCAATTTTTGCATTTCTTTCATTGCTTTTATACCAAACGGGGTTGCGGCATTACCGAGTCCGAAGAAATTGGCGGTAACATTGGACATGATAAAGCCGAATGATGGATCTTTTTTCGGAAGATCTGGAAAAAGCCGTGATAAAAAAGGTGAACAAATAGAAGTGATCATACTCAATAATCCTGCTTTTTTGGCTACTTCCATCATACCGAGCCAGAAAGTAAAGATCGCAATAAAGCCGATTACAAGTTCAACAGCATTTCCTGAGGCTTCAAACATAGCCTGATTGACTTCGGCGGTTGTACCATTGTAAAAACTGAAAAGCAGACCGATGATGACCATAAAGATCCAGATCAGATTAACCATTAAATCCACCCGCGATTCTTTGAATCAGTTTTTGAAACCAGTTTTTTTCTTTTACTGATTTTTCCTCAAGCTGTTCAGTATGTATGGTCCTGTTTTGTAGCTGTACTTTTAACGTCGCATTTTGAGGATTAAGGATAAAGGAAACTTTGTCCTTTTCATGTTTAGCAAGCGGATAGGAGAAATGATTTTTGTTCACGAGAATCACATCTTCAGACTGATCAGCATAAGGCGGAAGCTCACCTTTTTCCAACAGCGGGACGTTCTTGTAAGTTGAAAAGCCGTGTTCAAACATATGAATATGGTCGTTCCAGTCATCTGAAGCCTGTATCGTGACAGCAATCAGCGTCATATTATCCCGCTTGGCTGAAGTCACAAGTGTTCGCCCTGCTTTTTTTGTGTAACCAGTTTTGCCTCCTGAAGCGTATGGGTACAGGCCGGTTACGAGGCGGTGTTTGTTATGCCAGAGTGCAGGGTTTCCATTTAGTTCAGCTCTGTATTTTTCGCTCGAGAATATCTTACTGAAGTCATGATTTTTTATCGCTTCTTTCGTGAGCATGGCCATATCCCGCGCACTTGAATAATGCTGATCATCAAGATCCAGCCCGTGTGGATTTGTAAAATGTGAATGGGTCATCCCTAATTTCTTCGCTTCATTATTCATCAATACAGAGAAGTCTTCTACCGAACCGCTGACATGTTCAGCAATGGCAACAGCCGCATCGTTACCTGACCTTAGGAGAAGTCCATATAAGAGATCCTCCATGGTGACCTTTGAACCGGCAGGTAAGTAGAGGCTAGAGCCTTCAGTGGCTGCCGCTTTTGCTGAGATTTTTACTTTATCCTGCAGAGAAGCGTGCTGAAGTGCAACATGTGCCGTGAGAATTTTAGTAATGCTCGCAATTTTCATTTCCTGATCAGCAGCTTTTTCAAACAGGACTCTTCCGCTTTCTGCTTCTATCAAAATAGCTGAAGTGGCAGAAGGAGAAGGGACAGCTTTCGTTTCTGATACTAACAAAAAGAACACCAGCACTGTCAGGAATAGCCGGAAATATTTCAGAAGTCCCACCACCTTTATTTATACATAAGGGATATATATGTAAAAGAGGGGGCTGCTATTACTGGCGCTCAGGCGCAAAAAAAAGCAGATAAGCAATAATAAACGCAATGCGTCTGTATCACTTAACTGCCTTATCACCGCGCTGACACGGTGTGATGATTAAAATTATTTGTTCAATTCTTTATTCAAGCCCTTTTTTCAGCGATTCAAAAAAGAGATCTCCACCCTGATCAGCGTCGTCCTCATCCATCGATTCAGGCAATTCAGGGAGCTCAGTCAGGTTATTCAAACCAAAGCTGTCGAGAAACTCATCGGTTGTTCCATAGAGAATAGGTCTGCCGGCACCTTCTGCACGGCCCAATTCTTTGATCAGCCCACGGGATAATAAAGTCTGGACCGGACGATCGGTTTTAACGCCGCGTATTTCTTCAATGGCAACTTTTGTTACCGGCTGCCGGTAAGCGATAACGGCCAAAGTCTCAAGGCTTGCCTGTGACAGGGTGGCTGGTGATGGAGCTTCCGCGAGCTGTTTAATATAGTCTGAAAATCCTGCTTTCGTGGCAAGCTGATACTTACCTGCGTATTCAACGAGCTGGATTCCTCGTGAATCTTCCTGCAAATACTGCTCACGGATGGTCGCCATGATTTTGAGCACCTCATCTTCTGAAAGTGTCAACACATCCATCAGCTGCTCAAGCGTCAGACCTTCATCACCTGACGTAAACAACAGACTTTCCACAATCGCATAAACATTATGACTGGCCAACTAACGACACTCCTTCAGTAGTTTGAACCATGATTTCCGAAAAATTATGATCCTGCTTTATCCAAATTTCTTTTCTTTTAACAAGTTCCAGCACTGCTAAAAAAGATACAACCATATGAGGTTTTTCAGCAACAGGAAAGAGTGATGAAAACGGCTTTGGATCCCTGGAAGCTTTAACATTCTCAAGGATTTCCTTCATTCTGTCTTCAATTGATACTTCCTGCCGGGTAATTTTAGTGGATAGCGGGCGCTGTATCTTTTTTCTTCTCATAAGTTTATTGAAAGCACCCAGTAAATCATAAATATCCACCTTCAACGGTTCCCGTTCGTCTGTTTCCTCCATTGAGTAACGGGTCAGATCCTCAGGCGGCTTTGTGAAAAGCTGGCCGCGTTCTTCTTCCTTATCCTTCAGGTGATCTGCGGCTTTCTTGAACTTCCTGTATTCAATCAGCTTTTCAACGAGCTCATCTCTCGGATCCTCTTCGTAGGCCATACTGTCTTCTTCCCACGTCTCTTCATGCTTTGGCAAAAGCATCCGGCTTTTAATGGCCATCAACGTTGCGGCCATGACGAGGTATTCGCTCGCTACATTCAGTTCAAGTACATTCATGGCCCGGATATAGAGCATATACTGCTCAGAAATTTCCGCCATGGGGATATCGTAAATATCTATTTCCAGCCCCTGTATTAAGTGAAGCAATAAATCCAGTGGCCCTTCAAACCCGTCGAGTTTTACTTTGTATTCCATCGTATCACCATTTCCTCGTTTCACTGTCATCATAGTATAGCGAATTTAGCGGGTTCTTCCAATAGGAGATGGGAAGCTTTTAGGTGCTCGTCATTTCCTTTTGGAACGGGTTGTGACATAATGCACTATGAGAAAGTATAAGCGAAGAGGAGTATGATGTATGGAAAGACTACAAAAGGTGATTGCACATGCAGGTGTCGCTTCACGCAGAAAAGCCGAACAGCTGATTATAGATGGAAAAGTAAAGGTGAACGGAAAAACAGTTTCAGAACTTGGTACGAAGGTGAGTCCCTCTGATTCAATTGAGGTTGAAGGAGTGAAGATCGAACGGGAGAATAAAGTCTATTTCCTCTTTTACAAGCCGTCAGGAGTCATTTCGGCTGTAAAGGATGATAAAGGTCGTAAGGTCGTAACAGACTTTTTTGACTATGTAGACGAGCGTATATACCCTGTTGGACGACTGGACTATGATACGTCGGGGATTTTGCTTCTGACAAATGATGGTGAATTCGCCAATCTGCTTACACATCCTAAGTACGAGGTAACAAAAACCTACATTGCCCGCGTTAAAGGACTTGTCAGAAGAGAAACAATTAAAAAACTTGAAAAAGGTATAAAGCTTGAAGATGGGATGACAGCGCCAGCCCGAGCCAAAATTATTTCAGCTGACAAAGAAAAGAACAAAACGATCGTAGAACTGACGATTCATGAAGGTCGCAACCGTCAGGTAAGAAGGATGTTTGATGCAGTCGGACACCCTGTGCAAAAGCTTAAAAGAGAGCGCTATGCATTCCTTCATCTGACAGGACTGAATGCCGGAGAAGCGCGGGAATTGACTCCCCATGAGGTGAAACAGCTTCGTGCACTCGCAGAAAACGGTCAGTAAACGGTCGTTTAGCGCAATTTTCACACTTCATTCAAATACTTCATCTTAGGTGTAAGCGATGTAATGCTATAATGACAATGAATCTCTGGAAATAATGAACGTATTGATAAGGAGGTAACATCCGTGCAAAACAAAAAGAAGAAGCGGCTGGTCATGCGTATCTCCATACTGGCAGTTTTACTTGCTGCTGTCTCTTACACGATTTACTCCAGTGTTGTCGGAGAAGAGCGTAACCTCGTTAAAGCGGGTGATCAGGCACCGGACTTTGAGCTGATTGACCTGAATGGGGACGTTCACCGTTTATCCGATTATGAAGGAAAAGGTGTTTTCCTTAATTTCTGGGGAACATGGTGTAAACCGTGTGAAAAAGAAATGCCATATATGGAGAATCAGTATCAAAAGTATGCCGAGCAGGGTGTTGAAGTGATTGCTGTAAACGTTGGAGAATCACACTACAAGGTGTCTAATTTCGCCAATAAATACAATCTGAGCTTTCCGGTTGTCCGGGATGAGCATAAGGACGTAATGGATGCTTATTCAATCGGTCCTTTACCGACAACGCTTTTGATTTCTCCAGAAGGAGAAGTCAAACAGGTGATCACCGGTGAAATGTCAGAAGAAATGATCGCTTCCTATATGGAAAGCATTAAGCCTGAAAGTTAGGAGTCCTTAGAATGAAAGAGTTAGTCTGCAAATGCGGCCACATTAACAAAGAAGGCTCGGAGCTTTGCCAGCAGTGCGGCCGTACGCTGACAGAGCAGGCGGAACAAAGAAAAACAAGTGACGTAATGCGGTATGAAGGGATGGCAAGACGCTCACAGACCTACAAGCGATCCGTTATCGACCGGATATGGAATTTCTTTTCCTCTGTTAAAGTAGGAGTATGGCTCATTGTGATTACGCTGATTGCATCTGCGATCGGAACCATTTTTCCGCAGGAATTATTTATCCCCCGCAATATTGACCCGGCAGCTTATTATGAAGACCGCTACGGATTAGCAGGAAAAATCTATTACGTATTAGGTTTTCATAACCTGTATGGTTCATGGTGGTATATGCTGCTCATTGCAGCGATTGGTACGTCCATCATTATTGCCAGTCTCGATCGGGGAGTGCCGCTTTATAAGGCATTGAAAAATCAGAGAGTGGAAAGACACGGATCCTTTCTGAAGCGTCAACGAATTTACTCGGAATACGCGATTGATAACCCGATGACCAAGCTCGATGAAATCGGTGCAGGACTTGAGAAAAAGAAATATAAAATCCGAAAAGAAGATAATCACCTGCTGGCTGAAAAAGGAAGGTTCTCAAGATGGGGGCCATATGTTAATCACACTGGCCTGATTATTTTCCTGATCGGAGCTATGCTGCGTTTCGTTCCCGGTATGTATGTGGATGAAACGTTATGGATTCGTGAAGGTGAAACGTTAATCGTTCCGGGTACTGATCAGCAGTATTTCCTTGAAAATAAAGGGTTCACGCTTGAAACATATAATGAGGGACAGGATTCTGAGGTGTTTGATGCAACACTTGAACGAGTTGGACCGGTTGCGAAAAATTTCCAAACAGATGCCGTTCTTTATAAACGTGAAGAGGGCGATATTGCAGGTTCAGCTAACAGGGAAATGGATCCTCTGTTTGAACAGCCGATCCAGGTGAACGTACCGTTGAAATTTGACGGATTTGCCCTCTATCAGACTGATTACATTGAAAATGAAATTCACAAAATGTCGTTCACCTTGGAGAATAAAGACACTGGTGAAACTTTTGGTGAGTTTTCAGTTGACTTATTTAGTCCCGAGCTGGATGGAGTTTATGAGTTAAGTGAGGGTTATCAGGTTGAAATGATGGGCATATATCCTGATTTTTCAGGCTTTGAAGATGGTGAACCGCAGTCTGCCTCACCACTCCCAAATAACCCGGCATTTTTATTTAAAATGATCACGCCGGATAAACCGGACGGTGAAGTGGCGTTCATCGGGATTCAGCAAAACCTCGAGCCACTTGGGGAAAACGAATACGCTCTGAGCTTTAGCGGTTTAGAAACGAGAGATGTCTCAGGGCTTACAGTTCGTAAGGATCTTACTTTATGGATCCTCGCGCTTGGCGGAGCCATTTTTATGATCGGAGTTGTCCAGGGTGCTTACTGGAACCATCGCCGGATATGGCTTAAAGCAGGTGAAGATGGAAAACTGTATGTGGCCGGCCATACGAATAAAAACTGGTTTGGTCTGAAAAAAGATTTAACTGCATCCTTTGAAGGAACAGACCTTGCAATTCCTGAGGATCATCAGGAACTGAAGGATTCAAAAGGAATGGCAAAGGAGGAACAGGAACGTGGCACAACTGGCCAGCATTAGTAGTACACTGCTGTACACAGCTTTTGTACTCTATTTAATTGCGACGGTGTTTTTTGCCGGCTCAATCAAATCAAAAAAACATACGAATCAGGTTGGGAAAAACCGCTGGGCAACCATTGGGATTACCATCACCATTATCGGTTTTGCGGCTCAGCTCGGTTACTTTGTAACAAGATGGATTGCAGCAGGACATGCTCCATTAAGTAATCTGTTCGAATTTATTACTTTTTTTGCAATGATGCTTGTATTATCATTCATCATTATTTACTTTATGTACCGGTTGCACATTTTAGGTGTTTTCGCTCTGCCGATTGCGCTGTTGATCATTGCTTATTCAAGCATGTTCCCTCGCGATGTTTCACCGTTAATCCCTGCGCTGCAAAGTGATTGGCTGTTTATTCACGTTTCGACGGTTGCGGCTGGGGAAGCTATTTTAGCAGTGAGCTTTGTTGCAGGACTGATTTATCTATTAAAGGACGTGGATTTATCAAAAGGTGGAAAACAGGTTATCTGGCTTGAGGCCGTATTAATTGGTCTTGTTCTCGTCGTTGGTTTTATTGTCAGCTCGATTTCCTTTTCAGTGGCAGGAGCTGGTGCTGAGTTTTCATATGTGAATCCTGAAGATCAGGAGGTAACGGCGCAGTATGCAATGCCAGCACTGATCATTCCAAATGAAGGAGAACTGTTAACGGAAGGTTCATTTTCAACTTCACTCGAAATGCCGGCGATTGTGAACGCAGCCAGACTTAATACCGTTATCTGGTCACTTATTTTTGGAGCAGGGATTTACCTTCTCATCCGTTTAATTACACGAAAGACGCTGGCAGCAATTCTTCAGCCTCTGGTAAAAAAAGCAAATCCTGATCTGCTTGATGAAATCGGGTACCGCTCTGTGTTAATCGGCTTTCCGGTCTTCACTCTTGGCGGACTGATCTTCGCCATGATCTGGGCTCAAATCGCCTGGACACGCTTCTGGGGATGGGATCCGAAGGAAGTATGGGCACTGATTACCTGGCTGTTTTATGCGGCATTTCTGCACCTCCGCTTATCAAGAGGATGGGAAGGAAACCGTTCAGCCTGGCTTGCAGTAATTGGATTTGTTATTATAATGTTTAATCTGGTAGCTGTGAACTTAATTATTGCTGGTTTGCACTCCTATGCATAATTAAAGCCCTCACGCTGATCGTGAGGGCTTATTTTAAAAATGAATTACATAAGGACCTAGAAGGGGGCTTTTTTCATGAATGAACTTGGTCATATTCTGGTGGTAGATGATGAAGAAAGAATCAGAAGACTATTAAAAATGTATCTTGAAAGAGAAGGCTATACGATTCAGGAGGCTGAAAACGGGGAACAGGCACTGAAACTTGCGCTTGAAGAAGATTTTGATTGTATCCTGCTTGACCTGATGATGCCTGGAAAAGACGGTATCGAGGTATGTAAGGAACTTCGGGAAGTGAAGACAACGCCTGTTATTATGCTGACGGCAAAAGGTGAGGAAGCGAACCGTGTACAGGGCTTCGAAGTCGGAACGGATGATTATATCGTAAAACCATTCAGTCCCAGAGAGGTCGTCTTGAGAGTGAAGGCTTTACTGCGCCGGTCATCTGTGAGCAGCTATGTTAAAACTGATCCAAAAGCAAAAGACATGATCGCTTATAACCATCTTGTTATTGACAACGACGCACATCGGGTTACAGCAGACGGACACGAAGTAACACTGACGCCAAAAGAGTATGAGCTGTTATTGTTCCTAGCTAAGACACCTGATAAGGTATATGATCGTGAACAGCTGTTGAAGGAAGTCTGGCACTATGAGTTTTTCGGCGATTTGAGAACAGTTGATACCCACGTGAAACGATTAAGAGAAAAGTTGAACCGAGTTTCAGAAAAGGCGGGGAAAATGATCGTGACAGTATGGGGTGTCGGTTATAAATTTGAGGTAGCAGATGAATGAGAATATGGAGAAGCGTAGTAGGCAAGCTGTGGATTACGATTCTGCTGCTTGTCTCCTTTGTGTTATTCATTCTGACCATTCTATTGCTCGAGTTTTTTCAGAATTATCATGTGGAAGAAGTTGAAGAAAGCCTTCGATATGAGGCTCAGAAAATCTCAAGTATTGTAGAGGAACACAACGACCTTGATTTAAGCCTTCAGATTATTGATGAAGTGATGGATGATCCTGTTCATGCCATTATCTTTCTGAATGGAGACAGTGTGTATTCTTCTGACGAACTGAATAATGATGAGATTCAGGAAACGATTCAATCCAACCGAGAACTTGAGCGTGTCATGACGAACGGGGAAATTGTCCAGCAGGAAATAGCGCTTGATGATAATGAATCGCAAAATCGATACAATAACATCATGATTATTGGAGCCCCTGTCACGTCAGGCAGCGGTGTCATGGGTGCAGTTTACGTCTATCAGTCATTAGAAGCGATACAGCAAACGACCGAACAGACAACGAGATTAATCGTTCTTGCCGCAGGAATTGCCATTATCCTGACGACATTTTTTGCCTTCTTCCTATCGACCCGTATTACAGCACCTCTTCGTAAAATGAGAGAAGGTGCTTTTGAAGTGGCAAGAGGAAAGTTTGATACGAAAGTTCCGATCTTGACACAGGATGAAATCGGTGAACTGGCAACAGCTTTTAATCAGATGGGACGTCAGTTGAAACATCATCTCGATGCACTGAGCCATGAAAAAGAGCAGCTCTCAAGTATTTTAAGCTCTATGGCTGATGGCGTCATTACGTTTAACCGGGACCAGACCGTGCTTGTTTCAAATCCCCCTGCTGAAAAATTCCTGCAATACTGGTATGAAGAGCAGGAGGGTTACACAAAAGAAGCGCTGCCTCCTAAGTTGTCAGAGCTAATAAATGAAGTCATGGCAACAGATGAGGAACAGATAGGTGAAGTCACGATTCACGACCGTTCATTCGTTACGATTATCAGCCCTTTATACAGTGGACAATCCGTAAGAGGGGCTGTAGCGGTTCTTCGGGATATGACAGAGGAAAGAAGACTGGAGAAGCTGAGAAAAGATTTTATTGCAAACGTCTCCCACGAGCTGAGAACCCCTATTTCCATGCTGCAGGGTTACAGCGAGGCGATTGTGGATGATATTCCTCAGACTGATGAAGAGCGGAAAGAGATTGCTAAAATTATTTATGATGAATCACTCAGAATGGGCCGGCTCGTCAACGAACTGCTGGACCTCGCACGGATGGAAGCAGGTCACATTGTGTTAAATAAAGAGCTGCTTGAAGTCAATTCATTCACTGAAAGAGTTCTCTCTAAATTTCAGGTTGGTGTAAAAGAAAAAGGAATCAAGCTGCAATTGAATACGGGAATTGATAACAATGAGGTATTATATGCTGATCCCGACCGCATCGAGCAGATCCTGACAAATCTGCTTGATAATGCGGTACGTCATACACCTGATCATGGTAAAATTTCGATTGAACTGCGTCAGGACAGCCGGTTTATTCATTTTTCAGTAAGAGATAACGGCGTTGGTATTCCTGAAAGTGATTTACCATTTATATTTGAACGCTTCTATAAAGCAGATAAAGCAAGAACAAGAGGTCAGGCGGGAACAGGGTTGGGACTTGCCATCGTTAAAAATCTTGTTCAGGCACATGGTGGTGTAATCAAAGCTGAAAGTAAAGTGAACGAAGGTTCTGTTTTCAGCTTCAGTATACCGGCAAACGTGAATAAAACTTGAACAAAACTGTCTCTGTGAATGGGGCAGTTTTATCTATTTTCCAAATTTTATTTTTCACCATTACACTCATATAGTAGAATGGTGAGTGTAACTTTTTAGAAGCTGTTACGACTAATGCTATGAACGGGGGAGGAGTATACGAAATGGACTCCGTTTTTCAACGATTATATACAGAATATCAGCAGGATGTGTTTCAGTTTCTCATCTATCTGGTGAAAAACAGAGATACAGCAGAAGACCTGCTACAGGAAGTTTTTATAAGGGTGATGAAATCATACGAAAACTTTGAAGGCAAAAGTTCTGAAAAAACGTGGCTCTTTTCCATTGCGAAAAATGTCACCATTGATCATTTCAGAAAACAGAAAACGATTCGCAACCGTGTCATGGACCATTTTGACTGGGGCAAGCGTGATATAGAATCATCGGATTCCCTGCCGCAGGAAATTGCTGAACAGAACGAAGATATTCAAAGACTCTACAGATGTCTTGACCGCTGTTCAGTTGACCAGAAAATGGTGGTGGTATCCAGGTATATCCAGGAATTAAGTATAACCGAAACCGCCGAAATTCTTGGCTGGTCTGAAGGAAAAGTGAAGACGACGCAGCATCGTGCGATCAAGAAATTGAAAGAGCTGATGGCTGAAGAGGAAGAAGGTGATCACGATGAAAAAATCACAATGGAACGATGATAAAATAGAGTCGCTTTTAAAGAAAATGCCTGTGATTGAAAGCAGAACTTCAGCTGAAGAGATCTATCAGCATGTGGAACTCAGAAAGAGGAAAAAGAAAACAACTGCGAGGTGGATGCCGGTAGCAGCCAGCCTTGCAGCACTACTTCTTTTAGTCATTCTGGTACCTGGGCTGATGAATCAAAATCAGGATGAAGCAAGCAACATGGCCTCGGAATCTTCAGCAGATCCAGCAGAGATGACTTCAGAAGGCGGCAGTGAGGAAGAAGCTGTCACGAATGAAGCTGGAGGAGATTTTGAGGATAATCAGCTTCAGCGGTCACCGGATTCTGCTCCTCCTGCAGAAGAAAAAGAAGATGAGACTCAGGAGACAACGGAGGAAAATACCCTGGAAGATGCTGAAGAAGGTTTTTCATCTGTCGCACTTGGAGGAGAAACCGAGTCCAACCTGATGACAGATGAGGAGGCTGAAGAGAGTGCCTCGTTTGATGTAGGTCTGCTCTCTGAAGATGGATTTGTCATTCCAATGACTGTGATTGTACCGGCTGAATCAGACCGGAGTAAAACAAACCTTGAGCTATACAATGACTGGATCGCATCACTCGATGAAGAAGAGCTTGGTTTTTCCGATTATCACCCGCTAAGCTCCAATCTGACCGAGGATGGAGCAAACCTTGAAGGAACGATCAATGATCTTGAGGAACGAACTGTTGGAGCGTCTTCAGATATCCTTCTTGAAGTCTTAAACGAAACGTTCGGTTCATCTTATGAAAATATTCGTCTCGTGAATGAAGACGGTTCACTCCAGGAACTGAATCAGGTTGGGGAAGTGGAACAGTTCAGCCTGTCAAAAGATAATCACGTTTTCTTCATTTACCAGCAGGATAATGAGCAGTATTTTTATGTTCCATCCTACGAGTCCTATGAGTCATTTGAACAAGCGGTTGGTGCGATCAATCAGGTGCCGAATGACCGTTATCAATCAGCATTACCTGAAACATTGAGCCTGGAAGCAGAGTCGGATGGACAGAATGCAACGGTTCGGGTTGAAGGTTCAACGGAAGAGCTGACAGCGCTTGAAAAACGTCAATTTGTTGAAAGTATTTTACTGACAGCGAAATCTTTCTCGCTTGAAACGGTAACATTCGAAAACCTTGAACAGGATTTTGTCACAGGATACGATTTTACACAGCCGGTAGAAGTACCTTACGGATATAATAAAGCTTATATTGAATAAAATCAGATTTTGCAAAAAGGGGCCGGGATCATAATAGATCCTAGCTCTTTTTTTATGATTTGCAGCGAAATTAGAGTCTGTAAAAGCAAAAAATCTGTCACGTCTCTGATCAGAGACGTGACAGATTTTATTTACTGCCTATTCATATTTCAATGCATCACCGTCAAACGGTTCTTCTGATACCTTAATGGAATCAGTAGGACAGCCTTCGAATGCATCCAGCATGTCATCATACAGTACTTCAGGAACTTCAACTGTACCTTCATTATCATCAAGTGTAACAAATGCGATTCCTTCATCATCGTAATCGTAGATATCCGGAGCAGCAGCACCGCATGCGCCGCAGGCAATACATGTATCTTTATCAACAATTGTATACTTAGCCATTTATATAACCTCCTCTTTCAGTCATTCGTTTGTTGCAACAGAAAATATCCAATCTTTATTCTACCTATATCAATATAGATTTTCAACAGTGTGTGTTTGCAGGGAACGGATATTTTTCCTTTACCCGTATCAGAGGAAAGAAAACAGGATGACCAGCTTCAGTATGATAAAATAATGTGACCATGATAAAATGAAGGGAGAAACAGATGAAGTATTCTGAAGCCATTTACCTGATAGGGCTCGACTTATTTAAGGGTGAGCGATCGGATTCAGCGCTGTATCATTTACTAACTGGGAAAAAAACTTCACAAACCATTCAGGATGCCCACCTCTTCGGATTATCCCCTTTATTTAGTATTGTCCCAAACCTGAAAAGAAAACAGTATGATGAGACGATTCATCATTTAAAAACACAAGGCTGTCTCTCTGTGAATGAAGCTTCGAAAAGTCTCGTTACTGATAAGGGAAAAGAGGAAGTTCGCCATTATTTTTTTCAACATTATTTTCCTGCTCATCTGGACGGCTGGCGCTATGGTGAATCCGGAAGAGTTTTTTGGGGACGGATATCCCTGCTCATTCAAACCTTATCAAATCTTACTCAGAATGAATCACGCTTCTTTCCTGTCATAAGAGACCGCCACATTCAATCCTGGGTAAAAGACCAGCTAATAAATAGCAAGACAAATAAAAAAGCATTATTTGATCAGCTGTACCATGAATGGAAGACTTTGTTTCAATCCACTGACTATCCTGACGATCCACTGCTGATTGTTCAGCAGTTTTCAGGCTGGAACCTGATTGGTCTGACACATGCTCAACAGGCTGACTATTTATCCTGTTCGCCGGATGAAGTATATTACCGGTTTATTAATGTTCTTCATTTCTCTTTAGCCAAAATTGTTGAAGAAAAGGAAGCGTACCCAATGCTGCACCACATTTTAAAAGATCAGCTGAAACAGGATCAGCTCTACACGGTATCTACGGCAGAGACCAAAAGGCTGTTAGATAACGGAATGGATTTAATCGGAATTTCGCAAAAAAGGAGATTAAAGCCAAGTACAATCGAAGATCATATTCTTGAACTGGCACTCCTTGACCGTACACTCAAAAAGGAACCTTTTGTTTCTGAAGAACTATATGCTGCCATCAGAGAGGTTGCGGCCAGGTCCGGAAGTAAGAGGTTAAAGGTGATTAAAGAGGCAATTCCTGACGCGGATTACTTTCAAATAAGATTTGTACTTGCGAAAGAAAACGGGGAGGCGAACCAATGGAACAGCTATTACAGAAAAAATTTGGCTTTGAATTCTTCAGAGAAGGACAAAGGGAGGTCATCAGCCACGTTTTAAACCGTCAGCACACACTGGCAATGCTTCCTACAGGAACAGGAAAGAGTCTCTGTTTCCAATATCCTTCTTATGTAAACAATATGCGGGTGATCATTGTTTCACCATTACTATCTCTAATGCAGGATCAGGTTGAACAGATTAAATACCGCGGTGAAAAAAGTGTAGCTGCACTGAATTCTTTTTTATCGTACCAGGAGAAAAAAGAAGTGATGTCCAACTTAAAGAACATCCGCTTTCTGTTCATCTCTCCGGAAATGCTGAATGTCCCGGAAATCAGACAGGAGCTGAAAAAAGTTTCATACGGTTTATTTGTCGTGGATGAAGCACATTGTATTTCGCAGTGGGGTCCTGATTTCAGACCAGACTATCTGATGCTTGGGAAAATTATCAAAGAACTTAGCAGTCCGGTTGTATTGGCGTTAACCGCTACTGCAACTGCTCAGGTGAGAAAAGATATTATGGAAAAGCTACAAATTCAACATGCACAGCAGTGCATTTACTCAATTAACCGGTCGAATATTGCCTTATCTGTGTTAACAAGTGATTCTCCTGAGGAAAAGAAGGTTGAGCTTGAATCTGTTTTAAAGACGTATCCTTCACCTGGAATTATCTATTTCTCAAGTAAAAGGACAGCGGATGAATTGGCGGATTATTTCAGTAAAAAAGGTCTTCTTACATCCAGTTACCATGGAGATGTAGAGCAGGATCAGCGAATATTAATTCAACAGCAGTTTATACAGGGACAGCTCGATTGGATTTTTGCCACTAATGCTTTCGGTATGGGGATTAATAAGGAAAATGTCAAAACCGTTATACATTTTCATATGCCTTCTTCAATTGAAAACTTTGTTCAGGAAATCGGACGTGCAGGGAGAGACGGGTCGAATGCCCAATCAGTCCTTCTGTATAGTAAGGGTGATGAAGTGATTCCGATGCAGCTTGCAGAATCTGAAATGCCGGGCAGCATCCAGATCAGGGAATTTTACCGGATGGCTTCAGCGCGTCACGACCCGCTTGCGATTCAGCAGGAACTATTTTTGTCAGATACACAGATGAGGGTTCTGATGCATTATTTTAATGAAGAACCATCACCCGGATGGGAAAATAAAATCATCGAAAAACTTACAAACCGTTTTCTTGCAAAGAAAAGAAAGATCGGGGAGATGAAAGCATACGTTGAGTATGAGTCATGCAGAAGAGAAATGATTTACCGTGCATTTGGTGAGACGCCGGTTAATCAGGAAAGATGCTGTGACCTTTGTGGTCTCAGTAAGCCTGAAGCGCCGAGCAGGATGGATCGCAGTGCACAGTCACTCGGCTGGCTCGAAAGGCTGGATCAGATCTTTAATCGGGGTGGTCAAACTGAACCAGAATGAACATTTGACAGGGGAGAATTTATTTAAAGCCGTATTGTTATCACAGCTGCTTATTTTAATTGTGGCGACGATATTCAGTTTTTTTCTGTTTGATTCCGCCAATGAATTTCGATCTCTTTTTAAATGGGAATGGACGTTTATATGGATCGGTCTCATATCAGGTGTTTTCGTCGCTCTGCTTGATATTTATTTCATGAGAAAACTTCCTCCGGCTATGTATGACGACGGAGGGATCAATGTCCTGCTGTTCTCCTCCATAAATGTCTGGAAGATTGGGGTTGTTGCGGCGGGAGCAGCTTTAACAGAGGAGATTCTCTTCAGGGGTGTCATTCAGACTCACTTCGGCATTGTGATCGCAAGCCTTGTGTTTGTGCTGATCCATTACCGGTATTTGCGAAAGTGGTATTTGCTCATCAATATGACGGTGCTCAGCTTTTTTATCGGGGGAATTTATGAATATACAGAAAGTCTATGGTCAGTTATCTTTTTACACTTTATAATAGACTATATATTAGGTATTTATATTTATATAACATCAAAACATAAAGAAGGGGTTCATTATGAAACGAGATCCTTTTAGAGATCAGGCAGAAAAAAACAGAAAGAAGATTATTGCCGAAAAGAAGGAAGAGCAGGTTACATCCTCCGCACCTCTTACAAGGGTGGAAATGCACAGCCAGAAAAGAGAACAGAAACAATCTAAAAAGAAGCCTTTCCCGCTTATAGGTGTCCTTCTTGGTTTGTTTGTTCTGCTGCCACTAATGGCAGTAGCCGGATCTATGTTGCTCTCAGGGGGAGAAGACGGATTGACTGACGCAGTTGTGGAACGGCCGGTAAATGAATTCCAGAAAGACAATGACACAGCCAATACCGTATCGGCAAATTCACCGGAAGATGACATGGAGCAGGATGAAACTACTGATGAAAATGTAAATCAGGATGAAGCATCAACTACACCGGCAGAACCTGAAGAGGAACCGGTAACAGAAACTCCGGCAGAGGAACAGCCGGTTGAAGAAGCGCCTGAGGAAACAGTGGAAGAAACGCCGGCGCCTTCGTCTGAAACAACCCACACCGTACAGCCGCAGGAAACCCTATACCGGATCGCTGTCAATTACGGACTTGGTAGTGATGGTGTTGACAGGTTAAGAGAATTAAATGGACTGTCAGGAAACGACATTTACACAGGCCAGGTTTTGAAAATACCGGCTGAATAATTACTATGAATCCGGCTAAATGTAGATTAGGATTAAGAAAAATAACAATTTAACCTGAAATTTAAAGGAATATCGTGGTGCTGAACAGAATAAGATAGGGCAGTCAATATTTGATGAGGTGATAAGATGTTTACGAAAAGTGCAATGGTTCCTGCAGCCAAAAGCTATACGGTTCAGGTTGAGGATTCTGTTAAAAAAGTAATCGATCTGCTTGAAGAAAAAGAAATTGATGCCCTGCCTGTACTAGAAGGAGTTTATTACCGGGGTGTTGTCACAAGGTATCATATTTATAAAGCGTATTTTGAATCAACTTTATCAAAGGATGATTTTTATACGCAGACAACTGCCGGTGATGTGTTAACGCATGAAAATACATACCTTAAAGGCGATGAAATTTTTGAAACAACACTGTACGAGTTAAATGATTTCCCACTCATTTCAGTGGCGGACGAAAATAAAGTTTTTAAAGGAATTGTGACCCGTTATGATGTATTTAATCAATTCCAGAGCGCTTTCGGTATGCACAAAAAAGGCGTCAGAATTGCTTTTACATCTGTAGAAACTGAAGGCAGGATTTCGAGGCTGGCTGAACTGATTCAGCAATTCCACGAATCCGTGATCTCGCTTGTGACATTTGATGAAACGGATAAGCTTGTGCGTAGAATTGTATTAAAGCTTGAGAAAAAAGATAATATTGACAAGTTTATTCAAAAGCTTGAAAAATCAGGATTCAGGGTGCTGGATATAAAAGAAGATGATTAAAAAATCATTTCCTCTGGTTTCAGAGGAAATGATTTTTCGTTTTCAGAGCAGGAGGAAGAAAATGAAGTATTTAGTTTGGGCTGCAGCTTGTACAGCAGGCCTTGCCGCATTTATGACCAAAAAAGCTTTTGAGAATAATTTGATTTATCACGACATTCAATTAGAGGATACTCCACTTAAAAAGCCGGTGAAGGCGCTTTTTATTTCTGATCTGCACCGACGGAAAATACCAATACGCTGGGCTGAATCACTGCCGGAAGCTGACCTTGTTTTTATCGGCGGAGATGTGACAGAACAAGGGGTTCCATGGAGCTTTGTTGAACATAATGCACGTATTCTCTCAGAACTAGCACCGTGTTATTTTGTCTATGGTAATAATGACGAAGAAGTAGAAAAGACAAGGCTGACGGGAATACTAGAAGCTTACGGAATCACCATTCTTGAAAATAGAGCAGTTTTATATCAAAACGAGCATTCTGAAGGGATTTGGATTGCCGGTATTGGAGATATTACATATAGAAAAGACAACCTTGATACGACGCTCAGGCAGATTGATGGCGGACCGGTTATATTATTAAGTCATGATCCCCGCGTCGTCAATAAACTGAATCCATTTGCGCACAGTCCGGTAAATCTGATTCTCAGTGGTCACACACACGGTGGACAGGTCAGAATATTTGGCAAAGGTCCTTATGAAAAAGGAGGTCTTTTTCCGATTCATTCCGGACACCAACTGATCAGCAACGGTTATGGGACAAGTTTTCTGCCTATACGGCTTGGTGCTGAGCCTGAAGTGCATTATATCAACATTACATAAAAAAGTTGTATAAAACCTATACAAAGTTTACACAACATAAAAAGAGGTCTATACTTTTGTTGATAGAACCGGGTTTAGGGGGCGAGACAAATGAATACTGAAGAAGGTAAATATAATATAAAAGCCGTATCGACAATGCTTGGTATACAGCCCGGAACACTAAGAGCCTGGGAAAGAAGATATAAAATGATCGCACCGGTACGAAATGATTCGGGGCACAGGTTATATACAGATGAACATGTGAAAAAATTAAAATGGCTCGTTGAAAAAGTAAATGCCGGTTTCACGATCAGTCAGGCCGTGACTTTGTCTGAACAAAATTCATTGAATGAGACTGATCTAGATACAAAAGACAAAGATCAGAACAGACTGAATGTAATCAGAAAAGATCTTTTAAATGCCTTGTTAAGCTTTGATGAAAATGAAGCGCACGATTTAATCAACGAAGCTTTTTCCATTTATACAATTGATAAAGTGTTAATTGATATACTGGGAACGGTCCTTATTCAAATCGGACATCAGTGGGAACAAAATAAAATTACAACTGCACACGAGCACTTTGCGACTTCCATTCTCCGCTCAAGAATTGGAATCCTGATGCACTCTTTCCCTCAGAACAGCTTTCTCCCGAAGGTAGTAGCGGTATGTGCTCCGGGTGAATGGCATGAGCTGGGGCTGCTGATTTTCACGTTATTTATAAGAAGAAAAGGATTTAACGTGATTTATCTTGGTTCGAGTATTATTGAAGAGGATATTAATACAGTCATTGAAACGGTTAAACCCAAATTCTTATTTTTTTCATGTACAATCAATGACAATCTTCCCAACGCTCTGAGTTTAATAAAAAAGCTTGAAGAAGAGTACGAAACTTTGGAAATAGGCATTGGTGGTCATGCAGTTCACTCTATTTCTCCGGAACAGAAGCAGGAGTTTTCCCATAACCTTGTCGGTGAAACAAGTCAGGAGTGGGAACAGTGGATGAGTGAAAAAATGAAAGACCGCTAATGACAGCCTTCATAATTGAATCACATAAGAAAAACCCCTATCATAAGATGATAGGGGTTTTTCGTATACTGATATTTCAACATATGATCTCATCGTGGCCTTCAATTCATGTTACCCATAAAAGTCAAAAGGGTAATAATGATAAAGGTCTTCCGTAGCTAAATTGCCAGATCATCCAGCTGGCTTGTCCGGCAGAGGCGCATATTGCGAGACACTTGAAAGGACAGGGATGCCTTGGCACAGGTCAGATCGTCAGCAACTTTTTTAGGAACAACGCAGGAGTGATCAATATGCAAAAGGAAAAAGTAATTGTTGTAGGTGGCGGCCCGTGCGGTTTATCTGCTGCCATTGAATTGAAAAATAAAGGTTTTAATCCACTCGTAATTGAAAAAGGTAATATTGTTAACGCGATTTACCTTTATCCGACTCATCAGACATTTTTTTCTTCGAGTGAAAAGCTTGAAATTGGCGGGGTACCATTTATTATTGAACAGCACAAGCCAAAAAGAAATCAGGCGCTTGTTTATTACCGTGAAGTAGTTAAGAGAAAAGAGCTCAGAATTAACAGGTATGAGAAGGTTGAGCAGGTCTCAAAAAAAGGGGATCTGTTTCATGTGAATACCTCAAAAGGACTGTACCAGACGGAAAATGTCGTGATTGCAACCGGCTATTATGATCATCCAAACCATCTTGGAATCAAAGGCTCGACACTTGATAAAGTCCATCATTACTTTAAAGAGGCTCATCCTTATTTTGATATGGATATTGCTGTGATCGGAGGCAAAAACTCGGCTGTTGATGCTGCGATTGAATTGCACAAAGCAGGCGCTCGTGTAACAGTAATTTATCGTGGAGAAGAATATTCAAAAAGTATTAAACCGTGGATCCTGCCTGAATTTGAAGCGCTTGTGAAAAACGGATCAGTAAAAATGGAATTCAATGCCCATGTACGTGAGATTCAGCCTGACAAGCTGTTTTATCAACAGAACGGGATTGATTATGAGATTAAAAATGATGCAGTGTTTGCAATGATCGGCTATCATCCGGATCACTCGTTTCTTGAAAAAATGGGCGTGGATATTGACCATTCAACCGGACGGCCGATTTATCATCCGGAAACAATGGAAACGAATGTTTCTGGTATTTTTATCGCCGGTGTCATAGCAGCCGGAAATAACGCCAATGAGATTTTTATTGAAAATGGACGTTTTCATGGCGGACAGATCGCTGAAGCTCTGACAGCAATGAAAAGTCGGATATAATAAAACAATCTGTGAATAAAAAGTGGAGATACAGCTGTTAAGCAATATCTCCACTTTTATTTATAAAGAAGTATTCAAGTCTGATCAGGAAAAAATCGAAGCGATATATTCAGGGTCATTTGATTGAGACAATCCAATGATCAATTTTATTCTGGCTTTTTGACCGTTTAAGCCGTTTGAAAAAATCACACCAAGCTCTTTCAAGTGACGTCCGCCGCCTTCATATCCGTATACATCCTGTGCAATTCCGTTAAAGCAGCGAGACACGAGTACAACCGGGATCTTTTTATCAATCAGATTTTTAAGGCCGCTGACAGTGTCAGGAGGGAGGTTGCCCTGGCCGAGTGCTTCGATAATGACACCATCATAATCCAGATCAGCCAATACTTCCAGCAGCCTTGAATCCATTCCGGCATAAGCTTTAATGATTGCAACATTACGGTTCAGTTCGGTAACCGTATATTTCAGGTCCGGTTTTGGCGTGTGATGAAACAGCACGCCACCCTTTGTCACAATACCAATCGGTCCGTACTGAGGGCTTTGAAAAGTGGATACGTTACTCGCATGCGTTTTTGTCACGTTGACTGCAGTGTGTATTTCATCATTAAGGACGACAAGAACTCCTTTGCCGTAAGCTTCATCACAAGTTGCCACTCTAACCGCACTGATAAGGTTGTAGAGTCCATCTGATCCAATCTCATTTGAAGAACGCATAGCTCCTGTAACGACAACAGGTATTGACAGGCGAAGTGTTAAATCAAGAAAGTAAGCTGTTTCCTCTAGCGTGTCTGTCCCGTGCGTAATCACGATCCCGTGTATATCTTCTGCTAAATAATGTTTTTCAATGATATTTTTCAGCTGCAGCATATGGTCGGGGGTAATATGTGGAGAAGGCAGAGTAAAGGGACTTTCAACGATAAAATGTGCAAAATCATTCAGGTTCCCTGTCTGAGCCATCAACGGGTTCTGTTTTCCGGGAAGAACGGCTCCGGTCTGGTCCTGTGCCATTGATATGGTCCCTCCGGTATGGATAAGCAGTAATGTTTTTTTAGCCATTTTGACAGCTCCAATCAATTGTAAGTATGATTCAATTCCCTTCCATGATACGATGTTAAAAACAGATTGAAAAGAGGCACTTCCATGATTGCAATAATTTCAGCTGCGATTGCACCAGGCCTTGCATTGCTAAGTTATTTTTATTTACGTGATCAATACGATACCGAACCCGTTTTTACCGTCTTAAGAGCATTTATTTTAGGGCTTGCGGTTACGTTTCCTGTCATGTTTATTCAGTATGTTCTCGAAGAGGAAATTGTTTTTTCAAGTTTAGTTCTCCAGTCTTTTCTAGCATACGGACTGTTAGAAGAGTTTTTTAAATGGTTTATTCTTTATTTTTACATCATTCATTTGATTGAATTTGATGAACCATATGATGGAATTGTTTATGGTGCAGCGGTATCACTTGGATTTGCCACGCTTGAAAATGTTTTATTTCTCGCGGTCTTCGGACTTGAAACTGCTGTAGGAAGGGCGCTTCTTCCAGTATCGAGTCACGCTTTATTTGGCGTTGTAATGGGGTATTACATAGGAAAAGCTAAATTCACGAAAGAACAGAATAAAAAAAGACTCATTCTCATCTCATTAATCCTGCCTATCCTACTGCATACTTTATATGATTACATCCTTGTCAGCAGTGTACACTGGATCTATTACATTATTCCTTTCATGCTGTTCCTCTGGTGGCTCGGATTATGGAAGGTAAAAAAAGCACACATCCTGACTCACCAGCATCATCAATTAAGTAAATAACATCAGACCCTGCGTACAAATGACAGCAGGGTTTTTTTGTGAGAAAAATGATGACAGATAGGTATTAAGTCGCGAATAGAGGATGCTGTCTGCTTTTTGCATAGTTCAACAGAAATTGTCCAGACTATCCATAAAATGTTCTATCAGGAGGTCAATATGAAAAAAAAATGGTTTGCAACGTTGGCAGCACTGCTATTGTGTCTTTCTTTATATGCTGAAACAGAGGCGTTCAGTGGCCAGACAATTCAGCGTGGAGCGTTCGGGGATGATGTGATTGAATTGCAGGCGCGGCTTCAGTATATCGGTTTTTATAAAGGGAAAATTGATGGTCAGTTCGGCTGGGGAACATACTGGGCACTTCGAAATTTTCAGGAAAGTTACGGACTTGATATCGATGGATATGCAGGACCGGAAACACGTCAAAAACTCGTAAAGGCTTCAGATTATAATGAATCCTTTGTTAAAGGCAATATAGAAAAAGGAAGAGAGTTCACTTATTACGGAGGAACGCCACTTGAAAATCAGGTGAAAGGTAAAAGTAAGTCCCAATCAACCGCCGATCTACCTTCTGGTTATTCAAAAAATGATATTCAGATTATGGCAAACGCCGTTTATGGTGAAGCGAGGGGTGAGCCTTATGAGGGGCAGGTGGCCGTTGCCGCTGTTATTTTAAATAGAATTGAGGATCCGGCTTTTCCCAATACCGCATCAGGCGTCATTTTTGAACCTTTGGCATTTACTGCAGTGGCAGACGGTCAAATATGGCTGACACCAAACGATCAGGCAAGGAGAGCGGTTATAGATGCAATCAATGGATGGGATCCTTCGGAAAACGCGTTATATTATTTTAATCCGATAACCGCAACGAGTGAATGGATCTGGACAAGACCTCAAATTAAACAGATCGGAGCACATATTTTCTGCCTATAAAAGGAGAGTTGTATGATGAATTGGAGAAAACTGTTACTTTCAGTCATGTTCCTAGGTGTATTTTTTGCTGTTGCCTGGGGTGCCTATCAGCAAGGTGAGAAAAACTCACTGAAAAACCATATGGAAAATCAATACCAGCGGGCTTTTAATGAAATGGCCTTTCAAATGGATCTGTTAAATGACGAAATCGGATCCACTCTTGCTATGAACGGCGGGAGAAATCTTACTCCTGCTCTGACAGAAGTCTGGAGGTTGACTTCGATGATTCATTCCGATATCGGTCAGCTTCCGCTCGGACTATTACCTTTTAATGAAATGGAACAGTTTTTAACAAAAATTGGACAATTCAGTTACGAAACAGCCGTAAGGGATCTTTCGTCAGATCCTCTGACAGAAGAAGAGTACAAAAAACTGGAAATCCTTTACGGCCAGTCGCAGGAACTTCAGGCAGAACTGAGAAGTGTGCAGTCTAAAATGCTGGAGGAAAATCTCAACTGGCTTGCACTTGAAGATTTAATGATGACAGCTCAAAACCATAATGGCGTGATTGATGGATTTAATTCAATGGACAGAGCAGTCAAGGGATATACAGCTGAAACTTTTGTTCAGACAGACCAGGAATCGGCTGCAAAGCGTAGAAGTCAGCTTCAGCATATTAAAGGCGATACAATCAGTAAGCAGGAAGCTTTAAAAATTGCCGGGCAATTCAGCGGTGATCAGGAGGCAGAAAATGGAACAGTAGCAGAAAGCCTTGATGGTTCGAGCTATCCGTTTTATACGGTAACTTGGAATTCTGATCAAGAACATTCTTCCATGGACATCCTGAAAAATGGGGGGGATCCGATTTTTCTGATCAAGAGCAGAAACCCGGGTGAAGCAACACTTAGTTTGAATGAGGCATCGGTTCAGGCAGAAAAGTTTTTAAAGAACAGAGGATATCAAGAAATGAGTCTTGAAGAAAGTTATCAGAACGGAAACACCGCATCTTTTACTTTTGTAAGATCACTTAATGAAGGTGTATATGTCCTTGATGACTCAATCTTTTTGAAGGTTGCGCTCGATACAGGAGAAATTTTAGGGTTCAACGGCGTTGACTATCTCGCTGGAACTGGTGAAATACAGCTTCCAAATCCTGAACTCAATCCGGATGAGGCAGTTTCACTCCTGCATTCCAAATTTGATGTTCAGGAAACAAGAAGAACATTAATAAGAAACGAGCTTGATGAGCGGGTGCTCTGTTATGAATTTACCGGTCTTGTAGGAGAAGAGACGTTCAGAGTATACATTAATGCAGTAAACGGTCAGGAAGAAAAAGTGGATAAACTGTAATTTAATTTCTCCGAAAAGGGTTCATTAGTCCCTGTATTCAGATAAATCGTGGAAAATCAGCTTGAAAAAATCCTGTTACATGAGATAATACTTGTAATTAGCAGACAGGCGGGTGTTTCCATTGAAGATTGGTACCGTTTTAACTATAGAACCCATGCATTCCACCTCGGGTGAAAAATTTCGCGGAAGGGTTCTTGATCTTACAGGTGATAAGCTGTTTATTGACTATCCGGTTAATACGGAAACAGATCGGACAGTTTTTCTGCTGACCGGAATGCAGCTTAAAATCAGCTTTACAAATGACAATAATGAAGTTTATTCCTTTGAAACAGAGGTCAGGGGGCGTGTTCAGGGTAATGTACCGATGATTACGCTTGAAAAACCGGAAGAAAACGATTTGATTAAAGTTCAGAGAAGACAGTTTGTAAGGGTAAAAACATCAATAGATCTTGCTATCCAGACAGCAGGATCTTCTTTACATACTGTTACAGATGATGTGAGTGCCGGTGGGCTATCTTTTATTATTAGACAGGGCTACGGATTTAATAAGGGTCAAGAGCTTAAAATGATGCTCGTATTACCGATGAAAAATGGCGAAAATCAATATATCAGCTGTCACACATCATATATACGATCTAAATTAGTGAATGGCGTTGAAATTGGTATGGTTAAATTTACAGACATTTCAACGATCGAAAGACAGCTTCTGCTTCGTTACACATTTGAATGCCAGCTCAGGATGAAAGAGAAACAGATGTAACCCTTCCTTGCATTAATAGTTCCACCATCATATGGAAGATAATAGAGATTGAAAGGGGCGTATACAAATGCGTTCGTTTCAATCTTTTTTATTTTAAAAGCTCTGTTGCTTTTGATAAGTATAATTTTGTGGTGTTTAAGGTTGGAACTGCATGACGTGAAATGTTATTTTCAGAACCAGGGATCCAATCAGTCCGGATCAGTGAACTGAATCATATTTATGATACAATAAAACAGATGAACAAGATTTAGTGAGAAAGAGGAGACAGACACGTGAAAGAACAAAAGAAAATTCGCATTGCCTTAGACGGACCAGCAGCTGCCGGTAAAAGCACCGTTGCAAAAAAAATAGCAGAGCAGCTTGGCTTTATTTATATTGATACTGGAGCGATGTACCGCACGCTTACCTATAAAGCGTTAAAAAATGAAATAGATCCTAAAAACGGGAAGGAATTATCAGCGCTTTTGTTGAATACAGTGATAGAGCTGAAACCCGGAGAAGAAGGTCAGCGGGTTTTTCTTGATGGTGAAGAAGTAACCCGGGAAATCAGACAACAGGAAGTAACATTGAATGTTTCTGATGTGGCTCTTCATCAGGGAGTAAGAGAAGAGATGGTCAGACGCCAGCAGGCACTTGTCGAAGAAGGCGGTATTGTGATGGATGGCAGAGATATTGGAACTGCCGTTATTCCTGATGCGGAATTAAAAGTGTTTATGATTGCCAGTGCAGACGAGCGTGCCAGAAGACGGCTTGAGGACCATAAGAAACAGGGAATTCAATCTGACTTTGAGCAACTGAAGCAGGAAATTGAAAAAAGAGACATGATTGACTCAACAAGAGAGGTTTCTCCTTTGAAAAAAGCGGATGATGCGATTGAATTGGATACAACTTCAATGACAATCGACGAAGTTGTAGAAGAGGTCACACATTTAGCGAAAGAAAGGGGAGGAATTTTATGAGTTTATATTCATTTGCCAAAGGGCTCGTAAAATCTGTTTTAACACCGCTTTATCGAATCCGTGTAATCGGAAAGGAACACATTCCAGGTGAAGGCGGCGTTTTGATCTGTGCCAATCATATTGATGTACTTGACCCGCCCGTTGTGGGGATTACAGCAACACGTCCGGTATCATTCATGGCTAAAGAGGAACTGTTTCATGCACCTGTCTTAAAAAATATTCTTCCGGGTTTGCACGCATTTCCTGTTAAAAGAGGAATGGGGGACCGTGAAGCGCTTAGAAGAGGGCTTAATCAGCTGAAGGAGGGACACGTCGTAGGCCTGTTCCCTGAAGGTACGAGAAGTAAAGACGGACAGCTGGGACAGGGACTTGCAGGCGCAGGCTTCTTTGCACTCAGATCAGATGCTGCCGTGGTACCTTGTGCGATTATTGGCCCATACAAACCTTTTAAACGTTTAAAAGTGGTGTACGGAAAACCGATTGAAATGGGACCTTTGAAGGAAAGAAAAGCATCCGCAGCAGAGGTTACGGAAATTATTATGGCGGAAATTAAATCCCTTATCGACAATCATCGATAAAAGTTCTCGCTTGACAAACTGTTCAGTTTATTAGAAGTTAGTAGTATATTCTGAATTTAACGTTAAACTGTGATTTTTTTCACATTTAATACAATTTCAGCAGTCTGGTATTGAGGAGGAGTACATATGACAGAGGATATGAACAATATCGAAGTAAATTCATTAGAGGTTGGAAATCGTGTAACAGGCACAGTAACCAAGGTGGAGGAAAAACAGGTTCTTGTTGATGTCAGGGACAGCAAAATCGATGGTATCATTCCGATCTCTGAACTCTCGAGCCTCCATGTAGAAAAAGCCTCTGATGTTGTCAAAGAAGGGGACGAGCTTGATCTCGTCGTAACAAAAGTAGAAGAAGAGCTTCTTGTTCTTTCCAAAAGAAAAGTTGAGGCTGAGAAAGCCTGGGAAGAAATGAAGCGCCGTTTTGAAGAAGAAGAAGTGTTTGAAGCGGAAGTGAAGGACGTTGTTAAAGGCGGCCTTGTAGTGGACCTTGGTGTTCGCGGATTTGTTCCTGCTTCATTGGTTGAAGATTATTACGTTGAAGATTTTGAGGATTACAGAGGTAAGAGCCTGTCCTTTAAAATCGTTGAGCTTGATGAAGAGAAAAACCGCTTAATTCTTTCTCACCGTGCGGTTGTGGAAGGTGAAAAAGCGGAGAAGAAGAAAGCCCTGCTTGAGCGCATTCAGCCTGAGGACGTTCTAGATGGAACGGTTCAGCGTATTACTGATTTTGGCGCATTTGTTGATATTGGCGGAGTGGACGGTCTCGTTCACATTTCCCAGCTATCCCATCAGCACGTTGAGAAACCGTCTGACGTAGTGGAAGAAGGACAGCAGGTTCAGGTGAAAGTGCTGTCAATCGACCGTGACAACGAGCGGATTTCACTATCAATTAAAGAAACGCTGCCTGGCCCATGGTCAGATATTGAGGACAAAGCACCACGTGGAGCTGTTCTCGAAGGTAAGGTTCGCAGACTCGTATCTTATGGTGCGTTTGTAGAAGTATTCCCGGGTGTAGAAGGTCTCGTTCACATTTCCCAGATCTCACATCAGCATATCGGAACACCGCATGAGGTTCTTTCTGAGGGTGAGGAAGTAAAGGTTAAAGTACTTGATGTAAATGTAAATGATCAGAGACTTTCTCTGTCTATCAAAGAGCTGCAGGAAGCTAAAAATGATTCCCGTGGACGTGAGCAATACGAACTTCCGGAAGAGTCTACCGGTTTCCAGCTTGGTGAAATGATCGGGGATAAACTGAAAGATTTAAATAATGATAAATAAAGGTGAAAACATTGAGCAGAGCAGAACGTAAACTGGATCATATCCAGCACGCATTATCTACAGGGCAGTCGGGGGGATCGGGTTTTGATGACATAAGATTTGTTCATCAGGCGCTTCCTGACAGTTCAGTTGAAGACGTTACGCTCCATTCAGTAACAGGCGGACTTTCTATGAGTTCGCCTTTTTATATCAATGCGATGACTGGTGGAGGCGGAATAAGAACAATGGAGTTGAATGCTGCTTTTGCGAGAGCTGCAGGGGAAACGGGTATCGCTCTTGCTGTTGGAT
Source organism: Jeotgalibacillus aurantiacus (assembly GCF_020595125.1). Lineage (NCBI taxonomy): Bacteria > Bacillati > Bacillota > Bacilli > Caryophanales > Caryophanaceae > Jeotgalibacillus > Jeotgalibacillus aurantiacus. The sequence continues at coordinate 198,005 of NZ_JACNMS010000002.1, forward strand.
CGCAAATGTCAGCACTAAAAGACCCTTCTGAACGGGAGACCTATGCCGTTGTAAGAAAAGAAAATCCGGAAGGGCTGATTTTTGCTAATCTCGGAAGCGAGGCTTCAGTAAGTCAGGCAAAAGAAGCGGTTGACATGATTGAAGCAAATGCACTGCAAATTCACTTGAACGTAATACAGGAATTAGCCATGCCTGAAGGAGACCGTGATTTCAGAGGGGCGCTTGAGCGTATCCAGGCAATAAGTGAAGCGCTACCCGTTCCTGTTATCGTAAAAGAAACAGGTTTCGGCGTCAGCAGGGAAGCGGCCGGTAAACTTGCGGAAACGTCTGTTCAGATTATTGACGCGGGTGGATACGGTGGAACTAATTTCTCAAGGATCGAAAACAACCGCCAGACAAGGGAACGTACATTTTTTAATGAATGGGGAATCCCTTCTGCCGTGTCGGTTATTGAAGCAGCTCATCAAAAAAGAAAACCCGTATTTGCATCCGGAGGGATCCGTAACAGTTTTGATATTCTGAAATCGTTAAGCCTCGGCGCATCTGCTGCAGGTGTTGCAGGCGTGTTTCTGAAGATACTGTCTGATGAAGGTGAACAGCAGCTTATAGAAGAAATACGTCAGTATCAGGATGACTTAAAAATGATGATGGCGGCACTTGGCTGCCGGACGATTGATGACCTTCAGAAAACGTCCGTTATTATTTCGGGAGAGACTTACCACTGGTTAAAGCTGAGGGGATTAAATCCGGAACGTTTCGCCAGTCGTTCCTGAATCGGTCTTTAAAGCCTTTTACTAATTGTCTTTTCTGGATTTATAAACATCATTAAGGACAGAGTGTCTATCAATTACAGCCATATTTCAGGCCGGAACAGATGTGAATTTCTCATATCTGTTCCGGTCTGTTTTGATATCGGGGGACAATTCAGGACCTGATCATTTCAACGCACATTGTGTTTCCAATCGAATACTGATACAATTATGCAGGTTAATAACCGTATAATAGGACACGTATTTATTTGTTATACTGTACATAGATAAATGTACGGGTAAAAGAAAGGGTGAACGTCGTGGCAAAAGCAAAGCCGGTCGTTGCAATAGTAGGACGCCCAAATGTAGGGAAGTCCACTATTTTTAACAGAATCGTTGGAGAAAGAGTTTCAATCGTTGAGGACACTCCGGGTGTAACTAGAGATCGTATATACAGTTCTGCAGAATGGCTGACACATGATTTCAATATTATTGATACAGGTGGTATCGATATCGGGGATGAGCCGTTTCTTGAGCAGATCAGACAACAGGCTGAAGTGGCAATTGATGAAGCGGATGTCATTATTTTCATGACGAACGGCCGTGAGGGTGTAACCTCTGCGGACGAGCATGTAGCAAAAATTCTTTATAAAACAAACAAACCTGTCGTGCTTGCAGTTAATAAAGTGGATAATCCTGAAATGCGCGATCAGGTCTATGATTTCTATTCACTTGGTTTTGGTGAACCTTATCCGATTTCAGGTTCACACGGCTTGGGTCTTGGGGATCTCCTGGACGCAGCAGCTGAACATTTTGGCACAAGAGACGAAGAAGATTATGGTGAGGAAGTCATCAAGTTTTCTCTAATCGGAAGACCGAATGTAGGTAAGTCATCTCTTGTTAACGCTCTGCTTGGTGAAGACCGCGTTATTGTCAGTAATGTAGCCGGTACCACAAGAGACGCAGTTGATACACCTTATACGTATGATGGACAGGAATATGTCATCATTGATACAGCAGGAATGAGGAAAAAAGGAAAAGTATACGAAACAACTGAAAAATACAGTGTGCTAAGAGCGTTGAGAGCGATTGAACGTTCCGATGTTGTTCTGGTTCTTATTGATGGTGAGGAAGGCATCCTTGAGCAGGATAAGAAGATTGCCGGTTATGCCCATGAAGCAGGCCGTGCAGTTGTCATCGTGGTAAATAAATGGGATGCTGTTGAGAAAGATGAGAAGACGATGGATAAGTTTGAAAAGACCATTCGTGATCACTTCCAGTTCCTTGACTACGCACCTGTCGTGTTCGTATCAGCACTCACTAAAAAACGTATCCACAATCTGCTTCCTGTCATCAATATGGCAAGTGAAAACCATGCCATGCGTGTACAGTCAAGCATCTTAAATGAAGTTGTAATGGACGCAGTTGCCATGAACCCAACACCTACGGATAAGGGAAGAAGATTAAAGATCTTTTATGCTACACAGGTGGCTGTTAAACCGCCTACTTTCGTGATCTTCGTAAATGAACCGGAACTTCTTCACTTCTCATATGCACGATTCCTGGAAAACCGTATTCGCGAAGCATTCGGCTTTGAAGGGACACCAATTCGTATTATTGCGAGAGCAAGAAAATAAACGAAAAATTGCATAGGGGGATATAGTGATGAAACCTCAAAAAATTGCTGTTCTTGGTGCAGGAAGCTGGGGCAGTGCACTCGCACTCGTTCTTGGTGATAACGGTCACGATGTCAGACTCTGGACTCATAAACGGGAACAGGCTGCATTAATTAATGAAACATATAAAAATGAACGGTACCTTGGTGAAGCACATCTTCCTGAAAACGTGATCGCATACGCTGATCTTAAGGAAGCAGTTACAGACGTGAAAATGGTTGTTTTTGCCGTACCGACAAAAGCGATCCGTGAAGTTGCCTCTTTATTAATTGAAGCAGCAGAAAAACCCGTTTCGATTGTTCATGTAAGTAAAGGGATTGAGCCGGATACACATCTCAGAATTTCCGAAATTCTAACAGAATCACTGCCGGATCAGGTGATGAAGGATTTAACGGTTCTGTCAGGTCCGAGTCATGCTGAGGAAGTTGTGAAAAGACATCCGACAACTGTGACCGCTGCTTCTGACTCAATCGAAGCAGCCAGATATGTTCAGGATGCATTCATGAACCAGCATTTCCGTGTGTACACGAATACGGATGTGATAGGTGTTGAGTTTGGTGGGGCTTTAAAAAACATTATTGCTCTTGCTGCCGGGATCACTGATGGACTCGGCTACGGTGATAATGCAAAAGCTGCCCTGATTACCCGGGGCCTGGCTGAAATTGCCCGCCTGGGAACTGCCCTTGGCGCAAGCCCACTAACATTCTCAGGATTAACAGGCGTTGGTGACCTGATCGTCACCTGTACAAGCGTTCATTCAAGAAACTGGAGAGCGGGAAACATGCTTGGAAAAGGACACAAAATTGATGAAGTCCTCGAGAGTATGGGGATGGTTGTAGAAGGCGTGCGGACAACGAAGGCTGCTTACCAGCTTGCCAAAAAGCAAAACGTCTCCATGCCAATCACAGAAGCACTCTATCACGTACTTTTTGATGGAGAAGACCCGAAACAGGCAGTTGACCGTCTCATGTCCAGAATGAAAACACATGAAATGGAAGAGCTTGTAGACATCATGGAAAGTCAGGAAAAAGCCGGAAACTAATTGATCATATTAAAAGATAAAATTAAAAATAAATTTATCTTTTACCTCTTTTATTTTGCAAAATAGATATAGTGTTCGGCGAAACCTAAAAAGTGCAGGGTCATTCCGTAGACTCCTGCGGCAGAGAAGCGACAGGTGAGACAGATGTGCGCAGCACAGCTGGCTCACCGCGCGGCCATAGAAAAGCGGAGGCGACTCGTCCAGCCCCGACAAGCATAAGGCGAAGATGAAAAGAGGGCTGATCTTCGCCCTCGTTCAGCTTTGTCTTATGACCTCGAGGGGCTAGTCGCCGCAGCTAGACAAGGAAAGCGAAGGAATGACGAAGCACGGTTTTGAAAATAAACCATTCTGATAAAGCCGGAAACTGATTCCGGCTTTATTTTTTTCATATCGGTGAACATTTTCTGAACGATACATTCAGACATAATAGGTAAAAAATCCTTGTGATATAATTAACTTGTGTAATAGATGGAGGAGTGAACGCGATGTCAGCACTGGACAAAATGTGGATCTCATTTGGATCCATGGCATTTATGTTTTTAGCGATTATCATTATTTATCTGAGCAGATATAAATTTAACAATAAAATCCTGAAATTTGTAACAGCGCTTATCGCGTATTTGTTTATGATTTTAGCCGGTATTATTATTTTATTTGTCGTATTAAGCGGACCGACACCAGGCTGATCGAAAGCAGGGAGAGAATAGTATGAAGAAGATAGCAGCGATTGCAGCATTAACCTTACTGTTATCGGGATGTATGTATCCTTCGCAGGAGCGTGCCGGTAACGAGATTCCTTATGATGAACAGATTGAAATTGTCCAAAATGCTGTTGATCAGTATCAGGAAGATCAGGGTGGGATTCTGCCAATTAAAACTGTTGATAATGAGACACCATTATATAGAAAATACCAGATAGATTTTTCAAAATTAAAGCCTAAATACATGGCGGAACTGCCGGGAAATGCATTTGAAAACGGCGGCGTTTTTCAATATATTCTGCTCAATGTGGAAGACGATCCAACCGTCCATATTTTCGATCTTCGCGTTGCTGAGACGATCCGCTCCATTCAGATCAGAGTCCAGGCAAACAGAGGAATACCGTTCGAAGGTCAGGTGGGTGATAATATGTACTCCATAGATTTTGAAAAGCTTGGATACGATGAACCGCCTGTCGCGGAAAGTCCGTACACAGGCAATGAACTTCCTTTTGTAGCAAGAGGGGATGGCACCATTTACGTTGATTACATCACAGATCTTTATCAGGTGATGCAGGAAAAAGGAATGGAAATGACGCCTTCTGAAGAGGATCTTCGTCCGATTCTGCATGAAGATACCAGAGTGGTTCCTGCCTATTCCGTACCTTATTATGTAGGGGAAGACGGCGAAATTAAATATGGTGCTGAAGAATTTTAACGTAAAAACCGGAACTCTTATGAGGCGTTCCGGTTTTTTGTTTGCCGGTTTCCGTTATGGTTTAAACTGATAACTTAAATCTTTTAGTTCTGATTTGTGCATGTCCTCATACACTGATAGTGCATGTAAGGCCGACTAGAGGGGGGCATACTATTGGAAAAACAAAATGTATTTGAGCACATTGCAGAACGGACTGGCGGTGACATTTATATTGGTGTCGTGGGGCCTGTACGTACAGGAAAATCAACATTTATTAAAAAAATGATGGAACTCGCTGTTATACCCCACATGAAAAACGAAGGCGACCGGGCGAGGGCTCAGGATGAACTTCCCCAAAGTGCTGCAGGGAGAACGATTATGACAACTGAGCCGAAATTTGTTCCAAATCAGGCCGTGAAAATTAACGTATCGGAAGGGCTTGATGTAAATGTAAGAATGGTGGACTGCGTAGGGTATACCATCCCTGGTGCCAAGGGGCATGAGGATGAATATGGTCCAAGGATGGTTCACACGCCGTGGTATGAGGATCCGATTCCTTTTCATGAAGCAGCTGAAATAGGGACAAGAAAAGTCATTCAGGATCATTCCACTATTGGTGTAATGCTGTCAACGGATGGGACGATTGGAGAAATACCCCGTGAAAGTTATGTAGAGATGGAAGAGAGAATTGTCGCTGAGCTTCAGGAGGTTGGGAAGCCTTTTATCATGGTTTTAAATAGTGCCCGTCCGTATCAGGAGGACACGGAACAGCTGAGAAAGGAACTGCAGCTTAAGTATGATGTACCCGTCGTGGCTATGAGCGTTGAAAGCATGAGGGAAACTGATGTGATGATGGTGTTAAAAGAAGCGCTGTACGAGTTTCCGGTGCTGGAAGTGAACGTGCAACTGCCGGGATGGGTGATGGTGCTTGATAATGAGCACTGGCTGCGGACGCATTATGAATCAGCGGTTAGTGAAGTCGTCCATGATATTAAGCGGATCAGGGATGTAGACAGGGTGGTCAGACAGTTTGAAGAGTTTGGACATGTCGAAGAAGCGAGTCTTGCTGGAATGGACATGGGTGCAGGCGCAGCGAGCATTGATTTAAAAGCAGCAGACGGACTTTATGAGCAGGTTCTTGAAGAATTTATCGGTGAACGGGTGACAGGTAAAGATCATTTTCTCGGTTTAATACAGGAATATACACTGGCGAAAAAAGAGTACGATCAATTCGCTGATGCTTTGAAAATGGTCAGACAGACAGGATACGGAATCGCTGCCCCGGTGCTCTCGGATATGAGCCTTGACGAACCTGAAATCATTCGTCAGGGAGCACGATATGGAGTAAGACTGAAAGCGGTGGCTCCATCCATTCATATGATTAAAGTGGATGTTGAGTCAGAGTTTTCACCTATCATCGGAACGGAAAAACAAAGTGAGGAGCTCGTCCATTATCTGATGCAGGACTTTGAAGATGATCCACTCTCCATCTGGAGCTCAGATATCTTTGGCAGAAGCTTAAGCTCAATCGTCAGGGAAGGTATTCAGGGGAAATTATCTGTCATGCCTGAAAATGCACGTTATAAATTAAAAGAAACGCTTGAAAGGGTCATTAATGAAGGATCAGGCGGGATGATTGCCATCATTCTTTAATTAAACAGATCACCCATTTTAACAGCCTCTCTTACAGGCTGTTTTTTTATATGATTTCTTATGACATTGGTTGAAATCATGCCTGTCGTATTGTTATAATCCTTGCAGTACCGGGAATTGGCTTGTAAAATGAGAAATAAATCGATTTTAAGAAAAGATTGCCAGTAATTATTGAATTATTCTTGCTTATGTATTTTTTATATGATAATCTTTTAACAGAATTGATCTAAAACATTGATTCTATGGGCTTTTAAGCGGTTTTTTATCAATCGTTTAATGCTTTTCGATGTTCACGATGGAATGAAACTTGCCCATGTGATTAACTTTGGGAGGAGGTGAATGATGTGAACAAGACTGAACTAATTAACGCAGTTGCAGAATCTGCTGAGCTTTCTAAGAAGGATGCAACTAAAGCAGTTGATGCAGTATTCGATACAGTACAGGATGCACTTGCAAAAGGTGATAAAGTACAACTGATCGGTTTCGGTAACTTCGAAGTTCGTGAGCGTGCTGCTCGTAAAGGGCGTAACCCGCAAACAGGTGAAGAGATTGAAATCTCAGCGAGCAAGGTTCCTGCTTTCAAACCAGGTAAAGCGCTTAAGGATGCTGTTAAATAATACATACCTGAGCGTTTTCAGAAAGGCCGCACATTTTGTGCGGCCTTTCTGTTATTTCAGGAATATTGATGATTGATGAATGATGAATACGATGAACCGTCCATAATAAAGATGGCATGCAGCACATTCATGCATAGTTGAAAAGCGCTAGTCTTTGCGCGGCATATCCCCGTGTGCTAATATGAAGTGAAATCAACGCCAGACTGCCCAGGAGGTTCTAAAAATGGAACATACAACAAATAATCTTACAACATTAACAGCAAGTGAAGCTGAACATAAAGTTGACCGTTCGAAAATCGAAGAAGCAGTTAAAATGCTTCTGGAAGCGGTTGGAGAGGATCCTTCGCGTGAGGGCCTTTTAGATACACCTAAACGAGTAGCGAAAATGTACGAAGAAATGTTTGAAGGTCTTCATAAGGACCCTAAGGAATATTTCAAAACGGTCTTTAATGAAGATCACGAAGAACTTGTTTTTGTAAAAGACATTCCGTTCCACTCAATGTGTGAACATCACCTCGTTCCTTTTTACGGTAAAGCACATGTGGCATACCTGCCTAAAAACGGAAAAGTGACAGGCCTGAGCAAACTTGCACGTGCAGTTGAAACGACTGCCCGCCGCCCGCAGCTGCAGGAACGAATCACCTCGACCGTTGCAGATGCCATCATGGAAATGCTTGCACCCCACGGCGCGTTTGTCATCGTGGAAGCAGAACATATGTGCATGACGATGCGAGGCGTGAAAAAACCGGGAGCCAAGACGGTAACAACGGCTGCCCGCGGTGTTTATGAAAACGATCAGGTGCTGAGAAGTGAAGTAATGTCACTACTCAGAATGGAATAGTCGACACGTAGGGAGTGATTATGTGAGTGATTCAGGGAATTTTATTAGTATCAAAGCGCTTGAAGATGGTGTTAATGTGATTGGACTGACTAGAGGTTCAAATACAAAGTTTCACCACTCTGAAAAGCTCGACAAGGGCGAAGTCATGATCGCTCAGTTTACAGAGCATACTTCGGCTGTTAAGATCCGGGGTAAAGCATCCATTTTAACAAGTCACGGTGAAGTTACGAGTGATTCCAAGAAGTAATGGTCGAAGTCAGCAGAAATTTGCTGACTTCTTTTATACTCCTTAAGGTTATACACACAACCCGTGACAAACGTATGTTATAATGGATGAGGTTTATTCACTGCTGGACTCTGGAGGGGTCTGAGTGGAAAATGGTTGTCATCATAGCAATTTACATAACACGATTTGAAGAAATGGGGAGAAAAAGATGATTATTGAACGGAGAAAGCACTGGATTGAAGAAACAGTGCAACATATAGCCAAACAGCTTCATCATCCGTATCTCCATAAGACGATTGGTACGCCTGAGATTGATATGGACAGGCTATCTTTGCTTATGCTCCCATTCTTTCTTAAAAAAACATATACATCCCGTGATCAGTCTTACGTTTCGACAGCGATCCTGATTCAGCAGGCACTTGATACACATGAAAAAGTATCTGCTGAAAAAAGTTCGCTTAAATCGAGACAGCTGACCGTTCTTGCAGGCGACTATTACAGCGGTCTATATTACAAAATCTTATCCGGTATCCCAGATATCGAGCTTATTCGTAAAATTGCCTACTCCATTCAGGAAATCAACGAATACAAAATAGAGATTACTTCTAACCGGTGCAATTCCGTTGAGCAATTTCTGAAACGTCTTGGTGATATTGAGAGCTCGATCATTACAGGCGTATTCGAACACTTATCTTTTACCGAGATGATCCCGCTCGCCAAAAAGCTGCTTTTAATTAAACGGCTTCAAAAAGAGGAAGAGCTTTATGGAAACGGTAAACATTCTTTTGTCTTTTCATCATTTGAAAACAGCTTCATGCGGGAGCACACACCCGGATCGGTAATGAAAACCATTGAAAAAATCATTCAACAGCTGAAAAAGGAAGCTGAAGAACTGATTGCTCAGTTGAAGCTGCCAGAGGATGTAAGGAAATTAATGATTTTTGAGCAGTTGTCCAACCGTTATGAACATTCTATTTTTTATGCAGAGGAAGGGTAATTATGCAGTCACAAAAAGAGCAGCGTGTCCATCATGTTTTTGAGAAAATACATGGTCAATACGATAAAATGAATTCAATCATCAGTTTCCAGCAGCACGTGAAGTGGAGAAAGTACACGATGAAAAAGATGGATGTAAAACCGGGATCATCTGCTTTGGACGTGTGCTGCGGGACAGCCGACTGGACGATTGCCATTGCGGAAGCAACGGGTACTGAAGGACGGGTAATCGGGCTTGATTTCAGCAAAAATATGCTGAAATCTGGACATGAAAAAGTAAAATCATATCCGCAGATCACACTCGTACATGGTAATGCCATGTCACTTCCATACGAGGATAATACCTTTGACTATGTGACGATCGGTTTCGGGCTGAGAAATGTACCTGATTATCTACAGGTGTTAAAGGAAATGAACAGAGTATTAAAGCCTGGGGGTATGGCAGTCTGTCTTGAAACGTCGCAGCCTACGATGCCGGTTTTCAGGCAGTTTTATTATGGATACTTCAAATATGTCATGCCGCTGTTTGGAAAGTTCCTTGCGAAAAGCTACGAGGAATATTCATGGTTGCAGGAGTCTGCCAGGGACTTCCCGGGCATGAAAGCACTCAGAAATTTATTTACAAAAGCCGGCTTTACAGCAGTTGAATACAAACCGTTCAGCGGTGGAGTCGCTGCGATGCATATCGGCTATAAGAAAGCGCAGGACAATCATGTCAATTAGGTGGAAGCAGAATGAAATTAACGATGCTTTACTCATTTTTAAAATCGGATATTGAAGTAATTGAAGAAGAATTAAACCAGGCGATCGACTCAGATACCAGTCTTCTGAAAGATGCATCATTGCATCTTTTAGAAGCCGGGGGTAAAAGGATTCGTCCGGTTTTTGTTTTGCTGTCCGCAAAAATCGGCAACTACGATATTCACAAAGTAAAAAACGTCGCTGTTGCCTTAGAGCTGATCCATATGGCATCCCTCGTCCACGATGACGTCATAGACAACTCGGACATGAGACGGGGCCGAAAGACCATCCAAGCAGAGTGGGATAATCAGGTTGCAATGTATACCGGTGATTATATGTTTGCACGGGCGTTAAACTATATGACCGCGCTCCGGGATCCCGAAGCCCATAAGATCCTGTCCAATGCCATCGTAGAGCTCTGCCTCGGTGAAATCGCTCAAATTGAAGACAAATACCGTTTTGATCAGAACCTTCGTGATTATTTCAGAAGAATAAAGCGCAAAACGGCACTTTTAATTGCGGTTAGCTGTCAGCTCGGGGCCGTTGCAGGTGAAACGGATAAAGAATCTCAAAAGCGCTTATTCTGGTTTGGTTATTATGTAGGAATGGCCTATCAGATTACAGACGACATTCTTGATTTCACCTCAACAGAAGAAGAACTTGGAAAACCTGCAGGAGGCGATCTGCTACAGGGAAACATCACGCTTCCTGTCTTTTTCGCAATGGAAGATGATAGGCTCAGACGAAAAATACTGAGAGTTCATGAAGAAACTTCTCCAAATGAAATGAAAGAACTCATTGATCTGATTAAAACATCAGATGCCATCACGCAGTCAGCTGAAGTCAGTCAGCGATATCTTAAAAAGGCACTGAAACAGCTCGATGGCCTTCCGGCTTCAAGAGCAAAAAAATCATTGCGAGATATTGCACTATTTATCGGCAAAAGAAAGTATTAAATTGGAATGAAAACGTTGCCAAATCTCCGGATGAATGATAATCTTTTAGAGGGTTGATTTCAGCCCATTCTACATAATTGGGGGATTTGACAGTGGAAAAAACTTTTTTAATGGTTAAACCGGATGGTGTACAAAGAGGTCTTATTGGCGAAGTTGTAAGCCGCTTCGAAAGAAAAGGTTTCAAATTGGCAGCTGCTAAGCTGATGGTTATTCCAGAAGAACTTGCCAAGCAGCACTACGGCGAGCATGCAGAACGCCCGTTTTTCGGTGAGCTTGTTGACTTTATTACATCAGGACCTGTGTTTGCAATGATCTGGGAAGGTGAGGACGTTGTTAAAACAGCCCGCCACATGATGGGGTCAACAAAACCAAGTGAAGCAGACCTTGGTACAATTCGTGGGGATTTTGGTCTGACTGTAGGCAAAAACATCATTCACGGATCAGATTCACTTGAAAGCGCAGAACGCGAAATCGGACTATTTTTCGGTGAAGAATCAGCTCTCAGCTATTCAAAACCGGTTGAAGAATGGATTTATTAATACCTAATTACTCTTAAAAGCGCCTCCTCAGGGCGCTTTTTAATTTGTTTAAATTATTGTAATTCTAAAAGCAGGCAATAGAGCAGGAGGTCCATCCGGAGACTCCTGCGGCAGAGAAGCGACAGGTGAGACAGCATAGTGCGTAGCTCTAGCTGACTCAGCGCGCGGCCAAGGAAAAACGGAGGCGACTCGTTCATCTTTGACTTATGACTTCGAGGGGCTAGTCGCTGGAGCTAGACAACGGAAAGCGTAGGATAGATCTCCTGCCGGGTTTTTTCTTTAATAAATTTAAAGATATGTATTAAAAAAATGGCGGGACTCATCCGGAGACTCCTGCGGCAGAGAAGCGACAGGTGAGACAGCGTAGTGCGTAGCACTAGCTGGCTCACCGCGCGGCCGCGGAAAGCGCAGGATGAGTCCCGCCCTGTTTTTTTTACAATATTTCAGAAAAAAATCACTAAACAGTGAATTATAATAGCAATTAACCCATCCTTTTCTTATACTTTAACTAATCCATTTTTACTAAAATAAACGAGGTGCGGCTATGACACAGGACTACACTGAATTTGTAACCTTTATCAACAAAAAAACAGGAATCGATCTTTCTTTATATAAAGAAGCACAAATGAAAAGACGCCTTACATCTTTATATGAAAAAAAAGGATACGGCTCATTCAGGGATTTTTCAGATAAGCTGAATGCAGATCAAGCCTTACTTGATGAATTTCTTGACCGTATGACGATCAATGTGTCGGAGTTTTACCGGAATGCAAAGAGGTGGGAAGTTCTGCAAAACAGGATCCTCCCTGAACTTCTGAAGCGCAGCAGTAAATTAAAAGTATGGAGTGCTGCCTGTTCGACAGGGGAAGAACCCTACTCACTTGCCATGGTCATGTCAACGCATCAGCCGTTAAGCCAAATTTCCATTACCGCATCTGATCTTGATAAAATTGCACTTGAAAAAGCCAAGGTAGGACTGTACGCTGAACGCGCCCTGGCTGAAGTACCGTCTGACATTAAGCGAAAATACTTTCTTCAGCAGGGGGCCTTTTATAAGGTGTCGGATGAAATTAAGCGGGTAGTGAGCTTTAAACAGCAAAACCTTTTAAATGACCGTTTTGAATCAGGTTATGATCTGATTGTGTGCAGGAATGTCATGATTTATTTCACTGAAGAGGCAAAAGATGCGCTTTATCATAAATTCAGTCAGGCTTTAAAGCCGGGTGGGATTCTGTTTGTCGGGTCAACCGAGCAGATTTTTAATCCGTCCAGATACGGATTTGAAACCGCAGATACGTTTTTTTACCGGAAAATATAGTTCGTTTCGCAAAAGCGCTTTTTAGACTACATAGTTCAGAAAAAGTATGTTAGACTGTATCAATAGAAAAAATGCTTTAACGAGTTGAAGGGGGAAAGTGTTATGATGAGATACTTAACAGCAGGTGAGTCACACGGACCTCAGCTGACTACCATTATTGAGGGTCTTCCGGCAGGACTTGCACTAGTAGCGGAAGACATTAACGAGCACCTGGCCAGAAGGCAAAAAGGATATGGCCGCGGGCGCAGAATGCAGATTGAAAAAGATCAGGCACAGCTGCTCAGCGGGATCAGGCATGGTAAAACACTTGGATCACCCGTGGCGCTGGTTGTGGAAAATAAAGACTGGACACACTGGACAAAAATTATGGGAGCGGATCCTTTAACGGATGAGGAAGAAAGCGAAGTTAAAAGAAAGATTTCTCGTCCACGTCCAGGACACGCTGACTTAAATGGAGGCATCAAATACGGCCATCGTGATATGCGGAATGTTCTTGAACGATCTTCTGCACGTGAAACGACTGTAAGGGTCGCAGCCGGTGCAGTGGCGCAGAAACTATTAACTGAACTCGGCATTTCTGTTGCCTGCCATGTCAAAGAAATCGGCGGAGTTAAATTCGAACAGGAAAAAGAATTATCCGCTGCAGAAATCCGCAGGCTTTCAGAAGAAAGTGAAGTAAGATGCATTGATCCCGATACTTCTGAAAAAATGAAAGAAGCGATCGATCAGGCGAAAAAGAACGGTGATTCAATCGGTGGTATTGTTGAAGTGATCATTGAAGGTGTTCCGGCAGGGGTCGGGAGTTACGTTCATTACGATCGTAAGCTGGATGCGAAAATTGCCGGTGCCGTTATGAGTATTAATGCCTTTAAAGGTGTTGAATTCGGACTCGGATTCAAAGCCGCAGAAATGTTCGGAAGTCAGGTGCACGATGAAATCGCGTGGAGCGAAGAGAGCGGATATTACAGAAAATCCAATCGTCTGGGCGGTTTTGAAGGCGGTATGACGACTGGTATGCCGATTGTTGTAAAAGGGGTTATGAAACCGATCCCTACTTTATATAAACCACTTGAAAGTGTTGATATTGATACAAAAGAAGCGTTTACTGCAAGTATTGAGCGATCGGACAGCTGTGCAGTTCCGGCTGCAGCGGTTGTGGCTGAAGCGGTCGTAGCATGGGAAGTGGCGAAAGCACTTTGTGAACAGTTTGAAAGTGACCGTTTTGATCGTCTGAAGGCATCTATTGATGAGTACCGGTCTTATACAAAGGAATTTTAAAATGGAAACCATTCATATTCAATCGTCACAGGGGACTTATCCGGTTATGTTGGGAGACGGTGCGCTTGACTCGTTAAATGAGGTCATCCAAAGCCTTAATCCCGCTTGTACATCGTTCTTGCTGATTGCCGATGAGACTGTCTATTCACTGCACAAAGCCTATGTTGACTCCTATTTGGATCAGCTGGACGCCGATATCCATCTCGTTCCCTCCGGTGAACAGGCGAAATCGTTTCATTGCTACGAAAAAGCGATGGGAGCGGCACTGGAAGCGGGACTGGACCGGCATTCGGTCATACTCGCGTTAGGGGGCGGCGCAACCGGAGATCTCGCCGGATTTGTAGCGGCTACTTATATGAGAGGCATCCGCTTCATTCAAATTCCAACGACAGTCCTTGCCCATGACAGTGCAGTAGGCGGTAAAACAGCCATCAATCACCCGCTTGGTAAAAACATGACCGGGAGCTTTCATCAGCCATCAGCTGTGATTTATGACAGCCGTTTTCTTGATACACTTCCTCTTAATGAATTTCGTTCAGGTTTTGCTGAAGTGATTAAACATGCGCTCATAGCTGATGGGACGTTCTTGCAGGAGTTAATGAGAAGTCTCCGATCCCTTGAAAAAATGGATCCGGCGTTTCTCCTTTATTGTTTGAAGCGTGGAATCGAAATCAAAAGAGATATTGTTGAGCTTGATGAGAAAGAGCTTGGTGTCAGAGCATTTCTTAATTTTGGTCATACGTATGGGCATGCTGTTGAGGCATGGTCAGGATACGGAAATAAAACACACGGTGAGTGTGTGATGATCGGAATGGTCTTTGCCTTATACGTAAGCAGACATAAAAGGAACCTTTCTTTTGATATTGATTCGTTCAGGTTATGGATTAAACAGCTGGGGTACGATGATGTATTCAAAAGTGCGCCGTTTAATGAACTGCTAACCATAATGAAGAAGGATAAAAAAACGATCGGTAAGGAAGTGCGTTTTGTTCTCCTTTCTGAAGTTGGAAACCCTGAACTTGTGCCTGTTTCAGGAGAAGAGCTCGAGGAAACGTTTCTTCTTTTAGGATAACGGTCCGTTGGGTGCTCATTAACAGTCACCTGAATTTATATAAGAAAGGAAGATTTAATGATACGCGGGATTAGAGGAGCAACGACTGTAGAAAATGATTCAGAGCAGGAAGTGATACTTTCTACAGAAAAACTTCTGTTAGAGATGATTGATCAAAATCATATAAACCCTGACCAGACAGCCTCTGTATTTATTTCAGTAACACCCGACCTCGTTTCGGCTTTTCCTGCAAAAGCGCTAAGAAAAATTCATGGATGGGATTACGTTCCCGTTATGTGTATGCAGGAAATTCCGGTTGAGGGATCTTTGCCAAGGTGTATCCGGGTAATGCTGCATGTGAACACTGAAGTGAAGCAGTCGGATATCATTCATATCTATCAGAGGGATGCAGTAACCCTTCGCCCTGATTTAGTTAACAATTCTAAACTTTGAAGTCGAAAGGCAGGAAATACGGTGGATATTAAACAGCAGGTCAGAAAACTTTCACCTTACAAACCAGGTAAAACATCAGATGAAGTGAAAAGAGAATTCGGTTTGACTGAAATTATTAAGCTTGCATCAAATGAGAATCCTTTTGGATGCTCGGAAAAAGTGACAGAAGGAATCCGTTCCGGGGAATTTAATTTTGCCCTTTATCCAGATGGTGCAGGCTCTATTCTGAGAAATGCGCTCGTTGACCACTACGGTCTTCAGCCTGAGCAGTTTATTCTTGGAAACGGATCAGATGAAGTCATTCAGATTATTTCAAGAGCCTTGCTTGAACCGGGTAAAAATACAGTTATGCCGACGCCATCCTTCCCTCAGTATAAGCACAATGCAGTAGTTGAGGGAGCGGAAGTAAGAGAGATTCCGCTTGTAAACGGCGCACATGATCTCGATGCTATGGCTGAAGCAGTAGACAGTCAGACTGCGGTCGTTTGGGTATGCAGTCCGAATAATCCGACAGGGGTTCTTGTGGAGTCCGCGAAACTCAAAGCTTTTTTAGACAAAATTCCTGAAAAAGTACTCGTTGTCCTTGATGAAGCTTATCATGAGTACGTTACTGATGAAGATTATTATAACGGCATTCAATTAACGGCTGAATATCCGAACCTGATCGTGACAAGAACTTTTTCAAAAGCATATGGGCTTGCCGGCTTCCGCGTCGGGTATGGAATTTCAAATCCTTCCATCATACAGGCGCTTGAACCGGTGCGTGAACCTTTTAATACCAGTACCCTTGCGCAGTTTGCTGCTGCAAAAGCACTTTCAGATCAGGATTTTATTGAGAAATGCAAGCTTGAAAATACGAGAGGACTCCGCCAGTTTGAAGATTTTTGCCGTGAGTCCGGATTAAGCTACTATCCGTCACAGGGGAACTTTATTCTGATTGATTTTAAGCGTGATGCCGATGAACTATTCAACATTCTGCTGCAAAATGGATTAATCGTGAGAAGCGGAAATGCTTTAGGCTTCCCTACAAGCCTTCGTATCACAGTCGGTTCAGAGGAACAGAATAGCAAAATTATTTCCGTTTTGACTGAGACCATTAATTCTTAAAGGTTGTGAAAGTATGAAAGGAAATGTATTAATCGTTGGCCTCGGACTCATAGGCGGATCACTTGCACTTTCGATTCTTAAGGAACATCCGGATGTAAAGGTCTTCGGATACGATACCCGTGAGAAAGAAATGAAGCTCGCTAAGGCGATGAACGTGATCACTGAAGAAGCGTATAACCTGCAGGAAGAAGCTGAAAAGGCAGACCTTATTATGATTTGCACGCCGGTTGACCAGACCGTCCGGATTATGGGAATGCTTTCTGAGTGGAACCTGAAAAAAGATGTGATTGTAACAGATGTGGGAAGTACGAAAGCATTGATCATGGAAAACAGCCACATTTTATCAGATAAGGGAATTACATTTATCGGGGGACATCCGATGGCCGGCTCGCATAAGAGTGGTGTTTCTGCAGCCAAAACATTTCTTTTTGAAAATGCTTTTTATCTGCTTACTCCTTCAAAAGGAGCAAACGGCAGCGTCAATAAACTTAAAGAGTGGCTTCGTGGCACAGGGGCAAAGTTTCTTGTTGTTGAGCCTGAAGAGCACGATTATATAACCGGAATCGTCAGTCACTTTCCGCATATTATTGCCTCTTCGCTTGTCCATCAAGTGAAAAAACATTATGAAAAACAGCCGCTCATTTCCAGAATGGCAGCGGGTGGATTCAGGGATTTATCAAGAATTGCCTCATCTAACCCGACGATGTGGACTGATATTACCATTCATAATATTGACATACTCCGTATGCTGCTGAATGGCTGGAAAGAAGAAATGGATGACGTTCTGGATCTGCTTGAAAAAGCCGAACCTGCCTCAATCTTTTCCTACTTTGAAGAGGCGAAGGAATTTCGTGATAATATGCCAATTCTTCAAAAAGGCGCAATTCCTTCGTTTTATGATCTCTTCATTGACGTGCCGGATTACCCCGGTGTCATCTCGGAAATAACCGGACTGCTGGCTTCGGAACATATAAGTATTGTTAATCTACGGATCATGGAGACACGGGAAGACATTTACGGCGTCATGTCGATCAGCTTTCAAACGGAGGAAGATCGAAAGCGTGGAGCCGAATGTATTACTGCACATACAAATTATGATGTGTTTACCGTATAAAGGAGTGCCGCTATGAAATCATTGCATTTTACAAATTCAGTGTTAAACGGAGAAATTCAGGTTCCGGGTGACAAGTCCATTTCACACCGTTCCATCATGTTCGGTGCCATTGCTGAAGGAACGACAACTGTAACAGGATTCCTTAAAGGGGATGACTGTCTGAGCACGATTGACTGCTTCCGCAAGATGGGGGTGCAGATTGAGGAAAACGATGACAAAATAATTATTCATGGAACAGGGTTCGATGGACTAAAGGAACCTTCAGAGGTACTTGATACAGGAAATTCCGGAACGACCACCCGGCTTCTGCTCGGGATCCTTGCCGGCAGACCGTTTCATTCTGTCATCCAGGGGGATGAATCCATTGCCAAAAGGCCAATGAGAAGGGTCACTGATCCATTGCGCAAAATGGGTGCGTCCATAGATGGCAGAGAAGACGGCGAGTACACACCACTATCCGTCAGGGGCGGAGACCTGCAGCCGTTTGATTTTACGTTACCTGTTGCGAGCGCGCAGCTGAAGTCTGCCCTGATATTTGCAGGATTGCAGTCAGAATATGAAACAAGAATCACTGAACCCGAAAAGACAAGGGATCATACTGAACGCATGATCCGGCTGTTTGGCGGTGACGTTAAAAGAGAGGATGATACAATTATCATCTCCGGTGGACAATCCTTTAAGGGAAGAAACATGCACGTACCTGGTGACATATCATCAGCCGCATTCTTCCTCGTTGCAGGAGCCATAACACCAGGCAGCAAACTTGTATTGAAAAATGTAGGCTTAAACGAAACGCGTACGGGAATTATTGATGTGTTAAACCAGATGGGAGCTGACATCCAGCTGAGCGAAGTAACAGAGGATGCAGAGCCGGCCGGGACTGTAACAGTTAACTATTCATCTCTTAAAGGCACGGAAATCAGTGGAGCACTCATTCCAAGACTTATTGATGAGATCCCAATCATCGCATTAATGGCTACGCAGGCATCAGGTACTACCATCATCAAAGATGCTGAAGAGTTGAAAGTCAAAGAATCAAACAGAATTGACGCAGTCGTAGAAGAACTATCGAAACTTGGAGCGGATATCAAAGCGACTGATGATGGAATGATCATTAATGGTCCTGTAAAACTCCAGGGTGGAGAGGCTGACTCGCGTGGAGACCACCGGATCGGGATGATGCTGGCTGTTGCGTCTTTATTGACAGAAAACCCTGTTTCAATTAAAGATATAGATTGTATCAGCGTGTCCTACCCGTCATTTTTTGACGATCTGGAATCCGTCATAAAAAAATAATTGTTTAAAATGCTTTTTGACATCGTTTATATGAACTGTTGAATTTGAACATTCAGCAGTAAGTCAAAAGAGCGGTCCATACCGCTCTTTTTTTACTTGTAAATGATTTGAAAACGAATAAAGGTTTTTTGATCATAAATGGAGAATATAAAAGAACAGGGTTTTTAGTTGAATAACTGATAAAGTTCTCTTATTCTTTTTACAGATTGAATAGAAAGAGGGATAAAGTTGAGTGCACTAGACCGGTTAATCCGAAATCTTGAACAGGGTCACCTAGAAACAGCGATGGAGGATTTCAGTCAGCTGAAAAACGCAGGGACAGATGATGAAAAATTCGATGCTGCAGAGGAGCTTTTTGCTCTTGGTTTTCTCGATGAATCCAGACAGTTGTATGAACAGTTAATGGATGCTTATCCTGATGAAAAAGAACTGGTCATTCTGCTTGCTGAAGTATATACGGAAATGGATCAGACAGAAGAATCACTTGTTTTACTCGAGAGAATTACAGCTGACAATGAATTTTTCCCACGTGCGATGCTGCTGTCAGCAGATATTTATCAGATGCAGGGACTCTATGAAGTCAGTGAGCAGAAGCTTTTGCAAGCGGAAAAACAATTACCGGACGAACCCGTAATCCAGTTTGCGCTTGGAGAGTTATATAACGAACAGGGGCGTTTTTTAGAAGCCATCAGACACTATAAACAAATCAACCATCCTGAGATGGCTGGTGTCAATATTAACCGGAGACTCGGTGAATGTTACAGTGCAGGCGGTTCGTTTGAAGACGCGCTGCCTTATTATGAATCAGCGCTTGAAGACGAGCGGGATGTACAGACGTTGTTTGAATACGCATTTACTGCGTACCAGGCGTCTCATTACCAGACAGCAAGTTCTGTGTTCGAAGAGTTACTTGAAATGGATCCGGAATATCACGCAGCCTACCTTCTTTTAGCCCGCGCATATGAGCAAGATGAAGAGCTCGAAAAAGCACTTGATGCGGCTGAATCAGGTGTCAAATCCGATCCTTTTCACAAGGAATTATTTTTAACGGCAGGGAAACTTTCATTAAAACTTGGACTCGAACAAAAAGCTGAGGAATTCATACGTCAGGCGATCGCGCTTGACCCTGATTACCTTGAGGCAGCACTCGTTTTGAACCGGATCCTCATTCATCAGGAGAGAGCAGAAGAAGTATTGGAAGTGATCGAAATTGTAAGGAGCTCGGGTGAAGATGATCCGCAATTTAACTGGGATGCTGCTAAAGCTTACGAATGGCAGGAACAATATGATCAAGCACTTGAGGAATATAAAAAGGCGTACGTGGTATATAATGATCATACCGACTTCCTGTCTGATTACGGCTCTTTCCTCCTTGAGGAAGGAAGAAGAGAGGAAGCACGCGTTATTTTCGAAAAGCTGATTGAAAATGATCCGTCTAACGAGGAATGGCAAATGACGTTGGACAGTCTGAATCAATTTTAAGTGCAGAGGAGGGAATATCATGGCTGCATCTGTTTCAATAAATGAGAAAAAGGATTTTATCCGCTGGTTTCTTGCCCATTATCAGCTTAAGAAACGTGAATCCGTTTGGATCCTGAACTATCTGATGAGCCACGATCAGCTGATGGAAAACCTGCATTTTGTTGAAGAGGCTCAGTATTGCCCAAGGGGTATTGTCATGTCAACGAACTGTACCGATGATGTTCCATTCCGTTTCTATAAAGGAAACGTCATGACAACCGATGCTGAGAAGTCATTTCACGATATCCGCCTTCACAGGGAAGATGATATCTACATTCAGCTTAATTTTCAATCGTCCCTTTCGACACATCAGTATGCAGCAGTACTCGAAGAGAATCCTTTTATGCCTAAGTATGTGAAGATCACAGACAAGGACAGAATTCTGGCAGAGCAGTTTTTAAAAGAGAGCCTGTCGACCTTTAAAAAGGAGCATCTGATGAAAGAAATTGACCGTGCGCTTGATGAGCAGGATTATGACCGATTTCAGGAACTGACTTCAGAACTGAAAAGAAGTTTTTAATATTTTTCTCTGCATGAGCAGTTCTGCAGCTGTTATAAAAAGGACAGCTGCAGGACTTTTTTTATGGCGAAAATGCCATTCATACATAATCTGCAGAATGAACGAACTAATGTTACACTTGGAAGGATAAAAAGAGACTGGAGTGAGGAAGCTTTATGATTTGGAGCGGTAAAGAAATTGCTTTGTATTTTCAGGAGAAAAAATATATAGATACGGTAACGGTGCCACTCTTACCAGTCAGCTTTGGTGACGCATCCAGGCAGGAGGCAGAACAGGGTGAATTTATTCCATTGCTGACGTCTTTATTAGAGAGGCAGTTTAAAGGAAGGATGCTATTACTTCCTCCATTCACCTATTTTTCAACAGAATCTGATGAACAGAAAAATCAAAGACTTCACAATTGGATTGATCAGTTTAAAAAAGAGGAATTTAAAAATATTATTTTTGTCACAGCCGACTCCTACTGGAGAGCACATGAACAGGATTTCGATGCGGATATCATCTGGATGCCGTCCATCCCGATGGAGCATATGGATGCGAAATATAAGCAGAATATTGTCGAGGATCAGGTGAGTCAGCTGGTCAAAATAATCGTCCGGAAATGGCAGGCGAACTAACGTTCAAAAAAACTTCACATAGTTGAAATGAAAAGGCTTAACCGATTATTGACCTTGTTAATATATTGATATATCATGGATATGTCCTAGTTATATATTTGTGCGAAAAATGTCCGATGGACTGACCTGAAGATAGAGGGGGGAAACAAATGAGTAACCAGCGTGTTTCACGCCGTCAATTTTTAAATTATACACTGACGGGTGTAGGCGGTTTCATGGCAGCAGGAATGCTGATGCCAATGGTGCGTTTTGCAATTGATCCTGTATTGACAGCTGAGGCTGGAGGAGACTTTGTCTCAACGGGAACATCAGTTGAAGAACTGTCTGACGTACCGACTCGTATTGACTTTTCATACGAGCAGAAGGATGCGTGGTATACATCTGAAGTAACAAAAACAGCTTGGGTGTATCTTGATGAACAGCAGAATGTTGTAGCACTTAATCCGACTTGTAAACATTTAGGATGTACAGTGAACTGGGAAGGAACTGAAAGTGAACCAAACCGTTTCTTCTGCCCATGCCACAATGGACTTTATGAGAAATCAGGTAAAAATGTTCCTGGTACACCACCAACTGCTCCTCTTGATATGATCGAAACCAGAGTAGGTGACGACGGAATTCTGCAGCTTGGACAAACAGTACCAAACACAATTGCATAGTAAAGGAGGCGTAATGGGTGCTAAACAAGATTTATGATTGGGTCGATGAACGGTTAGACATTACCCCGATGTGGCGAGATATCGCTGACCACGAAGTGCCGGAACACGTAAACCCGGCTCATCACTTCTCAGCTTTTGTTTATTGCTTCGGAGGACTTACCTTTTTCGTAACCGTAATCCAAATTCTTTCCGGAATGTTCTTGACCATGTATTATGTACCGGACATTGAAAATGCATGGCGATCTGTTTATTACTTACAGAACGAAGTGGCATTCGGCGTCATCGTACGCGGTATGCACCATTGGGGAGCCAGTCTCGTCATCGTGATGATGTTCCTTCACACACTTCGTGTATTCTTCACAGGTGCTTATAAAAAACCACGTGAGCTTAACTGGGTTGTAGGTGTACTTATCTTTTTTGTCATGCTTGGACTAGGCTTTACCGGTTACCTTCTTCCATGGGATATGAAAGCACTGTTTGCTACGAAAGTAGGAATTGAAATTGCTGCTGCAACACCATTCATCGGTGAGCAGATCAGGGTTCTTCTTGCAGGAGACGCGTCAATCCTTGGTGCTCAGACACTGACTCGTTTCTTCGCGATTCATGTTTTCTTCCTGCCAGGTGCATTACTTGGTCTGATGGCAGCCCACTTTATCATGATTCGTAAGCAGGGTATTTCTGGCCCGCTGTAAAAAGACCGAACCACTTGGACAATAAAAAGGAGGGAAAACTATGCATCGCGGAAAAGGGATGAAATTTGTAGGCGATTCGCGAGTCCCTGCGAACCGCAAACCGAATATTCCAAAAGACTATTCGGAGTTTCCGGGTAAAACGGAAGCATTCTGGCCAAACTTTCTATTAAAAGAATGGCTGGTGGGCTCAGTTTTCTTAATTGGTTTTCTATCGCTGTGTGTAGCCCACGAACCGCCGCTTGAACGTGTAGCGGATCCAACGGATGCAGGATATATTCCTCTTCCTGACTGGTATTTCCTATTCTTATACCAGCTTTTAAAATATGATTTCGCATCAGGACCATATAACGTAATTGGTGCATTTGTTATTCCTGGTATTGCATTTGGAGCTCTATTACTTGCTCCGTTTCTGGACCGTGGACCGGCAAGAAGACCGGGTAAGCGTCCACTAGCAACTGGATTTATGCTTCTTGGTGTAGCAGCAACAATTTTCCTTACTTGGGAGTCTGTTGCTTATCACGATTGGGAAACTCAGCGTACACAAGGTGAAATCGTAGCTGAAGTTGAGATTAATACTGAAGCTGCTGGTTATGCAATCTATGAAGAACAAGGTTGTATCAACTGTCACGGTGCTAACCTTGAAGGTGGGGCAGGACCTGCTTTAGGTGATACTGGACTTACACCTGAAGAAATTGCGAATATCGCTGTGAATGGTCAGGGTGCAATGCCTGCAGGACTATTCCAGGGTACGGATGAAGAATTGCAGGAGCTTGCAAACTTCATTTCTGACCCATCTGCTGAATAACAAAAAAGAGTCGGGAAACCGGCTCTTTTTTTTACGAGGAGAGAAATAAATGAGAGAGTTTATTTATTCCTGGCTGGAAAACCGGATTTTTTTATGGTTATTGTTTTTAGTGAACCTCGGGGGAACGATATACGGTTATATCTGGTATGAACCACAGTTATCTGAAACAAAACCGGTCTTTTACATATTCGTGCCGGACAGTCCGACAGCAAGTCTCTTTTTTACGATCGTTATTTTCTTTTATCTGATTGGTAAGAGGTGGAGACTGATGGAGGCGCTCGCGATTATCACGCTGTTTAAATATGGGATCTGGGCTGTCGTGATGAACTTCTTGACCTGGCAGGTAACCGGCAACTTAACGCCGGACATGTGGATGTTAATATTCTCGCATTCGGCAATGGCCCTGCAGGGTCTCCTGTACGCCCCATACTATACGTTTAAAACCTGGCACCTGATCGCAGCCGGCATCTGGACACTGCACAATGACGTCATTGACTACGTATTTATGCAATACCCTGTTTACTCCCGTTTGGAAGAAATGATCATGGGAATCGGTTATTTTACTTTCTGGCTCAGCGTTGCCTCGATCTTTATTGCCTGGTTACTTGTCCTGAGAAATAATCGTTACGAAAGATCTTTACAGTTGACGACTTAATGAAACATCCCTTGCATAATTTAGATTATGGAGGGGAGTCTATGTACAAATTAACGGTTTTATTTTCCGGTTCATTAATTATTCACACTCTTCAGGATCTGATTCACTTCATCATCGGGCGTTCTGAAAGTATGCATCCGATGCTTTTTCTGGGATTATTTATTTCAACTTCGGTTATATCAACGTTGTGCTATGTTTCATGGCGAAAATATGTCGGAGAAAGAAATAGAAAGAATATTCGTGATCATAACAATTGACACTAAATGAGCAGCAAAGGTAAAATTTAATCAAACGTATGTAATGGAGGGTCTGAATGGAAATTTTGATTTATTTCGCACTGATTTTAATTTTGCCGCTATGGGCAAACAGCCGTGTGAAAAGGACGTATAAGAAGTATTCAAAAGTTCAGACGACGGCATATATGACCGGTGCCGAAGTAGCAGAACGAATTCTTCACGATAACGGGATCTATGATGTGACTGTAAAGCCTGGCAGAGGATTTCTGAGTGATCACTATAACCCCCGTACTAAAGAAATCGTATTGTCCCCAGATAACTATCATGGAATGTCAGTGGCAGGTGCTGCTGTAGCGGCCCATGAAGTGGGACATGCTATTCAGGACGCACAGGACTACGCTTTCCTGAGATTCAGACATAAGCTTGTTCCGGTTGCGAATCTCGGGTCGAATTTTTCATTTATCCTGATTCTTGCGGGTATTTTGTTAAGTTCTGCAGAATTCATGCTAGGTGGTATTGTTTTCTTCGCAGCAGCAGTTTTGTTCCAGTTCGTAACGCTGCCGGTGGAGTTTGATGCTTCGAATCGTGCGATGAACGAAATGGTCAGCTCAGGGCTGATCCGTAATGAAGAAGAACCACATGCCAAGAAAGTATTAAACGCTGCAGCTCTGACATATGTCGCAGCAGCGCTGATCGCATTACTTGAACTTCTTCGTTTCATCCTGATGTTTGTCGGAATGAACGGAGACGATTAAAAAAGACTGCTCTCATGCAGTCTTTTTTTTGTTCTAATTATGTTTTTTGTTTCCATTCCCATCATTGGGACTTAGATATCTATCGGTTTTTTGTTTTCGTCGAGTGTGAAGCCTTCTCCGAGTACATCGTGAACGTCTGTGACAGATACAAAGGCGTGTGGGTCAACGGAGGTAATAATATTTTTCAGACGGACGAGTTCATTACGGCCGACTACGCAATAAAGCACTTCCCGTTGTTCCTTGGAATAATGCCCGTATCCCGTCAAAACGGTTACACCACGATCCATCTCTGAAGCAATTTTGTCAGCAATCTGTTTTTGCAAAGGTGAGATGATCATCGCACCTCTTGCCGTGTAGGCACCTTCCTGCATGAAGTCAATGACTCTCGCACCAACAAAAACAGCAACTAATGTGTACATCCCCTCACGATAGTTCAAATACGTCAGTAGCGAGAGTAAAATAACACCTGCGTCAAAGATGAACATCGTCCGCCCCATACTCCAGCCAATATATTTTTTAGCTAGACGGGCTATAATGTCCACTCCACCGGTTGTTCCACCGTATCTGAAAATAATACCAAGTCCGATTCCGATAAAAGCACCGGCAAAGAGTGCTGCGAGAAACAAATCATTTGATAACGGAATGCTGAACTGATAAATATAAAATACCTCCAGAAAGATCGATACGCCGACTGTCCCGATCAGAGTATACAAAAAGGATTTTCTTCCAAGAAGTTTCCAGCCGATTAAAAATACAGGAATATTCAGCAATAAGTTCGTTATGGAAGGTTTCCAATCGAAAATAAAGTATAATAAAAGCGTAATTCCGGTGAAACCTCCTTCAGCTAAGTTGTTCTGAATGTTAAAATGAACAATGCCGAAGCTGAATACAGCGGATCCGAATAAAATAAATAAAATGTTTTTTAATTTTAAGCCAAACAAAACATTTTCCCCCTTTCTTTAACATGTGTATTTTGGATAACCGGTTTTACGGAACCTTTTGATAAAGCCACAAATAATTATAGTCGAGGTATACAGATAATAGCAATGCAGGGAGAGATGAAAATGAGAAGTGAAAAAACACTCGGTGACATGCAGCAGGAAGTAGACGATTACATAGGCCAGTTTAAAGAAGGTTATTTCAGTCCCCTTGCCATGCTCGCGAGAATGTCTGAAGAACTCGGAGAGCTGGCGCGTGAGATTAACCATCACTATGGTGAAAAACCAAAAAAGAAAACTGAAGATGAAAGCACCATTGAAGAAGAGTTAGGTGATCTGCTTTTTGTCCTAACATGTTTTGCAAACGAGCAGGGGATCAGCCTTGAAAATGCCCATAACCGCGTTATGAAGAAATTTACTACACGAGATAAAGACCGCTGGACGAAGAAGGAGGAAGCGTAATGGAAAAAATATCAGTCGTCATTGCCGGACCGAGAGGGAAAATGGGAAGGGAAGCAGTTCAGCTTATTGAACAGTCTGAACATCTTACGCTTGCAGGTGTGATTGACCGTAAATATGATCAGCAGCTATTAAGTGAGCTGGACGGATTCAGTTCTGATGTGAAAATTTATACGGATCCGGGTCTCTGTTTTGATGAAACTATTCCGGATGTACTGGTCGATCTGACAACACCTGAAACAGGTTATCTCCATGCCAGAACAGCTCTGCAGCACGGCGTTCGCCCGGTGATCGGAACAACAGGATTTACGAAAGATGAACTTAATGAACTGAAGGAGCTGTCCAAAGAAAAAAAGCTTGGAACCATTATCGCTCCGAACTTTGCTGTAGGTGCCATACTTATGATGAAATTTTCACAGATGGCAGCCAAGTACTTCAGTGACATTGAAATCATTGAAATGCATCATGATCAGAAGCTGGATGCACCGTCCGGAACGGCTTTAAAAACAGCAGAAATGATTCGTGAACAGCGTTCATCCAAAAAGCAGGGACACCCCGATGAAAAAGAAACGATTCAGGGTGCCAGAGGGGCTGAAATGGATGGCATGAGGGTACACAGTGTAAGACTTCCAGGTCTTGTCGCTCATCAGCAGGTCATGTTTGGAGGAGAGGGTCAACTGTTGACAATCCGCCACGATTCTCATGACAGAAAATCATTTATGTCAGGTGTTAAGCTTTGTATCGAAACGGTTATGAATCTTGAAGAACTTGTATACGGCGTCGAAAATATTCTGGATTAAGGGGTTGTTTTGACATGAGAATCGCACTGATTGCACACGATGAAAAGAAAGAGGAACTTTTGACATTTGTTGACCTTCATAAAGAAGAGTTTGGGCAGCATGAGTTATTTGCTACAGGTACAACTGGAAAACGAATTACAGAATTGACCGGTCTTCCGGTACACCGGTTTAAGTCAGGACCGCTTGGAGGAGACCAGGAAATTGGTGCGAGGATCGCCAATCAGGAGCTCGATGCTGTGTTCTTTTTCCGTGATCCGCTGACGGCACAGCCTCATGAACCTGATGTATCAGCACTTGTCAGACTCGGTGATGTTTATAAAATTCCGATGGCAACTAACATCGGTACAGCAAAAATTCTGATTCAGGGAATTATCAGAGGTGAGATAGAGCATGGCTGATATTTTAGCAGTCGGCGCACATTCCGATGATATTGAAATCGGGATGGCCGGTTCGCTCCTGAACTGGCGTGCACAGGGGAAAACCAGTGTTCTCTGTGATCTGACCCGTGCGGAGCGCTCCTCTAATGGCACACCTGAAAACCGGCTGCTTGAAGCGGAAAAAGCAGCGACTCTTTTAAGTGCTGATAAAAGAATTAATCTCGAAATGCCGGACCGGAATATTCAGCTGAATGAAGAAAACATAAACGCGCTCGTAAGCGTTATTCGTGAAGTGAAGCCTCAGGCAGTGTTTGCTCCTTATTATATCGATCGTCATCCTGATCATGGAAATGCCTCACAGCTCATAAAAGAGGCTGTTTTTTCAGCAGGGATACGAAAAATTTTACCGGAGCATGCACCCCATAAGGCGAAGCTTTATTATTATATGATCAATGGTGTACATAAACCGGATTTTGTTGTTGATATATCCAGTCTGATCGTGCGTAAACAGGAAGTACTGATGGCTTATAAAAGTCAGTTTACTCCTCTAGACGGTGTAGAAACCCCCCTCACCGATCAATATATCGAAAGTGTGATCGCAAGGGACAAAGTGTTTGGAAAAGAAGCAGGAGTTAAATACGCAGAAGGCTTTATCAGCCCTTTTCCCCTCATATTGAATCGTGAAATGCTAGGAGACTGATTATGAAATTAAAAATCGGCATAACCTGTTACCCGACAGTTGGAGGGTCCGGTGTTATTGCAACAGAGCTTGGAAAACTTCTTGCTGAAAAAGGACATGAAATCCATTTCATCACATCAAGTATTCCATTCCGGCTGAACAAAATGTATTCAAATATATACTTTCACCAGGTTGAGGTGAATCATTATTCTGTTTTTCAGTATCCTCCCTATGATATTGCACTGGCTAATAAAATGGCGGACGTGATTGAAAGGGAAGAGCTGGACATTTTGCACGTCCATTATGCAATTCCTCATGCGGTCTGTGCGATTTTAGGTAAACAGATGGCAAAGTCGAACGTAAAAATCGTAACAACGCTTCACGGTACTGATATTACGGTACTCGGTGTTGATGATACGTTAACAAAAGCCATCCGGTTCGGAATAGAAGGTTCTGATGAGGTAACGGCAGTTTCTCACGCGCTGGTTGATCAGACAAGCAGCCTGATAGCGCCGGATAAGACTATTCATGTTTTATATAATTTTGTGGATGAGCGGATCTACCGGAAAGTTCAATCTGACTATTTGAAAAAAGATTACGGGATTCAGGAACATGAAAAAGTGATCATCCATGTATCCAATTTCCGAAAGGTGAAGCGCGTCCCTGATGTCATCGACGTATTTGCCAGGATCAGGTCTGAGATGCCGGCGAAATTAATTCTAGCCGGTGATGGTCCTGAAATGTCAGCAGTCTTAAAAAAAGTCGATGAATTGAAGTTAAAAGATTCCGTTTTGTTTCTTGGAAAGCAGGATAACCTTGAGGAACTGTATTCAATCAGTGATCTCATGCTGCTTCTATCAGAAAAAGAAAGCTTTGGCCTCGTTGCACTTGAAGCGATGGCGTGCGGTGTCCCATGCGTTGGTACAACTGCAGGAGGCATTCCGGAAGTCATATGGGACGGAATCAACGGTTATACAGCTGAAGTAGGGGATATTGAAACCTTAAGTGAAAAAGCAATCCGTCTGCTGGGTGATGAGACACTCCATGCTTCATTTTCAAGACAGGCGGTAGTCACGGTTCAAAATGATTTTCATTCGAGTACCATCGTCAAGCAGTATGAGAAACTGTACCTGAGTCTTCTGGAAGAGGGTAGTCTCAAATGAATCCATTATTCGAACAGGCGAAACCTGTTTTGAAAAGCCTTGAATCATCCGGATTTGAAGCCTATTTTGTTGGAGGATGTGTAAGGGATCATATTCTTGGTCGAGCGATCCACGATATAGATATTGCCACTTCTGCGACACCTGAAGAAGTGAAGGGTGTATTTGAAAGAACGGTTGATGTAGGAATTGATCACGGGACAGTCCTTGTATTAACGGAACTTGGGCAATATGAAATCACTACTTTCAGGACTGAATCAGCATACACAGATTTCAGACGGCCAGATCACGTATCCTTTGTCAGATCACTGAAGGAAGATCTGAAAAGAAGGGATTTTACCATTAATGCGATGGCGATGACTGCTGATTACAAGATTATTGATTTATTTCAAGGGACGACAGATCTAGAGAGAAAAATCCTTCGCACAGTTGGCTCTGCTGATGAAAGGTTCTCAGAAGATGCTCTAAGAATGTTAAGGGGAGCAAGGTTTGCAGCTCAGCTTGGATTTTCTCTCGATCGTGACACCCGGCAGGCCATGATACAACTGGCCCATCTGCTTGAGCATGTGGCAGTTGAACGCAAACGCATGGAGCTCGATAAACTGCTTGCAGGAGCACATATGATTGCCGGGTTGAATGTGTTGATGGAAACAGGGCTCTTACCTTATTTGCCCCGGCTTTTGGAAGGACAGGATACGATCGACCGTTTAACACAAGTTGACTGGACTGTGTTAAACGGTGAAGAACGCCTGGTCCTTATATACGCTCTGGACAAAAAGGATCATGTGAAACAGCTGCTGAAGGCATGGAGGTATTCAAATCGTTTTATTCAAAAACTTCACTCCATTTATGAGCTTTTGTCAGTCAGAAAAAAAGGATATTTTCCAATTGAAATCCGCTATCAGTATGACTTGGAACATCTCATCTCGGCTGAAAAAATATACGCCGTTGTTCATCAAATTCAGCCTGATCTGGAGAGAATACGCAAGGATCATGAAAAAATGCCAATCAGATCTAAAAAGGATATAAAAGCAACCGGGACAGACCTGATCAGCTGGACAGGACAAAAAGGCGGCCCGTGGGTAAAAGAGGCGTTAAGCCAGATAGAGATGGACATACTGTATCAGCGATTAGGAAACAGTGAAGCAGAGATTAAGGAATGGGTGAAAACATGGTTTCTGAAATCAGACGATCAATTTTAACAGCACTATCCTCCGGTGGGGACCAGTTCCTGTCGGGTCAGGAGCTTGCTGAAAAAGCCGGCTGTTCAAGGACAGCGATCTGGAAGCATATTGAGGATTTAAGACAAGCGGGGTTTGTGATCGAGTCAAAAAGAAAAAAGGGTTACCGTCTCGTCAGTAAAGGTGATTCAATAAAAGAAAGTGATTTATTACTTGGTTTGAAGACTGAGACGCTTGGCAGAACGGTTCATTATTTCGAGTCAGTTGAATCAACACAGAAAATTGCGCACCAGTTGGCGCAGGAGAAGGCTCCGGAAGGTACGCTTGTGATTGCTGAAGAACAGGTAACAGGCCGGGGGAGAATGGCCAGACAGTGGCATTCACCGAAAGGGACCGGAATCTGGATGAGCCTGTTATTGAGACCGCTCCTTCCCCCGCAAAAGGCACCTCAATTCACTTTGATTGCTGCTGTAGCGATCGTGGAGGCAATCAAAGAAGTTTGCGAGCTGAAGGTAGATATTAAATGGCCGAACGATCTTTTAATCGAAGGAAGAAAGGTGACTGGCATCCTCACAGAACTTCAGGCGGACAGTGAACAGATTCACTCACTGATCATTGGAATGGGTATTAACGTGAATCAGTCCCGGGAAGATTTCCCGTCTGAACTGAGTTCGATCGCAACTTCACTCGCCATTGAAGGCAACAGGCAGTTTTCACGTTCTTCCCTTATTCAGGCCATAATGAAGAATCTTGAAACGTATTATGCCATTTACATGGAAGAAGGTTTTGTGCCGATCAAGGCTAAATGGGAATCATATGCTGTAACGATTGGAAGGACCATCACCGCCCGGACATTGAACGATGAAATCACAGGTTATGCTTCTGGTATTACGGAGGAAGGCGTCCTGCTATTAGTCGATCAATCAGGTAAAACGCATAAAATCTACTCTGCAGATATCGAATAAAATTTTATTTTGGCAGGAATTGCGCATGATCTGTTATACTAACGGTGGGCAGTATCATTGTGAACTGCACCTTTGCCAATAGCTGAAAACAAAAAAATTCTGCCTTGATCCATTGTGACAGGGACAGAGGATCGAAATGAAAACACGGTATCCTTCTGTCTACAACGGAAGGATTTATTTATGTGTTCATTTTGCACCCCTCTGAATGTTAAGGAGGAGAAATGGTGAAAAGTACGACTGATTTTTTAAAAATGAAACAGAATAACGAAAAGATCTCAATGGTGACAGCCTATGATTTCCCCGCGGCAAAAGCGGCTGAAGCTGCCGGAATCGACATGATTCTGGTCGGGGACTCATTAGGAATGGTTGTTCTCGGTTATGATTCAACCGTTCCCGTTACGATAGAAGATATGATTCATCATACAAAAGCGGTGAAACGCGGCGCACCGGATTCATTTATTGTGGTAGACATGCCGTTTATGACTTATCACCTTTCAAGAGAAGAGACGCTCAAAGCGGGAGCAAGGCTTCTTCAGGAAACAGGGGCCCATGCTGTAAAAGTTGAAGGTGCTAAAGATGTTGTACCGATGATTGAAGCGTTGACTGATGCAGGCATCCCTGTGATGGCACATCTTGGATTAACCCCTCAGAGTGCAGGCGTACTTGGTGGCTTTAAGGTACAGGCAAAAACAGCCGAACAGGGAAAACAGCTGATAAAAGATGCTGTTGACTGTCAAAATGCCGGTGCTTTTTCAGTTGTCCTGGAGTGTATCCCACAGCAGATTACAGAGCAGGTTTCAAAAGAACTACAGGTGCCGACAATCGGCATCGGTGCAGGTGTTCAGTCAGATGGCCAGGTACTTGTTTTCCATGACCTTATCGGTTACGGAGATCACAGGCTCCCTAAATTCGTTAAAAAATACGGAGATGTGTATCCTCAGATTGTAGATGCGTTACGACACTATCATGAGGATGTAAAACAGGAGGTATTTCCTTCAGCCGAGCATTCCTTTAACCTGAACGAAGAACAGCGGATCGCCTTGTATGGAGGAAATGGAAAGTGAAAATTATTCAATCAGCAGACGACATGCAACAGCTCTCGCGTTCATTAAAGCGCGAAGGGAAAACAATCGGCTTCGTTCCGACAATGGGTTTTCTTCATGAAGGTCACTTGCAATTAGTGCAAAAGTCCGTTTCGTCATGTGACGTGACAGTGATGAGTATTTTCGTGAATCCTCTTCAGTTCGGACCGGGTGAAGACTTTGAGCGATATCCGCGGGATTTTAAGCGGGACTCAGAACTCGCAGAGAAGCATGGCGTTGATTACTTGTTTTACCCGGACGTAAAAGAACTTTACCCCGGGGAATTATCAGTGCAGCTAAAAGCAGCAAGCCGCGTTGATGTCCTGTGCGGTGCATCCCGGCCGGGTCACTTTGACGGGGTGGTGACGGTTCTTACGATTCTCTTTAACCTTGTGATGCCGGATAAAAGCTTTTTCGGGCAAAAGGATGCCCAGCAGGTAGCCGTCGTTCAGGGACTTGTATCAAGCTTCCGGATCCCTGTGGACATTGTACCGGTTGAAACGGTTAGAGAAGCAGACGGACTGGCAAAAAGCTCACGTAACGTTTATTTATCTCCACAAGAAAGAAAAGAAGCGCCGATGATTTATAAAGCGCTCACCGAGGCGAAAGCAGCGTATCTCGAGCATGGCATAGATGAAGCGTTACAAACAATCAAAAATGAAATCAGCAAAACATCAGGTGTGATTGATTATGCGGAAATCTGGTCTTATCCGGATCTGCACAAGCCGGTGGAAAAGACCGGTCAGATCATCATTGCAGCGGCTGTAAAGTTTGAGAAAGCACGTTTGATTGATAACATCATATTTACAGTAGAGGAGGAGTCATCATGTTTCGGACAATGATGAGCGGTAAAATCCACAGAGCGCGTGTTACAGAAGCGAATCTAAATTATGTTGGCAGCATTACAATTGATGAGGATATTCTGGATGCAGTTGGTATGTATCCTAATGAAAAAGTTCAAATCGTCAATAATAATAATGGTGCAAGATTTGAAACGTATATTATTAAAGGTGAAAGAGGCAGCGGTGTCATGTGTGTAAATGGTGCTGCAGCAAGACTTGTTCAGGAGGGAGACGTCATTATCGTCATCTCTTATATGATGATCCAGGACGAGGCGGCAAAGCTTCATAAGCCGAAAGTGGCCATTATGAATGAGAAAAACGAAATTACTGAAATGATCGATTACGAGCCTCAGGCAACCGTAATGAATTAAGTTGACGTTAAGAAAAAGGCTGTGAAGGTGATGGAATCAAAAAAATTAGCGGTGGTTGATATCGAAACGACCGGCAATTCGGTTAAAAAAGGAGACCGTATGATCCAGATTGCGATCGTCCTGATTGAAAATAATCAGGTAGTGGAAACCTGGTCATCCTTCGTCAATCCGATGCAGCCTGTTCCGGTTTTCATCACGGAGCTGACGGGGATTAAAAATCAGGATGTTACAGCAGCTCCTTCATTTGAACAAATCGCTCCCGAGGTTTTATCAAAACTGGAGGGAGCTGTTTTTGTTGCCCATAATATTCATTTCGATCTCCCGTTTTTAAATGGGGAACTGAATCTTGCAGGGTTTAACAGCTGGTCCGGTCTCGTACTGGATACTGTTGAGCTCTCAAGAGTGCTGTTGCCTACCGTCGGGAGTTTTAAGCTGACGGACCTGACAGCTGATTTCGAGCTGGATCATGACCGGCCCCATCAGGCTGACAGCGACGCTCTTGCTACCGCACAGCTGTTTTTATCTCTCGTATCAAAAGCTCTTACAATGCCGTTAGTCACACTCGAGCGGCTGGCAAGGGAGTCCGTTTACTTAAAAAGTGATATCCATGTGTTGTTTAATCACCTGATTGCTGTGAAAAAACAAAAACTTGAGGATCTGCCCGCGCATTTGGAAGTGTTCAGAGGGATTGCGATCCGGAAAAAAGTCAGACCTGATCGTAAAACGGATCAATACGGTCCACTTGATGCGGAGCCCTTCCTGAAACAGCTGCTTCCCGGCTATGTAAAACGCGATGCCCAATTAAAGATGATTCATCATATTCTGCATTCATTTGAGCAAAAAAAGCATGCTGTCATTGAGGCAGGAACAGGAATCGGTAAGACGCATGGTCTGTTGATTCCTGCGGTGATAAAAGCCAGAGAGGGTCACCGAACAGTGATCACGACCCATACGCTTCATCAACAGGCACAGATGCAGGACAATGCAATCAGAGACATTCAGCGTTTACTGAACGGATCTGTTCAATTTGCTGTGTTAAAAGGCAAGAGCAATTATATACATATGATGAAATATGATCAGTCCTTGCAGGAGGAAGATCCTCAATATGACATCGTCCTGACCAAGATGCAGATTCTGACCTGGCTCACTGAGACCGAAACCGGAGACGGGGATGAATTAAACCTGACCGGGGGAGGTTTACTGTTTTGGAACCGTATTTCCCATAATGGCTGGTTTCTGAACCGGGAGGAAGACCCGTGGGAGAAACATGATTATTTCGCCTGGTCTGTATCTCTTGCAAAAGAGGCTGATGTAATCATTACGAATCATTCCCTGCTTGCGTCTGACCAGCTGAAGGATCAGAAGCTCCTGCCTGACTATCAATATCTGATGATTGATGAAGCTCATCATCTCGAGGATGTCAGCAGAAAGCAGTGGGGTGTTCAGCTGGACTTTATGAAAATTAAATTTGCCATCGGTCAGCTGTCACCATCATCTGGAGACAGCATTTACACGAGACTGCAGGCAGCGGCAAAGAAGGCAGGCGTGTCCACTGCAGAAGGCGAAGTGGAATTTGACAGGCTGAATGACGAGGCGGATGCTTCCTTTCATCAGCTTGGAACCTGGTTTAAGACAAACGTTAAGCGGAAGCCGGGCGTCCAGAAGCATATGCTTGCGCTTGATCCGGATGTAAAAGAATCCAGGGACTGGTTGAAGATATCATATGCCTTTGAACGTTTTCTCGCTGAAATGAAGAATTGGCGAAACATGCTTGAGACGATGCTTGATCAGTTGCGTAAAAACCGTTCGAAATTAACGGATAAACATAAGGCGGATGTTGAAGAAGCCTATGCGTTTTTGCAGGAATGGCATGAGATGATTGAGATGATCCGCAATTTGTTTATACGCTCGTCAGATCATCTTGTGATTTGGGCAGAAGGCGATATGCGATCTATTCCAGGCAGCCTGACCATGTCAGCGAGGGAAATTGACATCAGCAGGAAAATAAAATCAGCATTTTTCAAAGACGAAATGCCTGCTGCAGCAGTCAGTGCGACGATAACAGTCAATAATAGCTTTCAGTATTTTATGAATGCAACCGGTCTGACGCATTCCTCTGCTGACTGTTTAGCGCTTTCTTCACCTTTTGATTATCAGAAACAGGTCAGACTGATGGTACCGGGGGATTTGCCTGATATCAAGGCTGTTTCCCCTGAGGAATATGTTGAATGGATTACGAGTCATCTTTCTGTTATTGCGGAAGCAACAGCCGGCAGAATGCTCATATTATTCACATCTCATGAAATGCTGAGAAACACTTATGAACTCATAAAAGAAAGTAATTTGATGGAGGACTTTGTTCTGATCGCACAGGGGATAACAGCAGGCAGCAGGGCAAAGCTCTCAAAAAACTTTCAGAAATTTGATAAGGCGATCCTCTTCGGGACTTCGAGCTTCTGGGAAGGGCTCGATATTCCGGGGGAAAACCTGTCATGTCTGATTATGGTCAGACTGCCGTTTTCTCCACCTGATGAGCCGTTACTACGTACGCAATGGGAAATAGCAAAAGCAAATAACAGAAATCCATTCAGTGAAATATCCCTTCCGAAAGCTGTATTGCGATTCCGTCAGGGGTTTGGACGGTTAATCAGGCACGAACAGGACCGCGGTGTTTTTATCGTTTTTGACAGAAGGATCATCACTGCTTCCTATGGGCGTGCATTTACAGACTCCATTCCCTCCATTGATGTCGAAGAAAGGAATCTTGATTCTATCATTGAGGAAATTGAACATTGGCTGTAAATACACGGTTGAAACCTGTTATACTGTATGAGTGAATATGAAAGTGGAAAGTAGTGAAAATATGGGTGAGAAAATTGAAATAATGTCGACAGTCACGGTCCAGCACACGCCCGATCTTTATAAAATTGTGGATGCGCTGAACAGGACATTGAAGCATCAGGATTTAATGTTCGGACTTGCACTGGATAAAAATGACGATAAAAAAGCTGTGTTTACGATTTACAGGACGTAGGTGAATAACAGATGAAAAAATGGATCCTCATTTTGAGTTCATGTTTCGCTGTATTTCTCACTACCTTAATTATCCTGTTTTTCATTGCCAGACATCCGCTTTCAGACCAGCTTAATCAGGCGGAAGAGATTGCCCGTTCCGAGTTTAATATCACTGTTGAAGATAGCTATCATTTTAACGGCAGTGAAGTATACTCTATTGTGAAAGGAACGGATCCGGAAGGGGAACAGCTGCTTGTTTTTATTCCGGAAAACGATGAGCTTGAGATCGAAATGAGACAGCTGGATGAGGGAATTGAAGAGGAGGAGGTTCTTTCAATGCTTAACGCTGAAGATGAACCCGCAAAGATCTTATCTTCAAAAATCGGATTTGAATCCGTTGGGCCTGTCTGGGAAATTGTTTATAAAGATCAGGAAGATACGTTGAACTATTATTACGTTAAATTTGATGATGGAGAATGGTGGAGAACCATTCGTAATTTATAAGGAGATGAACCGCTTTGATGAATGAGTTTTTAGCTGACAGAGTAAAAGTATTAACACCTTCGACGACCCTTGCCATAACAGCAAAAGCAAAAGAACTGCGTGCTGAAGGAAAAGACGTCATCGGACTTGGTGCCGGGGAAC
Source organism: Jeotgalibacillus aurantiacus (assembly GCF_020595125.1). NCBI lineage: Bacteria > Bacillati > Bacillota > Bacilli > Caryophanales > Caryophanaceae > Jeotgalibacillus > Jeotgalibacillus aurantiacus. The sequence goes on from NZ_JACNMS010000002.1 coordinate 236,027, forward strand.
CGGACTTCAATACCCCTGATCACATCATTGAAGCGGCTTACGAATCAATGAAAGCAGGGCAGACAAAATATACACCTGCTGCAGGTACTGCTGAATTGAAAAAAGCGATTATGGATAAGTTCCAAAAAGATCAGCACTTAAGCTATGAGCCTGCTGAAATCTTTGTAGGCAGCGGTGCAAAGCATGTACTGTATAACCTGTTTCAAGCTGTGCTGAACGAAGGAGATGAAGTGCTGATCCCTACGCCTTACTGGGTCAGCTATCCAGAACAGGTAAAGCTTGCAGGAGGCAACCCTGTTTTTGTGGAAGGATTGGAAGAGAATGATTATAAAGTAACGGCAGAACAGATTAAAGCTGCTGCTACTGACAGAACAAAAGCTGTCATCATTAATTCCCCGAGCAATCCAACCGGTATGGTTTACACAAAACAGGAGCTTGAGGAGATTGGCAAAGCCTGTCTCGAGCTTAACCTCTTGATCGTGTCTGATGAGATTTATGAAAAGCTTTTATATGGCGGGACGAAGCATTTTTCTATTGCTGAACTGCTGCCTGAACTTAAAAATCAAACAATCCTTGTAAACGGGGTATCAAAATCCCATTCAATGACAGGGTGGAGAATTGGTTATGCAGCAGGAGACAAAGCCATTATTAAAGCGATGACCAACCTTGCTAGCCATTCAACTTCAAATCCTACGACAACGGCGCAGTTCGGTGCGCTTGCTGCTTATACAGGCACACAGGAGCCCGTTGAAGTCATGCGTCAGTCGTTTGAAAAGAGGCTTGAAAAAGTGTTTGATCAGGTAACGGCAATACCGGGCTTCAGATGTAAGCGACCTCAGGGAGCTTTTTATTTATTCCCGAATGTCATGGACGCAGCAAAAGCCTGCGGGTTTGAATCAGTGGATGATTTTGCTAAAGGCCTGCTTGAAAAAGCAAATGTAGCTGTGATTCCCGGTTCAGGATTTGGTGCACCGGAAAACATCCGCCTTTCCTATGCGACTGACCTGAACTCATTTGAGGAAGCGTTAAAACGCATCAGACAATACGTAGAGACGAATCAAAAGAATTAACGTGACAGCGCATTGAATCACACGTTGAACAACTGTATAATACGTAAAGGAAAATAACAGGCGGTTTTAACCGTCATAAGTCGTTGGAGGGAAACACTGTGAAGATATCAATTGCTCAGGCAGGAAGCTATGTCGGCCAGGAAGTGAAAATTGGCGCATGGCTTGGAAATAAACGTTCAAGCGGTAAAATCGCATTCTTACAGCTGCGTGATGGCTCCGGATTTATCCAGGGTGTGGTTGTAAAAAGTGATGTTGGAGAAGATATTTTTCAAAAAGCAAAAGGGCTGACTCAGGAATCTTCACTTTATGTGACAGGTGTAGTGAAAGAGGACACAAGATCTCCTTTCGGATATGAGCTTGAAGTCAAGGATGTTGAAGTGATTCATCAGGCTGTTGACTACCCGATTACACCGAAGGAGCACGGAACTGAGTTTCTGATGGACCATCGCCACCTGTGGCTGCGTTCAAACCGACAGCATGCCGTGATGAAAATCAGAAATGAAATTATCCGCGCTACTTATGAGTTTTTCAACCAGGAAGGCTTTGTAAAAGTGGATCCGCCAATCCTGACAGGCAGTGCGCCGGAAGGAACATCTGAGCTTTTCCATACGAAATATTTTGATGAGGATGCCTATCTTTCTCAAAGCGGACAGCTGTATATGGAAGCTGCTGCTATGGCGCTTGGTAAAGTTTTCTCGTTCGGACCTACATTCCGGGCAGAAAAGTCAAAAACACGCCGTCACCTGATTGAATTCTGGATGATTGAACCTGAGATGGCTTTTTATGAATTCGAGGATAACCTGAAGGTTCAGGAAGAGTATGTATCTTTTATCGTTCAGTCTGTATTGAAAAACTGTCAGCTTGAATTGACAAGACTCGGAAGAGATACTTCCGTCCTTGAAAAAATCAAGGCGCCATTCCCTCGTATTACGTACGATGCAGCGCTTGAATTCCTTCATGAAAAGGGCTTTGATGATATTAAATGGGGCGATGATTTCGGTGCGCCGCATGAGACTGCCATTGCAGAAGCATTTGACAAGCCGGTATTTATCACACATTATCCTACAAGCCTGAAGCCATTTTACATGCAGCCTGACGCTGAGCGGGAGGATGTAGTGTTATGTGCCGATCTGATTGCTCCTGAAGGTTATGGAGAAATCATTGGTGGTTCAGAGCGTATTCATGATCTTGAACTACTCGAGAAGAGAATTGAAGAACATAAGCTCGAGCCTGAGGCTTACAAATGGTATACCGAATTACGTAAATACGGTTCCGTACCACATTCAGGGTTCGGTCTGGGACTTGAGCGGACGGTTGCATGGATCAGTGGCGTTGAACACGTCAGAGAATCCATTCCATTCCCACGACTGCTTAACAGACTGTATCCATAATTAGAATCAGTGTAAAAGACCGGATATGCTTAAATGCAATTCGGTCTTTTTCAAACCACGGATCGCAGTTTTTTCTATATGAGGAGGTTACACATTGTCACATCAAATACCCTGGCAGGAATGGATTAAGGCAGGGTATACTTCCATTCCGGTTATGCTGCTTGAACACTACAGGAAATTACACCTGTCGGAAACGGAATGTATGCTCATAATCCAGATCCATTCATTTGTCGAAAGGGGTGAGTCGTTTCCAACTCCGGATCAACTTTCGGAACGGATGGCTCTTACCGAATCTGAGTGTTTGAAAATCATTCAAAAATTAATCAAAAAAAATCATCTGAAGATTGAGAAACAGGATATCGACGGGATTCAGACGGAGTCCTATTCCCTTGAACCGTTATGGGAATGTATAATGCTCAAGCTGGCTGAAGATAACTACAGAATAAAAGTAGCAGAAACCATGGAGAATCAGACGGACTTGTACTCCTTATTTGAACAGGAATTCGGCAGACCATTGTCGCCGCTTGAATGTGAGACACTGGCGATGTGGATCGATCAGGATGAGCACTCCACCCTTGTCATAAAGGCAGCGTTAAGAGAAGCTGTTATTTCTAATAAACTGAACTTCCGCTATATAGACCGCATATTGTTTGAATGGAAGAAAAAAGGTATTAAATCAGTTGAGGAAATAAGAAAACACAGCGAAAACTTCAGAAAGCCTGCAAAAAAACCCGAAGAATCATCTGAGGGACCTGCCCCGTTTTACAATTGGCTTGAAAATTAAATACAACAAGGGGGGAATCAGATGCTGACCAAAGTTCAAATCAGGGAATGCCTTGACGAAATGGCTGAGATGTTTCCTGATGCACACTGTGAACTGAACCATGAAAATGCATTTGAGTTAACGATCGCGGTACTTCTTTCTGCACAATGTACAGATGCCCTCGTTAACAAAGTGACGGCAGATTTATTTAAAAAATATAAAACACCGGAGGATTATCTGAATGTGTCTCTTGAGGAGCTGCAGCAGGATATCCGCTCTATCGGTCTTTATCGTAACAAAGCAAAACACATCCGCAATTTATGTGAGAGACTGATCGAACATTATAACGGTGAAATTCCTGAGGACCATGCTGAACTGCAGACACTGCCTGGAGTTGGAAGGAAAACGGCTAATGTAGTGATGTCAGTTGCGTTTGACTGGCCTGCCATTGCGGTTGATACCCATGTTGAGAGAATTTCAAAAAGGCTTGGTATGTGCAGGTGGAAGGATTCCGTACTCGAAGTTGAAAAAACATTGATGAGAAAAGTGCCAAAGGATGAATGGTCTGTTACGCACCATAGAATGATTTTTTTTGGCCGCTATCACTGCAAAGCACAAAATCCAAATTGCAGTCAGTGTCCGCTCGCTCATTTATGCCGGGAAGGTAAAAAACGTTTAAAGAAGGTGAGCGGATCATGACGGAGTACGAATTGCATCAAGCATACAGACATCCTCTGTTCTATGATGAAAAGGATCAAACAGTCGTCAGACAATCTGCCTTTGAACCGAGTTTTATAGAGGATATGATTGCCCGGGCTGAAGAAGAGACACCGTGGGATGATATTGAAAAGTTGATTCCGGTTATCATCGGGGAATGGAAGCGTCTTGCAGATGTGATGAGACCACTTTTTGAAGATCGTCCAAAGGAGACGCATGATCTAATGGTAAAAGGGTTATCCCTGTTTTTAACACTTCTTTTCTGGACAAATGAAAAATATGTGAATGTGTATGACTGGGAATCTGAGCTGGATCATCTTGAAGTTAAAATTGTAAACCCGAAAGAAAGAATTCAGTTTGTTTTAAAAAGACCTGCCGTTTATTTTTCTTTCATTCAGCTGGATGAGATGATGACTGAGATGCATAAGATGGCTGCTAAAAAAGTTGCCATGAAAAAAAAGAGCCGCTAGGGCTCTTTTTTTGTAGGTTTTATTGTCCGCTTTCTTCTTCTGAAGTACTGTCGGCAGTGCCGTCTCCTTCAGGGTTTTCCGGTTCTTCTTCAGTTGGGGTATCAGTATTTTCATCGGTTGAGCCATCTGTAGGCGCTCCGTCTTCTGTGCCGCCATCACCGGTTTCACCATTATCATTTCCGTTGCCGTTGTTTCCATCATTGCCATTTCCTTCGCCGTTACCTTCACCTTGTCCTTCGCCTTCGCCATTTTCACCGTTATTCTCTTCATTATTCTGTTCGTCTTCTTCATTTTGAGAGTCGGTGATTTCAATGTTGACGCCTGCGGATTCGCTTCGTTCGTCACCAGCGATAGCAGTAACAGTAAAGGTGTAGGCTGATCCAGGCTGAGCCTGTTCAACGTTTAAGCCATTCTGCTCTGTTACGGCAAGCTCCTGAGGTTCACCACCATCAACACTTACTGTCACTTCGAATTCTACATTACGGTCATCATTCTCTTCCTGCTGATGGTCCCACGTCAGCTGAATATTTCCATTTTCCTCGTTGTATTCAGCCTGCAGATTTGAAGGAACAGCTAAATCATCAATAACGAATTCTTCAGATACAGTGGTTGGTTCTGTTCCTCTTACAAACAGTTCAGTTGATTTCTGATCATCCGGTGTGAATTCACTTGCCAGCTGAACAGGGGAGGTGCCTTTTTCAATTTCAACCTCCACAACACTTTCAGGTCGTTCGAAATCCGGTGTTTCAACGCCCTCATGGACGGCAGCCATAATGTCTCTGAATAAATATTGAGAGACGTATCTGTCCTGAGGCGTCAGATAGTTTTCTGTGTTTTTGTTCTGATCATACCCAAGCCATACTGCAGCTGTGTATTGTGTTGAATAACCGGCAAACCATGAATCCGGTGCACCGTTATTAGGAATACCATTTGCCGCCCTGATATCGGCAGGGTAGTTAGTCGTTCCTGATTTACCGGCAAGTGGCAAACCATTTACCTGTGCGAGTTCACCAGTTGAACCTGGCTCCAAAACATCCTTCAACATATCTGTCATCATATAAGCAGTTGAATCCTTCATCACTACTTCATTTTCAGGTTCAGTGTCAATTGAAGAGCCATCTCTGAATTCAATAGACGTGATCGCGTATGGTTCATTGTAAACCCCTTTATTACCAAAGGATGCATAGGCAGCAGCCATATCAATCGTATTAACTTCCGGAGAGCCTCCAATTGCGGCACTTTCACATAATACGTCGCCACAACCATAATTATTAGGGTCAAAATCCCACATCTGCTGTAGGAACTCAGTGCCCTGCTCCTGTCCAACTTCTAAATAAGCTTTAATCGCAGTAATATTTCTTGAGTCTGCTAAAGCATCTCGCATCGTCATAGGTCCTTTAAACTGACCATCATAGTTTCCAGGTTCAAAACCATCTGAAAAAGTATAAGGTTCATCTACAATTGTTTGCGCTGTAGACCAGTCAAGAAATTCAATGGCAGGTGCATAGTCTAAAAGTGGTTTAATCGCTGAACCAGGCTGAGAAGTCTGATCTTTTGCGAAATTGTAACCACGGGCGACCTCTTCACCATATCCGCGACCGCCACCAATTGCACGAATGGCACCGCTTTGTGTATCTAATAATGTAACACCAGCCTGTGCTCTTGATCCATTCATATCAGCCGGAAATTGAATACTTCCATCATTTAATGCACTTTCTACTGATTCCTGGGCTTTCGGATCAAGTGTTGTATAAATTTTCAGTCCATCTTCATATGGATTGACATCTTCAAGCTTTTCAACTTCATCAAGTACGACATCTACGAACGCATCATATTTAGATTCCTCGGCTGAAAGCTGGCCTCTTGCATTTTCCAGTCCTTCACCACGTTCTACGATGCCGTCCATGATATCTGTTTCAATTGCCTGGTTCATGGTTTCTTCATCAATTTTTCCATGGTTGTTCATTTGTCTTAACACAATATCCCGACGTTCCTTAGCAAGATCGGGATTTTCATAAGGATTGTAAGCGTTAGGACGCTGTGGAAGCCCGGCAAGAAGAGCTGCCTGATGAACTTCAAGTTCATTCAGATCCACCCCGTAATAATACTGTGAAGCCGTTCTAATGCCATAAATGCCATCAGAGTAATAGATTTTATTCACATACATCTCGAAAATTTGTTCTTTATCATATTCCTGTTCCAGCTGGTAGGCAAGCCAAGCTTCCTGTGCTTTACGCTCCAATGATTTTTCTGGAGTCAGGACAGATTGTTTGATCACCTGCTGTGTGAGTGTACTGGCACCTTCTGCACCGAATCCTTCTCGAAGATTTGCAAGTACAGCACCCATCAGACGAAAGAAGTCGACACCCTGGTGCTCATAAAAGCGGTTATCCTCGATTGCCAAAACGGCATTTTCGACAGTTGCCGGAATCTCATCATAAGTAACCATATCACGGTTTTCAGCGCCAATGCGGGCGAATACATCACCATTGACATCGGCAATCTCAGTTGTAATTGGATCTATAAAATCCTCTTCATTCAGTTCAGGGGCCTGTGAAGCATAATAAGCGAATAAACCCCCTCCGAATAAAAGCCCTGCAAGACCCAATACAAAAACGGAAATGATAATCCGTTTAAAGATCGAGCCTTTTGATTTCTTTTTCTTCACTTTTTTCTTACTGGAAGACTTTTGAGCATTTCTCTTTTCTTCCCTTGATTTATAGTCAGCCATCTCTTTTCCTCACTTTCAATCCTGCTCATCATTTGATTTAATCAAATGATCTATAATTTTAAGATAATCAATTCGCGGATGCAAGCCGAGTGGTATTGCATAGGAATTTTCCTCCACTTCTTCCTTTGTCATGGATTTCCTGCCGCCTTTTTGCATGCGATTCCAAAAAATTCTCAACTGTTTATACGGCATTAAATAAATATCCTCGGTGGAAGAAAACCTGATAATGACAAAGGCGATCCCTTTTTGTTTTGTTACCTGCTCCATATGATCCAGCTGATGCTGGTGAAAATTCTGAAGAGGGAAGGAGGTTTTGTTTCTCGTTTCCTTCGCTTCAAAATCGATATAGTATCCGTTATAAACACCGTTATAGTCGGTAGTGGAAGCCTGTTTAAAATACGCTTCTTTAATAACGGCGGCACTTCGTTTAGGATAATCGACTGTTACGATCTGTACAGGTACAGGCTTTTTATGAATGACAGCCTGTCCACTCGCTACATAGTAATCGTTTGTTTCATTTAAATCCTCTTCAAGTGTCATCCCGCGCTTGCCGTGCGAATAAGATTTTTCCTTGCCTGATAGTTTCTTTTCGGCTGGTTTTCTAAACGGTTTTCCGTTCGGATAATGAAATTCCATACATACACCTCACCTGAACATCATACCACATGCACGTAAGGTACAAACCATGTTACATAAACCCCTTATAGAATCCGACGTTAAAAAAGTGAAATAGTTACAACTTTTATGGCTTCTGTTAAAATAACGTAAGCCGTAAAAAGAGGTGAAAGTGATGAAAATGAATGAAATTCTCGATTTAACAAATCAACTGGCCGCAATCCTTGAACAGGCCGATGAAGAATACAATAAAAGAAGAGAAACAAATGAAAAAGGTGACTTTCATGAGGAGGTAAAGCCTTTTGCAGACCGGGCACATGCATTAATTTCAGAGTGGAAAGAAAAGACGTCCAACCAGCTGATCAAAAACCCGCAAAAAAACATCCATCATAATCAGATTTTTGCCACAGCCGATAATCTTGAGCTCGTAACGGTGCAATGTTTTTTTCCTGAAACGAGCTATAAAAGATTCAAAAGCTATGTACAGTCCAGCAGGTACGTACTTGGTCAGGTTGAAATGGCTTTATCCCGACACACCGGCAGTGGTGAATGAATATTGTAAGGAAAAAGGGGAGAATGATATGTTCCGTAAGCGCCAGGCACGTACTTTACCCATTTGTCCATATTGTCAGAAGCCGATCATGACTTATTATGCTGATTACACAGTCCAACAAACCATTGGATTAGATCCGGCTCAGCAGCAGGCAGGAGAAAGCCCGGTAAAAAAAGTAGACTTTAATAATATTATGTCAACCTGCAGTCAGGTCATGAGCACGGTCAGTCAGATGAACCAATTCATCCGCGCCTTTACGGGATCATTTAAATAGCGGGAATTGATTACAAGAATATATGTTCGGTATAATGGTATGGAATGAGGTGATCGAATGAGAAAGAAGACGCTGAAGGAATTTATCAGTCATTTCAGGGAAGATGATCAATTCAAAAGCCAGGTCGTAAAATGGCATACGATCGAACCTATGGAGGCGGTTTATGAACCGCTTCCTGAGGTATTGGCTCCATCTTTGAGAAAAGCACTGGAACGAAGAGGGATCGGAAATCTTTATTCCCATCAGGCGGAAGCATTTAACTCAGTAATGAGCGGAAAATCTATCACAGCTGTTACGCCAACTGCTTCAGGAAAAACGCTCTGCTACAATCTTCCGGTCGTTCAATCCATTATTGAAAATCCATCTAATCGGGCTCTTTATTTGTTCCCGACAAAAGCGCTATCCCAGGATCAGAAAACAGAATTGAATGAGCTGCTGGATCTGGCAGATTCGAGCATTACTTCTTATACGTATGATGGGGACACGCCTGCTTCTATCAGGCAGAAGGTCAGAAAGGCAGGTCAGATTGTGATTACGAACCCTGATATGCTTCATTCTGCGATTCTTCCGCATCATACGAAATGGGTGTCACTTTTTGAGAATCTGAAATATATCGTGATAGATGAGCTTCATATATATAGAGGTGTGTTTGGAAGCCACGTTGCAAACGTCATTAAAAGACTGAAGAGAATTTGCAAGTTTTATGGAAGTGACCCGATTTTTATCTGTACGTCTGCTACCATTGCAAACCCAAAAGAGCTTGCCGAGTTGCTGACGGGTAAGAGCATGCATCTGATTGACCGTAATGGCGCACCTTCAGCAAGAAAACATTTCGTTTTTTATAATCCTCCTGTCGTCAATCAGCAGCTTAATATCAGGCGCAGTGCCACGCTTGAAGTTCGAAGGCTCGCCTCACTGCTTTTGAAGGAAAAAATACAGACCATTGTATTTGCTAAAAGCAGAGTGAGAGTGGAGATTATTCTGTCTTATCTTCAGGAACTCGTCAAAAACGAACTCGGTCCTAAATCGATCCGCGGTTACCGTGGTGGCTACCTGCCAACGCAGAGAAGGGAAATAGAACAGGGACTTCGTGATGGGGATGTTTATGGTGTGGTCAGTACAAACGCATTGGAACTCGGCGTGGATATCGGACAGCTGCAGGCCTGCATTATGACCGGTTATCCAGGAACAATCGCCAGTGCCTGGCAGCAGGCCGGCCGTGCAGGAAGAAGGCAGGGGGAGGCACTGATTCTGATGGTGGCGAGTTCGAGTCCGCTAGATCAGTACGTTGTTTTACACCCTGAGTACTTTCTGAAATCAAGTCCTGAGACTGCACGCATTAATGCAGAGAATATTGTTATTCTCCTTGATCACTTAAAATGTGCAGCGTTTGAACTGCCATTTGAAAAGGGAGAATTGTTTGGTGAAACGGAAATTGAAGATCTGCTGGAGTACCTTGCAGAAGAAAGGGTTCTTCATTTCACAAAAGATAAGTGGTACTGGATGAACGATGCTTTTCCCGCTCACGATATCAGTCTCCGGTCAGCTTCGCAGGAGAATGTGGTGATTATTGACCAATCCGAACGTGCAAACCACAGGGTCATCGGTGAGATGGACCGTTTCAGCGCTATGACACTGCTGCACGATGAAGCCATCTATCTTCATCAGGGAGCACAGTATCAGGTTGAGTATCTTGATTGGGACGAAAAGAAGGCATACGTCAGGGAAGTGGAAGTTGATTACTTTACTGACGCTAACCTGGCAGTACAATTGAGTGTACTTGAGGAGGACAAGCGCAAAGAGACGGAGGAAGCAGCGGCATGTTACGGTGATGTCTCAGTCCGCGCAATGGCTACTTTATTCAAGAAAATTAAGTTTGATACACATGAAAATATCGGATCCGGTCCGATCAGCCTGCCTGAAGAAGAGCTTCACACAAGTGCAGCCTGGTTTTCGTTAAAAGAAGGAATCGGACACATGACGGACGAGCACGTCGAACAGGGGCTGATTGGTGCTTCTCATGCACTGAAAGCGATTATTCCAGTTCATGTCATGTGTGATCCGCAGGATATTCAGGTTACACCTCAGGTAAAAGCTGTTCACAACCAGCTGCCTACCTTGTTTATATATGACCGCTATCCCGGAGGAATCGGATTAAGTGAAAAGGTTCACGAGAATGGACAAACTGTGATCCGGGATGCGCTCGAGCTGATCCAAAGCTGCGTATGTACGAATGGTTGTCCGTCCTGTATCGGCAGTGGATTACCTGCAGGAGATGCCAAAAAGGATACTGAAAAAATACTTGAGATGTTTTATTATGCTTTGGGAAGTGAAGTCAATTGAGTCTTAAAAAGAAATTAGACCGGATGAAACCTCATCTAAAGTCAAATTCTCCAGGTGCAGCGAGGCCTGAGTCAGTGACTGAGATTCCGCATCTTGACCTTTGGAGACAACATCACACCGATTTATTTTGGCATGAGGATGACTTTTGCCTGATCAGGGAAGTTCATTTTCCGCTTAATTACCAGCACGGGCGCTATAGGCTGTCAGATTACCATAAAATTATGGAGGGGTGGCAAAAGGCGAATGCCTCCCATTCCCTTTCTTCAGCAGGCTATCATCCTGAAGACTTATTCTTTTTCGATACAGAAACGACTGGACTCAGAGGGGCAGGCAGTACGATTTTCGTTCTTGGACATGCCAGATTTGCCGGGGATAAGGTAGTATTGAAGCAGCATATCCTGCCTGGCCCTGGACAGGAAATTCCTTTGTATATCAGCTTTTTAAAGCAGGTGAATTATAAAACGCTGGTAACTTACAACGGTAAATCATTTGACTGGCCCCAGGTGAAATCGCGTCACACACTTATCAGGGAGCATGTCCCGAAGCTTCCCCAGACCGGACATTTTGATCTTTATCATGCATCGCGGCGCTTATGGAAAGGGTCGATGGCCTCTGTGAAGCTTAAGCATGTAGAGGAACAGAAGCTCGGATTTGAAAGGGAGGATGATCTGCCCGGATATCTTGCACCTGCGATTTATTTTGATTTTATTGAAAGAAAACATCCGGAAGGTATGCTTAAGGTGCTTGACCATAATGAAAAAGATATTTTGTCTCTCATTACGCTGTACATCCACCTGAGCGAACTTTTGTTGGATCAGGAAATCGATCAGACCAGTGCTGAAAAATTCGAACTGGGGAAATGGTACAGCCTTGAAGGGGAGCGTGAAATAGGCTCGGGGCTTCTTGAAGATGCCTATAAAATGGACGGACATATATCAGCTGCACACAACCTTGCTTACCTTCATAAAAAAAATAAACAATATGATCAGGCAGAAAAACTCTGGTTAAAGGTCAGTTCCAATGGCTCAAAAAAAGAAATGGTGGAAGCAGCCGTTGAACTTGCAAAAATTTATGAGCATCAATTCAAAAATCATGCTTACGCATTAACAATGGCAAAAAAAGCACTTCACCTGACTAATACAGAGCTTGAAATCAAAAAAGCATCAGATCTGAAACATCGGATCAAGCGTCTTGAAAAGAAGCAGGGAAATGGATAGCTGCATCATTTCCCACAAAAATATTTCCCGGGCAAGCGCAAAAACAGCGATATTTTTCACAGTAAGTCGACCGGTGACGAATGAACTTGGAAAATGTCACAAATTGTTCGAAAATACACAGACTCATGGATATTGAGAAGACCCGAAAACAATTGTACTATTAAAGTAACGATTGAAATATGGGGTTGAAAGTATGAGAAGATTCATTCTTTTTTTGTTCTTTTTTGTCATCGGAGCAACAGCATATGTGTTCTCAGCACTAGGTGATCAGCTGTCATCACTTTAACAAATGAATGATCCGCACAATTTTATTTATTCTGTGAAGCATATAATGACATATGCCATACAGAAAGGAGATAAATGGAATGCGGCGAGTACTTGCTCCTATCATTCATCCAACGATTTGCAAAAGGCATTGTCATACTGAGCATTATCAGGTGCCTCATATTCATCCTGTTGAAGTTTCGAATGTGACAAATCGGATGTTCCATCATTATCACCAGGTTGAAATGATGCAACAAAACAGCTGTCACGATTTTCATCAGCATTATATGTGCAGAAGACCATAATGACAAAACGGCTGGATATCCAGCCGTTTTCTATTTTACTAACAGACGGGAAATAACATCTGCAATGGTATAAAATAAAGAAAACAAGGAAATGTCTCCAATCAGAAGTGTGATGCCTGTGAAAGGAGAATGATTATGAAGATACTGACGGTTACCGGCTACAGGGCGCAGGAACTTGGTATTTTTAATCAAAAAGATCCTGCCGTTCAAATTATTAAAAAGGCCATCAGACAAGCCATCCTTCAAAAACTGGATGAAGGCTTGGAATGGGTACTGATTTCAGGACAGCTCGGTGTAGAATTATGGGCTGGTGAAGTCGTCATTGAACTTAAGCATGACTACCCTGAATTAAAACTTGGTGTCATTACTGCTTTTCAGGATATGGAGAGTAAGTGGAATGAAGCAAACCAGCAGCTGTTCCATATGATAATCAGTCAGGCTGATTTTTATGATTCAGTATCAAGGAAGCCATATGAAAACCCATCCCAATTTCGCAACAGGGATTTATTTTTACTGCAAAAATCAGACGGGCTTCTACTTGTTTATGATCCTGAAAATGAAGGATCACCAAAATATATAAAAGAAATGGCAGAATCAGCTGCTGCGAACGGACAGCTGGAGCTGACTCACATTACGTTTCAGGATTTGCAGTGGATTGCAGAGGAAACAGCGCTTGATCAGGAGTTTCACGATGCAGATTGACAATGTGACGGCTTTTTGAAAAAATAAACTAACCGGACTACATATACCGAGGTGAAGAGAATGAACAATGACGTGGCACAATTAACGGCTAAAGAAATATTGGAACGTGAATTCAAAACAGCAATGCGTGGGTATAAACCTGAAGAGGTTGACGCCTTTTTAGATCAGATTATTAAAGATTATGAAGCTTTTAATGACCGGATTCAGACACTGGAACAGGAAGTGAAACGCCTTCAACAGACGGCCGCTGATACTCCGAGACGATCTGCTCAACACACGCAGCCCCAAACGACTGCCAGTGGTACAACCAATTTTGATATTTTAAAACGTCTGTCCAACCTTGAAAAAGAGGTATTTGGAAGAAAGTTATACGAAGACCGTTAAAATAGTGCTTGCTTAAGTATCTGTACGGCTGTATAATTTATTTTTGGCTATACTGGTTGTGAAGGCCGGGCAATTGCTGCATCATGCAGAGGAAAGTCCATGCTCACACGATGCTGAGATGCTCGTAGTGTTCGTGCTCCGCGAAAAAATAAGCGGTGGCAGCTTACAAATGTAGGCTGACGGCAGAGAGGATACCTAAGTCATATGTGATATGGTATGAATCTCTTGAAAGTGCCACAGTGACGTAGTTCTGACAGAAATGTCGGAAGTGGAACGAGGTAAACCCCGCGAGTGAGCAACTCAAACAATGGTAGAGGCACTCTTCCCGAGGAAATGAACAAAGGAAGGGACCGGTTATCCGGTAGATAGATGATTGCCGCCTGAGGTACGAGCTTATAAGCGCTTGCAGTACGCAGGAACAAAACATGGCTTACAGGCCAACACAGCCGGTTGTCCAAATTGATTATGTGTAATACTTCTAAGGCATGACCGAATGCAACAGGTCAGCCTTTTTTTCTTGTTAAATTAATGTTAAAAATGCTTAATAAAATTCTGTAAAGAGAAGGGTGAAAATATGGCTAATTATAAACTGATCGCGACTGCTGCGATGGGGATTGAATCACTGGTCGCCAGAGAAGTGAAGGATCTCGGATACGAAACGCAGGTGGAGAACGGAAAGGTCTTTTTTGAAGGTGACGAGTGGGCGATAGTAAAAGCCAACATGTGGCTCAGAACTGCTGACCGTGTAAAAATTGTAATGGGAGAATTTAATGCTTATTCTTTCGACCAGCTGTTTGAATCGACTAAAGCAATCGCATGGGAGAAGCTTCTTCCGGTAGACGCTGCCTTCCCGGTTTCAGGTAAATCTGTTAAGTCCAAGCTTTACAGTGTACCGGATTGTCAGTCAATCGTTAAGAAAGCGATTGTTGAGCGGCTGAAGTCTGCCTATAAAAGAATGAGCTTTCTTGATGAGAGTGGTCCTACCTATAAAATTGAGGTGGCCATCCGCAATGACAAGGTTACGCTGACTGTAGACACAAGCGGAGCCGGATTACACAAAAGAGGATACAGAACCGGCCAGGGAGAGGCGCCGATGAAAGAAACAATGGCAGCTGCGCTGATTAAACTGACAAACTGGAGACCGGACCGGCCATTTCATGATCCATTTTGCGGTTCAGGAACCATTGCGATTGAAGCAGCATTAATTGGGCAGAATATCGCGCCAGGTTTTAACCGGGAATTCATTTCTGAAGAGTGGCCAGCCATTCCTCAAAAGATCTGGGATAAAGTCAGGGAAGACGCTGAAAAAGCGGCTAATTATGATCAGCCCCTCGATATCACAGGGACTGACGTTGATCATAAAATGATCGAAATCGCAAAGGAAAATGCGATTGAAGCGGGACTTGGTGATTTAATTCAGTTTAAGCAGATGCAGGTTAAAGATTTTACAGCCTCTGCTGACTACGGTGTCATTGTTGGAAATCCTCCGTATGGTGAAAGAATCGGGGAAGAGGAAGAAGTAGAGCGGATGTATATGGATATGGGGAAAGTATTCGAACAATACCCGACCTGGTCAAAATATATCATTACTTCCCACCCTGAATTTGAAGATCTTTACGGGAAAAAAGCAACCAAAAAACGTAAACTGTTTAACGGATTTATCCGGACAGATTACTATCAGTATTTTGGCACACGTCCTAAACGTACAGAAAATGAAAAAAAGGACTGATTAGATGCAATCAAATTCACTGCCATTTCCATTGACAGGTGATCAATCTTTTTATGAGGCGCTTGGAGACTGGATCGGGGATGTATTTTACGATATTTTACCGGAAAAAGGACTTGAACTGAGAGACGAACAGATTTTTATGGCTTTTCAGCTCGAGCAGGCGTATAAAAAGAAATCTGTCATGTTTGCCGAGGCAGGAGTGGGTACCGGAAAAACACTTGCTTACCTGCTGTATGCAATCTGCTATGCAAGGTATACGGGTAAACCGGCCATTATTGCCTGTGCCGATGAAACGTTGATTGAACAGCTTGTAAAACCAACCGGAGATATAAAAAAGCTTGAGGAAATGCTGGATCTGGATATTGATGTCCGCCTGGCGAAGTCAAGAGAACAGTATTTATGCCTGAAGAAGCTGGATGATGCAGATAACCGGTCTGAAGATGAAGAGCTTGAGCAGGTATATCAGCAGTTGCCTGAGTTCGTGTATGGTGCAGGCTCCATGTCTTCTTTCTATCCTTATGGTGACCGGAAAGAATATCCGTATCTTGATGATGAGCAGTGGCAGCAGGTGAACTACGACTCGCTCCAGGATTGTTTGTCGTGTGATCTGAGACACCGCTGCGGTCAGACGCTTAACAGAGAGCATTACCGTAAAGCGAGAGATCTGATCATCTGTTCCCATGACTTTTACATGGAGCATATCTGGACGAAGGATGCCAGAAAAAGAGAGGGACAGCTTCCGCTTTTACCTGAGGCGAGCTCCGTTGTATTTGATGAAGGACACTTACTCGAATATGCTGCCCAGAAAGCTCTCACGTACAAGACTTCTCTCCAGTCAATGGAAAAGGTTCTTGAAAAACTGTCAGGAAACGATATTAGAGAAAAAACACTGCTGCTGATCGATGACATTGTAGAAATACATGATGACTGGTTTGCCATGATCAGCCGAAATGCTGATCACTCTTCAGAAAGAATGAGAATTACACGCTCAGAAGAACTGATTGCCCAGACGAAAAAACTCAAAAGCACTATTGACAGGCTGCTTGAAGAGCTCGTTTTTGAATCTGAGATGTACGTAATAGATGAGTATGATCTCAAAATCGCTGAAGAATATCTGGAACAGGTATTGTTTTCACTCAAACTGCTCACTGAAGATGATAATGCGATCATCTGGCTTGAAGAGAATTTCGATGATGAACGGCTTGTTATTATGCCGAGAATGGTTGAAGAAATATTACGTGAGGAAGTCTTCTCAAAAGAAGTTCCTTTCATCTTCTCTTCTGCCACTTTATCAGTTGATGAGAACTTTAATTATCTTGCCACAAGTCTCGGTATTGATGAGTACGATTCATTTACCGTCGCGTCACCATATGATTACGATGAAGTGATGAAGATTTCGATTCATATCACTGATGAAATGGAACGCATGCAACTGCAGGAAGAGATCATCAATGACACCGATCATGGCGTTCTCGCATTATTCAATTCTCAGGATAGTAAGGAGTTTTTCAGATTCACAACAGGCGAAGCTGTATCAGCAAGCAGACCTGTTTTTTATGAAGGCGACGAAGAAATCAGTACGCTCGTTGAGAAATTCCAAAAAGAAACCTCATCCGTTCTCGCTTCCATTAATTTATGGGAGGGACTCGACGTTCCGGGAGGAAGTCTCGGCGAAGTCATGATCGATGCACTTCCATTCCCTCCGAATGATCCTGTATTCGAAGCGAAAAGAAAGCACGCCAAAGATCCGGAAATGGAAGTGGACTTACCGTACATGCTATTAAGATTACAACAGGGAGTCGGCCGTTTAATCCGCTCCTCAACCGACCACGGACACATTTCGATCTTTATGAAGCCAGAAGAAGAAAAATGGCTCGACCAGATGATCAAAGTCCTCCCGGTAAAACCTGAAATTAAAAAATAATACGAGTTGTATTCTCTAATTTTATATAATGGGTTTAAAACAACATATTCACATAGGTGCTCTTTAAAAAGTGACCTGCATGTACGCAAAATTTGTGAAGTGCATATGTTTTTCAGCTTTCTAGTATACAAGAATCATTTTATACTGTGATTCTCAGGGCATGAAGGCAGCCGAAGACTCCTGTGGCGGAAAGGGTCAGGTGAAACCGACTGTGCGCAGCTCAGGCGGGTTCACCGCCCGGCCACGGAAAGCGCAGGCTGCCTTCATGCCCGGCTTTAAAAAATATACCTTCTAAACGGGTTTGGCCTTTATGGCTGAATCCGTTTTATTTTTATAACCGAAATACCTGACGGACATTTTCAGAAAAGTATGATAAGATATTACAGATTAGATAAAAGGGGGAAAAAGGATGTCACTAGAAACCGTTAAACACGATTTTCTTAATCATGTTAAGAAAATGTCAGCATATGAAGAAGCACTGGGCTTAATTTATTGGGACCTCAGAACAGGCGCGCCGAAAAAGGCAATAGATCAGCGCTCTGAAGTCATTGGTGCTCTGTCAGGTGACATTTTCAATATGTCTACATCAAGCGAAATGGCAGGATACATAGAAAAATTATCAGATCAAAAAGATGAGCTGGACGACCTGACGCTTAAAATTCTCGAGGAATGTAAAAAGAATTATGACCGCAATAATAAAATTCCTGAAGAAGAATATCGAAAATACGTCATTTTAAAATCAAAATCTGAAAATGTTTGGGAAGAAGCGAGAGCTAAATCAGACTTCTCCATGTTTCAGCCATACCTTGAAGAAATCGTTGAAATGAACAAAAAATTCATCAATTATTGGGGTTTTGAAGGTAACCCGTATAATACATTACTTGATATGTACGAGCCGGGCATTACCGTTGAAATTCTTGACCGGGTTTTCACTGAGGTAAGAGACGCCATTGTTCCGCTTGTTAAAGGAATTCAGGAATCCGATGTAAAGCCGGAAACTGCATTTATTTACTCTCATTTTCCAAAAGAAGCCCAAAAAGAATTCAGTCTTTATGTCCTGAATGAGCTTGGTTATGACTTTGAAGCCGGCAGACTGGATGAGACGGTTCATCCATTTGCAACCGGATTAAACACTGGGGATGTAAGGATCACAACTAGATATGATGAAAAAGATTTTCGGGGTGCGATTTTTGGGACGATTCACGAATGTGGTCATGCGCTTTATGAGCAGAATATTGATCCTGAATTGAACGGTACTCCTTTAAGTGGTGGAACATCGATGGGGATCCATGAGTCACAGTCGCTGTTTTTTGAGAATTTTGTAGGTAGACATCCTGAATTCTGGAAGAGACATCTGCCTGAGCTTAAGAAATTCAGTCCTGGCCAGTTCGACCAGGTTTCTGTAGATGGTTTTATTTCTGCTGTCAACGAATCAAAGCCTTCGTTAATCCGTGTTGAAGCAGATGAACTGACTTATGTCCTTCATATTATCGTTCGCTATGAAATCGAAAAAGGACTGTTCAACAACGAATTTAACGTAAGTGACCTGCCACGGATCTGGAATGAGAAGTACGAGGAATATCTTGGTGTTACACCATCGACTGATGCAGAGGGACTTCTTCAGGACGTTCACTGGTCAGGCGGGGCATTCGGATACTTCCCATCTTATGCGCTGGGTTATATGTATGCTGCCCAGTTTAAACAGGCTATGTTGAAAGACCTTCCTGATTATGACCAGTTAATCGCGAAAGGCGACATTACGCCTGTTAAAAACTGGATGACAGCAAACGTTCACCGTTTCGGCAAAACAAAAAAACCGCTTGAAATCCTGCATGATTCAACGGGTGAAGGCCTGAATTCCGAGTACCTGGTTGATTATTTACAGCAAAAGTATCGCTCACTATATGAGTTAACGAACTAATAAGGGTGTGAAGTCATTGAATCTTCCTTCATTCAGACTGGATGGAAAAGTGGCAATTGTCACTGGTGCCGGTAGAGGGATCGGCAGAGCGTTATCCCTTGGAATCGCCGAGGCAGGTGCACACGTAATCCTTTGTGCACGTACATTGGAAGACCTCCAATACGTGAAGCATGAAATCGAAGAACGGGGAAGCAGCGCAAGTATTCTTCAGCTGGATCTGACAGAAAGCAGACTGATTAAAGATGCGATCAGACGAACAGCTGAAGAATTCGGACGTATTGATTTATTAATCAACAATGCCGGTATGAATATCCGTTCTAAAGCCTCGGATGTGACAGAAGAAGAGTGGTCTAAAATTATGGATACCAACCTGAAATCGGCATTTATGATGTCACAGGCTGTTGGTGAAATCATGAAAACACAGGAATCCGGTGGAAGTATTCTGTCCGTGTCTTCTGTAGCCGGACAGACTGCACTCCGAACGGGGGTCGTGTATGCTGCGTCAAAAGCTGCGCTTATTCAGATGACGAAGGTGTTGGCATTTGAATGGGGCAGTCATGATATTCGTGTCAACGCGATTGGTCCCTGGTATTTTGAAACACCATTAACCAAAGAATTACTGGCGAATGAAGATTATTTAA
Source organism: Jeotgalibacillus aurantiacus (assembly GCF_020595125.1). Lineage (NCBI taxonomy): Bacteria > Bacillati > Bacillota > Bacilli > Caryophanales > Caryophanaceae > Jeotgalibacillus > Jeotgalibacillus aurantiacus. The sequence goes on from NZ_JACNMS010000002.1 coordinate 256,041, forward strand.
ATGATATCCTTTCTGTAACCCCGTTAAAGAGAGTCGGCAAGGTGGAAGAACTGATTGGTCCCGCACTATTACTGTTATCAGATGCCGGGAGCTATATAACCGGCCAGACACTTTTTGTAGACGGCGGGATGACCATCAACGGATTTTAAAACTACGGTAATGACTTCTTCACAAATAAAAAAGACTGGGACAAATTTCTGTTCCGGTCTTTTTACGATGTTCAAAATGATAAGGGTCGTTTCTCCGAGCTGCCAGAAAAAGAGAAGTAGGTGGCCGGGCAGTTTTTATGATTTCAGCTTTGTGTAACAGAAACGAGAATGGAAAAGTCTCCAATCCCTGCTGCTGAAAAAGGAAGGTGGATGGCATCATTAAAACCGTAAAGCTTTGTTGTCCCGGACATGACAGATGGAGGAGTGATGTCCATCTCAACGCCGGTTCCGGATACAAATGTTGAAAATGCCCCTGCAATCATATTTCCAACTTCCCCAATAAAGGAGATCAGCATTTCATCTTCAAGGTGCATACCAAACATCGTATTTCCAAGACTGCTGAAGTGGGATTCCTTAGCATCAAGCAGGATATTCCCTCTAATATCTCCGGTAATTCCGATTAAAACCCCAATGGTTTCCTGCTTGTATGGCTGATCGACCATTTCGGGTGTTGAACAGCTGATTTCTGCCGGAATCACACTTTTTATCGAATGGACCATGCCCTCTAACATCTCGTTCATTACTTTAGTAATAGTCATAGGAGCCTCCCGCGTTCTTTAATGAAACTATTATACCATTACTTAAGGCTTATAAGAAAGTTTTATATGTTTCTTTTTTATATATCCTGTGTAACGGCATGATTGAATCCGTTACAATAGAGAAAGGAATAGATAAGGGGCTGTATGGGGACATGGATAAAACTCAGTTTAAAATAGAAAAAGAGAAGCTGTTGAAGAAGCTGGCTGATTTTCAGTCAATCATTAAAAACAGCGGAGATCATGAAAGAGAAACAAAGGTAACACTGCTTGCTAAAAAGCTTTTAAATGAAGAATTTGTGATCGGCTTTTGCGGTCATTTTTCTGCAGGAAAATCTGCCATGATTAATGAACTGACAGGTGAAAGTATCCTGCCTTCGAGTCCGATTCCAACCAGTGCCAATTTAATCGCTCTGCATACCGGTGATAAAAAACAGATCAGAGTTACGCTTTCTGATGATACACAATATGATCTTCTTCCTCCTCTTGGGGAAACATCCATCAGTGCGCTCGGCAAGGAAGGGCTCAAAATCAAAAAAATCGATGTATGGCGATCATCCTCGGAGCTTCCGGAAGGCATTACAGTACTTGATACACCAGGGATTGATTCAGTTGATGATGCCCATAAACGGTCAACTGAGTCTGCTATTCATCTCGCGGATCAACTGTTTTACGTGATGGATTATAACCATGTACAATCAGAAATGAATTTTGAATACATAAAAAAGATGGTCCAGCATAACAGAAAAATTTCTGCAGTCATTAATCAGATCGATAAGCACAGAGAAGAAGAAATTCCATTTGATGTTTACAGGCAATCCGTTCAGGACGCCTTCACTCAATGGGGGGCTGTACCTGAAGCCTTTTATTATACGTCGCTTAAAGACAGCGTTCATCCTCACAATCAGCTTTACCAATTGAAAGAGATGCTCCATCAGATCGTCAGCCGGAAGTATGAACTGATGCTCTCGGCAGTGGAAAGTGGATTGTCCCTTATTCAGGCAGAACACAAAGAATATCTTGAAGATGAAATGGAAGAAATCAGATTGGCATACGAAGAAATCGTGACGGATCAGGATCTTGAAAATCGGGCAGCCATCTTTGAAGAGGAGGAGCAGCTTGAACAGGAAACATCCATCTCTTCATTTAAAAGCTGGTCTGAAAGCTATGATATTGAAAAGGAAAAACTTTTAAAAGATGCTTACTTAATGCCGGCGGATGTAAGGTTAAAAGCAGAGCAATTTCTTGAATCCACCCAGAATTCTTTTAAAACAGGCGTCTTTTTTGCTGCTAAAAAGACTGAAACAGAACGAATCAGACGTAAAGAGGCTTTTGTTCAGGCTTTACATGAGACGGTTGAAAACCAGCTGATCTGGCACGCAAAATCATTTGTCTACCGCTTTATTGAAAAAGGTGGTGCTTCTAGAACTGAATGGGCTCACAAGGTAGAAGGAATAGAGGTATCTGAACTTGAGGGCCTGATCCATTCCAGTGTGAAGCCTGGGGCAGGGTTCAACGGGAATGCACTCCTGCATTACTGTGATGACCTTGCGGCAGCTGTACGGAGAACAGTCAAGATTCAGTTAGAGCAACTGAAATCAGAGATTGTGACAGAACTTGAAGACCATATAGAAGAATCATCCGTGAAGAAGGAAGCTGGCAATAACAGAATCCGTCAGAAGGCCAATATCATCAGGCAGATCGAAAAAATTGAAGCTGCGCTCACCAGAGCAGAACAATCAGAATCAATCGGTGATGACCTCCAGGCTGTTTTTATTCAGGGTTGGTCGGAAGAAAACCGTGACATTTACGCCGTATCATCGATCCAGGAATTATTGTCTGATAGTGAAGAGCAGACGGATCATGATCAGCATCCAGCTGAACAATCACAAAAATCTTCTGAATCTCTTGATGAGGAATATATCATTAAAAAGAGCTATGCTGCAGCTGACCTGCTAAAGAAAATATCCGGATTTACCCATCAGTCGAAAACATTAAAAGGACAGGCGGAACGTCTTTCAAATAAACGATTTACTGTTTCGCTTTTCGGTGCATTCAGCGCAGGGAAATCTTCTTTTGCCAACGCGATTATCGGCAGGAAAGTACTGCCTGTTTCACCAAATCCGACGACTGCATCCATTAACAGAATCAATCCGCCAAATGAGGAATTTCCTGATAAAACAGCGGTCATTCATTTCAAAAAAGAACGGGAGCTGCTTGAAGATCTGCGATCAGTCAGTGAAAGTCCAATTGAATCCATTGAATCAGCAGGTGAAGTATTGCCGGCTGTTGTACGAGATCGCAAAGATCTTCCTGAGTCGAAAAAAAGCTTTATCCGCGCTTTTCTCAAAGGGTATTCATCATATGGATCAGAGCTTGGAAAATCAGTGAAAGTATCATTTGAAGCATTTGCAGGATATGTATCCAATGAACATCAGTCCTGTTTTGTTGAATCCATTGATCTTTATATTGATTCACCGCTCGCTGAGTCCGGGATTACGCTTGTAGATACACCTGGGGCTGATTCAGTTAATGCCAGACATACAGATGTTTCCTTTGATTATATTAGAAATTCTGATGCGGTTTTATTCGTGACCTACTACAATCATGCTTTCGCAAGAGCCGACCGGGAGTTTTTAATACAGATGGGTCGATTGAAAGAAAGCTTTGAGTTAGATAAAATGTTTTTCCTTGTGAATGCTGTTGATCTTGCCTCAAATGATCAGGAGAAAGATGATGTGATTCAATATGTGCAGGCTCAGCTGATGAAATTCGGTATCAGACAGCCCAAAATCTTTGGTGTATCGAGCCTTCAGGCGTTAAATGAAGAGACCAGACAGCAATCTGGAATTGACGAATTTAACGGGCAGTTTCATTCGTTTATTGAAGGGGATCTTCATGCCATAGCCCTTCAAAACGCACATGACTATCTTGACCAGACGATACACAGGATGAAGGTGCTGATTGACCGTTCGGAAAACAGTGCCGAAGAAAAAGAGCAATACAGGAATCAATTAATGGAACACCGCCAAAAGATTGAGAAAGCATTGTCTGATTTATCCTTTACGGCACTAAGGAATCAGGCTGAACAGGAACTGAGTGAACTGATTTATTATGTGAAGCAGCGTGTGTTTTACCGGTATCCTGACTTTTTTAAAGAATCATTTAATCCGTCAAGATTCAGTCAGATGCAGCCGAAACCTGCACTTGAAAAATCCATCAATGAGCTGATTAGCGTTCTTGGGTTTGATTTTATGCAGGAATTAAAGGTAGTGAATCACCGCATGGACTTATTTATAGAGAAATCACTCATGCGTGATCTTGAAATACTGTGGGATATGATAAGAGAAGATTTCTTAAATGGGATGAAGCCGGTGATCCGCTCATCGACCTCTGATATGCTGACGTTTCCACAGCTGCTTTCAGGATATGATCATACTGAATTTGCCAAAGAAAAGTCGTATTATAAAAACAATCGATCCTTTTTCGAAAAAAATGAAAAGAAGTTTATGAAAGATGCACTTGGAGAAAGGCTGAAACAGATGGCCGATCAGGAAATAGCCGATGAGCAGGTAAGAATTCATGAATGGGTACAGACAGAGATCCAGTTGAAAGGAAAAGCTTATTTTACACAGTGGAAAGAAGAGATGACTGAACAGATTACAGCTGAAATATCCACGCTGGATTCAACTGAGATGACTGCAGAGCTGAAAAGAGTTTATCGATTACTAACCACTGCAGGTGATGAGCGTGAATAAGAATTACCATGCCTGTGCAACGTGCCAACATTTTCAGGCTGTAAGAATAAAAAAAAGACAGATGCTTTACCGCTGCAAAAGGCTTGGGTTTGAGACAAAACCCCACTATAAATTCAACTGCTGGCAGCCCAGACCGGATATAAAAAAACGTATGGAAGAAGGGATTTAATATGAAAATGACTGTATCTTCCCAATGGTTAATTGATCACTTGGACCAATCAGATATAAGAATCATCGACTGCCGTTTTTCTCTTCAGAATCCAGATGCCGGATATGAGCAATATACAGATTCCCACATACCTGGAGCCACTTACTTTCACCTGAACGAGGATCTATCAGATCAGGTACAGGCGCATGGAGGGCGGCACCCGCTGCCGCAGCCGGAGGCATTCAAATCAAAAGTTGAAGCTGCAGGCATCTCCAATGATTCCACTGTCATTATTTATGACGGAGGTGATGGCGCATTTGCTTCCCGCTGCTGGTGGCTGCTACACTATTTTGGACATGAAAAAATGTATATTTTGAATGAAGGGTATGAAGGCTGGATAAGCCGTGGTTTTCCGGTTACTTCAGAATTATCAGAGCGCATTAAAGGATCCTTCGAACTGGATGAGAAGAAGGATTCAGTCGCGCATATGGAGGAAGTCAGGGAGATCATCCGCGGGAAACGTACCGGACTTTTAGTAGATTCAAGATCGTATGACCGCTATATCGGTGATCAAGAACCGATTGACCGTGTGCCTGGTCACATTCCGGGGGCTGTCAACAGAGAATGGACGGACAGTTTAAATAACGGTTCTTTTTTAACAGATGAAGAGCAGGCTAAACGATTTTCTGAATGGGAGAAGGACCAGCCGATCGTTGTGTACTGCGGCAGCGGTGTGACAGCATGTCCGAATATCATCGCGCTGAAACAGGCAGGCTTTACGAACGTAAGGCTATACCCAGGAAGCTACAGTGACTGGGTATCGTATGATGAAAATGAAATTGAAATTGGAGATTCCACTCATCTCTCGAATTCGTAAAGGAGTATTACTGTATGAAACACATTTTATTAATTGACGGTATGGCTTTATTGTTCCGGTCTTTTTTTGCGACAGCCATTACGAACCAGTTCATGCGCAACGAAAATGGAACCCCGACCAATGGTGTTCAGGGGTTTCTTAGACACTCGCTGACTGCCATTGACCTAATTAAGCCAACACACGTGGCTGTATGCTGGGACATGGGCAAAGAAACCTTCCGAAATGAAACTTTTGCGGATTACAAGGCAAACCGCAACGCTCCACCGGAAGAACTGATTCCTCAGTTTGATCTTGTAAAGGAAGTTGCAGAGAAATTTTCATTTCATAATATAGGTGTTCATGGCTACGAAGCAGACGATTGTATCGGGACCATCGCAAAAAAAGAAGCGGAGCATGCACGCATCAGTGTAGTAAGCGGTGATAAGGATCTGTTGCAGCTTCTAGAGCCAAACATTGAAATCTGGCTTGTTCAAAAAGGTTATGGGAATTATAACCGTTATACGCTGGACCGTTTTATTGAGGAATACGAAATTACGCCGGAGCAGTTTATTGACGTAAAAGGTTTGATGGGAGATCCAAGCGACGGTTATCCCGGCGTCAAGGGCATTGGAGAAAAAACGGCTTATAAGCTCATCAAAGAGTTTGGATCCATCGATAACCTTTTGCAAAATAAAGAAAGGCTGACTCCTGGCCAGAAAAAGAAAATAAGTGAAGATGAAAAAATGCTTCATTTATCCAGACAGCTCGCAGAAATTCATTGTGAGGTACCACTTGAACAGCCTTTTGCAAAAGACTGGAATGGTGTATCAGAAAAGGCAATCCAGGTTTCAGACGAATACGGATTAAAAACGGTTAAGAGATTTTTGGAGAATGCCGGTTTATGATGAAAACGCTGGATGATTTTATGGCAGATCTGGATTCAAGAGGATTTAAGCTTGATGACGAAGCGATCGGATTTATTTATTTTGGCAGGAAATATACAGGCGCCAGCGATCAAATCGTCAAAACAGCCATTGAAGCAACGTTGAAAATTCAGAAACGGTTCGATTCCAGCTTTTATATGTCTGTTCTGGAGGAACTGGTCAAATTAAAACAGTCTTCAAGAAAAGACATGATCAACCATCTTAAAGCGAAGGGTATGATCTTATAAGTTCAGGTGCAATAAGCCTGAAAAAAGGGACTCCATTTATTTGAGATGGGGTCCCTTACATTTAACCGGCAAATCGTATTTGTATATAACCATCCAAGGTTAGGCTTACATTAAGCCTGCTGTGATCTGATCGCCTGCCTGGCCAGACGGTCAGCAACCGAATTTTCTTTACTTGGAATCCATTTGATAAAAAATAACGGAAACTGATCAATCATTTCAAGTGCATTCGTTAAATACGCGGCGTAAGTGCTGTTTTTCACTCTCCGGTTTTCAACCGCATGAAATACGATTTGAGAATCAGTCCTGCAGGAAATGATATGATCTTTATAGGGAAGACATTTTTCTAGTCCGATAACAAGTGCATTAAATTCCGCTTCATGGTTCTCCATGATCGGGAGTGGCACTGACAGCTGTCTGGAGTCTTTTCCATTTTTAATAAAAACACCTGCACCGCTTAGGCCCGGATTTCCGGCACTCGCTCCATCTATATATAGTTCAATCATGTAATCCCCCCTTAATCCTGAGTGTACCAACAGTCGATCTGTTATACAATGGAGAATAATAATGATGATAGCTAAGAATGGAGTGAATCGTTTGAACGTTAGATTTATGGCGAGTTATAAACACCCAAAGCATCAAAAAATTGAGATCATCACATCATTTCTTGATGAATCACTGGCACTGGACTATATTCAGGATTTTGAAAAAACCGGACGATTTAACAGTATTATCATTGAAGATGATCTTGGTCAGCAATGGAACGTGAAAGAATTTAAAAAGCTTCTGCATAAAACAGAAGGTCAGGTGAAAAATATCAGTGTGTTATTCGATGCCAGTTATAACAAGCATTCCAGGGAATCAGGACTTGGCTGGATCATTGAATATGATAAGGGCCAGGAAACATATACTGAAAGAGAAAATAGAGTGATCAGCGGTTTAGCATCCAATAATGAGGCAGAATACGCTTCACTTTATTATGCGCTGAAACACGCGATTGAGCTTAGTGAAGGAAATCAACAGCTTCTTGAAGTATCAGGTGACTCACTCGTTGTGATCAATCAAATGAGCGGAGAATGGCCATGTTACGATCAGAATCTGGTATACTGGATAGAAAAAGTCGAATCGTTACTGAGTGATCGGGGGTATAAAGCAGCTTACCGGCACATTACCAGAAAAGGAAATAAAAAAGCGGATAAGCTGTCAAATCAGGCTCTGCAGGATGAGAAAATTAAAAGCAAAAAACAGCGTAACGATTAATCAGGAGTTGAATAATGTGGAAAAACAGCTGATAATCAATGAAGTGGACGAACTGCTTCAGACCTATTGTCAGGATTGCCCTGTAAAAAAACAGCTGAGGTACGAGCGTGGAAAATCAAAAGCACATAAATTCTGTATATCGGAATGCTCAGTGGGGAAAAGACTGCAGGAATGCGGCAGACAATTGAGCTGAAAAAAGACCGTTCACAAAGTGAGCGGTCTTCAGCTTATTTTTTAATGACATTGGCTGCCTGAGGTCCACGGTTTCCTTCAACAATATCAAAGGTCACTTCCTGGCCTTCCTCAAGCGACTTATAACCATCACCCTGCACGGCGGTAAAGTGTACAAAAACATCATCGCCACCTTCTACCTCCAAAAACCCATAGCCTTTTTCATTGTTAAACCATTTTACCTTACCATTATGCATGTTGACAGCCTCCCGTTATGACAAGCACCATTGTGCTTAAACATGGATTTTCATCTGGATCGGTCAAGATGATAAATTAACTATACACATGAACAAAAAGTCCGTCAATGATATGAGGGAATTTTCAAAAAATAATTAAACAGGTATCTTATAACGAAAAATATTCCTCAGACCATCTACCTGACTAATGGACAGTGGATAACTTGTTGTTTCAAAGGCACCGTTATAGTAAACTTTACAGGAAACGAAATAATGGTTTTTTACGAGGAGGGGTCCCCACATGCCAACACCCAGCATGGAGGATTATATAGAACAAATCTATATCCTGATTGATAACAAAGGATATGCAAGGGTATCAGATATAGCAGAAGCACTTTCTGTCCATCCGTCTTCCGTTACCAAGATGGTTCAGAAGCTTGATAAAGATGAATACTTAATTTATGAAAAATACCGGGGACTGGTGTTAACGAAAAAAGGCAATAAAATTGGAAAAAGACTCGTGTTCCGTCACGAGCTTCTTGAACAATTCCTGGCAATCATCGGTGTGAAAGAAGAAAACATTTACAATGATGTTGAAGGAATTGAGCATCACTTAAGCTGGAATTCCATAGACCGGATCGGTGATCTTGTCCAGCTCTTTGAAAACAACCCGGAGCTTGTCAATGAACTAAGACAGCTGCAGGAAAAAGAAGAGCAGGAGGATTAAAGGCTACAAGTAAAAAGTGATCAATGTTATGAAAAGCAGTTTGTCTTCATTTATTTATAAGCTTTAATACCTTTGTTGCGATATCAAACATATAAAAGTACCGGGGAATCCCCCCGGTACGGTTTTTAAAATGAAATTAAAAATCCGCTGTAAGCGGTTTTTTTATGCGGTAAATCGGTTGGAGAGTAAAACACAGCACTGGTTTGCAGCTGAAAAAATTATGATATGATAGAGGAAAATACATACGCTGGAGGACTGTCATGACTACTGAAAAAACCGTTCCGACTGATATTGAAATTGCCCAGTCTGCTGAAATGTCACCGATCACAGAAATTGCTGCAGGAGCAGGGTTATCAGAAGAAGACCTTGAACTGTATGGAAAATATAAAGCAAAAATCAGTTTTGAAGCGATAAACCGCCTTCAGACTGCGAGGAATGGAAAGCTGATCCTCGTGACCTCGATTAATCCGACTCCTGCCGGAGAAGGTAAGTCAACGGTAACGGTAGGACTTGCGGATGCATTAAGAAAAACAGGGAAAAACTCAATGGTTGCTTTAAGAGAGCCTTCACTTGGACCTGTTATGGGGGTTAAGGGCGGCGCGACCGGGGGTGGTTATGCGCAGGTATTGCCGATGGAGGATATTAACCTTCATTTTACTGGGGATATTCATGCAATCACGACGGCGAATAATGCTCTGTCTGCTTTTATCGATAATCATATTCACCAGGGAAATGAAAAACAGATTGATCCGAGACGGATTATCTGGAAACGAGTTCTGGATATGAATGATCGCGCACTGCGTCAGGTAATTGTGGGGCTTGGAGGACCGGCTAAAGGAGTTCCGAGAGAAGAAGGATTTGATATTACGGTTGCATCTGAAATTATGGCTGTTCTCTGTTTATCAGTAAGCATTGAGGATCTTAAACGGAGGTTAGCCAATATGGTTGTGGCTTACACGTATCAAAAAGAACCGGTTACTGTTGGTGACCTTCAGGCGGAAGGTGCGCTGGCACTGCTGCTGAAGGATGCCTTAAAGCCGAATCTGGTCCAGACACTTGAACACACCCCTGCCTTGATCCACGGCGGTCCATTTGCGAATATTGCGCATGGATGTAATTCTGTATTAGCCACAAAAACAGCGTTAAAACTTGCTGATTACGTTGTGACGGAGTCAGGATTTGGTGCTGACCTTGGAGCGGAAAAGTTCCTGAACATTAAGACGAGAGCAACAGGAAAACACCCGGATGCTGTTGTAATTGTTGCAACAGTAAGGGCACTGAAAATGCACGGCGGACAGGATAAAAATGAGCTGAAAGAAGAAAATATTCAGGCGTTGCAAAAAGGGTTGGCCAATCTGGAAAAACATCTTGAAACAATCCGATCGTTCGGCCTTCCAGCTGTTGTTGCCATTAACCGTTTCCATTCGGACCATTCATCGGAGCTTGCAGTGCTTGAGAAGTTCTGTCAAAGCAACGGCGTACATTATGCACTGACAGAGGTGTGGGAAAAAGGCGGAGATGGCGGCATCGACCTTGCCCGTCAGGTTCTGGACCTGCTTGAAGGGCAGGCGGATTTTTCTTATCTTTACGACCTTGATCAATCCATTCGTGAAAAAATTAATGCCATCGCGGGGAATGTTTATGGAGCGGATGCCGTTGTATTTTCAAAAAAAGCTGAAAAACAGATGGCTGAATTTGAGAAGTACGGTTGGGGCAAATTACCTGTTTGTATGGCAAAGACACAATATTCATTATCAGACGATCCGAAGCTTCTTGGACGGCCTGAACAATTTACGATCACGATCCGTGAGTTAATTCCTAAGCTTGGAGCAGGTTTTATCGTAGCGTTAACCGGTGACGTGATGACCATGCCGGGACTTCCGAAAAAACCGGCTGCTCAAAATATGGACGTCACGAATGATGGGAAAGCACTTGGTTTATTCTGATTTCTTTATAAGAAATCTATGCAGCTTTAGATGATGTCAGGCTGGATAAATCCGAATGAGGGTTTTGATCCAGCCTTTTTTATGTGTGATAAACATAGAGAGGTTCGATTCAACTTCTTCCGGTATGATATGATAACAAAAAAGATAGGGGCGATGAAGGTGTTTGATCCTACAGCATTTGATAATCTGAAAACGGTTCTGGAAGGAACGGTATATGACCGTGACCTTGATGAAACGGTAAAAATCAGTCACCGCAGTGACACAATTGATATCGCTACATTATGCCGTGAGTTTACAATCACTTTTTCAAGTGTCCCACATACGTATGAAGCGGATATGAAATTGTATGCAGATCTGAAAAAGCTGGCAGCAGAACTGCTTCCTGACCAGTTGGTGGATCAGAAAGCAGGCGCTCTTGTATCCATTATTTTCAGAAAAGATGGAGAGTACTGGACAGAAGCTGAAAAAGAAATATTGTCTACCCAGTGGGGAAGGGAAAGATGTTATGAGCTAAGAACGGTCACATCCACTAAAAACAGTCCTTACTGTGAAGCTGTAGTGAAATTTGACCGTACGATTACTGAAGATATGCTCAGAGACATTGAAGACATGGTTTATTTTGTGATTAAAACCATCGATTTACTGGATGAAACGGAAGATGATAATGGTGAATGACGACCGCTTGTCCTCTGTTTATCAATCTGTCAAAACCTTATATGATGATGATTATACCGGGCATGGCTGGGACCATATAGAGAGGGTTCAGAGACTCGCATTAAAAATTGCCGGAATTGAAAATGAAGGAAATGAATCTTTAATCAGGTTACTCGTGTATCTTCATGATGCAGGAGATGCCAAACTACATAATGACCAGCGGGCGGCTGATGAATTTCTGATGAATACCATCAGCCAGGCAGGGTTTAATGAATCCGAAACGCAATTACTCATAAGTGAGTGCGGAGCAATCGGATTCTCCAAGGGGAAGATACCTGAAACCGTTGAAGGAAGAATTGTTCAGGACGCTGACCGGCTTGATGCAATCGGAGCGGTAGGGATTGCGCGCGCCTTTACATATGGAGCTGTCAAAAGAAATGCGTTTTATTCAGAACACTTACCTGAAGATACGGTGATTCAGCATTTTTATGATAAACTTTTAACTCTGAGAGATCGAATGAATACAAAAACAGCGATTAAAATTGCCCATGAACGTCACCGTTTTATGGAGCAGTTTATCGGGCAATTTATCAAAGAATGGAATGGTAGGAAATGAAGCAGTGCAGATTAATCGACTTAACTAAAACATACGGAGATAAAGCCCTCTTTCATGACCTTAATTTAACCATCACTGAGGGTGAAAAGATTGGTCTGATCGGGGTTAATGGTACAGGGAAGTCGACCCTTCTGTCCCTGATTTCCGGAATTGAGCTGCCTGATTCAGGCACCATTGATCAGCCAAAGGATTTTACAGTGAGATTATTGGATCAGGAACCGGAGCTCGATGACGGATTGTCCATTTTGGAAACCGTTTTTAAAACGGATGCAAAAGTTGTTCAATTGATGAATCGGTTTGAAACGGCCTTGGCGGCTTATGAAAAAAATCCCGAATCTGCAGAAATACAGGAGAAGTTTATGGCCATTCAGCAGAAGATGGAGGAGGAAGAGGCCTGGGACGCAACCTCACAGGCCAAGACCATCCTTTCAAAGCTTGGGATCCATGATACCAATCGCCAAATCAACGAATTATCAGGTGGCCAGAAAAAAAGAGTTGCGCTCGCTCAGGTAATGCTTGAAACACCTGATCTGCTATTGCTGGATGAGCCAACCAACCATCTCGACTATCAAGCCATCGACTGGCTGGCCGGTTATTTGAAAAAATATAAAGGCGCGTTAATGGTTGTCTCCCATGACCGTTACTTCCTTGATGAAGTATCAACTGTCATGGTTGAACTCGAAAATGGAAAGGCTTATCAATATAAAGGTAATTATGAATCATTTATTGAAGCGAAAGCATTAAGAGAAGAGCAGGAACAGGCTGAACAGCAAAAACACAATAATTTATACCGTTCTGAGCTTGCCTGGATGAGAAAAGGGGCAAAAGCGAGAACGACTAAACAAAAAGCCCGGATTAAACGGTTTGAAGAGCTCGACAAAAAAACAGGTCCTGTCAATCAGGAGGATCTGACCATCAGTGCAGTCGGAAGCCGATTAGGTAAACAGGTGGTAGAATTAAAAAATGTCGCTAAAGCTTTTAATGGAAAAAGTATTCTTACAGATTTTGATTTTATGCTTCTTCCAGGTGACCGGATTGGTATTGCCGGTCCAAACGGCAGCGGGAAATCAACCCTTATGGATCTGATCAGCGGAAGGATTGAGCCTGATTCCGGATCGGTCATCATAGGGCAGACTGTAAAATTCGCCTATTTTTCTCAGGAAATCAAAGGGATGAATGAACAGCTCCGCATGATTGAGTATTTGCGAGAAGAAGCAGAAGAGGCAGTGACAAAGGAAGGGAAAGTGTCTGTCTCACAAATGCTTGAACAGTTCCTGTTTCCGCCTTCTGTTCATGGTACACCGATTTATAAATTGTCAGGTGGAGAGAAGAAACGCCTCTATTTATTGCGCCTGCTCATGCAGCAGCCGAATGTTCTTCTGTTGGATGAACCGACCAATGACCTGGATACCCAGACATTGACGGTGCTCGAAAACTTTATAGAATCTTTTGAAGGAGTCGTCATTACGGTTTCCCACGATCGTTATTTCCTCGATAAATCAGCAGAAAAGCTGATCATACTGGGTCACGATCAGGAACCTGAGATTGTTTTTGACCGATACAGTGATTATTTAGCTGCTAAGACGGACGAAAAACCGGAGCAAGCGGTAAAGGAAACAAAAAAAGAAAAACCTAAGCAGAGAGAAAAAAAACGGCTGTCTTTCCATGAAAAAAAAGAATGGGAAGAAATTGATGATAAAATCGCAGCTGCAGAGTTGAAAATAGAATCGCTTGAACAGGAGCTGAATCAAACAGGCAGCGACTTTACAAGAGCGGATGAAATCATGTCAGAACTTGAAAAAACGAATGATGAGCTTGAACACTTAATCGAGCGCTGGAGTTATTTATCTGAAATTGCTGAACAGGCCGATTAATTCATGCCTTTAAAGGACTATGTTACAATGCAGATACAATGTTTGATCGGAGGGTGAACACTTGAAAATATTATCTATCGAACCAACACCAAGCCCGAATACGATGAAGGTCATCGTCGATGAAGCGCTGCAGGGCGGGAAAAGTAACAATTACAAAAAAGAGGACGCAGCAGATGCGCCATTGAAAATTAAGTCTCTCCTTGAAATTGACGGAGTAAAAGGAATCTATCATGTTGCTGATTTCCTTGCTGTTGAACGTCATCCAAAAGCAGACTGGCAACAGATCCTTCCAGCTGTCCGTGAAGTATTTGGAGAGGAAACGGAAGCAGAAAAATCAGAACATAAGCCGGATGAACATTACGGTGAAGTGAATGTTCAGGTTTTGCAATTCAAAGGGATTCCTTTACAGGTGAAACTGCTGAATGGTGAAACTGAAAAACGTTACGGACTTCCGGATTATTTCGCCCAGGCCATGGGTGAAGCACAATTAGCAGGCGACAATGTCGTTCTCCAGAGAAAATGGAAAGATTTTGGTGTCAGATACGGAGATCTGGATAAAATTGCAGCAGAAGTAACTGAAGAAATACTTGCATCCTACCCGGCAAGCAGGGTTCAGGCAATCGTGGAAGCATCCAGAGAAGCTGGTACTGAATCGCCTAAAAGAGAACTCAGAAAAGTCAGTGCCGAAGAGCTTAAGAATGCAGACAGCTGGCAGGAACGTTACCAGCTGCTAGAGCAGATTCCTGAGCCGGATACAAGTGACCTCGACATGCTGAATGTTGCGCTGGAAGATGAAAAAGTGTCAGTTCGAAGACTGGCTGTCGTTTATCTTGGTATGATTGAGGATCCATCTGTCCTTCCATATTTATATAAAGGGCTGAATGATAAAAATGCCTCAGTCAGAAGAACGGCGGGAGACTGCTTATCAGATCTCGGTTTTCCTGAAGCAGAGGATGAAATGGCCAAAGCTCTTACGGATAAAAATAAGCTGGTCAGATGGAGAGCCGCTATGTTTTTGTATGAAGCAGGAACTGAAAAAGCACTTGACGCTTTAAAAGCTGTACAGGAAGACCCGGAATTTGAAGTGAAGCTTCAGGTATTGATGGCAATTGAACGGATCGAAGGCGGAGAAGAAGCAAAAGGATCAGTTTGGAAACAAATGACGGAAGCAAGAAAAGCAGGAATGGAGGAATCCTAATGTCAATGGCATACGAAGAATACATGAAGCAGCTAGTAAAACCGATGAGAGAAGAACTGACGCAGGCAGGGTTTCAGGAGCTTAGAACGGAAGAAGAAGTTGAATCATTTTTAGAAGAAGCAGAAGGCACGACACTTGTTGTGATCAATTCTGTCTGCGGATGTGCAGCTGGACTGGCAAGACCGGCTGTTACTCAGGCACTGATCACACATGATAAAGAGCCGGATCATCTGGTGACGGTTTTTGCCGGTCAGGACAGAGAAGCGACTGCAAAAATGCGTAACCATTTCCCCGATTATGAGCCGTCATCGCCATCTATTGTGTTATTAAAAGAAGGCAGAGTCGCTCATTTTATTCCGCGCGAAGAGATTGAGGATCACAGCGTGGAAGATATTGTTGAAAATATTAAAGGTGCAATGGATCTGCATTGCTAAAAGCGCCGATATGGCGCTTTTTTATATGAGAGAAGGTGCAAAAAGTTGATTATTACAACGTCAGGACGTCCAGACAAAATATGCTTTGAAAATGCCGAGAGAGCGCAATCAGTTTTAGGAGGATCCATTATTCTGCGGAAGAAACGCTCTGTTAAGCAGCTGATCGACATTTACAATGAACCCGTACTTGTCTCCGGAACGGACAGATTTGAATATTATTCATCAGACTCTACCACTCCATTCTTTTTCCACCCCAATTCAAGTGCTTTCAGAATCAAACGGATGCGAAAAGGAATGCCCGACCCGTTAATAGAAGCATCCGGGTTAAAAAATGGTGATACATTTTTGGATTGTACAGCAGGGCTTTGTTCAGATGCGATCACAGCAGCCTGTTTGACGCAGAACAAAGTAACAGCATTGGAAATTAATCCGATTACAGCATTTATCATCTCTGAAGGACTGAAGCAGTGGGAAACAGAAGATACGGATTTGAAAAAAGCAATGAGCAATGTAGAAATCATTAACACTCATTATGCTGACTATTTAAAAAGCTGCATGGACAACGAATTTGATATCATTTATTTTGATCCGATGTTTACAGAGGAGGTGCAATCAGAAGGAATTTCAGGATTAAGGCACCTTGCTGATGAGCATGATGAACGACTTGGGGAGGCTGTCAGAGAGGCGCAAAGAGTCGCAAGAAAATGCATTGTGCTGAAAGATCATTTCAGGTCTGAGAGATTCCATCTCTATGGATTCACTCAACTAAAAAGACCCTCCACCAAACAGCATTATGGAGTGATCAGGGTCGATCGTAATATGACATAAGGTTATCATGTCATTTGTATGATCAAATGAAGGGTAACTCAATAAATTGAGTGGTTTTGTTCTTAAGCTTTAAGAATTCTATCTATACTTAAATGTAATGATTTTCTTGAAGGTGATTCTTTTTAAGTGACGGGGACATCCGGAGACTCCTGTGGGGGAAAGGGTCAGGTGAAACCAGCTGGGCGAAGCGCAGGTAGGTTCACCGCCCGGCCACGGAAAGCGCAGGATGTCCCCGTCACGGTTCTTAATAATAAAAACAAAAAAACCGGTTCGCCCGGTTTTTTTCTTACTCTGCAAACTGAAGGTATACCATATAACCAAGTAGCATCAAAAACCCAATGCTGATTAACGTATCTTCCATTTGAATCCCTCCCGATAAACAGACATTAGATAAATAGTTGCAATTTTATGAAACCAAAAGCAAATCTGTTCGTATTCTAGTATAATAGAACATACCTTAATCATACAAGAAGGGATTTGCGGTTTATGCCAAACTGGTTAAAAAAATCATTTGTCGTATTTATCTCGATCATCACATTCGGAATGGTTTCACCACAGGATCTATTTGCTAATGAAACAGGCGATACTCATCATCAGGACCCATCTATTGCTGAGAACAATAAACAGACAGGCAGTGACCTTCCTCTCCTCGACAAGGAGACATCTGCAGAACTTTTGATCTCCCAGGCAAGAGAAATCACAACGGCTAAGCTTGGCGAACGGATCATGCCGAGAATCGAATCTGATATCCAGTCTGAAGTATTGCCGAAAATGGAAGAAATGATTACAGAATTAATTTATACATATTCGGATGATGAATACTCCGAACTGATGATTTCACCGGCAATTGGTAAAGGTGAGGGGGAACGGATTTTTCATATTATTGATGCGAAAACAAATGATGATGTACTATGTTTTCACGTAAGAAAAGACCGCCCGCCGCTTGAAGGTTACACATTTAACTTCCATTACCATACAGCAGAAGACGGCTTTGAAACGCATCATGAAATTGCTGACGTATACTGGGGTAAAGACACCCCTGCAAAATTCGGTTCCACAAGTTCGAATTTACATTAAACCACTGAATTTTCAGTGGTTTTTTCATTGTATGCTTATAGTAAACCGTGCCAGGGACATCCTTCGCTTTCCGCGGCCGCGCGGTGAGCCAGCTGTGCTACGCACATCTGTCTCACCTGTCGCTTCTCTGCCGCAGGAGTCTACGGATGTCCCTGGCACTAATGGTAATTGAATCAGAAAAATCTGTATCCTGAAGCAAAAAAAATGATTACAGATCTAAGCAAGTTTGTGTTTTGAAAATTAATCATCCTGCATTGTGAGATGTAGTTTGGAGTCGGTTAGATGATTCTGTTAAGATAAACTCGTACATATTATTCGAAACGAAAGGAAGTAGGTTCATGAAGGTTTATCACGATTTATTATCACATGTTCTGAATAACGGTGTCACGAAAGAAGACCGGACGGGCACCGGTACAATCAGTTCCTTTGGACACCAGATGAGATTCAATCTTCATGAAGGTTTTCCTTTAATGACGACAAAACGTGTGCCGTTTAAATTGATCGTCAGTGAGCTGATCTGGTTTATCAGGGGAGACACAAACATCCGCTATCTGCTTGAGCATAATAATCACATCTGGGATGAATGGGCATTTAAGAAATGGGTAGAATCTGCTGATTATAAGGGTCCGGATATGACGGATTTCGGACTTAGAAGTCAGCAGGATCAGGAATTTAACCTGCTTTATGAAAAGGAAATGAACGATTTCAGGGAGCGCATTTTAACTGATGATGAATTCGCCGGAAAGTATGGCTCCCTCGGTTCTGTTTATGGTGAGCAGTGGCGGAATTGGAAAACAACAAGAGGGGAAACGATTGATCAGCTGAAGGATGTTATTCATTCGATCAGGCATAATCCCGACTCAAGAAGACACATCGTCAGTGCCTGGAATCCTGAGGACATACCCGTTATGGCGCTGCCGCCGTGTCATACGCTTTTTCAGTTTTATGTTGCTGACGGTAAACTTTCCTGTCAATTGTATCAGCGCAGTGGTGATTTGTTCCTCGGCATTCCATTTAATATTGCCAGCTATGCACTCCTGACTCACCTGATTGCAAGAGAATGTGGTCTTGAACCGGGCGAATTTGTTCATACGATCGGAGATGCACATATTTATTCCAACCATATTGATCAGGTGAAGCTGCAGCTGTCCAGAGATTTCAGGGAGCTTCCGTCCATCAGCATTCAATCTGACAAGTCATTATTTGAACTTGATGTTCAGGATATTGTTCTTGAAAATTATGATCCGCACCCTGCTATTAAAGCACCGGTAGCCGTTTAGGAGGAAAAGTATGATTTCTATGATTGCTGCACACGGGTTAAATAGAGTGATTGGAAAAGATGGAGAAATGCCATGGCATCTTCCGGAGGACCTGAAGTATTTTAAAAATACGACAACAGGCAAAACACTATTAATGGGTCGGAAGACGTTTGAAGCTATGAATGGTCCATTAAAAAACCGCAGGAATGTTGTTTTAACTTCTAATAAGAAATGGTCGCATGAAGGTGCAGAGGTCGTGTACAGCCTTGAAGACGGTCTTGCAAAGCTGAGTGAAGAGGATGAAGGTTTTGTGATCGGAGGCGGGGAGATTTATAAAGCTGCACTCGAATATGCTGACCGTTTATACATCACGCTGATCCATGAAACATTTGAAGGCGATGCCCATTTTCCTGAGTATGACCTAAAAAAATGGAAAGAAGTTTCAAGAGAAAAAGGGTTGAAAAATGAAAAAAACCCTTATGATTATGAATTCATTATTTACGACCGAAAATAAGTGATTAAAAATTTGTTTTGGATACACTTTTTATCAGGTTGTTGAATGTCTAACCCGTGTCAGGTCATTCTGTCGCTTTCCACGGCCGTGCGGTGAGCCAGCTGTAAGGAGCACAGCTGGCTCACCTGTCGCTTCACTGTCGTAGGAGTCTGCAGAATGACCTGGCACTTAAATTATACATTTTTCCAAAGAACCAGTACCGGTCCTACTATAGGAATCCATGAAAGTCGTTTTGACTTTGCATCAGGATAATATCTGTTCACTGCAAAAACAGATAACCACCATAACACAAACCAGTCTACTGTCATGACGGAGACAAGCTGTGATTGCCGGAAAGCCTCAGCGTAAGCAGCGATTGAAAAACCTTGAAATAGCGTCAAAATGTTTCCTGTAAAAATAATGATCAGGATCAAAAGCCAGATTTTTGATTGAAGGAAGGATACAAGCCATCCTGGTGTTCTTAAGGAACGTACTGCAGGCTTATCTCCAAAAGCAAAATAGGGTAACAGTGCAAATGCTCCACCGGCAAAAGAAGCCAGTGAGAAAGGCCACGCAGGCCACTTCTGCCGGTCATTTCTCAAAAGGATGGTGAAGAAAACCATTGGGAAAATACCGAGTGAGTTAAATACAGCCAGCACCAGAGGATCGATCATTGCCCATTCACCTTCAAAAACAAGCTCCAAAACGGGATCCGGGTTACTTGAACCAGGTGCTAAAAAGATTGAGTAAGCGAGCAATACAAGCCAGATGATAAAAAATATCATACCATTCCACCTTTCATTCCAGGAATCTTTACTTGTCACTATCATAATGGAATGACAGAACGTAAAGCGAATGTGAAGTGTGCAAAATAAAAAAACCGTGTACTCACTAAGGTGAATAAACGGCTTTGGATTTCAAATGAAATATCTCATAAAGTTATTCTCTTTTGCGGCCTAAATGAGTGACCGCTTCATAATTATTAAGCATAAAAGTAAACGCAAAAGTACATAAACGCACTGCCTGCGATTACAAATAAATGCCAGATCGCGTGGTTATAAGGAAGCTTTCTCCAGACATAAAAGATAGCACCTACTGAATAAAAAATTCCCCCGGTAAGTAGCAGAGCAAAACCTGAGGCTGTTAATTCCTTATATAAAGGTACAACCGCAATAATGATCAGCCAGCCCATTAGAACATAAAACAATGTTGCTATAATTTGATAACGGTCAACAAAAAAACATTTAAACACGATGCCTGCAACAGCAAGTCCCCAGACAAGACCGAAAATGGTCCAGCCTAGCGGGTCGCGGATCGTGACGAGAACGAATGGCGTATAAGTTCCGGCGATCAAAAGGTAAATCGCTGAGTGGTCCATAATCGCAAAAAGCTTTTTTAATTGCATCTTTCTTACACTGTGAAGCAGGGTTGAACATAGGTAGAGAATCATCATTGTTGTACCGAAAATAGTAAAACTGACAACATGCCAGGCTGTTCCGCGTTCAACTGCAGCCAGGATCAGCATGACGAGTGCGGGAATACTCAGTAAAAAACCAATGCCGTGCGTAAGTGCATTCCAAAATTCCTCGCGGGTATCTTTATAATCAAATGTATCCATTCATTCACCTCAAAATCCTTCATTTAATGTACATTTTACTGGTAAATATTATATTGAGCAAACATTAATTTTAAGAAAAGTCAGATTCAATAACTGATATCGCTTTCATACCAAGGTATCAAGCCTTTATATGACACTTGTCATTAATTTTAATTTCCCCGGGTTTTCAATGGGCATCGCCTACTATCATTAGTATAATGAGAGCAAGATAAATAAGGATGATAAGGGGTTTTCTAAATGATTAAGATCGTAACTGATTCAACGGCAGATTTATCTGTACAGGAAATTGAGCAGTATGGAATCACGGTTGTACCATTAACGCTGACAATTGACGGCGAATCATACCTTGACCGTATTGACCTTTCTCCTTCGGAATTTATGAAGAAGATGGCAGCAGCAAAAGATCTTCCAAAAAGTTCTCAACCTTCTGCAGGAGCCTTTAAGGAAGTATATGATGAATTGAGCGCAGATGGTTCCGACATTATTTCCATTCATATGACAGGGAAAATGAGTGGGACTGTCCGGTCAGCTGAAAGTGCATCCGAGCTGACTGATGCTGATGTAACCGTAATTGATTCAGGTTTTATTTCAAGAGCACTTGCTTATCAGGTTATTGAAGCAGCTAAAATGGCTCAAAATGGGGTTGGAAAAGATGAAATCCTGAAACGTGTCCAGCATGTAAAGGATCATTCTCACCTGTTTGTCGTAGTGGATACACTTGAAAATCTCGTAAAGGGCGGGAGAATCGGTAAGGGCCGTGCCATGATTGGTTCCCTGCTAAATATTAAACCGATTGCTTCTTTAGCAGGAGGAGAATATACACCTGTATCTAAAGCAAGAAGCCATAATCAGGTTGTGAAGTATTTATCGGGTCAATTTGAAAATGATACAACGGATAAATCAATCAAAGCAGTAGACATCGTTCACGCAGATGGACTGAAGCTTGCCAAAATGCTTGATGAGAAGCTTCCGGCAACCGTGCGGATCGACGAAACCACTCCTGTTATCTCCACTCACACAGGTGCGGGTGCAATCGGTTTTATGTACTACGCTGAATAATGATAAAGCACCGGCCCGTTATTCTCATTTTGAGAACGGTCAGCCGGTGTTTTTTGATATGAGTTGAAATATTCGCTGAGCCTGATAATGTTTTATTATGTAATTGCGGTGATATACTAACAATAGCAGTTGAAAGAAGGTGGAAATATGAAGCGTTTATCAGCCGTTTCAGGAATATGTGTTGTGATGCTTTTAGCTGCATGTTCCCACCCGGAAAGTATTCAGACAGACCGGGAAACCGTTGTTTTTGAAAAGCAGTTCCCGGACGAAAATTTTTACCCGGATCCGTTATCGCTCGTATCATTGGGTGATTCCCTCACTCAGGGAGTCGGAGACAGTTCAGGTGCAGGAGGATATGTTCCATTATTGGAACAAAAACTTCAGGAGCGAAGTGAAATAGGCGAGGTATCAATAGACAATTTCGGAAAAAGAGGTAACCGCTCTGATCAGCTCTTAAAGAGGGTAAAGGGGGAACAGGAGATACGCTCATCGATTTCTGAATCAGATATCGCGGTAATTACAATTGGCGGAAACGATGTAATGAAAGTGATCCGCTCGACCTTTCCTTCCATGACGTATGAGGATTTTGAAGGAGCAAGATTAATATATGAAGAAAATTTAACACAGCTGTTCAGTGAAATAAGGGAACTGAATCCGGATATCTCAATCGTTTTAATGGGCATTTATAATCCTTTTTATATTTTTTCTGCCGATATTGAAGAAATGAGGCTGATTGTGGAAGCGTGGAATCAGTCAGCTGAAACGATTGCGTCTGACTGGGAAAACACATCCTATGTCGAGGTCGCTGATTTATTCAGGCAGAATGATAATAATCTTTTACATTCAGATTATTTCCATCCGAACGATCAGGGATATTCACTGATCGCTGAGCGAATAGAAGCAGGAGTACTGAATGTGTATGAGAACGGCGCGGACGAAGGAGTTGAGACGAGTGAAGAATAAATGGAAATGGTTATTTATCGGGTTGCTGATGCTTTGTATCCTGACAGTGGGCTCCATTTTGTTTCTCCTGTACAGACCGGTAGCCGACGAACCTGTGCTGGCAAATGAAACGGTACCTCCGGAATCACAGGCTGAATTTCAGGTGACAACCACCAAGGAGGACCTGACGATTGTTGCAAACCGGTTTATTGAAGAAGAACTTGGCGGCGCGATTGATTATTCAGTCGTTTTTGAAGATAACGTTACGTTAAATGGGGCCATACCCATCTTTAATACGAATATTGATTTCCGTATGACCTTTGAAGCAAATGCACTGGAAAATGGAAATCTTCTTTTAACGCAGGAAAGCCTGTCATTAGGTGCAATTGATCTGCCGGTAGCGAATGTGCTGAAATTCATTCAGGATTCCTATGAGTTTCCTGAGTGGGTCGTGATGCAGCCGAATGAACAACAGATCATCGTGCAGGTGACAGAAATCGATGTAGCGCAGGGGCTGAATGTTAAAACAAACCGTTTTGACCTTGAAGAGAACGATATTTCTTTCTCCATTTATGTACCCAGATAATGAAGGAGTGATGAACAATGTCACGAGTTGAAAAAGCAACATTTGCAGGAGGATGCTTCTGGTGTATGGTAAAGCCTTTTGATGAGCAGCCCGGTATTCTGAGTATCGTCTCAGGTTATACAGGCGGACATACAGAAAACCCGACCTACAAGGAAGTATGCAGTGAGACTACCGGTCACAGGGAAGCGGTGCAAATTGAATTTGATCCAGATATTTATCCCTATGAAAAACTTGTTGAGCTGTTTTGGACTCAAATTGATCCAACAGACGCGGGCGGACAGTTTTTTGACCGTGGAGAATCGTATAAAACAGCCATTTATTATCACAATGAAGAACAGAAAAAAACGGCACTGGAATCAAGGAAAAAGCTTGAGGAGAGCAATAAGTTTAGAGCGCCGATTGTAACGGATATTTTTCAGGCATCGACATTTTATCCTGCTGAACAGGAACATCAGGATTATTATAAGAAACATCCGGTCCGTTACAATGCTTACTTCAGAGGGTCTGGAAGAAAAAGATGGATTGAGCAGTATTCCAACAAGGAGTGAATGATATGGAACGTTTTGATAAAACGAAGCTGACACCAATGCAGCGTGAAGTGACGCAGAATAATGGAACTGAACCACCATTTCGAAATGAATACTGGGATGAATTCTCGGACGGAATATACGTTGATATCGTTTCAGGGAAACCGCTATTCAGTTCCACTGATAAGTATGATGCAGGATGCGGTTGGCCAAGCTTTACAAAGCCGATTGATGAAGAAGAAATCATTGAAAAGACGGACCGCAGTCATTTTATGGTCCGTACAGAAGTCAGGTCACAGGAGGCAGATTCACACCTCGGCCACGTTTTCAATGATGGCCCTGGACCGACCGGATTAAGATACTGTATTAATTCGGCAGCAATGAGATTCATTCCATATGAGAAACTTGATGAAGAGGGATACGCGAGATATAAAGTATTATTTGATAGATAATCCTTGTGAATGAATGAACAATTTGATAAACTTCGATTTGCTGATGTTTATTCAGGATAAGATTAGTCTATACAGTAATCAGGAGCGTGATATCATGTTGAAAAAATTATTTGGAAAAAAAGAAGAAGCACCAAAGAATATTACAGTACATTCACCACTTACAGGGAAGCTTTTGACACTTGACGAAGTACCGGATCCTGTGTTCTCCCAAAAGATGATGGGAGACGGAATCGCAGTTGAACCTTCTGATGGAAAAGTTGTATCTCCGATTGATGGTGAAGTCGTTCAGGTTTTCCCAACAAAACACGCGATCGGATTAAAAGCAAAAAATGGGGCTGAAATACTTGTTCACATCGGTCTGGAAACGGTATCGATGAATGGTGAAGGTTTTGAAGCTCACGTATCAGAAGGATCAAAAGTCAGTGTGGGAGATCCTCTTGTAACATTCGATCTCGCGCTGGTAAAAGAAAAAGCGAAAAGCATTATTACACCGGTAATCGTAACGAACGGTGACGATTTGGAAAGCATTGAGAAAAAAGCGGCTGATCAGGTAACAGCAGGTACAGATGCAGTGATGGAAATCACAGCAAAATAATCAGATCACAGAGCTGTTTCAGGAGAGATTTTTCCTGAAACAGCTTTTTTTACCATCCGAAAAAGGGGGAGATCATTAATGAGTAAGTCCTTTTACCACTTTGTCATGAAATACAGGGAACCAAAGCCAAGGAACAATAAAGAGCTGCTGGCAAACAGAATATACGATGATCTGGATTTTCCGAAAAATCTTAAAAGCTATAACGATGTGAGTCAATATATAGAAACGACGGACCTTTATTCATCACTTGCATCCACCTTTGATGAAGTTTGGGAAGAGTATACAACCAACAATAAGAATTAGTAGTATTAAACTTAGTAGCAACTCCGAATGAGTTTATAATTAAAGTTGAAATATGAAATAAAAAAAGCTACAATAATAAGGCTTAAACGATAAAGGAGGAATTACTTTGAGTATACATATTGGTGCTAAAAAAGGAGATATCGCTGAAACGGTTCTGCTTCCAGGAGATCCGTTGCGTGCAAAGTATATTGCTGAAACTTTTCTAGAGGATGTAACATGCTACAATGAAGTTCGTAACATGTTTGGATACACTGGAACATATAAAGGAAAGAAAATTTCCGTTCAGGGAACAGGAATGGGTGTACCATCTATTTCTATTTATGCGACTGAGCTTATGCAGGAATATGGAGTTAAAAACCTTATTCGTGTAGGAACATGCGGAGCAATCCAGAAGGACGTAAAAGTACGTGACGTTATTCTTGCCATGACGGCTTCCACAGATAACAACATGAATCAGCGTACATTCAAAGGGGTGGATTTTGCTCCAACAGCAAACTTTAACCTCCTTAAGAATGCCTATGAGGCTGGTGTTGAAAAAGGCTTGAAGCTTCAGGTTGGTAACGTGTTTACTGCCGACATTTTTTATGATGATAATGCAGAGCATGAGCTATGGGCTCAACACGGAATTTTAGCTGTTGAAATGGAAACGTCAGCACTTTATACACTGGCAGCTAAGTACGGCCGAAACGCCCTTTCTGTTCTTACTGTAAGTGATCACATTCTTACTGGGGAAGCTACTTCATCAGAAGAACGTCAGGTTACATTCAATGACATGATCGTTGTTGCGCTTGATGCAGCAATTGCAGAGTAATTAACTGGAAGGACTGGCTTACTTTAAAGTCAGTCCTTTTATAATGGAGTCATGAAAGTGACAAAGATTAAAGTGTGCTAAAAGAGTCATACGATCTCTCTGTTTTGTCTTTCATCCTGAGGTTAAAGCTGTTAAGATGTAATAGATTATCTTCATTTAGGAGACAGGATAGTGCCCGAAAAGGAAAGTGGTGAAAAGATGGATAAGGATCCAAATGTTCAGGACAACAATGGACCTGAGCAGGAAGTCGAGGAGACAAAAGAAACGGTCTCCAGGTTTGTTACGATTAAGAAATTTCATTTGGTGATGATTCTGTTTTTTACCGTCATCTTAACCGCCGGCGTTTCCATTTTCGCTCTTTCATTTGGTGAGGAAAAAGCGGTTACGGTTGGGGTTCCTGAAAGAACAGAATTCAACAAGCTGTATAGTGTTTATGACAAAATTCAGGAAGATTATATTCTTGAAATCGATAATGAAGAATTAATCAATGGAGCCGTTAATGGCATGATTGATGCGCTTGGCGATCCATATTCTGATTACATGAATGAGGAAGAGGCTGCTCAATTTAATGAGAATATTACCTCAAGTTTTCAGGGAATCGGGGCAGAAATACAATCGATTAATGGTTTGATTACCGTTGTATCACCTATAAAAGGATCCCCTGCAGAAAAAGCCGGCATATTGCCTAATGATCAGATTCTGAGTGTAGATGGTGAAAGTATCAGGGGAATGAGCGCAACAGATGCTGTCATGCTTATCCGTGGTGAAAAAGGTACAGAGGTCACGCTTACCATTCAGCGTCAGGGATCTGATGAACCAATCGAAGTGACGATTACCCGTGATGATATTCCACTTGATACAGTTTATTATGAGATGGATGATAATAAGATAGCCACGGTACAATTAACGAGCTTTTCCGAGACTACTTTTGATGAGCTGACAGAAGCGCTTGCTGACCTGGAATCACAGGGTATGGAAGGTCTTGTACTGGATTTGCGTCAAAATCCGGGTGGGCTGCTTCCACAGGCGATCTCAATTGCCAATCTCTTTGTTCCTGAAGGTGAAACCATCGTTCAGATTGAAGAGAAAAATGGTGAGAAACAGGTTATTTCAGCTCAGGAAGGTGACAAGGTCAATGTCCCAACGGCCGTTCTGATCGATGAAGGAAGCGCCAGTGCTTCGGAAATCGTAGCTGCAGCAGTAAATGAAACGGCAGATATTCCGTTGTTCGGTAAAACGACTTTCGGTAAAGGAACGGTTCAGACTGCTGAAGATTTCAGTGATTCCTCAAATATTAAGATTACAACAGCGCGCTGGCTGACACCTGAAGATAATTGGGTACACGAAGAAGGAATCAGTCCAACGACTGAGGTGGATCTTCCAGCGTATGCGACATTGCCATTCCTAAATATTGATGTTGAGCTGAAAGAGTCGATGGTTTCAGACGAAATCCAGACACTTGAACAGATGCTTGCAGCCCTTGGCTATGAGACAGGGGAAGCAGATGGTTTATTTGATGAAAACACTGTCTCTGCAGTTGAATCTTTTCAGTCTGAAAATGAGCTCGAAGCAACAGGCACTGTGACACCTGAAACGGCATCAGCTATTATGCTGAGCCTGAGAGAACAATTGCAAAATGATGATCCACAGCAAAATGCAGCTGTTGAGTATTTAATTCAGGAAGCTGGTAATGCTCCAGCGGAAGAAGAGAATTCAGAAGAGGATTCAGCAGCTTGATTTGCTGAGAAAAGGTCTGGTTGAAGCTGAATAAGCGGCTGCCAGACCTTTCTTTTTTAATGAAAAAGATTTAAAAACAGAGGTGAAAGCAATGACAACAAAAAAACCTGTCTACATATTGTCCGGATTTCTCGGAAGCGGTAAAACGACACTACTTAAACAGCTGATCAAATTCGAAAAAGATCAATCCCGAAAACCGGCCGTCCTAATGAACGAAGCGGGGAGTGTATCGATTGATTCTTCCGAAGTTGATGAGGGCATTCCACTTGCTGAACTGCTTGATGGCTGCATTTGCTGTACGATTCAGGAGAAGCTTGAGAGTCAGCTTCAGTCACTATTGATAAAAGAAGAATTTGACAGCCTGATTATTGAAACAACCGGTGCTGCTCATCCTGTAGAGGTCGTTGATTCAGTAATGTCTCCATTATTCGCCCACCATTTTGATTTTAAAGGGATCGTGACAATCGTCGATGTACATCAGTGGAGCAACAGAAGCGCATTTCCTGTTCAGGTTCTGCAGCTGATGCGGGAACAGGTTCGCCATGCAGGTGTGATCCTGTTAAATAAAACAGATCTTATTAATGACATGCAGGCTGCTTCAATTGTCGGGGAGCTTCAGGAAATTAATCCTGATGCACAAATCATCATGACCACCTATTCAAGCGTGAATCCATCAGTGCTTCACTCACTCGGCTATAACAGAAAGGAGTCAGTATCCGTTCGTGCTGATAAGGATCTGAATTTAAATACAGTAGTTTATACGTTTAACCACCGAATTAATAGACATGCCTTTGAAGAATGGCTGAAGGCCCAGCCCGATCATATTTACCGTATAAAAGGTTTTGTGCCATTTGAGGATGAAAAGTACCCTGTCTTATTTCAGTACTCATACGGCATGCCACTTTATTTCTTACAGGATATGAACATGCCGACGAATCTCGTGGTTATCGGGAGCGGTCTGGATAAGAAGCTCGTGGCTGATTCGCTGTTGGAATTGGAGCAGAAACATGAATCAGGATGAAATGCTGACTTTATACGGCAGCCTTTGGCAAAACAGAGAATGGCGTTCTTTAGAGGAAATGATTGATTCGATTCAACAGGAATGGCTCGATCAGAATACACATCCAAGATTAAGAAAAACTCCTGACGAAAAATTCATCATCAGTATTGAAAGAGTTACAGGTTCTACACTACCAAAAGACGATCAGCGAAAGCTCGTACTCTTTTTATCAGCTTTATATCGTCAAACTTTCTTTAATAATTGAAATACAGCAGTCATAATTGTAAAAATTATTAAAATCTGAAACTTTGTCAATCCTTAAATTACGGTAATTGATACCATGTTGATCAGATGTTCGGTTAATGAGGAAAAATTGTCACTCCATCCATAACGATCCTGATCCATGATTTTAAAGCATTTCGGACTATTCAGGTGCTAAAATCAGGAAATGATGTTCCTATTTTTAGCACCTTTTTTGTTTGTATAATCCTTCCTTAAATATGACAGAAAATCCGATGGTAGGATAAGAGTGTCAACAGACACAATGTTAAGGGAGGAAATACAATGTTAAAGAATTTAATTGTTGCCACTACCGTCTCAGCGCTTATGTTATCTTTTACCGGACAGTCAGCAGATGCCCACAGCAAAGACCAGCAGAAGCCTTATATTTATTACATGGAGGTTAACTCATTAAATATTAATGAATTACAGGAGAAAATTAATCTTCTTTTGCAAAATCATAAATCTATGTATCTCCAAAATAAAAAAGCTTTCCACGAAAAGCCTGTACCTGCTGAGAAAACAGAGGCTCCTGTTGAAGAACCTGTAGCAGCTCCGGCTCCAGTAGTTGAGCAGCCTGCTCAAGAGCCAGCTGTAGCGGAAACTGAACAGTCTCCAGCTCAAAATGAAGCACCGGAAGTTCAGCAGCCTGAACCGGTTCCGGCTCAAAATGAAGCACCAGCAGTTCAGCAGCCTGAACAGCGAGAAGTAGAAGAGCAGAAAACGCAACAGTCAGAGCCTGCCATCTCATCCTTTGAGCAGCAGGTTGTTAATCTGACAAACCAGGAGCGCGAAAAAGCAGGTCTTGCGCCATTATCAATCGATGCAACACTGGCAAAAACAGCAAAAGAAAAGTCTTTGGATATGCAAAGAAATAATTACTTTTCCCACACAAGCCCGACTTATGGTTCCCCATTTGATATGATGAAGCAATTCGGGGTTGAGTATCGCAGTGCGGGTGAAAACATTGCCATGGGTCAAAGAACACCTGAAGAAGTCGTGAAGGCATGGATGAACAGTCCTGGCCACAGACAGAACATTCTTAGTTCTTCTTATACGCATATTGGTGTAGGGCACGCTGAGAACGGCAACTACTGGACACAAATGTTTATTGGAAAATAATATGCAAAAAGCCTCCTTATGGGGGCTTTTTCTGTTATATCCGGAAATGAATAAACCACGGTATCTTTTCCCATACTGAAGGTAAGGAAGTGGTCATATGAACGAAAAATCCGGTAAATCGTTTAGAAAAATGCAGTACATTCGTGAATGTCAGTCGCTGGACGAGCTGATTGAACAACTGTCCTTTCATATGGGAAATACACAGGATCTCGTCACAGTAAAGGTGCAGTTTGCAGATAAAGAATCCGTTATTATTTATCTGGAATCTACAACAGACACAAACCAGCTTGAGAAGACATTTGAATGGCTTACGAATGTGTATTGGGCTTCAGATGAACCAACAGAAACGTTAAAAATAGCTAAGGTTGAAACAGGTCAAACACTCCATGATACAGCAAAAAAAATACTTCTCGGGGATACTTACCTTTTTTCTATGGATCAAGGTTCCTGGATTACTTACAAAATCGGCAGTCCGCTTGTGCTGCAAAGAGCCATTCAGGAGCCTAAAAACGAGCAGGTAGTAAGAGGTGCGCATGCGGGATTTAATGAAAATATCATCTCTAATCTTTATCAAGTCCGCTCCAGACTAAAAAGTCCACATCTCGTCATACGATACTTTACAATCGGTGAATTATCACAAACTAAATGCGCATTATTATATCTTGATCATGTGGCCAATCCGATGGTCATCGAAGAAATTACAATGAGACTTCAGGCAATAAATACTGACGTTTCTTTTAGTATTGGAACAATGGAAGAATATATTGAGGATGATAACTTTTCTCCTTTTCCTCAATTTTTAAATACTGAAAGACCGGATCGGGTTGTAGGAAATCTGGCAGAAGGCAGATTTGCCCTGCTGCTTGATGGTTCACCTACTTCATTGATCGCACCTGTAAATTTCTTTGCTTTTTATCAGTCGCCGGATGATTATAATGGACGGTTTATGGTTGGAACATTTTACAGACTATTGAGGATAGCGAGTTTCTTAATCGCACTTTTGCTGCCTGCTATTTATATTGCGATTATCAGCTTTCATTTTGAAATTATTCCGCAGGATATTACTCTTCCAACTAAAAGAGCGATAGAAGATATACCTTACCCTCCATTATTTGAAGCACTTTTGCTGGAATTAACAATTGAATTAATCCGGGAAGCAGGGATAAGACTTCCAAATCCGATCGGACAGACTATCGGGATCGTTGGGGGTCTTGTAATCGGAGATGCAGTCGTAAATGCAGGATTTATCTCAAACATTATGATCATTGTTGTCGCTTTAACAGCTATTTCGTCTTTTGTTGTTCCGTCCGTTGAAATGAATACCACAGTCAGAATTTTAAGGTTTCCATTTATGATTTTGGCTTCATTATTTGGATTCTTCGGTGTCGCGATCGGATTAATCATTCTGACGATACATCTGATCAGATTGGAGTCCATGTGCACGCCTTATTTATCTCCTTTTGCACCATTTCATCTGTCTGCCGTTAAAGATATGTTTTTGAGGTTTCCAGCTTGGAGTCAATCGCAAAGACCCGCTGATGCCATGCCGATTAATAAAACACGTCATGGAAAGAACAGGTGGTGGAAGCATGAACGAAAAAAATGAAATTTCAGGCTGGCAGCTCTTTTTTTTAATTGTCCAGACACAAATTGGAGTAGGCGCGCTCTCAATGCCTGCGGATATTTCAATTGAATCAGGCCACGACGCATGGATTTCTCTCGTTATTGCAGGGGTTCTGATGCAGATTCTAATACTTTTTTATTTCTGGATGATGACGACCGCAGGGGATATGAGTTATTTCGAGATAACCAAAAAAGCTTTTGGAAGAATTGTCGGTAAATGTTTGATCGCACTTTATAGTATTTATTTTATATATGTTGTTATTGTTTCCAACATCAGTTTTATCAAAGTCATCTCAGAATGGATTTATATGGACACACCAAGGTGGGTGCTAATGATATTGTTCCTCTTACCTGCTGTTTATCTTGTTCGTGGACATGTATCAACCATTGCCAGATTTTCAATGCTTGTTTCGTTTTTTCTGCCTATTTTAGTTTTCATCCTATTATTCGTTTATACCCAGCCGGAATTTTTATATTTACTCCCTGTCGGAGGAGAGGGAATAGAAAACATTTTGAAGGGATTAAAGCCTGCACTATTTGCTTTACTGGGGTTTGAAGCATTTCTTTACTTCAGTTCATATGTTAAGAAGGATCGGAAAAAAGAATTAAAAAAAGCAACATATGCAACCTTATTTGTTTTCATTTTTTATTTGTTCCTTATCATCACTACACAGGTGTTTTTTTATGTTGATGAGATTAAAATCATTCCTTACCCGGTACTCTACATCATGAAGGCATTAAGCTTTGTTATTGTTGACAGGATCGATCTGCTGTTTTTAACTTTTTGGATGGTCATCGCTGCAACTTCGTTAATGAACTATTTATTTATCAGTTCCCAGGCAGTCAGGAATGTTTTTTTGCTGAAAGATCACGCCAATGCTGTTGTGATCATTGCTTTGCTCGTCCTGTTCATATCGAGTATTCCGAAAACAAAAGCAGATATAAAAGAATGGACAGATGTTCTACTATATCTTTCAGTCGTTTTCACAATTTTTCTCCCTCTTATTACTTTTATATTATTCAGGTTAAGGAGAAGGATCGAGAAATGAAAAAATATATGTATTTATTACCGGCTATAATTTTACTATCCGGTTGCTGGGACCAAAATCTGTTAAAGGATGTTCAGTTAGTCTATACCGTTGGCTGGGATCAGAATGAGGATGGATCGGTTACTTCCACTGCTTTGGCTCCTCCGATTGATCAGACTGTAGAGCATGTAAACAGATTGACAATAGAGGGGAATACATTGAGAGACGCCCGTTATAACATGGATGTATATGTTGCAGAACATATCGATTTTGCAAAGCTTCAAGCAGGTATCGTTGGAATTGATATGGCGAGAGACAAGCTGTATCCTTTTTTAGACGTGCTTTATCGTAATCCTAAGAATCATTTGAATGCCAGACTTGCCATGACGAACACCAGTGCAGCTGAATTACTGTCATCCAAAATTGACTCACAGAGAAATCAATCAGAATACTTTTCGGGTTTACTTGAAAGCTCTGAGTTAACAAGTGTAGTCCCGAATATATCTTTACAACGCGCCTGCACTATTTTATTTGATCCCGGCACAGATTTATACTTGCCTTATATTACTTATGAAAAAGATATGTTAAGGGCGAAAGTTTCCGGAATCGGACTATTTAGCAAACAGAAATATACAGACGTTTATTTGAATGAGGATCAAAGCGTCATCTTTAATATTCTTAATAATGAGACCAGTACGATTGTAACGTTAACAAAAAGAATTACAGACGGGAAAGAACCGGAAGTGTCCAATTGGGTTTCTGTAAATATTGAAAAATCAAAAACAGATATAAAAATAAAAGAGAACCCTTTCAGGGCAGAAATTATGCTGAAAGCGGATGTTGTTATTTCGGAATATGGTCCTGATCATTTACAAAGTGAAAAGAAATTGAATGAATTTAAAACCTTTTGGGAAAAAGAATTAAAAAAAGATATTGATGAGATATTGGAAATAACACAGGAAGTTGAATCCGACGTTTTTGGAATCGGAAAGAGAACGGCCGCATTTAAGCCTGCATATTGGGATGAAGAAAGATGGCATGACATATACAGGGATATGGAGATTACTTCAAAAGTATCTGTCAAGATGATTGGTACGGGAATTATTGACTGATCAACATCACGAAGGTTAAAAGTTGCATTTCAGACATTTTCATTCATACTTGAAGTATCAATAGCTGATGGAGTGAACGTCAATGACAAAAACCGTTCTAATTACTGGTGGAACAAAGGGAATCGGGAAGGTTACAGCACTACAATTTGCTGAAAAAAAATATCAGATCGTGGTGAACTACCGTTCTGATGAAAAACAGGCAGAACAGTTCGCCAGCAAGCTGTCCCTCGTAAGCGGGAAAGAATGCAAAATAATTAAAGCAGATATATCAACTGAAAAAGGTTGCGAATCTTTAGTTTCAAAAATAAAAGAACACGACCTTCATATTGATATTTTAATTCACAACGCCGGACCTTATATCAGTGACCGGAAAAAAATGACTGAGTATTCTTTTAATGAATGGAGCACCATGATTAATGGAAATCTTAATGCGGTTTTTCATTTATCTAAAGCTTTTATTCCTCATATGAGAGAGCAGAAATGGGGACGTATCATTACATACGGGTTTGACCGTGCCGAAACCGCACCAGGATGGATGTACCGGTCTGCATTTGCTGCGGCAAAAAGCGGTCTTGTTTCACTGACAAAGACCATCTCAATGGAAGAGGCTGAAAACGGCATAACCGCTAATATGGTATGTCCTGGAGATATTACAGGGGAATGGAAAGAAAAAGTGATTGAAAGCGCTCAGGAATCAGATGATCATCAAAATCCTGTTGGTCGTCCCGGAACCGGGGAGGATCTGGCCAGAATGATTTCATTCCTTTGTGATGATCATTCTGACTTTGTTACAGGCGCAGTTATCCCTGTAACAGGAGGAAAGGATGTTCTTGGGAAGGTTTTTCGGGACACTGTACGATAATCTTCATCCGATTTGAATACGTAAAAAAGGTGGGACAACTCTGATCAGAGTTTTGTCCCACCTTCGATTTTCATCTTTTTTTTCTGAATAATGGTCATTCGGATTGTCAGTGTAATTGCGCCTGCTGTTAAGCCGGCAATCAGACCGATCCAGTAACCAAAGTAACTGAAGTCTGTATAGTTAGCCAATAAATAGCCGCTTGGTAATCCGATCACCCAATAGGAGATCATCGTCATAATTAATGTAATGTTAACATCTTTATAACCTCTCAAAATACCCTGGACAGGGGCCTGTACTGCATCGGACAGCTGAAAGAGAACAGCAAAAAATAAAAACTGTGCAGTAAGTCCAATCACCTGTTGATCCGTTACATAAATAGATGCAACCTGATCCCTGAAGAGATAAGTTAGAATACCTGCGCCTGCTGCAATTGTCACAGCAACTGTCAGGCCCAGATAGCTGTAAGTTCTGGCATCCCTGAATCTTTTCGCACCAGCTTCAAAGCCGACAACAATGGTTAATGCCATAGATATACTTAACGGAATCATATATAAAAATGATGAAAAGTTAAGAGCTGCCTGATGAGCCGCAACGACTTCCGTGGAATAAGCACTCATGAACAGTGTGACGGCAGAAAAAATACTCGTTTCAAAGAAAATTGAAAATCCGATTGGGATCCCGATCAGCAGAATTTCTTTCCATTTAGAAAAATCAAATGGAACAGCTTTATTAAAAATCCTGTAAAGATTAAACGGCCGTTTTGTTTGAACGATATAAATGGAAATAGCAGCGATCAGCCAGTATGTAATGGCAGAAGCAACACCGGCTCCGACCCCTCCAAGGGCTGGGAGGCCGAGTTTTCCGAAAATCAGCAAATAATTAAACAGAACATTAATCGGCAGAGACATTAACGTGACATACATCGTGACTCTTGTGAATCCAAGCGCATCTATAAAAGAGCGCAGTACGTTGTAAACGAACAGCGGGAAAATCCCGGCTGATAAAGCAAGAAGATAAAGGCCTGCAACTCTTCTAACCTCGTCTTCAATGTTCATAAATGCCAGTATCGGTTCTACTACAAAAAGGCCCAAAATTAAAATGATCAGCGCCATAAAGAGGGCAACATAAATGCCTTGAATAACCGTGTGCTGAACCTGGTTCTCTTTTTTTCCACCCATAAGCTGGGCAACAATAGGGGTAACGGATAATAATATACCTGACAGACCTGTAAAAACCGGCATCCAAAGGGACGATCCGATCGCCACTCCGGCGAGATCAGCTGTTGAATATTGTCCTGACATTATTGTGTCAAAAAAATTCATGGCAAAAAGCCCGAGCTGAGTGACCAGGATCGGAACAAGAATAATCGAGAACTGCTTTATTTTTTGATGTAATGTGAACGTTTGTTCCAATTCAGATCAGCTCCTTTAATTTGATAGAAAACAAATGAATTATAACATAGAAAGAATTCATATGTAGTTGGAATCGTTGATTGGATGGTGAAGATATGAATATTGTATGGAAAGTATTTTTAGTCTGGTATGCAGTAGGTGTTGTATTGGTTTCTTTTGACCTGCTTCCACCGTGGCTGGAGTGGGCAAATGCGGTGTTTTTATATTTGTCAGGCATTCTGGCAATCTATTATTCCATGACGGTACTTGGAAAAATAAAAGGGTTTATCATCAGTCTGATCATAATGGCTTTTACTATGTGGGCAGAATCTCTTGGTGTCAAATACGGCTGGATTTTCGGCTCGTATCATTATGAACAGGATTTCGGTATTCAGATTTTCGGCGTGCCGATTACAATTGGATTTGCCTGGGTAATGGTGATCTTTACATCAATGAGCATTGTAATCAACTTATTTAATGAACAAAAAACGCTGATAAAAGCGCTACTTTATGCATTTGTCACATCATTGCTGGCTGTAACAATGGATCTCATTATTGATCCTGTAGCTGTTGCGGCAAAGCAGTACTGGGTCTGGGATGAAACGGGTCCATATTATGGTGTACCAAATCAGAACTTTGCCGGCTGGTTTTATGTGTCGTTCGGGATTCAGTTTATCCTTTATTTCCTGATTGGCAGTCACGCACCACCAGCGAATTGGACTTCACGGATCAGGGCACTTTATTTCATGATGATTGGCATGTTTGTAGTTACGGCGCTTGCATATCAACTGTACTTAGCTGTCATCGTGACACTTAGCAGTTTATTGATCGTCTGTCTCCTGATTTACTTTGTGAGGAGGAAGCTTTCATGAAGCCTGTGAAATCAAAGAGGACCGAACGCGTATTATCATCGTTTCTGACTTATCAATTCAAAAAACATTTTTATCGCGTTTACATTCAGGATCAACGCACAAAATCAGCGCCGGGTGGTAAACAATATCTGATCAATCACTCCAGCTGGTGGGACGGACTGCTCGTATTTTATTTAAATCAAAAGGTCGTTAAAGAAGACTCATATGCGATGATGAGCCGAAAGGGAGTAGAGGAATTTCCTTTCTTCTCGAAAATCGGTGCTTTTGCAGTCGACCCGTCTTCTCCTAAGAGCCTGATCAAACAGCTGAAACTGGCAAAAGATTTGCTGAATGATCAAAAAAGCATCTGGATTTTTCCTCAAGGAAAGGAAGAACATATTGAAAAGCGGCCCATGACCTTTATGAGTGGGCCGGCTTATTTAGTAGAACACGCTGATGAACACGATATTATTCCGGTTTCAGCGTATTATACATTTCGCCATGATCAGCGGCCAGAATTATTCATTTTAATCGGTAAGGAGATCAGCAGTACGGTTTTTGACGGGATGAGCAGGGCACAGATCAATGAATCACTTAAAACTGAGTGTGAGAGCCAGCTCGATCAGATAAGAATGGATTTAATTGAAGAACAAATAACAGGCTATAGCCTTTTTCTTAAAGGATTTCCGACGGCAAGTGAATGGCTGCAGTTTTTCAAACGTCTGTCACCCGACAAAAAGGAGAAGTCATGACTATTTATGTGCTTATTCTGATCGTTTTTCTGATCGTATCTATCGTTAATATTCTTACCATGCCTTCAATGCACAGAAAAAGTAATGCCAATGACCATGTAAGTGTCTTAATTCCAATGAGAAATGAAGAAAAAAATGCTGAAGCGGTTATTCAGTCGGTTTTACATAGCAGTCATCAAAATCTAGATATCGTTGTTTTGAATGATCATTCTACTGACGGAACAGGTGACATTTTAAAAAAGTTTCAAGACAACATTACAGTCATTGAAGGATCGGAGCTTCCCGATTCATGGGTGGGCAAGGTCTACGCCTGTCACCAGCTCAGCAAACAGGCAAAAGGGGAGTACCTTCTGTTTATTGATGCGGATGTCAGAGTCGCACCTGAGGCAATCAGTCAGGCATTATGGCTGCAAAAAAAATATGATGCCGGATTGGTTACCGGATTTCCGCGCTTTCCGGTCAGGCCGCTGCTCGGCAAACTCCTGGTTCCGTTACAGCACTTTTTTATCTTTTTCCACCTGCCAAACCTGATAGCCAACTCAACATTAAAGCCGGCTTTCACAGCTGCACACGGAGCTTTTATGTTCTTTGAAAGGGGTGCCTATTTCTCTTCAGGTGGACACAGCGCGGTTTCCGGTTCTCTGGTGGAAGACGTTCATTTAACGAGGGTCTTAAAGAAAAAAGGCTACCGCTGCATCCTGGCAAACGTGACAAATAGTGTTACGTGCAAAATGTATGACGCTAACAAGGATGTATGGGAAGGGTTTCTGAAGAATGTCTTTAATGGGATTGGAAAATCAAAAGCTGGTGCTGCAGGTGTCATGCTATTTTATTTTGCCTTTTATTTTCTACCCCTGCCTTTCGCGATATATGGCTTGACGGGTGATTATATCTGGATAATCCCGCTTTTAGT
The DNA here is from genome assembly GCF_020595125.1 of Jeotgalibacillus aurantiacus. Taxonomy (NCBI): domain Bacteria; kingdom Bacillati; phylum Bacillota; class Bacilli; order Caryophanales; family Caryophanaceae; genus Jeotgalibacillus; species Jeotgalibacillus aurantiacus. The sequence goes on from NZ_JACNMS010000002.1 coordinate 295,052, forward strand.
GGTCTGGGCACAAACGTTTCTGATCGACATTGCAACAAAGCAAAGCCCGTTTCATTTTATTCTGATGCCATTTTCAGCTCTTGCATTGATCGCGCTGCTCAGTGCTTCAATGATGAAAAGTATTCTTAATAAAGGGTACACATGGAAAGGAAGAGTGTATAAATCATGAAAGCAGTCATTATTGGGGCAGGCCTCGGCGGCTTAGCAGCAGGGGTTCGTCTCCAGAATGCCGGATACGATGTCACGATCGTTGAAAAAAACGATCATGTTGGAGGAAAAATGATGCCGGTTAAGATCGGTGACTATTCTTTTGATTTTGGCCCAAATACGATCACGATGCCCTGGGTATTTGAATCAGTCCTTGATCCTACTGAATTTGACCTGTCTGATTACTTACATTTTGCAAAACTTGAGAGACATACATTAAATGTTTTTCCTGATGGATCGAAACTGCTTCAGTCGGTTCATCCTGACGAAATGATTACTCAGCTTAAAAAGCTGGATCCTTCGGCAGCACATAAATACTGGGATTATCTAAAGGAAGTAAACAGATTGTATAAACAGTCAGAGAACGGCTTTTTTCACAGAACATTCGCCTCCTGGCGGAATTATTTATCCCCCGGGCTGACTTCCGCTTTTTTCTCGGTCCGGCCATTTGAAAAATTGGATCATTTTCATCGCAGGTATTTTTCAAATCCGGATGTTCTGAAGGTATTTAACCGTTACGCCACTTACATTGGATCCTCACCTTTTAAAAGTCCTGCAACGTTTGGGATGATTGGACATCTAGAAATGAATACAGGCGTTTTTACAGTAAAAGGCGGAAATCCGAAAATAGCAGAAGCGTATGCAGATGTATTCAGGAAAACGGGAGGGACGATTCTTCTGAATACAGAAGCAGAAGAGATCCTTATGAATGGTAACAAAGCAAGTTCTGTTAAACTTCATAGTGGACAGCTGCTGAAAGCTGATCAGGTGATTATTAACGGAGACTTTGTCACTGCAACAAAAAAGCTGATTCCGCAGAAGCACAGACGGTCATTACCTGATTCAACATTGGACGGATACGAACCTTCGATTTCGGCGTTTGTTATTTTAGCCGGATTAAAAGAACGTAATGAATCCATTCATCACCATCATGTATTTTTCCCTGAAAATTATGAGAAAGAATTTCAAGATATCTTTAAGGATAATAAGCTTCCTGAAGATCCGACGATTTATATCAGTCACAGTGCCGCGACTGATCCCGGCGTATCAAAAGGGAGTAATTTATTTATTCTGGTGAATGCACCGGCAACAAAACTGAAGAATCCGGATCAGTATAAAAATAAAATATACGACATGCTCGAGCGTAAAGGGATTCCAATCAGGAAGCACCTTGAGGTTGAAAAAATCTTTACACCTGATGATCTGGCTAACAAATTTTACGCTTATAAAGGATCAATCTATGGGATCTCTTCTCATTCCATGAAGGATTCATTTCTTCGCCCGGGCAATAAAAGCAGGGATATTGGTAATCTCTATTATACTGGTGGAACGACTCATCCGGGAGGCGGATCACCAATGGTTGTATTGAGTGGAATCAATGTATCGAACATGATTTTAAAGAAAAACGTGAAAAAGTAGTTTAACTTCCCGTATAATGTTACTTGCTTATGTATAATAATCAAAGTAAGTAATTTTGAGATTGGAGTAAGAACATGAATAAGCGAATTTTATTCACTGGTGGCGGTTCGGCAGGACATGTCTCTGTCAACAACGCACTTATACCAGGATTTTTAAAAAGAGGTTGGGAAGTTGAATATATCGGCTCCTACGATGGCATTGAAAAAGACATTATTACTAAAAACTTTCCGGATCTTCATTATCAGGGCATTTCGAGTGGGAAACTGAGAAGATATTTTTCCATGAAAAACTTCACAGATCCATTTCGTGTGCTGGCAGGCACGATGCAGGCATACAAGCGCATTAAGAAATTTAAACCGGACGTTATTTTTTCAAAAGGCGGTTTTGTTTCTGTGCCGGTGCTGCTGGCTGCAAAAATGGCCGGAGTACCTGTTGCGATCCACGAATCTGATGTAACACCCGGACTGGCCAACAAGCTCGCGATTCCGTTTGCCACAAAAATTTATACGACGTTCAGAGAAACGCTGCAGCATGTTCCGTCAGATAAATCAACATGTGCCGGTGCGATTATCCGTAAAGAATTATTTGATGGCACACGTAAAAAGGGACTTGAACTGACAGGACTTACTTCTTCAAAACCTGTCATGCTGGTGATGGGTGGAAGCCTTGGTGCCAAAGGAATCAATGATGCGGTACGTGAAAATCTTTCAACACTTACTGAACATTACTCAGTTATTCACTTGTGCGGGAAGGGAAATATCGCTCAAATCACAAACCCGGATTACATTCAATATGAATTCGTGAATAAAGAGCTTCCTGACTTGCTTGCGGTAACTGACCTCGTCGTTTCAAGAGCAGGCTCTAATTCAATCTTTGAATTCCTGGCTTTGAAAAAACCGATGCTTCTTGTACCTTTATCAAGAGAAGCAAGCAGAGGAGATCAGATCCTGAATGCCAATACATTTGTCAGTCAGGGCTATGCGCTGAAGCTTGAGGAGGAAGACCTTACTTCTGAAACGTTTATGACTGCACTCAGGCAGCTGAGAGATCAGCAGTGGACCATGATTGAAAAAATGGACCAGGCTCCTGAGTCTTATACGATTGAACAAATGATTGATGAAATTACGGGATTAGCAGCAGTGAATGCTTAAATTTCCTGATTATTTATCAATGTTGAATACCCAGCCGGACGAATCCGGCTGGGTATTTTTGATTTTGAATTGATCAATCACAGCAATGTGTAAATCCTTTTTACCATCATCCGTTTAAAAAATAGATGAGAGGGAAGGTACGTTGTAGAGACAATAGAGGAAGGTGAATGATATGGACATATTAGTCATTGGGGCAAATGGCACAACCGGAAAGCTTGTGATTGATAAACTTGCAAAACGCAACCGTTACTACGCAAGAGGGATGGTTCGTAGCGAGGATCAGACTCAGGGAATTGAACAGCTTGGCGGACTCCCTGTCATCGGGGATTTGGAGGGAGAGTTTTCAAGTGCCTACGATGAAGTTGACGCTGTGATTTTTGCAGCCGGGTCTGGTGGACATACCGGACCTGATAAAACGAAGTCTGTAGATGAAGAAGGAGCAATGAAAGCCATTGATATCGCGGTTGAGAAAGGTATCTCAAAATTTGTCATGTTAAGTGCGATTGCAGCTGATGAACCGTCTGTTTTGGACCTTGATGAGAATATGCAAATTTATTATGAAGCCAAAAAGAATGCTGATCAGTATCTGATAAACAGCGGACTTAACTATACCATTATCAGACCCGGCCTTCTAACAAATGAAAAAGGAACCGGCAAGATCAGAGCTGCTGAGAAATTATCAGACCGGCAGGGAGAGATTACACGGGAAGACGTTGCAGATGTCCTAGTAGCATCGCTTGAGCATCCAAATTTAAACAACCGCATTGTTGAAATTTTAAACGATGAAACTGATATGATGACTGCCCTCAACCGGGCATAATAAAAAAGACGTGTTTTAAACACGTCTTTTTTATTATGCTTCCAAAGCATCTTCCTGAAATTCTGCCTGTTGGCGAAGAAGGTGCAATGTGTACATATCCTTATTAATTTCATACAGATTATAAATATCTTCATCCTTATTTAACTGATAATAAAGAGAAGGATTCGTTTCATTTGCGAGGGTGACATAAGGCAGTTTTTCTGCCGCTTTTTGTGATCGGATATTTACTTTGCGGATTCGCATGTAGATTTTTTCGATTCCAAGCTCATAGAAGAGCTCCTGAAAGAATGCATCCTTTGCCGGCTGATTATAGCCCTTTCCGTGGTATGGTTTTCCGATCCATGTTCCAAGAAAGCCGCTGTTTTCCTGAATATCATACAGATTAATCGTACCAATCGGGGCTCCCCATTCATCTGTAATCGTACGGGAAATCAATTCTCCTCTTTCTTCAGACTCAATCGTCTGCTTTGTCATAAACATTAACTCATCTGAAGAATACGCCTTCTGACGCACAAAAGGGAAGACTTCAGGATGCGACATCAGTTCAAAAAGCGCTTGGCTTTCATGAACTTCCCGCTTTTTAATCATGGTTTTACCCCTCCTCAAAAGGGCAGTATCCAGTCAGGATCTGCGAACACCACCCTCGAAATTTTTCATAACGTACATAAAAAATTTCGGGGTGGGAATCGAACCCACTAGGACCAGTTAAAAAGCTGGTGGCGCACCATTTGCCTTCCCTCCATTAAAGACTCTCTTAACAGTCTCATGGCATCATTGTATTGTAAACTTGTTCAGTTCGTTCTACATATTTGCATATAAATCATACAAAATTTTTTTCTTTTTGACTATAGTTTTTTTGCACGATTTTTGTCTTTTTTTCGTAAATTTTTTGCGGATAAATTGTTATCCTTCAAAAATGCTTTTTCCATTATTGCGGAAAAGTAATGTTGCAGTTGTTTTATTCTGCCTGGTAAACCATTTTTCCTTTAATCATTGTAAAAACAGGTTTTGCCATGAAGTGAAGCGGGTGCTGGCTCCACAGGACAAGATCAGCTTCTTTTCCGATCTCAATACTTCCCACAAGGTGATCAATACCAAGATTTTTCGCAGGGCCAAGCGTCACTGCTTTAAGCGCAGCTTCAATTGGCAAACCTTCTCTCACTGCAATGGCAGCACAAACATTTAAATACTGAATCGGTGTATAAGGGTGGTCCGTTGTAATAGAAATATCAATTCCCGCATCAGCAAGGATCTGATACGTTTTCCAGGACTTATTTTTCAGCTCAACCTTTGATTTTCTTGTAAAAGTAGGGCCGATACAGACCTGTGCTCCTGATCTCTTAACCTCCTCAGTAATTAAATGGCCTTCCGTACAATGTTCAATTCTGAGGTCTAAATTGAACTCTTCAGCCAGCCGGATTGCTGAGACAATATCATCTGCACGGTGAGCATGGATTCGCACCGGAATTTCGCGTTTTAAAGCTTTTTGCAGGGAAGTCAGCCTGAGATCATTCGTCTGATCAAAATGTTTTGCGTGATGGAACTGTTCTCTTAACATTCCCATGATCCCCATTCTTGTGATGGAATCATTTGACCCGTTAGAATGCATCCGTTTAGGGTTTTCCCCAAGCGCCATTTTTAATCCTGATGTATCGTTTACAATCATGGACTGAACGGTTTTGCCGCTTGTTTTAATAATAGCTGTTATGCCGCCGATCACATTGGCACTTCCCGGCAGTACATTCACCGTTGTTACGCCATGGGATCTTGCATTGAAAAAACCTTCATCCAGTGGATAAACACCATCAATCGCTCTGATATGAGGAGTCATCGGTTCTATAGATTCATTTGCGTCATTACCGGCCCAGCCGGTTCCTTCATCATATAATCCAAGATGAGTGTGAACGTCAATCAATCCAGGTGTCAGATGGTATCCCGAACAGTCATAGACGGTAAAATCATCTTCTTTTTGAATTTCTTCAGCAATCTTCGTAATGATTCCATCTTCAACTAAGACATCTCCATATTGAATCATTGGTGATGTAATAGGGTAGACTAATGCATCTTTTAACAACAGTTTCATTTTTATGCCCTCCGCACGTCTTTTAGAATAGTTTACTTGAAAGACAGAGCCGCGAAAAGTCAGTCATGAAATAAAATAACTGAAATAAATCTCATTCCTTTACAAAATGCTTATGAATCAGACATAATAAAGAAACAGTTCAATATCGAACCTTTCGGGGCAGGGTGAAATTCCCTACCGGCGGTGATGGGCGATTATTGTCCTCAGTCCGTGACCCGGTGCTACCGGTGGATTTGGTGAAATTCCAAAGCCGACAGTTAAAGTCTGGATGGGAGAAAGGAACATGCGTTTTTCAGAACTAAGTATCTGAAACGCTTATTTGAGTATGCTCAAGACTCCCATCTTTTTAAAAAGGGGGTCTTTTTTATTATTTTAAAGACCGTTGTTCGGGAGGTGTAAGGGTATGCATGAAAAGTGGATGAAAATGGCGATCAGTATGGCTGAAGCGCTTCAGGGACAGACATCTCCCAACCCCACAGTAGGCAGTGTTGTTGTTAAGAATGGCAGAGTTATCGGAATGGGGGCTCATTTGAAAGCTGGTGAAGGGCATGCGGAAGTGAACGCGCTCAGGCAGGCCGGTGATCAGGCGGAAGGAGCGACCATTTACGTCACACTTGAGCCTTGCTCACATTACGGTAAGACACCACCATGCGCAGAGCTGATTATTGAGAGTAAACTCAGTACGGTCGTCATAGGAAGTAAAGATCCAAATCCGCAGGTAAGTGGAAAAGGGATTAAAAAACTCAGGGATGCCGGAATAGAAGTCATCACCGGGATATGTGAGGAAGAAACGGATAAACTGAATGAATTTTTCTTTTTCTCAATGAAAAAGAGAAGACCCTTTGTCACGCTGAAAACTGCCGTCTCACTTGATGGCAAAACGGCCACTAAAAAGGGAAACAGCAGGTGGATTACCGGTTCATTGGCCAGAGAGGATGTGCATAAGGACCGTCATTTGCATGATGCAATTTTGGTCGGAGTAAATACAGTCAAAAAGGATGACCCGTCACTTACTGTCAGGCTTACCGGTGGAGGTGTATCCCCGGTTAGGGTCGTGCTCGATCATCACTTGAGTACGCCGGAACATGCAAAGCTGATTCAGGGAAGCAGTGCAAACACGCTGATCATCTGCAGTTCAGATGCGCCTATTAAGAAGGAAAAACAGTTGACAGCTTATCCTCATGTGAGTGTCGTACGTTTACATGAACCCTCGATTTCGATCAGCAGGGTCATGGAGGTGCTCCACGGTATGCAGATTCATTCAGTATATGTTGAAGGTGGAGCCAATGTTCACACATCCTTCCTCGAATCCGGTTTTGCTGATCGTGTGATTACGTACATTGCACCTAAAATCATTACAGGTGAAGAAGCGTTAACAACATTTGCAGGTGTTGGCATTGAACATATGAACCAGGCTTATGAGCTGGAGTTTGAAAATGTGATAAAACTGGGCCCTGACCTTAAAATTACAGCAGTATTAAAGGAGACCGAATAAGATGTTTACAGGTCTGATTGAAGAGATTGGAACAATTAAGAACATAAAAAAAGGTGCAAAATCAATGGTTTTAACCATTAATTGTTCAAAGATACTTGAGGATGCGAAACTTGGTGACAGCATTTCGATCAATGGCGTCTGCCTGACAGTCACGAGTTTTTCTGATCAGTATTTTACAGCTGATGTAATGCCTGAGACCATGAAATCGACCACACTCCACCAGTTGAAAACCGGATCAAGAGTAAATCTTGAACGGGCAATGGCAGCGAACGGCCGGTTCGGCGGTCACTTTGTATCAGGTCATATTGACGGAACCGGGACGATTTCGAGCATAGAAAAAGTTGATAATGCGCTCTATATTTACATTCAGGCACCTGAGCATCTGATGAAATACTTTATGATGAAAGGCTCGGTTTCGGTTGACGGAACATCGTTAACGATTTTTGATGTAAAGGAATCAGCGTTCATGATTTCGCTCATTCCACAAACAGCTGAAGAATCAATCGTTGCGTCAAAAAAGCCTGGTGACCTTGTAAATATTGAATGTGATATGATTGCAAAATATATTCAGAATTTAATGAACCCTGCTGAAACGCCGCAGAAAAAAGGAATAGACGAGGCGTTTTTAAGAAATAACGGGTATATGTGAGGGGGCAGCTAAATGTTTAATACGATTGAAGAAGCCATTGAGGACTTGAAAAATGGAAAGCCGGTCATTGTTGTGGATGATGAAGACCGTGAAAACGAAGGAGATTTTATCGGTTTGTCAGAAATGGCAACACCTGAAATGATTAACTTTATGATTACGGAAGGCAGAGGTCTGGTATGTGTACCGGTCACAGAAGAGCGAGCAAATGAATTGCAGCTCAAGCCAATGACAGATACGAATACAGATGCCCACGGTACTGCATTTACAGTCAGCGTTGATCACAAGGAGACAACAACGGGGATCAGCGCGCCTGAAAGAGCTTTGACGGTACGGGAGCTGATTAACCCAGCTGCAAATCCGGCTGATTTTAAGCGTCCGGGTCACATCTTTCCGCTGGTAGCCAAAAAAGGCGGCGTATTAAAACGCGCCGGACATACAGAGGCTGCTGTTGATCTGGCTGTCCTGTCTGGCGCTAAACCATCCGGCGTTATTTGTGAGATCATTAATGAAGACGGGACAATGGCACGCGTTCCGGAGCTGAAAAAAATCGCCGAGAAATTCGATTTAAAAATGATCACGATTGAAGACCTGATTTCATACCGGAGAAATAAAGAACAGCTCGTGAAAAAAGAAGTTGAAACGTCGATGCCAACAGAATTCGGGGAATTCAAAGCAGTGGCTTACACTGAAATCTTAACCGGACAGGAGCATGTCGCTTTAGTAAAAGGTGAGATCTCACCTGACAAACCGGTGCTTGTCCGCGTTCATTCCGAATGCCTGACAGGTGACGTTTTCGGATCAAACCGCTGTGACTGCGGTCCCCAGCTGTATGCTGCTCTATCTCAGATAGAACGCGAAGGTAACGGGATTTTACTGTATATGAGACAGGAAGGCCGTGGAATTGGTCTAGTCAACAAACTGAAAGCATATAAGCTTCAGGAAGAAGGGCTGGATACGGTAGAAGCCAACCATCGTCTCGGATTCGCAGCTGACCTGCGTGATTATGGAATCGGGGCACAAATTCTAAAGGATTTAGGTGTGACAAAAATGCGGCTCTTAACGAATAATCCGCGTAAAATCGCCGGTGTTAAAGGTTACGGCCTTGAAGTGACGGAGAGAGTTGCCATTCAGATGCCGACAAAAGAGCAAAACGCTAAATATCTTGAAACGAAAAAAACAAAGCTCGGACATATGCTTAACTTATAGGAGGAATACAGGATGAAAAAAGTTTTTGAAGGACATTTATCAGGATCAGGATTAAAGGTTGCGATCGTTGTCAGCCGATTTAATGAATTTATCACAGGGAAATTACTTAGCGGCGCAGAGGATGCACTGAAACGACACGGTGTAGAAGAAGCGGATGTTTCTGTAGCATGGGTACCTGGTGTTTTTGAAATCCCTGTCGTAGCCCAGCGCCTTGCCCGTTCAGGTAAATACGATGCTGTCATCACACTTGGAACAGTGATCAGAGGTGCAACGCCTCACTTTGAATATGTGAGTAATGAAGTGTCAAAAGGCGTTGCCAAAATTGCGCTTGATGAAAGCATGCCTGTTATTTTCGGTGTATTAACAACAGATACCATTGAGCAGGCAATTGAACGTGCAGGTACAAAAGCAGGAAATAAAGGCTGGGAAGCAGCAACGGCTGCGATTGAAATGGCAAGTCTGTTTAAGAGAATGGATGTATAACGGAAAAAATAATTAATATGAAGATTAGCGCAGGTATCATCCTTTTGCTTAAGGATGATACTCGCGTTTTTTTGCGTTAAATACATTAAAATTAATGACAAGACCTTTAGTTTTTCGTATACTTAACACTTGTGGCTCGCCGGTTTCCGGTATGAGCGGGTAGGGAGAGGGCGCTTGCAAAGGCAGGCTTTTATATGAAAAGTACAGGAGGAATTTTTAAGTTAGACCAGCATGATACGACTGTGAAAAAGGAGGTATCTGCTGGCGTTGTCGGCTTCTTTACAATCGTTTATATTGTAGCCGTTAACGCACTCATTTTATCCGAATCAGGAATGCCATTTGAAGGTGCCGTGATTGCAACGATTGCAGTAAGTGCGCTCGGTTGTATTTTAATGGCCTTTATCGGAAATGCGCCGATTATTCTTGTTCCGGGAATGGGAATCAACGCGATGTTCACATATACCCTTGTGAACGCCATGGGCTTTACCTGGCAGGAAGCATTAGCCATTGTAACGGTATCCGGACTGCTGTTCATCATTGTGGCCTTCACAAAGCTGTCTGATGTATTAAACACGGCTATTCCACAGATTCTGAAGGATGCGATTACAGTAGGACTCGGCTTTTTCCTGTTAATGATTGGTCTTGAGAAAGGATCACTCATTACACAGGGAAATAATGCACTATTAGCCATCGGACATTTCAATGAACCGGAAGCGCTGGCAACGATTATAACATTACTGGTGGCTTTGATCCTGTTCGTTAAGAACGTACCCGGTCACTTTTTATGGACCATTTTAACGGGAACTATTCTTTCTTTTGTCTTTTCCATCGTTCCCGAAAATGCTTCCAATCAAGCCTTGACAGCGGATTCCATTGTATGGTTCCAAATGTCATTTGACAGCTGGCTTGAGATTCCGTTTTGGATTGGCGTTTTCTCGTTAACGATGGTATTGGTTTTTGAAAACATCGGTCTGGTTCACGGACACGTATCGTTTATCAAAAAACCTGAAAAATATGAGGGTGCACTGAGGGCAAATGCCATTTCAGCATTCAGCTCCGGTCTGATCGGATCCAGCCCGACGGTTTCAACGGTTGAGTCCACGGCTGCTATGGCTGCCGGTGGAAGAACTGGGCTGACATCGCTGACAACCGGCGTTCTGTTTATCGTATCTGCAGCATTTATTCCGTATATGGGATATATACCAGACCATGCGATCGCACCGATTTTAATTATTATCGGAATCCTGATGATCCAGCAGATGCGTCATATGAAATTGGATGATTTTACTGAATCTGTACCTGCTATTTTACTGATCGTGATGATTCCGTTTACGTATAGCATTGCAGATGGGATTGCAATTGGTTTTATTATGTATCCGTTCTTAAAATTCATGACGGGCAAATGGAGAGAAGTCAGCATGCCGCTGCTTATTATCTCGATCCTGTTCTTATTATATTTTGTTGTTCATTTTATTCCTTTTCTTTAATGAATCGCCTGATCAAAGGATTGGCTCGTGCCAGGTCTTTGATCAGGCTTTTTTTATTTCAGAAAAACCAAATATGCTTTTTATCACACTTTTACAGCCGAAAAACATATACTTTAGACTCAAATCTTGGTATTATAAGGAATATAATAACTTAAAAGTATTGAGGGTGAGCGGATGGAAGTTTTCGTAGCCAGACAGCCGATTTTCACTGACACCGAGGAAGTATACGGATATGAGCTTCTGTATCGTAACAGCAAGAGCGGGATGTATCCGAATATTAATGGGGATCAGGCGACTGCTGAAGTGATCATTAACAGTTTAATGAATATCGGCATGGATTCTTTAACAGGAGGAAAACCGTGCTTTATTAATTTTACAGAAAATCTTTTAATGCAAAAACTTCCGGAGTATTTTCATCCGAGAGACGTTATTGTAGAAGTTCTTGAAACCGTAACACCGAGTAAAGAAATAACTAAAATTTGCAGAGCATTGAAGTTGCAGGGATATAAAATCGCCCTTGATGATTTTGTGCTGGATCATAATAATGTTCACGCAAAAGAGCTTCTTTATTTGTGTGACTTTATTAAGGTTGACTTTTTATCTACAACACGTGCTGAACGCTATCGTATAGAAGTGATGGCAGAACATCTGCACAAGCAGCTGCTGGCTGAAAAAATCGAGACACGCGAAGAGTACGAAGAGGCCCGGAAAGCCGGGTATACTCTGTTTCAGGGATATTTCTTCAGTCGTCCCGTGACGCTGTCTTCCTACGATGTACCGCCGTCTCTTTTATCTTATTACAGTCTTCTTAAGGACCTTGCGCATACTGAACCGAATATCGAAAAGATTTCCCAGATTATTGAACAGGACCTTTCATTATCTTATAAGCTTTTAAAGTTGATCAATTCACCTGCTTTCAGACCCGCTAACAAAATCTATTCTGTCAGACAGGCCATCGTGCTGCTGGGTTTACTTGAAATTCAGCGGTGGATCTATGTGCTTGCACTTCGTGAACAGGTTGGCGAGAGCAACCCGCTGTCTAATGAAACCGTTAAACTTTCATTAACAAGGGCTAAACTGTGTGAATTGATAGGTAGCAGAATACATGGCTCACACCGGTCATCGGCCTTTTTCTTAACAGGATTGTTTTCATTGATGGATTCCATTTTAAATCTTCCTATGAACAAAATCCTGAAAGACCTGCCGCTCCTCGATGAGATTGTTGAGGCACTGAACGGAATGGAAAATGAATTTAACAGTACCTTGAATCTTGTTAAAGCTTTAGAACGTGGTAAATGGAATGAAGCTCTTTTTTACAGCAACAAACTTCATCTTGAAGAGAGTGTTATCGGTTTATTTTATGAAGAAGCCTGTGCCTGGACAAATCAGCTGATGAGTGAAAGTCTGCTGTATCAGGAAGAATATCAAAGCGATTAATCGTCTTCAGCCAGCTCCGGAATAAATTTTTTCTGGATTTTGATGTAGCGTTTTAATTCAGCTCCAAGTTTCCCTCTGATTCCTTTGAAGGGTGTCGCATTGGCAATATCTGAAGGTCGAGGGAAAATGCCGATTGCGTTCATTTCAACCAGAACAGGTCCGTCAAAATGAATCTTTTTTGATGGATCTGTTATTTTCACTTGTACAGTTATGACATATCCATCTTCTTCAATTTTCACCACTTTACATACATGAAAGCGAAACCTCGCGTGCTCCTGATCCATTTTGATTCTCCTCCATAACAAAATTCCATTGATCTGATGGTAGAAACCCACTAATAGAAGATTGCGGCTTCCATTAAAATATGGCATTGTTAATAGCATAACGAAAGTAATAAAGGAGTATCAATATGCTGATAAAACTTGTGAAATCCCATGGATCATTAAATGATTTTATTATCATAGACGAAACAACATTATCATTCCCGTTAACTGACGATCTCAGAGAATCATGGGCCGTTACATTATGTGAGAGAAAGCATTCAATTGGCGCAGATGGCATTCTTTATATGTCTGATAGTCAACAGGCACACACGAAAATGAGAGTATTTAATAGCGATGGATCTGAAGCATCTATGTGTGGAAACGGCTTAAGATGTGCTGCGCGGTATATTGCGGAGAGAGACGGTATTGAATCATTTGATGTGGAAACGATGAAAGCGACACTGCATGTACAAAAAGAAAAACCTCTTTCGCACGATGTTCCTACTTATTCAGTTGAGATTTCACCAGTCCTGTTCAACCTGGAATCATTACCTCTTGAGCTCAATCAAGACAGCCTTATCAATGAGAAGGTCCCGGAATGGGGAACTGAACTGACTTTCACTGCCGTTGCAGTCCCTAATCCTCATTTGATTACCGTTACTGATACTGAAACGATCAATGGCGATTTACAGGAAAAGCTCGCTTCTACATTTAATCAGGATAACCCATGGTTTACTGACGGCGTAAATGTAAGCTTTGTTGTGAAAATGGATGATGGAGAATTTTTCGTTCGGACCTATGAGCGTGGAGTAGGATTTACAAATGCCTGCGGAACAGCTATGTCATCCTCAAGTCTCGTACAGGTTCTGCTTAATGAATGTCAAGCTGGTGAGCCTGTGACCATTTATAACGACGGCGGTCAGGTACGCTGTATTGTGAACAAAAAGGAAGAGCAGTATACCCATATTAACCTGATTGGGAATGCCACGTTCAGTCACATCGCAGAAGTGGAACTACAGGAAAATGGCGGAGTGAAGGTAATCGGTATTACTGAAACGGATGAAAACGGAAGATATGCCGAGATGGCTGAAGCATCACGCTCGTCTGTATTAAAGAAACTGCCGGAATTAAAATTAAAAATGTAAGAAGGGCTTAAATCGCTTTGTATGTGATCAAAAAAGAAGAGGAGGAATAATGATGTTTCAGGCTGTACCTGATGAAAGATTTATTCTTTTCTCATTTGAACACATGGTCGTGCTTGCCCTGTTTCTTATTGCTTTAATATCAGGCCTCAAAATATTTCTGAGGCCTTTTTCAGATAGATCCAAAAAGTTTTACACAAATGTTTTTATCGTCATTTTTATCTTGTCAGAGCTTTCCTATCAAATTTGGGCTGTTTCTGCAGGCATCTGGAGAGCTTCAAATTACCTGCCGTTTCAGCTTTGCTCCTTCAGTACTTTTTTCGGCATTTTCCTGCTGCTTAAAAGAAACACCTCACTTTTTTACTTTTACTTCTATATTGCGTTCTTTCCACCATTGTTTGCACTGATCACACCGGATCTGATTTATTCATTCCCTCACTACTTTTTCTTTAAGTTTTTTATTCAGCATATTGCCATACCATTATCAGCTGTTTTCCTGTTAGCAAGAGATCAATATGAGCTGCCTCCAAGGTCCATCTGGATTGCGTTTATCCTCCTTAATATAACAGCTGCCTGCATTGCACTGGTCAACCGTATAACGGGAGGAAACTATTTCTTTTTACAGGGTCCACCGGTGTCTAATACTGTTCTGTCATTTTTAGGTAAAGGCGTATTTTACATCCTTTCTCTGGAGCTTCTTGCTGTTTTACTTTTCACCCTGACCTGGTTTATTGGGTCAAAGATGATTTCTTTGAGAGACAGGTGAATACTCAAAATTGAAACAGAGGGTGTTTCGCCTTACGATTTAGTAAGGGAGGAGGAGCGTATTTGGCAAAGGGAAAAATCATTGTTGTAGGTGGAGGTATCGGTGGTCTGACAGCTGGTGCGCTTCTTGCGCAGGACGGATACCGGGTGACGGTTCTCGAAGCCTCCAGAGAGTGGGGAGGATGTGCCGGTAAGTTTGAACGCGGGGATTACTTATTTGCTTCAGGCGCTACTCTCGGTATGGGACTCGAGGAGGGAGGCATTCATGAAAGGATCTTCCGTCACTTAGGCTTGAAGGCTGAAGCCGTGAAGCTCGACGAAGTCATGAAAATCAGAAACGGTGAGCGGACACTTACCTTCCATGCTGATCGGACGAAACACGTTAACGAGCTGCAAAAGCAGTTCCCGGATTATGCGATACAAATTCAATCTTTTTATCAGGACATATACGATATCGCGGCACGTATCAGACTCCTCATGAAGAAGCTTCCTGCTTTACCGCTTAGGTCGATCAGGGAAACCATTGAACTTGCAGGCGCATTAAAGCCGGAACACGTAAAGCTGACACCAGGGTTTTTAAAAACGGTTTATTCTTTATTACGCAAACATTCCCTTCATTCCTGTAAAGGATTTATCAGCTTTATAGACGGTCAGCTGATCGACAGTATGCAGACGACAAGTAAGGATTGTGCACTATTGATGGGTGCGCTTGCGCTCGATATTTACCATGAGGGAGCCTATTATGTTAAAGGCGGCCTGTATCAGTTTGCTCATCTTCTTGTAAAAGCGGCTCAAAAAAACGGTGCGGAAATGATATTGGGCAGAAGAGTACTGAATATTAAGAAACAGAACGGAAAGCTTGAAGTGACAGACCACCGGGGAAAAGTCAGGATCGCAGACCATGTAATCTGTAATACACCTGTCCAGTCGCTGCCTTCGATATTAGAGGATGAAATATATAACCAGCTTTCCTTACCGGTAAAACGGAAGTCTGGTGAGAAAACATGGGGTACCATGACGCTGTATTTGTCATTGAAGGATGATCAGATTCCTGAAAATTTTCCTTTATTTCAACAGCTCTCTGAACCGGGTTCCGTGAGTCATGATGAGGGCAGTCATTTATTTTTATCCATCTCCGAGAAAGGTGATACGCTTCGTGCACCTGACGGCAGCCGCACGATGACGGTGAGTACTCATATCGATTTGAGTCAATGGGAAACGAAGGAGCAGTATGACAGAAACAAAGAATTGTATACGGATAAGATGATGTCACTCATTCAATACTATTATCCGTGGATTCGGGAGGCACTGATAGAATTATACCCTGGTGCACCAAGGGCATGGGAACGATTCACATTCAGACCGTCCGGAATGGTGGGAGGTTTCCCGCAAACCCGTACACATTCTCTTTTTCTGAGCCTTTCCCACCGGACGCCGGTGAAAAACTTATGGTTATGCGGAGATTCAATTTTTCCTGGTGGTGGCACCATCGGGGTCTCAGTCAGTGGATATCACTGCTTTCACTCCATCTCAGGCAGGAAATTAATTCAATAACGGTTGACAAGCAAATAAAATCATACTATTATGAATAGCAACATTAATCATTTAATGCACTGAAGGAGAGTAGTAATACTTGATTGCTTTTTTAGAGAGCCGGTGGATGGTGTGAACCGGTAAAGCAAAAGTGTGAATGGACTCCTGAGCACCGGTCTGAAATTGCAGTAGGAACCGGCGTTTCACCAGCGATACATGGTGGCGGAAACAGAATTGTTCCGCAATGAGCGGATTTCTTTTGAAATCAACAAAGGTGGTACCACGGGTCTCCCGTCCTTTTTTACAGGACAGGAAGGCCCTTTTTTGTACCTTCAAATAGTTGGACATTGATCAGGAGTAGTAAACAGTAAGCACAGTTTAGAGAGCCTGCGGCTGGTGAAAGCAGGACTGTGGCGCTGTTGAATGGACCTGTGAGTCGACATCTGAACATGAAGTAGGATGATCCGGTTTATGCCCGTTAGCGCATGTATAAGAGGAAGCAGCACAGGCTGTTTCAATAAGAGGTGGCACCGCGGATATATGTCCGTCCTCCGTACAGACATATTGTTCTGTACGGAGTTTTTTATTATTTGAAAACGGGGTGTTTGAGATGAGCAGAGTAGAGCAAAAAACAATCGGACTCAGGAAAATAGACGGGGATTCCCTGACACCTATTTCCATCTTCCAGACGATCAAAGGCAATAAGAAATGTCTGCTGGAAAGTTCATTGAAATATGAGGAGTCCGGAAGATATTCATTTATAGCTGCAAATCCCTTTATGGAATTGAAAGGGTCAGGCAGCGAGACTGAAATGAAGGATTATCAATCAAATGAAGTAAAAATTGAAAAGGTTAAACCGCTTGAAAAGTTAAAAGAAGTCATCAATTCTTATAAAGAGCTTGTTCCGGATACATTTTTATTGCCGGGTGGCGGAATTGGCTATATCGGCTATGATACGATTTCCGCTTATGAAGAAATCGGTTTTACACCGGAAGATGAACTGAAAATGCCTGACATACATTTAATGTTTTACGAGACGATAGTGATGTACGATCATAAACGCCATGAAGTGACGCTGTTTACTT
Source organism: Jeotgalibacillus aurantiacus (assembly GCF_020595125.1). Taxonomy (NCBI): domain Bacteria; kingdom Bacillati; phylum Bacillota; class Bacilli; order Caryophanales; family Caryophanaceae; genus Jeotgalibacillus; species Jeotgalibacillus aurantiacus. The sequence continues at coordinate 312,277 of NZ_JACNMS010000002.1, forward strand.
TCGACCCGGCGCAGAAGGCTTCGCCTGAAGAACTGAACCTGAGACTTGATGAGCTGGAAAAGCAGTTGTTTGATTACAGTGCCATTACGCCGCAGTCCGATTTAACCGGCGTTTTACAGTACGAATCGAATATTGAAAAAGAGAAGTTTAAAGAGAATGTTGAAAAGGCAAAGGAATATATCCGAAACGGTGATATTTTTCAAATTGTTCTTTCCCAAAGGCTAACAGCCCCTTTTACCGGTTCGCCATTAACGTTTTACAGACACTTGAGAAAAGAAAATCCTTCTCCCTATATGTTTTATATCGATTTTGAAGATTATCTGATTCTCGGGGCCTCTCCAGAAAGTCTGATTAAAGTTAAAGGAAATGATGTAACGACTAACCCGATCGCAGGAACGAGGAAGCGGGGGAAAACACCTGAAGAAGATCAGGCGCTTGCAGAAGAACTGCTGAATGACATCAAGGAGCAGGCTGAACACAAAATGCTTGTTGACCTTGGAAGAAATGACCTTGGACGTGTTTGTGAAATTGGATCAATTACACTTCCTAAATATATGGTGATTGAGAAATATCAGTTCGTGATGCATATCGTATCAGAAGTGAAAGGCACGCTTCTAAAAGGAATTTCCCCGCTTGAAGCGCTGATTGCCACACTGCCTGCAGGAACGGTATCCGGTGCGCCAAAGATCAGAGCCATGCAGCTGATCAATGAGATGGAGACAGTGAAGCGCGGCGTGTATGCAGGCGCAGCAGGCTATATCAGCTTCGACGGAAATCTGGATTTTGCTTTAGCCATCAGAACGATGGTCATTAAAGATCAAAAAGCCTATGTGCAGGCAGGTGCGGGAATTGTGTATGATTCGGATCCTGAAAGTGAGTATCAGGAAACGATTAATAAAGCAAAATCTCTCCTGGAGGTAGGCGCATGATCTATTTAATTGATAATTATGATTCATTTACGTATAATTTCTACCAATATTTAAGTGAGTTTGACACGGTAAAGGTCGTCAGGAACGATCAATTTACCATAGAAGAGCTGAGACAGGAACAACCGGATGTCATTGTGTTATCACCAGGTCCGGGACATCCGGCTGATGCGGGAAAATGTATAGAAGTGATTCAAACCTTTAAAAAAGACATCCCGATCATCGGCATTTGCCTCGGACATCAGGCAATAGGTGCAGCATTTGGTGCAGAAATCATTCGTGCCGAACATATTTTACACGGAAAGGAATCCGTCCTTATTCACGATGATCCAAATCTGTTTGGTGAAGAGGAGGACCTGTCAGTCATGAGATATCACTCACTTGTGATTGATAAGAACTCGTTACCGGAGGAGCTTGAGGTCAAAGCGGTTTCCGGCGGAGATGAAGAGATTATGGCGGTCAAACACCGCGAGCATCCAATGATCGGGCTGCAATTTCACCCGGAATCAATTGGAACACTGACAGGGAAGCAGATGCTTAGAAATTGCCTGACATTGTTAAACGCTATTTAAAGGAGAGAGCTGAGATGAGAGAGTTTATTAGATTAGTTGAGAGAGATCAGCATTTAACAGTTGAACAAATGAGAAGAGCAAGCGAAAAACTATTTAATGAGGACACATCACAGGAGGAAATTAAACAATTTCTGCTTGAGCTGAAGCGAAAAGGTGAAACAGCAGATGAGATCACAGGACTCGTGTCAGTCGTCAGGGAAATAGCCGGACGTTATGATACTTCTGCTCAGCAAATTATGGATAATTGCGGAACCGGTGGTGATGGCTCTCAAAGCTTCAATATCAGTACCTGTGCAGCTTTTGTCATCGCGGGTGCAGGAATCCCGGTAGCCAAACATGGCAATCGCAGTATTTCAAGTAAAACAGGCAGTGCTGATGTTTTAGAGCATCTTGGTGTACGTCTCGATCTGACAAAAGAGGATACGAAAACATTACTTGAAGAACAGCAAATTACGTTTCTCTTTGCACCATTTGTCCACGCCGGTATTAAAAACGTCATGAAAGCAAGAAAAGAGCTCGGTGTTCCAACCATCTTCAACCTGATTGGCCCGTTAACAAACCCGGTTGAACTGGATACCCAGCTGATTGGCATCTACAGAAGAGATATGCTTCAAACAATGGCTGAAGCGATGAAGCAATCCGGCCGCAGACGCGGAGTTGTTTTAAACGGTGCCGGTCACCTTGATGAAGCCTCTCTTGCCGGAACGAATCATCTGACGTTACTGGAGGGTGGAAAAATCACATCTTTCACACTTCACCCTGAAGAAATTGGCATGGAAGTTGTGCCGAACGAAAAAATCAAAGGTGGAGACGCAAAAGACAATGCGGCAATTCTGCTGTCTGTCTTAAACGGAGAGCAATCACCGTTTAAAGAAACAGTGGTTCTCAATGCCGGGATAGCGATTTTTGCCTCAGGCAAAGCTTCAAGTGTGATCGAAGGAATAAAACTTGCGCGAACAAGTATTGACTCTAAAGAAGCGCTTAAAAAACTGGAAGCCCTTGTTGAATACAGCCGTCAAAAGGAGACAGTCAGATGACCATATTAGATCAGATTATAGAGAAGAAAAAAGAAGAAGTTGCAGCACTGGCAGATCATGATTTTACAGGTGTCATCAAAAAGCCGCTCCCACTGACATTTCTGAAAGGTCGTCACCTTGGTGTTATTGCTGAAATCAAACGGGCATCTCCATCTAAAGGATTGATTAATCCTGATATTGATCCGGTTAAACAGGCTAAAATTTACGAGCAGTTTGGAGCAAGTGCCATTTCGGTTTTGACCGATGAAGCGTTTTTTAAAGGGTCCATCGAGGATCTGAGGGCCGTATCAGCTGCTGTTTCGATTCCTGTTCTTTGTAAAGACTTTATGATTGATGAACGCCAGATCTTAAGGGCTGCTGAGGCAGGTGCATCCATTATCCTGCTGATCGTTGCTGCACTGTCAGATGAACAATTATCGAGACTTCATGCTTATGCAAAATCGCTGGATCTGAATGTGCTGGTGGAAGTTCATGATGAGGAGGAACTCGAACGTGCAATCCGTGCCGGGGCTGAATTTATCGGAGTCAACAACCGGAATCTGAAGACGTTTGAAGTAGATCTTGGAATCAGTGAACGTCTAGGGGCCATTATGAAGGATCAGAACGTATCATTTATAAGCGAAAGCGGCATTTTTACTGAAGAAGATGCAAAGAGAGCGGCTCGTGCGGGAGCGAATGCCGTACTGGTTGGGGAATCTCTGATGAAAGCAGCTGACACCGGCAATCTCTTATCGTCTTTACAGGTTCCGTTAAACGGAGATCAGACATGATCGTAAAAATTTGCGGGCTTATGAATAAAGAAGATGTTACAGCAGCGGTTGAAGCAGGGGCAGATTATCTTGGGTTTGTTTTTGCTGATAGTAAAAGAAGAATTACGTTTGAACAGGCCGGAAAAATAAGCGAAAACGTCCCTTCATACGTAAAAAAGGTTGGTGTATTCGTCAATCCGGAAGTATCTGAGATTGATGATGCGATCCGTCTTGCCGGGATTGATCTCATCCAGCTTCATGGAGATGAATCACCTGAATTTTGCCGACAAATGAAGAAACCTGTTATAAAAGCTGTCAGCATCCACTCCGAAGAGGATGTTTTACAGTTTAAAAAATTTGATGTTTACCATGCTTTAGCTGACGCACCGGGAACCGCATATCGCGGAGGAAGCGGACATTCCTTTGACTGGAATTATTTGAATACCAACGACCGGCATGATCAGCTGATCCTTGCAGGCGGACTGACACCTGAGAACGTTCAGCTTGCAATCAATGAAGTGAAGCCTGCCGGTGTAGACGTATCCAGTGGTGTAGAGACAAATGGTAAAAAAAATCATCAAAAAATGAAGCAGTTTGTAAAAAACGCTAAACAAACCGGGAGTGAAATGATATGACAACTTACGCACAGCCTGATATTAACGGTCAGTTCGGTCAATTTGGAGGACGATTTGTTCCGGAAACACTTATGAGAGCCGTTCTCGAACTTGAAGAAGCATACAAAGAAGCGCAAAATGATCCTGAATTTCATAAACTTCTGGAACATTATTTAAAAGACTATATCGGACGTGAAAATCCGCTTTATTATGCTGGAAATTTAACGAAAAAAATAGGCGGATCCAAAATCTATTTTAAGCGTGAAGATCTGAACCATACGGGTGCTCACAAAATCAACAATACGATTGGTCAGGCCCTGCTTGCGATCAGAATGGGAAAGAAGAAAATTGTCGCTGAAACAGGCGCCGGCCAGCACGGTGTTGCAACCGCCACGGTCTGTGCGCTGCTGAACCTGGATTGTGTGATTTATATGGGTGAAGAGGACATCAGAAGACAGCAGCTGAATGTCTTTAGAATGGAACTGCTTGGTGCACGGGTTGAAAGTGTCTCTCAGGGAAGTGGTACATTAAAGGATGCAGTTAACGAAGCGATGAGATACTGGGTAACCAATGTTGAAGACACCCATTATATTATTGGTTCAGTTCTCGGACCTCATCCATTCCCTCAGATGGTACGTGATTTCCAGAGTGTGATTGGGAAGGAAACGAAGAAGCAGATCCTTGTAAAAGAAGGGCGTCTTCCTGATGAAATTATTGCTTGTATCGGCGGTGGAAGTAATGCGATGGGAATTTTCCACCCGTTTATTAACGATTCAGAAGTGAAATTAACCGGTGTGGAAGCGGCTGGATCCGGTATTCATTCAGGCAAACACGCAGCAACTTTAACGGCAGGAGATGTCGGTGTTTTACACGGCTCACTTATGTACCTGCTGCAAAATGATGATGGGCAGATCCAGGAGGCGCACTCCATTTCAGCCGGTTTGGATTATCCGGGTGTCGGACCTGAGCACAGCTATCTGCATGAAACGAAGCGCGTTCACTATACATCTGTAACAGATGATGAAGCGCTTGATGCACTGCAGCTGATGAGCCGAACAGAAGGAATTATTCCTGCACTGGAAACAGCACACGCGATTCACTACGCAGTGGAGTCTGCAAAAGCGGGTAACCCCGAAGACATTATTGTTGTTTGTCTTTCAGGACGCGGAGATAAGGACGTCAATACAGTGAAGGCTGCTTTGGAGGAGAGAGAATAATGGGAAAAATCGCGATTCAGGAAGCAATCGAACAGGTAAACGCACGTGGAGCAAAAGCGTTTGTTCCGTATATCATGGCTGGAGATCCATCGTTAAGTGACCTGAAAGATCAGCTGCTTTATTTACAGGAATCCAATGCGACAGTTATCGAGCTCGGCATTCCATTTTCAGACCCTGTGGCCGATGGACCTACGATTCAGGAGGCCGGAAAGCGCGCATTAAAAAGCGGTACCACACTTCCTAAAATCCTGAGCGTTTTAAAAGAAATAAAAGATGATATAACTGTTCCAATCGTACTGATGACGTATATTAATCCTTTATTTAAATATGGTCTTGGGAAGGTATTCGAAGACATTGAAGCGGCAGGCGTTTCGGGTCTGATTATTCCGGATTTACCTTTAGAACAGTACGCGCTCATTGAAACGCACATTAAGAAAACGGACCTTGCACTCATTCAGCTGGTGACATTAATGAGCCCGGATCAGCGAATCGAAAAATTGGCCAAGCTGTCTGAAGGCTTCGTCTACGCCGTTTCTGTTACTGGCATCACCGGCGAACGTGCGACCATCAGTGATCAGCTTGAAGGATTTATCCAAAAGCTAAAAAAGCACAGCCCGGTACCGGTATTAGCCGGTTTCGGAATCTCCTCTCCTGAACAGGTTGCACAAGTTGCTTCACTCGGCGACGGCGTCATCGTCGGAAGTAAAATCGTCGACCTCCAGAACAAAGGAGAACAATCTAAAATAAGAGAACTCATCCACGCAGCAACACAACCGTCTGTGATTTAGGATAAGTCAGCCTGTAGAGTAAAGCAAAAGCTTGGTACGGCTATTCCAATTATGATAAATGAAAAAGCAAACTGAAATGCATACACAAAGGGCAGAGGGGCATCCGCAGACTCCTATGGCAAAGGGACAGGTGAAACCGATGCGCGAGCGCAGCGGGTTCACCTCCCGGCCTCAGAAAAGCGAAGACGGGCGTTTAGGGACGTACAAACTGGACCGGCCCCGACGGAGCTGGACACAGAAAGCGTAGGATTCCCCTCAGCCCGGTATTTATATTTTGCAACCTAAAAAACCGGTTTCTATAATGGAAACCGGTTTTACTTTTGTGAATCAGGTAAAATAGATAAAAAGAGCATGACAGAGGTGACCCACATTGACTAGAATCCTGCTGATTGAAGACGAGAAAAATCTGGCACGCTTTATAGAGCTGGAGCTTAAATATGAAGGATACAATGTTACGGTTGAATATGATGGGCGGGATGGACTAAATCTTGCGCTGACTGAAGAATTTGATTTGATTCTCCTGGATTTAATGCTTCCATCCTTAAGCGGTATGGAGATATGCCGCAGAATAAGACAGTCTAAAGATTTACCTATCATAATGATTACTGCAAAGGATGGAGTGATGGACAGAGTATCAGGTCTTGACAGTGGGGCAGATGACTATATTGTCAAACCTTTCGCCATTGAAGAACTGCTTGCCAGAATGCGGGCGTTACTCAGGAGACTGACACCGACTGAGGGTGAATTCCTGTCACACAAAGATATACAGGTAAACCCTGTATCTTATAAGGTAACAAAAGGAAACAAAGAATTGACTTTAACCAAACGTGAATTTGACCTTCTGAAAATGCTCCTTGAGAATAAAGATATCGTTTTGACACGTGACCGGATTCTTGAAAAGGTCTGGGGTTTTGATGCAGAAGTAGAGACCAATGTAGTAGATGTTTATATTCGCCATCTCCGAAATAAGCTGGATCCTGCAAACTCTTCCTCTTATATTAAAACAGTCCGTGGAACAGGGTATGTGATCCGATCATGAAAAAATTAAAAGAAAAATGGCTTCATTTATCCATCAGGTGGAAATGGACTTTTTCAGCTGGCGCATCAATTTTTTTATCATTTTCCATCTTCAGTATCATCTTGATATTTGCGATGAGTCAGTGGATGCTGCAGGAGGAAGAAAATTCGGTACGCTCAGTGGTTGCTGATCTTGAACGGTTTTATCAGAGCAGAAGCCCCGTTATTACCATGAATGATGTAGAAGACAGCAGGGAGCTTGCACAGCAGATCTATGATCAGGGTCAGATCATTACATTTTACAATGCTGATGGCTATGAGTTGTTTACGTTGCAGCGTCGTGGAGAGGCAGAGATTTCAGTGCCATTTATGCCTGTGTCGGAACCCGTTCTTTCAGAAGAGCGAATTGAAGGACGTAACATATTATTTGCTGCCTTCCCTGTCGAATCACAGGGGTTCAATGGCTATATTTATGTTATTCATCCTCTTGACTCCTACAATTCCATGGTGAGCTATATGATCGTTTTATCAGTTATTTTAGGACTCGGAGCTCTGTTATTCAGTACAGTTGCCGCCTATTTTTTATCAGGGAAGTTTATTCAGCCCGTTACTGAACTCGGTAAAACGATGAAAAAAACACAGCAGGAAGGTTTTCAAAATCAACTGTTGATGCCTGAAGTGCAGGATGAGGTTGGCGGTTTGATTGAAATCTTTAACGATATGATGCAGGAGCTGGAAAAAAACTTTCTGAAGCAGCGTCAATTCGCGGAGGATGCTTCACATGAAATGAGAACCCCGCTGCAAATTATCGAAGGTCATCTTGCCCTGATTCAGAGATGGGGAAAGAAAGACCCTGAAGTGCTTGAAGAATCGTTATCAATTTCTCTTCAAGAGCTCGAAAGAATTAAAAAACTCGTCAATGATCTTCTGCTGTTATCTAAAGCAGACCGCGACATGGTAAGAGAACATCCAGTTCAGGTCAACCCTGCAGACATCATTCAGACTGTATGTACGAAAATGAAATCGATCTATCCAGATCGCAGCATTACATGTCAGGCCGAAGACGCTCCGATCGGAATAGAAAAAGAGCATTTAGAGCAGGTACTTATTATCTTCATAGACAATGCTTTGAAATACTCTCCTGATGACGCACCTGTCGAATTATCAGGCAGAAAACAAAACAATAGGTATGAAATGATCATTACTGATTATGGTGAAGGAATACCAGCTGAACACCTTCCGCACATTTTCGACAGGTTTTACCGTGTCGACAAATCAAGAAGCCGTGAAGCCGGCGGCAACGGTCTTGGGCTGTCTATTGCCAAGCGCCTTTTAGACATGTATAAGGTCGGTGTAGGGATCACCAGTTCACCAGAAGGCACAAAAGTCAGGATGGAATTTCCAATCTATACAGAAGGACAGGGTGTAAAAGAGTGAATTACTATTCACTTTTTTACACTCACAATTTTTAAAAAAATTCATCGAAACGCTTTATCTCAGTCCTTTACAGTGATAAAATGGCTCTGTAAGCGTTTTAGTGATTTATAAAACTATATTTACATAGCATTTCTGTAAATTTATACATTTCAGAAATGTCCAAGACGTTGGAGGTTTTCAAAATGAGAAAACAGGCGGAGCAGGACTCATCTTTATTAAGTTTTTCAGGGCCAAACCTTGGCTATATGATGGAGATGTATGATCTTTATCTTGAAGATCCGTCATCGGTTGATGAAGAACTGCAGCAATATTTTAAGGAAAATGGTTCCCCTTATAAGTCTGGGAATCAGAAAGCAGAAGTCAACATCGAAGGAACTGATTACAGCAAGGTGATTGCAGCGGTTCAACTGGCCGACAGCATTCGTGCATACGGACACCTTGCAGCAGATATTAATCCGCTCCATGACAAGAAAAAAGACACAGAAAGAATTGAACTTGAAACTTACGGACTGACAAAAGCAGATCTTGAAAAAATCCCTGTCGATATTTTAATCGAAAATTCGACTGATGAAGTGACAAATGGATATGAAGCCATTGAGTATTTAAAGAAAATGTACACGCGCACCATTGCGTTTGAGTATGCTCATGTTCATGACCGCGAGGAAAAGAAGTGGCTGAAAAACTACATTGAATCCGGTTCACTGGATGCTTCAATAACGGATGACAAAAAGAAAGAAATCTTAAACCGTCTCGTTCAGGTTGAAGGGTTTGAAAACTTTGTTCATAAAACGTTTGTAGGTCAGAAACGTTTCTCTATCGAAGGTCTTGATGCGATGGTTCCATTACTTGATGAAATTATTCAATCGACCGTAGAAAAAGGTGCCCGTTCGATTAATATCGGAATGGCTCACCGTGGACGTCTGAACGTACTGGCACACGTGCTTGAAAAACCGTATGAAATGATCTTTGCAGAATTTCAGCACTCACCAAGTAAAGATCTGATCCCGTCTGAAGGATCAATCGGGATTACATATGGCTGGACTGGTGATGTGAAGTATCACTTAGGTGCAGACCGGAACCTGGCTAAAAACGAAGCAAAAACACGCATTACACTTGCAAATAACCCAAGTCACCTTGAGGTTATCAGCCCGATCGTAGCCGGCTATACAAGAGCGGCTCAGGAAAACCGTTCTGAAGCGGGTATTCCGGATATTAAAACGGAATCCTCACTGGCGATTATGATTCACGGTGATGCAGCCTTCCCGGGTCAGGGCGTTGTAGCAGAAACACTGAACATGAGCCAGCTGCGCGGCTACCATACCGGCGGATCCATCCACGTGATTGCCAACAATATGATCGGATTTACAACAGAATCATTTGACTCACGTTCGACACAGTATGCTTCTGATACGGCAAAAGGATTTGAAGTGCCCATTCTTCACGTCAACGCAGATGATCCGGAAGCCTGTCTGGCAGCAGCCATCATGGCGAGCGAATACCGTGCGACGTTCAGCAAAGATTTTGTCATTGATCTGATCGGTTACCGCCGTTTTGGCCATAACGAAATGGATGAGCCGATGGTAACGAACCCTGATATGTATACGTATATCAAAAACCATGATAACGTACGTAAGCTTTATGAGGATAAGCTTGTAGGAAATAAAACGCTGTCAGCTGAAGAGGCGCAAAAAATGAGGGAAGACCACATGGCTCACCTTCAGAAAGCATATGATTCGGTGCCGAAATCAGACAAAGAGCGCGATATTTCAATGGAACCGCCGGAAGATGTGACAAGTTCGCTTCATGATTTTTCAACAGGCGTTGAGCTTGATCGTCTGACTGCCATGAATCAGGACTTACTTTCATACCCTGAAGGTTTTAATGTATTTAAGAAGCTTGAAAAAATCCTTCAGCGACGACAGGACCCATTTGAAAAAGACGGAAAAGTAGACTGGGCTCACGCTGAGACACTGGCCTTTGGTGCGATCCTGCAGGATGGTACACCAATCAGACTCAGTGGACAGGATTCCCAGCGCGGAACTTTCGCTCACCGTCACCTTGTCCTTCATGATGAAAAAACGGGTGAAGAATACACGCCGCTTCATCATATCAAAGATGCAAATGCTTCCTTCTGCGTTTATAACAGTCCTCTGACAGAGGCTGCAGTAGTAGGATTTGAATATGGTTATAATGTCTTTTCGAAAGAGACGCTTGTGCTCTGGGAAGCACAATATGGTGACTTTGCCAATATGGCGCAGGTTATGTTTGATCAGTTTGTTTCTTCAAGCCGTGCGAAATGGGGACAGAAGTCAGGTCTTGTCATGCTTCTTCCACATGGTTATGAAGGACAAGGTCCGGAGCATTCATCAGCCCGTATGGAGCGATTCCTTACACTTGCTGCTGAAAATAACTGGACGGTCGCAAATCTGACAAGTTCTGCACAGTACTTCCACATTTTAAGAAGACAGGCCGCGATTCTGAAAAAAGAGGAAGTCAGACCGCTCATCATTATGACACCGAAAAGTCTCTTAAGACATCCACTCGTTTCGAGAGGTGTTGAAGAGTTTACCGAAGGCGGCTTCAGACCGCTGATTGAGCATCCGGAGCTCGGTAAAGAGACTGATCAGGTAGAGCGTATTGTTCTATCAGCTGGAAAAGTTGGCATCGATCTGCTTGAACGTGCTGAAAAAGAAGAAAACAATGACTGGCTGCACCTGGTCCGTATCGAAGAGATTTATCCTTTCCCGATGCAGGAAGTAAGAGAGATCTTCAGTCGATATCCTAACCTGAAGGAAGTTGTCTGGGTACAGGAAGAGCCTAAAAACATGGGTGCATGGACATTTGTTGAACCAAGACTTTTAGAGCTCGCACCGGAAGGCGTCAAAGTCGATTATATTGGAAGAAGACGCCGAAGCAGTCCGGCTGAGGGAGACCCTACCGTTCATAAAAAAGAGCAGGAAAGAATATTAGAACAATCCGTAGTCAAAGGGAAAGAATAGAGGAGGAAGTCGCAGTGGCAGAAATTAAAGTTCCAGAATTAGCTGAATCAATTACAGAGGGTACAATCGCACAATGGCTTAAACAGCCTGGGGATCAGGTTGAAAAAGGCGAATACATCGTTGAACTTGAAACAGATAAAGTAAACGTTGAAGTGATTTCAGAAGAGGCCGGCGTTATCAAGGAACTGAAAGCCGATGAAGGAGACACTGTTGAAGTAGGACAGGTTATTGCCATCGTTGAAGCTGGTGAAGGCGGAAGTACAGCATCAGCTCCTGAGACTGCTGAAGAAGCACCGAAAGAGAGTCCGGCTCAGGAAAGCAAGGAGAAGACGGCTGAAGTAGCAGAAGAGAAGAAAGGCCGTACGATTGCATCTCCTGCAGCAAGAAAGCTGGCAAGAGAAAAAGGAATCGACCTTTCTGAAGTATCGACGGTTGATCCGATGGGCCGCGTGAGAAAACAGGATGTTGAGAATCACGGATCAAAGCCTGCTGCTTCAGAGCCTAAAAAGGAAGCACCAAAAGCAAAGCAGGAGTCTGCACCGAAGAAAGAAGATACTAAACCGGTTGTCCGCGAAAAAATGTCTCGCCGTCGCCAGACCATTGCAAATCGTCTGGTAGAAGTACAGCAGACTGCAGCCATGCTGACAACATTTAATGAAATCGACATGACTTATGTGATGGATCTGCGTAAACGTAAAAAAGACCGCTTCTTTGAAACGCATGACGTCCGTCTTGGATTTATGTCTTTCTTCACGAAAGCAGTTGTTGCAGCACTTAAGAAGTACCCGTATGTGAATGCTGAGATCGACGGAGACGAAATCGTTCTGAAAAAATATTACGATGTAGGTGTAGCAGTTTCTACTGAGGACGGTCTCGTTGTCCCAATCGTCAGAGACTGTGACCGTAAAAACTTCGCAGAGATTGAGCAGGAAATTGTAAACCTTGCTGAAAAAGCGAAGAGCAAAAAGCTTCAATTAAGTGATTTGCAGGGAGGATCGTTCACCATCACAAATGGCGGCGTATTCGGTTCACTGTTATCAACACCAATTTTAAATGGCCCGCAGGTTGGTATACTCGGTATGCACACGATCCAGTTGCGTCCGGTTGCCATTGATGCAGAACGTACACACAATCGTCCAATGATGTACGTGGCACTTTCTTATGATCACCGTATTATTGATGGAAAAGAAGCGGTTGGATTCCTGAAAATGGTCAAGGAACTATTGGAGAATCCGGAAGATCTTCTTCTTGAAGGTTAATGATTAAAGGTGAAGCCTGACTCATCAGGCTTCACCTTTTTTTGACCAATTAAAAACACGCAGAACAATGTCTGCGTGTATGTAGCCCTTATTTTCTGTTTCGTCCGGCGTTAATGCCTCTTTTTTGAATTTCCTTGCGTAAAATCACCTGAGTATCGTGTTCTCCATGTTTCTCAGCGTCACGGTAAGCGGATAAAAGCTGTTCGTTACTCAAAATTTTCAATGGATGAAACCTCCTTAGTGATCTTTTTAATGGAATATTCTAATAATTCCATTAACCATATTATACGCTCATCTTGAGGTGTCATCAACAGCATTCCATCATTGTTACTGAATTGTATTATTTAAGTATTATTTTTGTTAATCATGTCGAAGTCTAAGCAAATCAGCATGTTTATATTAGCCTTCATAGTGGAAACAACAGTGCAGTTACGACATAATTAGGTTAAAAAGGACATGATCTTATGCAGCAGTTCCACCTCGATGTAATTAAGGGAAGGGGGTCCCACTTTGAACTTGGAAAACAGGCAGGAAGATTATTTCAACAGACCCCTCTCTATCATTCTCACGTAAAACGGCGTGACCGCTCAAAAAAAGCGTATCACACGGATGAAAAAATCGCGAAGTCTTATTTTGATCAATTTTCTCCTGGGCTGTGGAATGAGCTGGAAGGGCTCAGCTCTGTCATGGCTTGGGACACTTCGGAAGTAATTCACGAATATTCCGGCTGGCAGCAGGACTGGAAAAAATCAGGCTGTTCAGTACTCATGAAAAAGGGCTATTTTGCCCGTAATTATGATTATCACCCTAAAACATACGAAGGCAGGCTGATGCTGTGGCAACCAGAAAGAGGTTACGCATCCATCGGGGTTGCAGGAAGAATGATAGGAAGAATTGATGGAATGAATGAAAAAGGACTTTGTGTTGGTTTTCATTTTGTTAACCGGAAAAACCCCGGTAAAGGCTTTACATGCTCGATTATCGCCCGCTTTCTGCTCGACAGCTGTTCAACCACAGATGAAGCCGTAGCGATGCTAAAAGAGATTCCTCATCGGCACGCCTTTAATTACACGCTTTATGATGCACACGGTAAACATGCTGTCGTAGAAGCTTCCGCACTCGGGGTCGCCGTCCGTAATGAGGAAATGGACACAGCCTGCACAAATCATTTTGAAACTTCGATAAAATCATCTGAAAACCGTTATCAGCTAAAGGAATCCATCAGCAGACTTCATATGATCCACCAGCAGGGGCAAACAGCACATAACCCATTGGAGGCCTTTAAGAAGTTCAACGATCCTGCATATGGGATTTTCAAAAAGAACTATGGAAGCTGGGCTGGTACGATTCATACCGCTGTATATCAGCCTTCAACATTAAAAATGTTTTTTGGAGCCGGACAAAATGCGGTTCCCTTGGAAATCGATTTTGGTAAGTGGCTTCAGGGAGAACGTTTTCCTGTGACAAAAGTTTTCGGCAAAATTGATTCAGCAGAAGCGTTCAGTCACGTGAATCAACCTTCAACATCTTCTTGATGAGCGGATGGTTAAACGATATACTGATCATACAAACGTAGGAAAGGGGTCTGAATGGATGATTCACTTGGATTGGGAAAAGCGTGAAACCATTAAGCAGGTTAAGTGTGTACACGATAATGCTGCAAAGTACGTTGTTAATAATGTACTGACGGTAGGAAAAACATATGACGTAAAAAATGAAACCGAGGAATTTATCTTTATTATTGATAATAGCGGAAAGATCGGCGGTTTTTACAAAAACTATTTTGAAGCTGTATAAACAGCTGAATGATAAACATTAGAGGCCCTGAATGAGGCCTCTTTTGTAGTTTAATATTCATCGCTTACCCGTATATAGTATTTTACATATAATGGAAAAACGATGAAAAGACTGATATAACAGCAGTTAATGACCACATTGCTCAAAAATATTTCTTTTCATTCATTTTCTTTCAAATTATAATGAACATATACTAATTTGATTTATTGAGGAGAGAACCGAATGTTTGATGAAAGAACGGCTTTGAAAATCAGGCTCGAGCAAATGGTTGATTCTGAAGAGCGGATCTTAAATGAGTTCAGAAAAGAAAGAGAAGCCATTCTTACACGACTGCGTGAGCTGGATAAAGAAGAAGGCCTTGCTGTTTCCTCACAAATGGCGACTGAAGAGAACAATCCACTGCCTGCGGCAACTGAAAAGCCTCGTAAAGTAAAGGATATTGGAAAATCCAAGAGGATGCATGAAGCAGCGTTTACCATCTTGAAAAGCACCCTTGAGCCGATTAAAGGAACGGATATTCAGGACTTTATTGAAAAAGAAACAGGGTATAAAGTTGCCAATATCACAACATTTATGAAGACAATACAGAAAAAAGACTCGAATGTGAGAAAGCTGGATCGCGGTCTTTATATTTATGAATCTCAAAAATAATCTGCAGACCAAAAAGCATGGACTCATCGTCCATGCTTTTTGATTAAATATGTAGGGAGATGACCAATTTACTCCTGCCATGTTACGAAAGCAATAAGGATTTTTACGAGTAAGATTTGAAGGTCACACAAAAGTTGAAAATACCGTATAAACAACGATAGAATGAATCATTGAGTAATGACTTAAAAAGGATGATTAAACATGACGAACATTTTAGATCAGTTACCCGAAGAGATTATGGATATGATAAATAATACACCTGAATCCCCTGAGGAGGATAAAAGGAGAATAGGCACTGGCGGCTATACCTCTGATGATCCCGCCATTTTAGCAGATGCGGTTGTCAGTATGGCGTTGAAAAAGAATATTTTATTAAAGGGGCCTACCGGTTCGGGCAAGACAAAGCTGGCCGAGACAGTCAGCTCCATTTTCCGTCAGCCGATGTACAGCATTAACTGTTCTGTTGACCTTGATGCAGAAGCCATGCTCGGCTTTAAAACCATTGAACAGGTTGATGGTAAATCTGTCATTACCTTCGTCGAGGGTCCTGTTATTCAGGCGATGAAAAAAGGACAGATCCTCTACATTGATGAAATCAACATGGCAAAGCCGGAAACACTGCCAATCCTTAATGGAGTGCTTGATTATCGCAGAACGATCACGAACCCTTTTACCAATGAAGTGATTCAGGCAGCGGAAGGCTTTAAAGTCGTAGCTGCCATCAATGAAGGATATGTCGGAACCGTGCCATTAAATGAAGCGCTGAAAAACCGCTTTGTCGTTATTGATGTGCCATATATTTCAGGAGAAACACTTAAAACAGTCATTAAAAATGAAAGTCAGTTGAGAAACGACGTATTAATCGATCAGTTTATTCAACTGTCAGGAGACTTATTAACCCAGGTGCAAAATGGACAGGTATCTGAAGAAGCCGCTTCGATTCGTGCGCTGCTCGATACATGTGATCTGGCTCTTTACATGCCGCCAATAAGAGCGGTACAACGGGGTATAACTGATAAACTTGAGGATGAACGCGAACAGGCAGCAGTCAGAAATATTGCAGAAACCATTTTCGGATGAGGTGTGGGTATGCAGCGTTTTATTCAGTTTAATGATGAAAACATAAATTCGTTTCAGCTCATGCAGCTGATCGATCTTGCCAAAACTTTAACGAAAGAAAAAGAAATGACTGTGGAATACAGCCCTAGTAACTATCTAGATGTACCGGAAAAAACGATATTCGTCAGCCATTTCTGGGACCATCGTTCAGCTGAAGATGAATGGCAAGGACTGATCTCTGACGTTTATTTGCGTGGAGAAGGGTCGTTAAATCATTCAGATGTTAAAGAGATTAACCGCTTTATCGCGTTTACGAAAACACTGTCCATACCATCTTTCGCCAAGCAGCTTTTTATGGTGATTGAGGACTTGAGAGTCGAAGAAATCGTCAAGCTGAAAAGAGCGGGGACAAAAAAAGCTTTTTCAACGAGAAGAAGACTTTACCGGAAGTACTTTGAATCACAGCTGAATGTACATTTAGTAAAAGGTGTCACAACAGATGCGTTATTTAATTTGCTATACCTTCACATATTTGCAGAAACACCCGTTGCTGACTGGCCTGATATTCATCCTGAAGTGAACCTGGCAAAACCGTATCTGACCCAGCAGATCGAACGGTCACATGACGTAAAAACAACAGCAGATGTGGCGTCAATCTGTCGCAATGTATGTGAGGTACTTGATGAGCTGTTGCGTAAAGATATGCTTAATGAGTACTTTCATCTTCCGGAGAAAACGATGAAGGATTGGGAAGAGGGTCTGACCTTTGATGATCTTAAAAGAAAAGATCCCCTCATTAATGATGATGCCGAAAAAGAAAAACCTGACGGGGAAGAGGAAGCCGTAGAGGAAGAATTTAAAAGCTGGCATAGAGAAACAGAAGAAAAAGGGGAATCGTTCCTCCAGTTTGATCTTGAGGCCGGAACAAAAACCTCCATTCAGGCAGATGCCGCCCGAGAAGGTGATGACCAGGAGCAGGCGTTAGGTTCTGTACAGGGCAGTACGAAGAAATCCTCTAAAAATCAGTTTGATCAGCAGGAAGTGGAACGTAAACTTGAGGAAAAAAATGATGGGGGATCAGGTCAATACGGTAAAGATAATGAACAGGCATATGCCGTTTTTGAAGAAGCGGGACCATCATCAGCAGATGATCACGCTCATTATCAGATTTACCGAAAAGACATCACCCATTATCAGAAAAAGCTTCAGAAAATGATTGAAAAAACGCTTGATCATAAAAAAATACTGCCAAGAACGCACCTTGTCAAAGGAAGGCTGAGTAAAAAGCTGATCCCGTTTTTTACAGATGAACAGCCGCGTGTTTTTTATAAGAAAAATGAAGAGTCACCAAAAATTGACGCGACTTTCACATTACTGCTCGATTGCTCCGCTTCAATGTATGACAAAATGGACGAAACAAAAAAAGGTCTTGTACTGTTTCATGAAGCCTTAAAGTCGATTCAGGTTCCTCATGAGATCACAGGATTCTGGGAGGACGCTGCAAAAGCCGGAAGCAGTAAATACCCATCCCACTTGAAAACAGTCATCCCATATGATCAATCCATTTATTCTCAAAACGGAGCGGCGATCATGCAGCTTCAGCCGGAGGAAGATAATCGTGATGGATATGCGATCCGTCTAATGACAGAAAGGCTCGTCAGAAGGACGGAAAAACAGAAGTTTCTGCTCGTGTTCTCAGATGGTGAACCGGCAGCGGCTGATTACAGCCAAAACGGAATCCTTGATACGCATGAAGCCGTATTATCTGCACGCAAGCAGGGCATACAGGTTATGAACGTTTTCTTATCAACATCTGAGATCCCAGAATCCCAAAAGCAGATTATCCAGAATATATATGGGAAGTACAGCTTATTTGTCCAGGATGTTCAGGAGCTTCCGGATGTTCTTTTCCCACTGCTGAAAAGGTTGCTTATTAAGAGTATTTAGAAGCGGAAAGAATATCGCTCTTTAAAAAAGGTCATAATGCATGATAAAAGGAGACTTGAACTTGCATCCCTTTCATCAGGCACTTCTCGAAGATATGATCCGGTTTAACAAGCAGCTGAATCAGGAGCACTGGAAAACAGTGCGAAGAAGATTTCCGAAATCAAAAAAACAGTCATGAAAACAGCCCGGCAACATCGCCGGGCTGTTTTCTTATCGGTTATTATTATTTTTTAATTGCAGAAGCTGCTGCTTTAATTCAGCCTCCATCGACTGGATCTCTGTTTCTGCCAAACGGCGTTTCTCACGGCCTTCCTGCTGAATACGGAGCGTTTCTTCAAGGGTCTGAACAAGATTAGCCTGCGTTGTTTTTAACGTTTCGATGTCAACAATGCCACGTTCATTTTCTTTGGCTGTTTCTATACTGTTCGTTTTCAGCATCTCTGAATTCTTCAACAGAAGCTCATTTGTCGTCTTCGTAACCTGCTTTTGAGCCTCTACTGCACGCTGCTGCCTGAAAAGAGTAAGGGCAATGGCGATTTGATTTTTCCACAGAGGGATTGCCGTTAAGATGGAAGCCTGAATTTTTTCAGCCAGTGCCTGATTAATATTTTGTATCATCCTGATCTGCGGGGCACTCTGGATCGTAATCTGTCTGCTTAACTGCAGGTCGTGAATTCTTTTATCGAGCCGGTCCATAAACTGCATCATATCATTTACTTCCTGATAAGCCATCTGATCATTGCTTTGTTCAGCTTTTTTACGGAGAGCAGGAATTACTGACTGTTCAAGCTCGTCCCGCTTCAGTTCAGCTGCGGCAATATAAATATTAAGTGCCTGAAAATAGGCTTTATTCTGATCATACAGCTGGTCAAGCATCTGAATATCATCCATCAGTGATTTCTTTGAATGGTCCAGCTTGACACTGATCCGGTCTACCTGAGCTCCGACCTTCTGATACTTCGATAAGATTTCATTTACCGAGCTGCTGACCCTGTTAAACAGCTTTGAAAAGACATTTTTCTTTTCATTGGACAATTCATCCGGATTGATCTGTTCGAGCCGGTCCATCAATTCCTTCAAAATATCGCCAATCGGTCCAACATCTTTTCTCTGAACATGGTCAAGCATAGAGTGTGAGAAGTTCGATAGCTTGGATTGAGCAGCTGTCCCGTACTGAAGAATGGATTGGTGATCACCCGGGTCAATTTGCTGTGAGATCTGTTCTGCCTGTCTACGATCCTGTTCAGACAGCATATCAGCCATTCTTTTTGGTGCAGGGGATGTCTTTGTTTCATTGACATTGACAAGCTCCTGGTCACCAAAAGGGTTTGAAAGCAGGTCATCCATCATCGTATTTTTATCTTTTAAATCCGTATTGTACTGATTTTGATCCGACATAATCGTTCCTCCCTATATAAAAGGCTTATGATTTCTGTTCTATTGATTTTTTGGCCATATCAAGCTCGATGCGAAGCGTATCAATATCGTTCGACAGCACTTTCATTAAATCTTCTTCAAGTGAAGAATTTAATTCATGTAACGTTTTTCTAGTTTCCTCAAGTGATGACAGTACTTCCTTATTTTTTACGGGTTGCGTAACAAGCATTGTATACTTGTCGGTTAATTCAACCGCCGAGTCAAGATGGTAAAAGAAAAATTGCTCGGAAGCATAAAAACGTTTAGGGTCTTTTTTAACAATCGAAAAAATCCGTCTTGAAAACTTAATCATATCATTCAACTGTCTCATTGCAGACAATGAACGAATCTGAAACTGCTTGCCCTGAAGTCTGGATATTTTCTTTTGTGCTTCTTTCAGGTTTTCATGAATATATTTATATTCCTGACGGGTGAGTCCGTACGATCGCATCAGTGACCTGTTTTGAAAAAACTTCATCGTATAAAACGGAATGATCCCTCCGCCAAGTCCAAGTAAGGAAGCCTCCCAAAACTCAGCATTAAATACAAATAAAGATGTCAGCCAGGTCAGGCTCGCTGAAGGAAGCGATATTCCAAGGCGGGCAGCTAAATATAAAAATGGTTTCATCTCCATCTTCTCCTTAAAAAGACTTCTTATGTCGTTATACGTATAGGTGCAGAATAAGTTTCATCCATGTACATTTCCTCTTATTCCATTGTCTACTATTCCGCCATTTCATTCAAGCAGGGGCTATTGAAACATCAAAACAGACTTAAAGACTATTAAAAACGAAAAAAATACCAAGTTCGATAGTTTTTTTTCATTTCTATGTATATAATAATAGTAAATAGGTAATAATATAAGTCATAAGTTTTATATTTTCAGGAAGAGAGGGTCACTGCATGAGTCAATTTTACTTCTTTGCTGATGAGGTTGCTGATATATATCGCCTGTTCGGCGATCGCACTCGCCTTATTATGGCCAAAAAAATGGCACAGGACGACTGGACCGTATCTGATTTTGTTCACCTTTTCGGAATCAGCCAGCCTTTAGTCAGCCAGCACATTAAAAAATTAAAAGATGCAAATCTGATCAAAGAACAGCGGCAGGGGAAGAGAATTCTTTACCGGCTTGATCATACTGCACAGTTTTATCCACTCGTTCTCAAAATTATTGAACCTGTAAAAAACGGTGAACTTGATCACGTGATGGCCTAACCATTGCGTGAGCATATCCATTCCTTTTTAACTGTTCCTTCTGTACACTTAAGTTAGCACTTAAAAAGAAAGGCGGTGCTGGCTATGTGGCGTATTATCCAGTTAAAAAGCGATGCAGAGCCCTGGTGGTTTCTGGAGGGCTGGGAACAGGATATTACACAGGAGTGGAATACAATTGAAAAATCGGAAGCGTTCGAAATTTTCCGCAATCGGACAAATGAACTCAAGCAGGCATGCAAACATGTGCGTGTAAAGAGAGCGACCCAGTTCGCGTACTGGAATGATGACGATTTTTTCTTTTGTGAAGATTGTGATGACGATTTGCAGATTTACTATGGTCTGCTTATTCTGCACAATGATAAGCCATACACAACAAATCAGATGAATGACGATGAAAAAGCTTTTTTTGAAAAACTGATCGATTAAAAAAAACCGGAAAGCAAATTTGCTTTCCGGTTTTTTTATACCATTTTACTTTTCTTTATTTTTTTCTCATCATATTGCCTGCGGATCGTTACAAATCTATAGGCGTTAACAACAATGGCTTTACCTACTGCATACGTCGGAACAGCCATGATCAGCCCAAGCAGACCACCAAAGCTTCCAGCAACTAGCAGCAGGAAAATGATTGTAAGAGGATGAACCTGCAGTTTTTTCCCCATAACCTGAGGGGAAATCAGGTTACTTTCAATCTGCTGGGCAGCGATCACCACGACAATAACCAGTAAAGCGGTCAGTGGAGATTGGATAAAACCTACAATCACAGCCGGGATGGTACCGATAAACGGTCCTACAAACGGAATCACGTTTGTCAGCATCGCGACAAGTGCCAAAACAATCGTATATTCCAGCCCGATGATTAAGTATCCAATATACAGCAGAACACCTACACAGAAGCTGACAATTAACTGTCCCTGAATGTAGGAGCTTAAGGCAATATCCATATCCTGCAGCACTTTTCTGCCTTCCGGACGGAACTCTTCAGGAGTGAAGCGTAAAAACTGTTCCGGAAGCTTTTGTCCATCCTTCAGCATATAAAACAGAACAAAAGGAATGGTCACAATGACAATGGCAATATTGGTAATGACACCAATGAAAGACATTAGATTCGAGCCTATAGAAGATAGGGTTCCCTGAAGATAATCCGCAACCTGTTCTGTGATATCCTGAATAGAAAAATCCTGCTGTTCCTGCAAATTTTTAAACCATTCAGACTGAATAAGGTTCATGACCACCCCTGACAGTTCATTGAAAATGGTCGGTATGTTTTCCACAAGCGCATTAAATTGTCTCGATAGCGGTGGACCAATCAGGAATACGGCTCCAACGATCAACCCTATTCCCGCGAGATAGATAAGTAAAATCGCAATTCCCCTCGGTATGTATTTTGCTACAAAAGCCACGATCGGCCTGAGAAGATAGTATAGTACACCTGCTATAGCAATTGGGGCGAACAATGTAGTGACAATTACTACAATGGGTGTAAAAATAAAATCTACAAGATTTGCAAGATAAATGATGACCAGGATCGTGATTAAACCAAAACCGAACCTGAACCATTTTGACTTCGCCAATTCGTTCAAACTGTTTCCCTCCTATGTATGATTGTCATTATCATACATCAGGAGAAAGAATGATGCGAATAAAATATATGAAACTTTCGATATCTTTTTGCGTAAAAGGAAGAGGAGGGATGAACAATGCCAAAATTTTTATCAAGAATAAAATTTCTATTCACATTAAAAAAATCATTTCCGTTTTTTAAAGACTATTTTACCTCACAACACGTTCACCCTATAAAAAAATTGATCCCGGCCGGACTGGTTGTCACATATCTATTACTTCCAGTTGATCTGCTACCGGACTATTTCGGCCTATTCGGTTTAACAGATGATTTGGCTATTGTGACATTTTTGCTCCAGTTAACAGTCAAGATGGCCCCTGAAGAGCTAGCTGTAAAGCACAGACTGCTGAAATAATAGTCAATGAGAAAAAAAAGGAATTTAATCCTCTGAATGTGTTTGACATTTAATTCGAAGGATGTATAATAAGGATAACAAGTCAATAGCAATAATACCTGCATGATAAGATTCACATATTACAAAGAGTGATCGGAAAGCACGGTACTTTTTGTAATATGTGAATTTTTCTTTTGTGGTAAGTTTGCATATTGTCAATTTATTTTTTGGAGGTTTTTCATAATGAAAACTGGTACAGTAAAATGGTTTAACGCAGAAAAAGGTTTTGGATTCATCGAAGTTGAAGGAGAAAACGACGTATTCGTACACTTCTCAGCAATCACTGGCGAAGGCTTCAAGTCTCTTGACGAAGGCCAGCAGGTAGAATTCGAAGTGGTTGAAGGCAACCGCGGACCACAAGCTGCTAACGTTGTAAAACTGTAATTGTTGATATAAAAACCGCTCTGCTCCGGCAGTGCGGTTTTTTTATGTGCTCTGGTTAAACCTTCACCCTGCCTATACACGCTTTCACCAGTTGAATACACTATTCAAAAGGGGGCAGAGGTGTATGGATAAAAAAGCAAAGGTCGAGAAAAAGGAAGAGTTACAGGAAAGAACACATCCGTTTGATTCCTTTTGGGATTTCAGAAAACAAAAAGCAGAAGCTGAAAAAAAAGAAGAGATACCTGAAAATAAAAAACCATTCTGGTGGTAAACCATCAAACCTGCTATTCTTCGAGCAGGTTTTTTTATGATTAAATTTAATTTATTCAGGGAAAAGGGAGGTGTATACAAAAGGAGTGAATTCGGGATGAATGAAACAAAAAAAGAACAGGAAAATTTCTACTTTAATCTTCGTCATAAGATGGATCATTTCCTGAAATCCAAAACAGGCCGCAATCACAAATATGCAAAATATCTGCTCTTTGCCCCGGATATTTTCTATCTTCTTATTCAGGTAGTTAGGGACCCGCGCGTGTCAGGTAAAGACAAAGCCATGGTGGCAGGTGCCATCAGTTATTTTATATTGCCTGTGGATCTGATTCCTGAAGGGTTAATCGGTCCGGGAGGGTTTATTGATGATCTGGTAGTCGCATCATTTATTCTGCAGACGATCGTTAATAATCTGTCTCCGGATATTATTCGTGATCACTGGGCTGGAGATGAAGACGGGCTCGCTATTATTAATAAACTCGCAGCGCTCTCTGATAAAGTACTGAAAAAAGGAACACTGCCAGCTCTGTTGAAAAAATTTCAAAAATAATCATAAAAAAAGACTGCCCGTAAAGGCAGTCTTTATTTACTGTGCTACTCGTTCTTTATTCCATTCAAGAAACTCATCGTACGTTAATTGCTTATCCATGATTTTACCGTCCGTGATATCGATAATCCGGTTCGCAATCGTCTGAACGAACTGATGGTCATGAGACGTAAAAATCATCGCACCTTTGAAATTGATTAATCCATTGTTTAACGCGGTAATGGATTCAAGGTCAAGGTGGTTGGTCGGTTCATCCAGCAGAAGTACGTTCGCTTTTTTCAGCATCATGCGGGAGAGCATGCAGCGTACTTTTTCTCCTCCGGACAGGACTGAAGGCTTTTTGCGCACTTCTTCACCTGAAAACAGCATTCTTCCAAGGAATCCTCGCAGGAATGTTTCACTTTCATCATCAGGGCTGTATTGACGTAACCAGTCCACAAGATCAGACTCCTGACCCTGGAAATACTCTGAATTATCATGCGGGAAGTAGGACTGTGATGTCGTTACACCCCATTTGAAGCTTCCGCTGTCAGGTTCAATTTCACCCATCAGAATACGCATGAGTGTCGTTTTAGCAATTTCATCTGTTCCGACAAGCGCAATTTTATCGTCTTTATTCATCGTGAAGCTGACATTATCAAGTACCTTTACGCCATCGATCGTTTTGCTGATATCTTTTACCTGTAATACATCATTACCAATTTCACGTTCCAATTCAAAATTCACGAACGGATACTTACGGGAAGATGGTTTAATATCATCCAGGCTGATTTTATCAAGCATTTTCTTACGTGATGTTGCCTGCTTTGATTTAGAGGCATTGGCGCTGAATCGTGCAATAAATGCCTGAAGCTCCTTGATCTTTTCTTCTTTTTTACGGTTCTGATCAGACATCATTCTCTGAGCAAGCTGACTTGATTCATACCAGAAGTCGTAGTTTCCGACATAGATCTGAATTTTACTGAAATCAAGATCCGCAATATGCGTACAAACCGTATTCAGGAAGTGACGGTCGTGAGATACAACAATAACAGTGTTCTCAAAATTGATCAGGAAATCTTCAAGCCATTGAATCGCCTGGATATCAAGCCCGTTTGTCGGCTCGTCAAGTAATAGAACGTCAGGCTTACCAAAAAGAGCCTGCGCAAGAAGAACTTTAACCTTTTCAGATCCGGTCAGTTCAACCATCTTTTTATTAAAGCTGTCTTCACCGATACCAAGACCCTGAAGAAGGATAGCAGCTTCTGATTCTGCTTCCCATCCATTCAGTTCAGCAAATTCACCTTCAAGTTCAGCGGCTTTAATGCCGTCCTCGTCTGTGAAATCCTCTTTCATATAGATCGCGTTTTTCTCCTGCATGACTTCATACAGGCGTGCGTGACCCATTAACACGACATTCAGTACTTCTTCTTCTTCGTATTCAAAATGGTTCTGTTTCAGGACAGCTAATCGTTCATTCGGTCCCATTGAAACGTTACCCGTCTGAGATTCAATTTCACCTGATAAAATCTTCAGGAAAGTGGATTTTCCGGCACCGTTGGCTCCAATTAACCCGTAACAGTTCCCTGGTGTAAATTTAATATTAACATCTTCAAACAGCTTGCGGTCTCCAAAGCGGAGACTGACATCTGATACTTGTATCATTGCTTTATCCCTCCATGCAAAACATATCAATACATTATAGCACTTATTAAAGAGAAGTGGAAAATGATTTCTGACACTACCCGATTTTAAATATTTTTAATTCGAGATAATTTACGTTAAGATGATGAAAGATACGCAAATGAATGGAAAGGTGGAGTAAAGCATGCATCATATTTATAAAGAAGGATCTACAAAAAAACCGGTTCTGCTGTTATTGCACGGAACAGGCGGCACAGAACAGGATCTTCTTCCGATCGCACAGATGATTGATCCTGAAGCTTCCGTTCTGAGTGTAAGAGGAAATGTGTCTGAAAACGGGATGCCAAGATTCTTCAGAAGAATCCGAGAAGGGGTTTTTGATATTGAAGATTTGAAAGCAAGAACGGTAGAGTTACATGAATTTATAGGTGAGGCAGCAGAGAAATACGGATTTGACAGAAATAATGTACTGGCGATCGGGTATTCAAACGGTGCCAACATTGCAGGCAGCCTGCTGTTCCATTACAGTGACTCACTTAAAGGAGCGATTCTTCATCATCCAATGGTTCCGCTGCGCGACCATACGCTGCCTCCGTTAACAGATGTACCTGTTTTTATCGGAGCGAGTAAAAACGATCCAATCTGTCCACCGGAAGAAACAACAGACCTTGATGCACTGCTTTCAGAAGCCGGAGCGAATGTGAAGGTTAAGTGGTATGAGAGAGGGCATCAGTTAACAGAAGAAGAAGTAATCGATGCGAAAAAGTGGTATGACTCAAACGCGTAACAACTGTTAAGATGACTACTGACCATCGAAACGGTTGCTGAAGGAGATTTCAGACAGCGTTGCAAAATAAAGCCTGCATTCCGCAGGCTTTTCCTGTATAATCATAACCAAACATATGATCGTATAAGGAGGTTTTGGCATGAGTAAACATAATCCGAAGAAATTCGCATTGAATATGAGTGCATCGCAGTTTACGAAATTTTATATCCTTCATCTGCTGTCAATTCGTCACTCCGGGATGATCAGCGAACATTTTAAAGCTGAATTCAGAAAGATCGGCGGTAATTGGGAGCCTGCACCGAGTACACTTCTTGATGCGCTTCATGATATGACAGAAGAAGGGCTTCTTCACCGTACCGATGACTATAAGTCACATGAGAAAAGGCGTCAGAAGGTATACTGGTACCGTTTAACAGATCAGGGGAAAGAAGAGTTCTCACTGATGAAAAAGCAGTTTCTGCCGCTTTTTGAAGAACAGAAACGGATTATCGAAAACATATTGCAGACAGTATTTAAGTAAAAACGGGCCCCTGTTTGCGGGACCCGTTTTTTTAAACGTGAGTTAAGGTTTCTTTAGAAAAGAATGTTTCACCGATCTTTTTTGCAGCCTCAGTCAGCTTTCCTTCATTTTGCACTAAAGCAATCCGGACATATCCCTCGCCTGAAGGACCAAAAGCATGCCCGGGAGTAATCACGACATGACATTCATCCATGACGGAGAGCGCGAAATTCATTGAAGTCATATTAGAAGGAACCGGCGCCCACATGAACATCCCGCCTTCAGGTGAAGGAATATCCCAGCCGTATTGTGCAGCGGTTTGGACAAATGCATCACGACGCTTCTGATAGATCTCACGTGACTGAGCGCAAAAAGCCTGGCCCTCAAGCAGCGCTAAAATGCCTGCCTCCTGCATCGGACGAAAAACACCGTAGTCAAGATTGGATTTCATGCGGTTAAACTGCCTGATGATCTCTGCATTTCCGGCAAGATAACCAATACGTCCTCCGGCAAGGTTAAAACTTTTTGATAAGGAATTCGTTTCAACACCGACTTCCATTGCACCTTCCATTTGTAAAAAGGAGATCGGCTTTTTCCCATCGAAGTATAACTCTCCGTAAGCGAAATCATGAATAATTAGGATGTTATATCGCTTAGCAAAAGCGATTGCCTGCTGATAAAATGCTTCTGTCGCCTGAACCGGGACAGGATTACCGGGGAAATTCAAAATCATCATAGACGTTTTTTCAGCCACTTCTTCAGGAATGGTCTTCAAATCCGGAAGAAATCCGTTCTCTTTCTTAAGCGGCATATAGTAGGGAACTGATTCAGCCATCGCAATACCTGCATCATAAGCCGTATAACCCGGATCCGGAACGAGCACATAATCACCGGGGTTTGAAAACACCATTGGAATATGTACCAGTGCATCCTGTGATCCCATAGATAAAAGAACTTCTGTATCAGCATTCAGACTGATTTGATAGTTTTGTTTGTAATAGGTTGCAACGGCCTGATTAAATTCTTTGATTCCAGTCAGTGTATAACCGTAAGCCTCGTCATCACGAACCGCTTTTGATAAGGCATCTTTAATAAAATCAGGAGGCGACAGATCCGGGCTGCCGATACTTAAATCGATCATGCTGCAGCCTTGTGCGATCTTTTGTGTTTTATAGGCAGACAATTCACTGAAAATCAGCGGCTGAAAGCCTTTCATACGATTTGCGAGAGAAATTTTCATCTCCTGATTCCTCACTTTCATGCTTTAATCTTCAACATTGTACCAAAAAGTGAGACAATAGAAAATGAATGGCCACCTTATTCGCGGGATAACCTGTACATAACTACAGGTTCATGATAAATTTAATCAGTTATTGAAAACAGGAGGAAGTTATAAAATGAATGAACAGGAATCAATTGGCGGAACGGTTCAGACACTCACAGTCGCGTCTGAAGCCCCGTTTGGCTTTTATTTAACAAGAGGAACGGAAGAATATCCTTTAAACGCATCAGAAATTCATGAAGAAGTAACAGTCGGAGATACGAGAGAATTTTTCCTGTATCCTGACCGAAGAGGACGGATCACTGCTTCCACGCTCATTCCGGAAATCAGAAAAGGCGTATATGGCTGGGCTAAAGTCATAAAAGTAAACGAACGTGACGGAGCGGCACTTGATATCGGCATTTCCCGTGAAGTAACCGTACTCCCTGAAGACCTTCCTGCAGCAGGACACGTATGGCCGGAAGCAGGAGATTATTTGTATATCACACTCCGCACGGACCGCGCTGGACAAATGTTCGGCCGACTCGCAACAGAAGAGGTGGTTCAGGTGCTTTCAGGACGTGCTGATGAGGACGTTCACAACAAGGAGCTGAAAGGACGCCCGTACCGTCTCCTTAAAGTTGGGACATTTGTATTAACGGAAGAAGGATACCGTTGCTTTATCCATGAGAGCGAGCGCAAAGAGGAACCAAGACTCGGCCAGGATCTCACGGTTCGTGTCATTGGAGTAAAAGATGACGGAACATTAAACGGTTCATTGCTGCCGCGTAAACAAGAGAAAATGGACGACGATGCGGAAATGATCCTTGATTATCTTCTGACTCGAGGCGGATCAATGCCGTTTGGTGACAAGAGTAACCCGGAGGAAATCAAGCTGATTTTTAATATGAGCAAAGCTTCTTTCAAACGTGCGCTTGGCCGTTTATATAAAGAACGTAAGATCATCCAGAAAGACGGGGAAACTCATCTCGTTAAGGAATAGAAGGGAGCGGGAGAAATGAAACTGGATCTGACAAAAGAACAGTATCGTGAGCTTGTTGGGGCAATGTTTCTTTCTGACCTGGTCAGACATTCCATGAAAAACAGTCCTGAAGAACATTCTGAAACGTTTATTGAAGCTGAACAGGCACTGTATTCACAGCATGATCAGTTTGATGAAACGGAACGCATTGAGAAAGATGAAGAATCAGGTGTGTATTTACCGACACTGGCACTTGAATCTGAGCAGATGACATACTTAAGAGACTATGAACAGGCTATTTTAACAGACCAGATTGCTGCTGTACTTGCCAGAAACGCCTGGGAAAAAGAGGTACAAAGCGGAGCGGTCACAGAAGAAGCTGCTGTTAACAGACTGATCGAACTTGAAGATCATTTTCATGTATTACTTGAAGAAAAAGGATTATCAGCTCTTAACATAAAATAGAGGAGGCTGTTCATTGATCAGAATTCAGCCGGCGATGATTGCCATAAACATTATTTTTGCTGTCGCGTTCATCATTTGGAGTATACAGAGATATTCAGAAAATGATTTAACCATGGCAGCAATGCTTGGCATCATCGGATTGATTAATGGATTTATTGCTGTTAAACGATATAAAATCGCCAGAATGCATGATCAGGGATCAAAATAAAAAATGAGCCAATTCCGGCTCATTTTTTATTTTGTCTCACTATTTTTAGTATACTTTTGAAATGAGACTGAATATGGATTATTTTAATGACTTCCTATAATATATATTATGTAAACTAAAAACAAAAATCGATTTATCACATCCGGTTAAGCCAACACCTTCTCTTCTATCCAAAAAATAAACCGCCTGTATCGGCGGTTTATTCCTGTTCACGTGGATGAGCTCTCATATTCTTGCCATAAAAGATTTCATCCATTTCAATTTTCAGCTTTTCAGTGATTTCTTCGATTTCATCCTGATCAAGCGAATCCTTGCGGTAACCGAATAAATAGTTATTCAGGTCAAATTCTTTCAGTTTACATTTCGTATGGAAAATATTTTGCGGATATACGTTTACATCAATCATATCGTACTCGTCTTTAATTTCTTCAGGAATAAAGTTCTGGATTGAATTAATATCGTGATCAATAAACAGCTTATGACCATCCACGTCACGGGTAAAACCACGCACACGGTAATCCATAGTCATAATGTCCGTATCAAACGAGTGAATCAGATAATTTAGCGCTTTTAGCGGAGAAATCTCACCGCATGTTGACACATCAATATCTGCTCTGAACGTGCTGATCCCTTCATGCGGATGGTACTCCGGATATGTGTGTACCGTAATATGACTTTTATCTAAATGAAGGGCTGCTGTTGATGGCAGCGGTCCTGGTGATTCCTCAAAGGATTCATTCGGCACCTCAACAATTGGACCTTCAGATACAAGAATCGTCACACTTGCACCCTGTGGGATGTAATCCTGCTTTGATACATTGAGTACATGCGCGCCGATGATATCAGCAACATGTGTCAGTATCTTAGTCAGACGGTCGGCATTATATTGCTCATCAATGTATTCAATATAAGCTTCTCGCTCTTTTTTCGATTTTGTATAGCAGACATCGTACATATTAAAACTCAGCGACTTGGTTAAATTGTTAAATTCATGAAGCTGTATGCGTTTTTCCTGTGTTAGTTTCATTCCCATAACTCCTTTAATTCATACATCGCTTTATTTTGATTACATACCCGCTTGACCTCAGTCTAAACGAATATGAGTCTTATCATACCATTCTTTTACTTGCGATGCATGAATCGTTTATCTTTCTGACCTTTGTAACGGTTAAAATTCCTTATTTACCAGTGGCTGAAACAACTTTATTCCCTTTTTATTAAAAGGCAGCACCTTCATATCAAGCAACAGGTGGCTTAAATAGGCAAGTGCACAAACAACTAATATTCCATTGATATTCAGGCTGTTTTCGAGCTCCCAGGAAATATATGAAAAGACAGCAAGACCGATCCACGTATGTGAAAGACCCCTGTGTGGCAGAAACGAACAGACAATCGTAAAAAGACCGAAATACAATAGCCAATTCTCACTGTAAAACCACCCGGAACCTGTCAGCACTCCACCGGTCAGCATAACCATAAAACGCTGTTTAATGAGAAAACGTGGTGCAATAATTAGTGCCAGTGCGACTGCAATTCCTGCTAGCATCCACCAGCCCTGCAGCATAACGAGACTGTATGTACCAAGCAGCACGCCAATGGATGCCAGTGTATACCATAACCATTTTCTATGCAGAGATATTCGGTTGGATAACCTTCCATTCGTATCCAGATCCGGCGCAAGCGCAGATACGCTTCCCAGAAGAATCATCAGGCCCGTTGCAGCAGGTGAAGCGTCGTACATGACCGCCGTTCCCAAACCGATCGCTGTCCCTGTAACAGCATGTGATGCACCATTCATATCTTTCATCCTTCGCCATTAATTTATCTATTTTATTATAGCGAACATATGATCGAATAGCCACGAAATTCCTCTGTTTATAAACAATTATCCCTTGAACAGGATTATGAATTTTTTGATATGGGTAAAGTTAGATTGAAATGACATTTTTTGAAAGGAGGAGCTTTTATATGATGAGAATTTTATGGTGGATCATTGTGATATTAATCATTGTCTGGCTTGTAGGTTTACTATTGGATTTTGCAGGCGGTATTATTCATATTCTTATAATTATTGCGATCATCCTGATTATCTATAACCTCATTACCGGCAGACGGAAATTGTAAAGAAAGACCCCATCCGGGCATAGTCATACCGGTTGGGGTCTCTTCTGTTATTCTCCAAGGAATTTTTTCAATTCCTGTCTGTTGGTTTCCCAGTCGATCTCAAGTACAGAGCCTGCGCCTTCATAAGTTGGGGTCGTATAGGTTCCTTCAAGAGGGATCGTTTTTCTTTCAATTTCCCCTCCACCACTCAGAAGAATTCGGGAAAGGAGTTCTGCCCCTTTCGCACTCGACATGCTCGTCTGAATATAAGGCTGGGCTGTTCCTAGCATTTTAGGAGCTTTCATGACGCCACTGATGCTTACAGCGTGATCTTTTACAGCTTCAATCACCTGCTGCTGTCTTCTAACGCGGCCAAAGTCACCTTCACTGTCAGCGCGGAATCTGGCGTAGCCGAGAAGCTCCTGTCCGTTCAGCTTATGAACGCCTTCAGTCAGGCTGACGCCAATTTTTTCTGACATATCCTTTTCAACATCAATTTCGATACCATCTGGTGCCATGGCATCCACCACGCTTTCAAAGGCTTTAAAATCAACGAGCATATAATGTTCCACGTCAATGTCAAAGTTCTCTTTAACCGTTTGTCTCAGAAGCTCAGGACCCCCAAGATAATAAGCTGTATTAAGCTTATACCCTCCATATTCCGGGATCTCTGTGTAAATATCTCTCATTAGAGAAACAAGCTTAATGGTATCTGTCTCGCCATCCCACTGGGCGATCATCATTGTATCAGAACGGGACTGCTCCTCCCCTCTGCTATCAACACCAATAAGCAGGATGTTCGTTTTACCGTCAGCCGTTTTCTGACCGTTAAAGGAATCTGTATAGTCCGTTTCAAAAGGCTGTGCCCCTTTTGAAGCCTGTAGACCCATCCAGTATTGAGAGCCTGCAAAACCGCCGGTTACTAATATAAATAAAAGAATAAAGGCCATCAAAACTCTGCCTTTTTTTAATTTTCGTTTTCGTCTTTTTACTCTTGTTTCCATAGTGCCTCCTGGAAAAATAAAAGTAGTTTCTGATAGATTTGTCGTTTATCATCTATCATTCGTTACACTTTACTCTTCTTTTTTAAATAAATCAATCATTTTCATTATGAAACGGGGTTGAGGTGATGATAGAATGAGAGGAACGTTATAAATGAAAGGTTGATCAGAATGGCATTAGAAAAAGCAACATTTGCCGGAGGATGCTTCTGGTGTATGGTAAAACCGTTTGATCAGTATGACGGGATTGAGAAAGTTATTTCGGGTTATACGGGCGGACATGTTAAAAATCCAACCTATAAGGATGTTAAAACCGGTGAATCCGGCCATCAGGAAGCGGTTGAGATCACATTCGATCCTGAAGTCTTCCCTTATGATCAGCTGCTTGAAATCTACTGGCAGCAGGTAGACCCTACTGACGATGAAGGTCAGTTTCAGGACCGCGGTCCTTCCTACCGCGCCAGCATCTTTTATCATAATGAAGATCAGCGGGTAAAAGCAGAAGCCTCGAAACAGGCGCTTGCCAATAGCGGACGATATAAAAAGCCTGTCATTACACCGATCGTACCGGCTGCTGAATTTTATCCGGCAGAAGATTATCACCAGGACTTTTACAAGAAAAATCCTGAAGAATACAAAGAAGACCGTGAAAAATCCGGTCGGGACGAATTCATCCAGGAACACTGGAGCAAAACCTCCAAATAACAAAAAAGTTCAACCGTTTTTTAGACGGTTGAACATTTTTAAATTATAGACTGAACATCAGCCAGTCGAATACAAACCACAAACCAACCATGCCGCCTGCTAGACTGAGAAACAGTATAATGACATTCCTTTTTTCATGCTCAATTCTCAGCTGAATCAGAAACGTCAGGATACATATCACAAGAAGAATAAGGCCGAAAAACACCTTATACTCCTCTCTTATTGCCCCATACATACGTATGAAGCTGAGGCAGCACTCTTACCTGATTTAGCTTACTGTTACCCATTACCTTATCAATCAGCCATTCATAACGCGCAATCAGGTTTGGAATGAGTTTTTCGTCCTTTTCCTCATGAACCTGATCATTTCCTGTCTGCAGATAAAAAGGTACATCGGGATATCTTTGATGCAGCATTTCAGCAAATGCGAGATCTTCATCATCAAAGATGACGACTTTCAGGGAAAAATCACTCTTTCCTGCAATCAGTTTTGACACAATATCATCCAGAATGGACAGATTAGGCTTCATCCCAGAGCTCGGGGGCTTCGGAGACAACGTCAGGTCATCAATCGATAAAAACCAATCCTGCCAGATAGATCCCTGTGTTTCAAGCGCAACCTTCATGTTTTTCGCATGAAGCAAGTCAACAAGTTCTGACAGGTGTTTCAGTAATGCAGGGTTTCCACCTGAGATCGTAACGTGATTAAAATGATCCCCACCGGTTTCTTTCAGCTCATTAAAAATATCAAGCGCGGTTAATTGTCTGATATCGTCCTTTGCGCTTCCATCCCACGTAAATGCGGAATCGCACCAGGAGCAGCTGTAATCGCAGCCTGCTGTTCGGACGAACATCGTTTTTTGTCCAATGACCATTCCTTCCCCCTGAACAGTTGGACCGAAGATTTCTAAAACAGGGAACTTTCTTTCTCTCTGTGTCATGACGATATCCCCTTCTTTTTTGGACGGTAAACGACATAACTGGTCGGTGTTTCACGCAAAAATACCTGAAGACATGTCGGTTTGTTTTCAGTTGTCTGTAAATAGGCTTCTACTGATTCCCAGATAATTCTTGCCGCAGCCTCTGTAGTAGGAAAACGGTCGCTGTCCGTTTCAGAAAATGCAGGGTCCTCATTCAGAACCTTGTGATCAAACCGGTCATGCACAAGCTGTTTAATCGTTTTAAAATTTATCAGAAATCCTGTGTGATCAAGCTCATCTCCGGCAATCGTAATATTCACAAAATACGTATGCCCATGTACATACTGGCACTTTCCTGCTTCTTCAGACGGAATGGAATGAGCAGCAGAAAAATGAAAATCCTTGTTTAATTCGTAACTGTAATCATGATGGGGAGCGGGGTAAATTTGCTGAATCATTTTTGCCCCTCCTTCTCAAGTAAATATTCATTCATACCATTTAGACGCAATCTGCAGGCCGGACAATCACCGCAGCCATCACCCTGGACTCCGTTATAGCACGTCAGCGTTTTGGTGCGGATATAGTCAAAGCGGCCGAGCTGATCGGCAAGCGCCCACGTTTCCTTTTTATCAAGCCACATCAGAGGTGTGTGGATCACAAAATTTTCTTCCATGGACAGGTTCACGGTTACATTTAATGACTTTATAAAAATGTCACGGCAGTCCGGATAACCACTGAAATCCGTTTCACACACGCCTGTCACCAGGTGTCTTGCATGACGCTGTTTTGCCAGAACAGCTGCAAATGAAAGAAATAAAAGATTTCTGCCGGGCACAAAGGTTGAAGGAAGCTCTCCTTCTTTTTCTACAATCTCCTCGTCCCTGGTCAATGCTGATGGCGCCAGCTGATTTAAAAGGCTCATATCCAATACGTGATGCTTTACGCCAAGCTCTTCAGCAATTTTTTCAGCGCACACAATTTCATTTTCATGACGCTGACCATATTTAAACGTCACTGCTTCTACTTCATCGAACTTTTCAAGGGCCCAGAAAAGACACGTCGTACTGTCCTGTCCGCCACTGAAAACGACAATCGCTTTATTATTTTTATCCATAAAAAAAGCTCCTCTCCTTTGTAAGGCTTACGCCTGAAAAGAAGTAAGAGTGTTCACGAAATCACTAAAAAAAGCAGGTGTGTTCCTGCATATGTCCTAGTTTTTTATAGAGGGATGGTCGCGAACCTCTTTCTATTCTTTTAGTACCACTATCGTATCACATGTACGTACCTTTGAAAAGAAAATAAAGCCCTCCTGAAATCAGAAAGGCTTCTTCTCTTATCAGATATTAAAAATTCTGTGGGTTTGGCACGATTTCAAGATCGCGGCTCCCTTTTTCCATCTTGCTGCCGCACACAGGGCATTGATAAGTTTCTTCTCCTCTGGCAGAGAAATTGTCCCTCATCCAGACGTTACAGCTATCCGAAGAGCATTCCCATACGTCTGTAGCTTCCTTTTGTACTTCTTCAGCAGGTTTTCGTTGAAACATCACGGTTTGTCCCCTTTCATTTACAGGATCGGTTTTATCACGATATGGATAAAAAGGGATCTTGTAATGTTTTTCTATCAATCATTATCGTACATGACTATCTTTATTATACACGAAAAAAGGCAATTTTGCAGAATTGCCTCCATCGTCTTATTATTTATATGCTCTAACACTTGTTAATATGATCACAAAAGCATTATAATTGAGTTTTGTTTTCAGTGGAGCCCTTTTCAATGTCATCAAGTTGCTCCTGTTGTTCATTATAATACTGTACAGATGTCTGAGCACCTTCTGACATCATTTTTTCATCTTCATGCTGATGCGTTTCCTGATCTTTATTTTTGTAATCGTAATAAGACTGTTTCGCCTGATCGATCGCCTGGCTTACTTTAACTTTTGAATCGTCAAATGCAAGTTTAGCCTTCTCACGGTTTTCTTTCTTTTTAAAATAAGCGTATCCTGCTGCGCCAAGTCCCAGTAAAGCATATCTTTTTAATCCCATATGATGACCTCCTATATTTTCATAGTATGTTTATTACCTTAAATGTCATTCTTTAAACATCTTGTTTCGGAGTTACTACTAAGTATGTTTCAAATATCATATTTTGGGAATTGTAATGGCAGGAGGTGGATGCTATGGATAATTCAGATAAAAAGCATTATGATCAGCCTGATCAGCTGAACAGTTCAAAGAAAAATATTCTTGACCGTCATCAGGACGAACAGCATACAGATCCTGTTCCGATGGAAGATTTAAAATCAGATAAAAAAAGTGAGAAAAACAAAAAGAAATCCCAGAGAGCACAGTCTTCTGACGGTCTCCTTGACACAGAGTAACCATGCATAAAACATTAAAAATGTGATATACTTGTCGTGAAAAAACAAATTCTGCTCCTCTTTCTTTGGAGGACAGTTTCATGGAGGTGGCTGTGATGAAACGAAACCGAGATGAACAAGCCAGAGAGGTCAATCGGGAGGAAACAAAAGTCAGAACCGGTCAGTTGCTCACAACAGGACTTAAGGAAGATGAAGTTCAGGAGCTTGCTGAATACCGTGAAGACGGTTGGGAATTTGTTGACGACGACTATTAACATGTAAAAGCCCCCTTTTTTAAAAAAGGGGGCTTTTCAGGTTGTCGAATTTCTAAATCGTGCCAGGTCATTCCTTCGCTTTTCGCGGCCGCGCGGTGAGCCAGCTAATGCTCCGCATTATGCTGTCTCACCTGTCGCTCCTCTGCCGCAGAAGTCTACGGAATGACCTGGCACTTTTCATGTGAAACCATTGTGCGGCTTTTCATTCAAACAAGTAAACGGTCATAAAATAAATGAAAAAAGTAAGTAAACAGCTTGATC
The DNA here is from genome assembly GCF_020595125.1 of Jeotgalibacillus aurantiacus. NCBI lineage: Bacteria > Bacillati > Bacillota > Bacilli > Caryophanales > Caryophanaceae > Jeotgalibacillus > Jeotgalibacillus aurantiacus. The sequence continues at coordinate 349,649 of NZ_JACNMS010000002.1, forward strand.
TTGATGAAACACCCTATTAATAACCGTTCATATCCACGAATCATGCCTAGAATCAAACCATTAACTTGACCTGAATACACCGCCATTAATATGAATTGTCTCACCGGTCATGTAACTGCTGTCCTCTGATGCCAGCAGGACATATGAAGGTGCAAGTTCTGCAGGCTGACCCGGTCTTCCCATTGGGGTGTCTGCCCCGAATTCTCCAACCTTATCTGCTTCAAACGTAGATGGGATGAGAGGTGTCCAGATTGGTCCCGGTGCAACTGCGTTCACTCTGATTCCATCCTTGATAAGGGACATTGCCAGGGAACGTGTAAAAGCTGTAATTGCGCCTTTCGTTGAAGAGTAATCAATCAATAGTTCATTGCCTTTATAAGCAGTAACAGAACTTGTATTGATGATTGAGCTTCCTCTTTTCATGTGTGGGATAGCCGCTTTCACAAAATGGAACATGGAGAATACATTCGTTTTAAACGTTTTTTCAAGCTGTGCAGTTGTGATATCCAAAATTGACTGTTGTGGGTGCTGTTCGGCTGCGTTATTAACAAGAACATCAATTCCACCAAATTCTTTCACGGTGTTGGATACAGAAAGCCTGCAAAACTCTTCATTACCGCAATCGCCACTCAGTAAAAGGCACTTCACACCGTATGCTTCAACTTCTCTTTTTGTTTCTTTTGCGTCATCATGTTCATCCAGATAGACAATCGAAAGGTTAGCTCCTTCTTTTGCAAAAGCAATGGCGACGGCTTTTCCAATTCCACTGTCTCCCCCGGTAATAAGAGCGGTTTTTCCTGAGAGCTTTCCGCTTCCTTTATAGTGATCATTATTATAGATTGGCTTCGGATTCATCTGTCCCGTTTCTCCAGGCTGCTTATTTTGATGCTGTGCAGGCTGGCCACCTTTTTGTATCGTTGAAAAATTCAAATCAAACACTCCTTTGTTTCTTTTTCCTTAGCTTGTAAAGAAATAAGAGACTTATACAGACAAAAAGCCACGATGCCCCCGCAGCAAACCCTGCAATGACGTCTGATGGATAATGGACGCCGAGATAAACGCGGCTAGTACCCACGAGTAGTATAATGACAGTTGCAGAGGTAATGATCAGCCATTTTGCGGGGTTGTTCAACAGAATGATTAAAACCGCTGCAAGAGATCCGTATAAAACCATCGCACCCATCGCGTGACCGCTCGGATAACTGTATCCTCCCTGCTCAATTAAAACTTCAAGCGTCGGCCTTTCACGTGTGAATGCATTTTTCAAAAGCCAGTTAAACGCGCCACCCAGTGCATTAACAACGGCCACAAAAACAGCGAGATCAAACTGCTTTTTTAATGAAAGTACGATAATAGCCAGGATACTGATCACACTAATCGTTATCACATCAGCACCGTGCGTGACCCACGTTGCAAAAGTTGTTAGTCCCGGACTTATGGGTGCCTGTACCACATTAATGATACTGGTATCAAATCCGGCAAGCTCATTTTCAAGAAGCTCCTCCGAAAGCTCGATAAAGATCCAGATTCCAGCGAGTATAATGGCAACCGGGATCGTAACCTGCAGGGACTTTCGAATATTCAATTTCCCTGAAAACATCAGGACACCTCCCCTTCTATATGTACCGATTATTAAGCCTCTTCCCTGTTTAGCCCGACAAAAAACCACCTGCTACGCGAACAGGTGGTTTTCATTTCTTTCGTATAATACAGTCCCTTTATCACTTGGTAAAAGGTTGTGTATTGTATAATCCTCAAATTTACTTTCAAGCTCTGAGGCAACGTGTCGGGCATTCACATTTTCAGCATACACAGCAATGGAAGGCCCCGCACCGCTGATTGTTACCGCAAACGCACCTTCTGCCAGCGCTGTTTTTTTAATGTCAGCAAGATCCGGGAAAAAACTGCTTCTGTGCGGTTCATGAAACTCATCTTGCATCATGGCCCGCCCGGCTTTATTAAATTGACCTGTCAGAAGAGAGGCCACCAGGACATTCCCAGCCGCGCTGCTCATCACTGCGCCACGGTGCTCCACTATCTTTGGAATCACTTCCCTGGCTTCTTTTGTCTCAAGCGTTGTATGTGGAACAAGTACAATGACTGAGAATCCGCTTACAGGAACTGAAATGGTATCCAGATTACCATCTGCGTACCGGGAAACGGTAAAGCCTCCAGCTATACTTGCAGAAACGTTATCAGGATGTCCTTCCATTTCACAGGCGAGAAAAATTTTCTCCTCCTGGGACAATGACAGATCAAGCAGCTGATCGGCAATGGAAATCCCCGAGCTGATGGCTGCTGCACTGCTTCCAAGTCCTCTTGATAGGGGAATATCGGATTCAACCGTTAACTTAGCAAAGGGACAGATTTTGTTGAATTTTTTCTCAACGTGCCTGACCGTTTGTATAATCAGGTTTTTTTCATCTCCCGGCAATGTCTGATGCTCCCGCTGAACATATTCCACTCTCCAGCTGTCTGAAGGTTCAATTTTTACTGTCTGGTAAATGGGCAGTGCGAGCCCCAGTGAATCATATCCCGGTCCGAGATTGGCAGTTGAAGCGGGTGCAACGACTGAAAAGGGCTTAAAGCTCACAATTTTACCCCTCCCTTCAACTCATCACGGATGGCTTCAAAATCAGCCTTCATCTTTTTCGGTTCGAGGTCAGAAACCTTGATCGCCGTCTCCGGATCTTTTAATCCGTTACCGGTTAAGACAGCTGCGATCGTCGAGCCTTTCTCTATTTCACCCTGCTTTAACCGTTTAATGACGCCGGCGATTGATGCACAGGAGGCAGGTTCCGCAAAGATACCTTCTCTTTTAGCGATGAGCTGGTAAGCTTCCAGAATTTCTTCATCTGTCACCTCTAAAATGTGTCCATTCGACTCTTTAAGAGCTTTCAGAGCAAGATCCCAGCTGGCAGGGTGACCAATCCGGATGGCTGTTGCAATCGTTTCAGGCTTTTCAAAAATACGGTTATGAACGATAGGGGCGGCACCTGAAGCCTGTGCACCCAGAAGTGATGGCCGCTCGCCACCGTTTTTCTGCTGATATTCAGTAAAGCCTTTCCAGTAGGCAGAAATATTACCCGCATTTCCAACAGGCAGCGCTAAAATATCTGGTACACCTTCCAGTTGGTCTATGATTTCAAATGCTGCTGTTTTCTGTCCATCCAGACGGTAGGGGTTAACAGAATTCACTAATGTGATATCCTCTGTTTCACTGATTTGTTTTACGATTTTCAGCGCCTCGTCAAAGTTTCCTTCAATTTCAATAATTTCCGCTCCATACATGCGTGCCTGTGCAAGCTTTCCAAGGGCAATTTTACCTTCAGGAATGACCACGATGGATCTCAGGCCTGCTCTGGCGCCATAAGCTGCCGCTGCCGCAGAAGTGTTACCTGTGGATGCACAGATAATGGCTTTACTGCCTGCCTCCTTTGCTTTGGCAACAGCCATCACCATTCCTCTGTCTTTAAAAGATCCGGTCGGATTTGCTCCTTCAAGCTTTACGTAAAGGTTAATTCCCCATTCTGCAGAAAGATTTTCGAGATGTACAAGAGGTGTATTGCCTTCGTTCAGACTTAATTCCGGTGTTTGATCGGTAACTGGAAGCCATTCTTTATATGTGCTGATTAAGCCTTTCCATCTCATCTCGGTTCTCCTCCTTCTACACGATACTGGCTGATGATTTTTTGGACAAATGATGATTGGTTTAACTCATCAATAATGCCATTATGATTTTTTCTCGATACAGGGTGCGTGATCAGAATGACTTCTGCTTCACCTGCTTTTTCTCCGGGACGCTGAATGATGGACCCGAGACTTGCTCCGTATCGTCCGTAAATGGATGTGAGCTCTGAAAATACGCCTACTTCATCTTTCACGAGCAGTCTATGGAAAAATTGTGCTTTCTGTTGATCCTGAGATTTCAGCTTTCTCTCATTTACATAGTCAATGTTTCTGCTGCCGGCTACACCAAGCAGTAAATTACGACACGCAGCGATCACATCAGATACAACAGAAGTTGCAGTTGGCATGGATCCTGCTCCAGGTCCGTAAAACATCGTTTCTCCCACGGCATCGCCATAGACATAAACCGCATTATATTCATTTCTTACGGACGCCATCGGATGAGAAGATTTTAAAAATACAGGCTCTACGCCGACTTCAACACCGTCCTCATCCCGCTCAGCATATCCAAGCATCTTCACGTGATAGCCGAACTGTTCTGCAAGTTCAATATCCTCTGTCGTAATGGACGTCATCCCCCGTACTTCCACATCATCGAGGAACACTTCCATTGAAAATGCGAGCGTTGCGAGAATCGCCATTTTTCTTGCTGCATCAAGACCTTCTACATCAGAGGTTGGATCACTTTCTGCAAAGCCAAGTTCCTGAGCTTTCTTTAATGCTTCGTCATATGACCAATTTTCTTCCTTCATCTTTGTCAAAATGTAATTTGTTGTTCCGTTTACAATACCCATGATCGTGGATATTCTGTCAGAAGCAAGGCCATCCTCTAATGTTCTGATAATCGGGATCCCGCCTGCCACACTCGCTTCATAATAAAGATCCGTTGCATTGTCACCTGCAAGCTTTAACAGCTTATGCCCGTGTAGAGCCATCAAATCCTTATTCGCTGTAACGACTGCTTTTTTAGACTGTAGCGCCTGTTCAATTGCTTCATGTGCACCTTCAATGCCACCCATAACCTCTACAATGACATCAATCGTCGCATCTTCTAATACTTCATTAATATCTGTCGTTAAAATACTTCCATTTAAATCGGCGGCCCGGTGCTTATCCAGGTCTCTCACCGCAATCTTTTTGATTTTTACTTTTGCTCCGAGTTTTTGTGACAGCTGCTGCTCGTTTTCACGGATCATTGTCGCAACCCCGCTGCCTACCGTTCCAAACCCAAGCATTCCGATGTTAATCTCTTTTGTCATAATCATGCACCTGCTTTCACACGTCTCTGTTCTTTTTAAAAAGACATTTGTTTTTGATATACGGACAATTATAGCGTTGCAGCAGACCAGTGACAACCCAATTTCCTGTTTTTTTCTGAATAATTACAAGTAAACGGTTACATTTACGGACCATAATCATACTGGAAACTCCTATTCCGTTATGAGATGATAAATACATTAATACATAGGAGTGAACGTTTTGGTCAAAATAATGAATATCGCAGCGACTGCAGGTGGTATCGGCATATTAAATATCCTGTTAATGCTGGTATTGGATACAGGATTTATAGAGATTTCCCTGCTCGCTGGAATCATCGGAATCGTAGTTGTCCGGTTTTTCACATCACCCGGTAATTACGCCAAAGCTAACCGTGCACCCGTTGAAACAGGATTGATGACGGTACAGCTGAAAGAGCAAAAGAAAGTGGTCTATCCAAAAACCATTGAATGGACAAGTATCGTCTATACAGCAGTATCTCTGGCAGCAGTGATTGTGCTTTATCGGGATTACTTCTTCACTTAAAAACCGGCATGGACCGGTTTTTTTGTTTGCACCCGTTTAGCGTGGTATTCATATCGGGTAAACAATGAAGATGCAGAGACGGGACAAGGAGCATATAACATGATGAATGAACCATGGTTTTTAGCTATATTGGACACACGGGCTTATGAGTATGAGCATTACCGCTACAGCGTTTGTTTTATTAATCAGTCAGATCAGATCATTAACGGAATTGAATATACAGCTAAAGGCTCTATAAAAGCCTATAACCGGACGCTGTCAGAAGCGGAGGAAAGTCGCAGCCTTGGAGAATTAAAACCGCAATATGTTGTTGAAATCGAACACATACCGAAAAACGGATTTATTGAGGACATGAGTTACACCTTTACAATCCGTATCGGGGACCGGACAGAGGAAATTACCTACATTGTTCCGAAAAATCTGTCAGGCGCAGCTTATTCGCTATTTGATTTACCCGTCGTTCAGCAGAGAGGGTACATTTTCCCTCCAAACAGACCAGATACAGGAGTGAAATAAATGAAAAACAGACTCGAAAACGGACGGCTGCTGCCGATCTCAAGTAAACCGAACAACGTATCAACCCAAACAGATCAGTCAGATAAAAAAATGGAGCCGCTGCCTTACAGAGGTAGCAAAGAAGATTCAAAAGCAAGATTGAAAAAAATCCTGCATGCGAATGAAAAGATCACGATCAAGAATGAATCGGAAAACATGATTTATGCAATCGAAACATCATCTTTCTTCCGGTTCAAGGATGATATTGATTTTTTATTTGATGATGAAAACCAGGTGATCCATTTTCGTTCAGCCTCAAGAACCGGCTATTCGGACATGGGAGTAAATAAAAAACGGATGCAGAAAATCACTGAATTGTATATGGAGGAGATTTAATGGAACGGTATCAGGTTGTCGTAATTGGTGGCGGTGCAGCAGGTATGACTGTCGCATCAGGCGTTGCATCACTCGGAGCGAAAACAGCGTTAATTGAAAAGAAAGATTCCCTCGGTGGCGATTGTCTCCATTTCGGATGCGTGCCGTCAAAAGCGTTAATCAAAACGGCTAATATGGTGAGCGGTATGTTCACAACAGCTGAAGAGCTTGGATTTACAGTGAATGGCGATCTGAATTTTGAACAGGTTAAAAACAGAGTGAACAGCGCAAGAAATACGATACAGGAACACGACAATACAAAACGATTCACTGATATGGGTGTTGATATTTATTTTGGTGGCGCATCATTTGAATCAAGCCATGAGATTAAAATCGGCAACGGTGAAACGATCTATGGAGAAAAGATTGTTATTGCTACAGGCTCCCAGCCCGTCATTCCGCCTATTGAAGGACTTAAAGATAGCCCGTTTGTGACGAATGAAACCATTTTCGACCTCCCTTCCCTGCCAAAGAGGCTCGGGGTAATCGGAGGAGGAACAATCGGTTTGGAAATGGCTCAGGCATTCTCCCGCCTTGGATCAGACGTGATGGTTTTTGAAGGAGCAGGTCAGATCTTCACAAAAGAAGACCGCGATATTACACGCTTTATGCAAAACGAATTAAAAAATGAGTTTACAATTGAGCTGAACACCACTGTAAAACACGTAAGCTATGAAAATAATGAGTTCGAGCTTACAGTGGCAAAAGGATCCGGCACTGAGACAGTAAAAGTTGATACCCTGCTTGTTGCAGCGGGAAGAAAGCCGGCCATAGATGCTCTTGCGTTATCTAAAGCAGGCGTTGAGGCTGTTAAAGGCTTTATTAAAACGGATGCTTCCTTCCGGACTTCAAGAACGCATATTTTTGCTGTTGGTGACACAATCAATACGCTGCCTTTTACACATGCGGCAGGTGAAGAAGCGAAAACCGTTGTTTCAAATGTTCTCTTTGGCTTGAGAAATTCACTTGATCATTCAACAACACCATGGGTAACTTTCACGACCCCTGAAGTTTTCCATCTCGGAAAAACTGAGCAGGAGGCCGAAGAAGCCGGAATCGAATACAAAGTTTACAGAGCTCACCTTGACGAAGTGGACCGTTTCGTTACCGCACACGAATCAAGAGGATTTGTTAAGCTGATCACAGACAAAAAAGGCTACATTATCGGTGCACATGCCGCCGGAACAGAAGCTGGAGAATGGATGCAGCTTGCTGTATTCGCCATGAAAAACAAAAAGAAAATCGGCAGCCTCTCGCGTATGGTCTACTCCTACCCGATCAAAGCAGGCGCACTGCAAAAAGCAGCAGACCTGTACTGGAGAGAAAAACTCTTTGACGGACCACTGCCGAAGCTGACAAAAAAGTTTTTCGAACTCAAATTCCGCGCAACCTCTTCCGGACACGAGAAAACTGAAAACGATCCGGAATTAAATTAGTCAAAAAACTGGACGGGAATGACCTGTCCAGTTTTTTCATCATTTATGTCTTTTACAATATATACATATATATAAGCTTTTTATTTTCACTGTCAGAAGTGCCGGGTCATTCCGTAGACTCCTGCGGCAGAGAAGCGACAGGTGAGACAGCGTAATGCGCAGCAAAAGCTTGGCTCACCGCGCGGCCGCGGAAAGCGAAGGAATGATCCGGCACGGTTTTTTATAACTTTCATTACTTTTAAAAAGCAGCCAAACGGCTGCTTTTTTTATCGTACCTGACCATCACCGGTCATTACATATTTGATTGTCGTTAACGCAGGTAACCCCATAGGTCCTCTTGCGTGAAGTTTCTGAGTAGAGATCCCAATCTCTGCACCAAAGCCTAAGGCACTGCCATCTGTGAAACGTGTAGAAGCATTCTGGTAAATCGCTGCTGCATCAACCAGTCCTTTAAAGCGTTTTGCCGTTTTTTCATCTTCAGTCACAATCGCCTCTGAATGCTTCGTTCCATACTCATCGATATGAGCAATCGCTTCATTCACATCAGAAACAATCTTCATAGCAATATCAAGGCTTAAAAACTCGTTGGCCCAGTGATCTTCTTCTGCAGCCTCGGCATTAGGAATCAATTCTACTGCTTTTTGATCACCAAAAACCGAAATGTTATTTTCATTTAATATATCAATCAGCTCATCCTTATGCTTTGCAAGGAACGCTTCGTGAATAATCACCGTTTCCGCTGCATTACATACCGCAGGACGATCTGTTTTGGCATTGACAAGAATCGCAAATGCTTTTTTAGCATCGGCATGCTCATCAATATAAATGTGACAGTTACCTACTCCCGTCTCAAGTACCGGTACAGTCGCATTGTTGACAACTGCCTGGATCAGTTTACCCCCACCTCTCGGGATCAGAACATCAATATGCTCTTTCATTGTAAACAGTTCCTGAGTAGCTGAACGGTCTGTACTGTCGATAAATTGAACAGCATCTGAGGAAATCACAGTATTTTCAAGTGCTTCCTTGATGACTTCTACAATTTTACGATTTGAATTAATCGCTGATGAACCACCTTTTAGAACGATTGCATTGCCTGATTTCAAAGCAAGACCGGTTGCATCTGCTGTCACGTTTGGACGGGCTTCATAAATCATACCGATTACGCCTAATGGAACCCGAACGGTCTGAACGTTTAACCCATTATCAAGTGTCCACTCATCCGTCACTTCACCTGCAGGATCTTCAAGCTTTGCCACCTGTCTCAGCCCTTCAGCAAAGTCTTTTACACGGTCCTGATCAAGTGCCAGACGATCCATATAAGCAGCATCATAGCCTGCTTCACGGCCATTTTTAAGGTCTGCCTCATTGGCAGTCAGAATATCATTGCTGCGTACTTCCAGATGATCTGCAATTGTATTTAATGCAGCGTTTTTTTCTTCCGTTGACAGAAGACCAAGCTCCTTTGAAGCCTTTTGTGCAAGCTTTGCCTGTTCTTTAACATTTGTCTTTTCGATGACTGTAGTCACCAAACCACTCCTTTTAATTTTTGGGGTTTATCACGATTGTTATTACAGTACAGTAAATATTGTTTATACGCCGATCGGGATCGCCACTTCCAATTCGCAAACAAAGGAATCATTGTGAACCGCTGCTTCCGCTTCCTCTGTTTCGTTCATTTGGAAGTTCTCAAGATCTGCTGAAGAATAATTGACGATTCCTAATCCAAGCTTGTTCTTTTTTGTGTCCAGAATCCGGACGACACTGCCTTTCTTAAAGTAGCCGTTAATTTGATAGATCTGACTTGGCAGAAGGTTTCCTTTTTCATTCACAATGGTATCTTTTGCATCCTCTTCAATGAGAATCTCACCTTCCGGACCTGAGTTGAAGGCAATCCATTGACGTTTGTGATCAAGATTAATGTCAAGTTCATTTACGCCAAAATACGTTCCGCGTGCTGTTTCATATACAGCGTCAACCAGAATATTCGGGACACCTGCTTTTCCTAGGAAAGATGGTATTCCGGATGCCATTGAAATTTTAAAGGCATCAATTTTGGAACGCATACCTCCTGTCCCGACTGCGGAACCGGGTTCTCCAGCCATATCCTCAATATCTTGTGTGATTTCTGTCACTTCCGGTAATAACTCTGCCTCAGGGTTTTTGCGTGGGTCATCGTTATACAGACCATCAATGTCAGACAGAATAATTAACTGATCGGAATCCACAAGACCTGCTACTTTGGCAGAAAGCGTATCATTATCTCCAAAACGGAGACGATCCGTCGTGACCGTATCGTTTTCATTTACGATTGGTACGATTCCGCGTTCCAGTAACACATTAATCGTGTTTCTAACGTTGTTATAGCGCGTCTCATCGGAGAAATCACTGCGCGTAATTAAAATTTGTGAAGCAGCGTATCCATGAGATGAGAATAATTCAGAGTAGGTTTCAATTAGTCTTCCCTGTCCAATTGCAGCTGCCGCCTGCTTTTCCGGCAGTGATGATGGACGGTTAACGAAACCGAGTGTACGGTAACCGGCTGCAACCGCTCCGGATGAAACGAGAACGACTTCGTGCCCGTCATCCTTTAATTCTGCAACCTGATCTGTAATCCGCTGAATTTTTCTTCTGCTGATATCTCCTGATGAACTTGTTAAAGAACTGCTTCCGATTTTAATTACAACTCTTTTTTGACTGTCCGATGTCATGCTATCACTCCTGATTAGTATTTCTCTATCTTTGTACGGTGGTTACTGCACCGTTGCTTTAGCCATTTGTTCTGTGATTTCCTTGGATCTGTTCATTGCGCCTTCAATCGCTGCTTTAATGGCGTTTCCTCCACCGCTTTCTTCTAAAGCATTCAGTCCGGCTGCGGTTGTACCATTTGGCGACGTTACATTTTGTCTGAGCTCAGTTGGTGTTTCATCACGCTCAATCATCATTTTTGCAGCGCCTAAAATTGTCTGGGCACCAATTTCACGGGCCTGTTTTACATCCATCCCGTTTTCATGTGCCGTCTTTTCAATGTGTTCCATCAAATAATAGAAGTAAGCCGGTCCACTGCCTGCAATGCCTGTAAACAAATCCATCTGGTCTTCATCAATCACATATACCTCACCGATTGATGCCAGCAGGCTTTTCGCAAGCTTGACATTTTTCATCGTCACATTTTCTCCCGGTGAGATGGCAGTCGCTGATTCTCTCAGCATACTCGACGTATTTGGCATCACTCTGATGACCTGCTGTCCTTCATTCAGATGCTGTTCCATAAATTCCGTTGAAATCCCTGCAAGTACGCTCATTACAACCTGATTCGGTTTAATAGAGTCTTTAATGGATAACAATGATTGTTCAGCATCTTTTGGCTTCATCGCTAAAATGATGACATCATAAGAAGAAAGATTTACTTTGTCTCTTACAATTCCCTGAATGCCATAGCGGTTATGAAGCTCAAACAACCGGTCTTCATTGCTTCTGTTCGTTGCCGTTACCTGGTGAGGCTCGAGTGTACCTGTTTGTACAATCCCTGAAATCATCGCTTCCGCCATGTTTCCAGCCCCAATAAAGGCTACTCTGATTTCTGATGACATAAACGTCCCATCTCCTTCAATTCATTAATTATTCATATTGCGCTCGCTGTTTTGTTCGCTCTGTTTTAATCACGAATATTATCGTAACACGTAGGAAATTTTCATCAAGAGTAATCGGGGAAGTAGTGAGTTACAGTCAGTTAACGGGAGTGAAAGCGTTATCAAGGGGCTGTATTTTTTAATAATGCGTGAATTTGCGGTTTTAGATGACGAGAGCGTGAAATTTGAGATATTTACATTTGAGGAACAAAAAAACGGACCCCTGTATAATCGGGATCCGCAGACTCTTAGCTGTTTATTCGACCGTTACGTTAAATTTTTCTTTTAAATCCTGTACGAGCTTTTTATGATACTCATCGCTGACGACATTTTTTGATCCTCTGATAATTTCTGTCGCGTAATGAAGTGGTGGTGCAATCTCTTCAGACGGATCAATAACAATAAAAGAGATGCTTTTCTCATACGTGCGGTCACCGACACGGACATCAATCATCACCGGGCGATACATCCCCGTGTGAACCCCTTCCCGCTCAAATAAATAAGCAAGGGCTTCCTGATTCACTTTATATAACACACCCTCACCAGGCTGACCTGTTTCTATTATATTCGCACGCCCTCCGTCGTGAACAGTAAGACTGTAATTCATTTCAAGTCTGTCTGTTACACCACCGCCAATTTTATTTATAAACAGATGATCAACTGAGGCCAGTTTAAAACGTTCATTATCCATACAGGAACCATACGCATAGTAATAATGAACAGGACGGTCGAGTTCAAGGTGTACAAGCCAATCATTAAACCTGACTTCTTCCGCTTTCTGATGTGAACCGTCATCCACCTGTGTAAGAGCGTCCACTTCTCCTAAATGATCAGTCATCACTTTGATCTTTTCAACTTTTCCTGTTTTCTTCATCCATTTTATTACGTCATCAGCTTTTTCATCCGCCACTTGATAAAGTTCCCCATATGAGGTCTGATTCTCTGAAGGAACAAGTATCGGATCCAAGTGATCACCTACATACAGTTTTCCTGCCGTTTTAGCCTGTGAAGCCAATAACGTTTCATTGAAAATTAAATCGTGAGCAGTACCATGTTTTCTTAAAGTCCCATATACAAAAAAAATCTGACTCAATCTGATCATCCTCCTGTTATGTTAACTATCATTGGCCGCGCACGCATGTTCGTGTTAAAGTAAAGATGGTGATATGATGAATCTAATAAGATGGAGCTACGCAGGACGAGGCAGAATTCGGGCTTATTTTGAAGAAATCCCCCACTCTACTGTGTTTCTCTCAAGAATAAGAAATAAATACTTTGTCCGTTATGTAGATTGGCATCGCTCTGATCCTGTTGTCAGCCGTGACGATCTTGCTGTGATGGAAAGGATCATTAACGATGAGCAGCAACTGAATGATCGTGGCAGCTAAACAGATCGTTGATTCTACGATAGTAAATAAGATGATAAAATGCAAGATTGAACGGAGTGTAGCAACGTGAAAAAAAGAAAAATAGTAGCAGCCGGAATCGTGTTGACTGCTTCTTTATCAGCATTACCGGTTCAAACAAAAGCAGAAATTACTTCTCCTGAGGTATATATAGCGCTTGGAGACTCTGTTGCAGCAGGAGTCACACCGAACGAATCAGTCGACGCAGGCTATACAGATATCATCGCAGCAGAGCTCGGGCAGTCCGGTCTGCTTGCAGCATTCTCAAAGGATTTTGCCGTTCCAGGCTTTACAACGTCTAATGTGCTGGAGCTTTTTGATAATGAGGCGGTTCGTGACAGCGTCTCACAGGCTACGATGATTACGCTGTCTGCAGGAGCTAATAACGTCCTTGGTCTTGTTCAGCAGGACGACCTCGGTCAGACCGTGAGCTACAACCAGCTGACTGCCAACTTTGCGCTCAATAATATGAGGATAGAGTACGGTGAGATTCTTGATACCATTCAGGAATTAAATCCTGATGCCGATATTTATGCGATCGGATACTACTTCCCTTATCCTCATGTAAAGGAAAAGCAGCAGGATGGCGTAAGAAAAGTTCTGGAAACGGTGAACACCATTATTCAGAACGAAGCTGAATCAAGAGGGCTGACCTATGTTCCTGTTGCAGAAGAATTTAATGCCGCAGGAACAGCTTACTTGCCAAACCCTACTGACGTTCACCCGAATCAGGAAGGATACGTTTCAATCGCGAACTCATTTTTTGACGTTGCTGCTCCATTTTTAGAGGCGTCCATTAATGATATTCCACCAAATCCAGGTCTCTCACCATTTATTCAGGAATTACTGGAGCAAAACCCGCAGATGCAAATGCAAAGCAGTCCGGAAGAAGCTGAACAACCTGAAGAGATGGAACTTGAAGGAACTGCAGAAGATGGAATCGGACATTCATTTAAAGATCCGGATAACCTGCTTGGATACAGCAGGATGATGACATAATAAAAAAGAGATGCCGCAAAACAGGCATCTCTTTTTTATTACTTTTCAAGTGGTCCGTCATCCCAGCACTCGGTATTTTTCAGGCCTTCTATTCTGTTTTTATAAAACACTGGATCAATTCCCTGACGTTTCTGCTTCTTATAATCATTTAATACTTTAAAGGCTAAAGGTGAAAGCAATGAGATCGCAACAAGGTTGATCAGTGCCATCGTTCCCATTGAAACGTCTGCAAGATTCCAGACAACTCCAAACTCCTGAACAGCCCCGAAATAAACCATTGCCACAACAATAATTCGGTAAAGGTTTTTGTAAACCGGACTGTATTTAATAAACTCAATATTTGTTTCGCCGTAATAATAGTTACCTACAATAGAGCTGAAGGCAAAAAGGAAAATCGCGATACTGACAAATGTTCCTGCCCAGCTGCCTACATGGAATGCAAGCGCATCCTGAGTGAGCTGAATGCCGTCACTGCCGTTTAAGTATTCTCCTGACATAATGATAATCAGGGCAGTTGCGGTACAAATAACGAGTGTATCAACAAAAACACCAAGTGACTGGATCAGACCCTGTTTGGCAGGGTGTGTAACAGAAGCAGTCGCAGCAGCATTAGGAGCACTACCCATACCGGCTTCGTTTGAGAACAAACCGCGCTTTACCCCATTCAGAATGGCTGCACCAATTCCGCCGGAAACGACTTCTGTGAAACCAAAAGCATTACTGAAAATGATCTGAAACATCGGCAGTACTTTATCAAGGTTGGTAAAAAGAATAAACAATGCAAGTAGAATATACAGAATGGCCATCACCGGAACGACGATACTCGTCACCGCTGCAACCCGTTTGACCCCTCCAAAAATAACAGCTGCCGTGAGCACAACAAGCACTAGTCCTACAATGGAACGGTTCCAGCCAAATGACCCTTCAAGGGCAAGCGAGATCGTATTGGACTGAACTGAATTAAATACAAGACCAAACGTAATCGAAATGATAATAGCAAAAATAATACCCAGCCATCTCGCATTTAATCCTTTTTCCATGTAATAGGCAGGTCCTCCACGGAACCCTTCCTTATCTTTCACTTTATAAACCTGGGCAAGTGTTGACTCCACAAAAGCAGATGCTGCACCAACAAGGGCAATGACCCACATCCAGAAAACAGCCCCCGGTCCGCCAAGTGCGATCGCTGTAGCTACCCCTGCAAGGTTTCCTGTTCCTACACGTGAAGCAGTAGAGATCGTAAAGGCTTTAAAAGATGAAATTCCACGTCTTCCTTCTGATGAAATCGTGGACTTTTCAGTCAGAAGCTTCAGCATGTCTCCGAGTGAAGTAAACTGAAGGAAGCCGCTCTTGATCGTAAAGAACAAACCGCAGCCGATCAGAACGACGATTAATATGTAATCCCACAAAAATCCATTCACAGTCGTGGCAAAACTGTCAATCGCTTTGACAAATAATAATGTTTCCAACATTTTAATGACCTCCTTTGAAATAAATAGAATGGAAGAAAGCGGTACTCTCTTCCATTCCCTGTATGATGATTTTATTAAACCTCTTCTGTGTTCAATTCAAACCATACCTTCTTGACCTTACCACTCTTCTGTTCATCAATGACAAAGGAGCCGTTTGAGTATCGGTCATTCACCCTGAGTGAGGCAGGATTGATCGCAATCCGCTCTCCCTTTTCCGTTTCTGCGGAAACAGCGATATCTGATTTATTTTCAACGGCAAGGATGCCGACAATCCGGTGAGGATTACTTTTCAGTTCCCTCAGCATGACCAGTCCTCTTTTCGCTCTGCCGCTCAACTCGAATTCTGACACTGACATTTTCTTTACAGATCCGCGCTGTGTCATCACAATCAGCTGAGATTCCTCTGATACAATCTGTCCTCCGATGACTTCGTCGCCATCCTTCAGGTTGATTCCTTTCACACCAGCTGCACGCTGACCAATTGGTGCAGCTTCAGATTCGTGGAATCGAAGTCCATAGCCAAGTGACGTGGCAAGAAGTATTTCTTTCGTTCCGTCAGTCACGAAAACATCAAGAAGCTCATCGCCTTTTTTCACATTTAAAGCAACGAGTGCTCTCGCTGTTCGCTGAGCATTATAAAGTGAGAGTTCTGATTTTTTCAGCATCCCATTTCGTGTAATGAACGTCAGATACTTTTCACCACTGAAATCATTTACCGGAATTACGCGTACAAGCTGCTCATCCTTCTCAAGCGTCACGAGTGATGATACGTGCTGACCGAGATCCTTCCAGCGGATTTCCGGCAGCAGATGGACCGGATAGTGAATATAGTTCCCTTTATTTGTGAACAGCAGAATGGACTCCGTCGTATTGATGTTAAAGAGCCCAAGCATCCTGTCTGATTCCTTCATCGCAAAATCCTTACCATTGGATGCGGAATAAGATCGCAGCGATGTCCGTTTAATATAGCCGTCAGCCGTTACCGATGCAATGACATCTTCACTGGCAATGAGTACTTCCATATTAATCTTGATATCTTCAATGACATCTTCAATCACAGATAAACGGTCATTTTGGTACTGCTTTTGGATACCTCTTAATTCTTTCTTAATGACAGACATCAGCTTCGTTTCATTATTCAAAATAGCCTCGAGCTGTTCCACTTTGGCATCCAGTTCTTCAGCTTCTTTTTGAAGTGCCGTCACATCTGTGTTTGTTAAGCGGTAAAGCTGTAAGGACACAATGGCCTCTGCCTGTGCTTCTGTGAAATCAAACAGCCGTTTGATGTTCTCCTTCGCATCTTTTTTATCCTTGGAAGCTCTGATTGCCTCAATTACTTCGTCAAGCACGGATAAGGCTTTGATCAGACCTTCAACGATATGTTTTCTTTTCTGTGCTTTATCATAGTCGAATTTCGTTCTTCTTGTCACAACTTCCTTCTGATGCTCAATATACGCATCAAGAAGACTGTTCAGCCCCATCAGCATCGGGCGTTTATTATAAATGGCAACCATATTAAAGTTGTAATGTACCTGCAGATCTGAATTTTTGTACAGGAAGTTGAGTACGCCTGTCGCGTCTGCTTCTTTTTTCAGCTCGATGACAATCCGCAGTCCGGTTCTGTCTGTTTCATCACGAACTTCTGCAATTCCTTCCACTTTACGGTCTGCACGGAACTCATCCATTTTTTTAACGAGAACGGCTTTGTTGACCTCGTAAGGAATTTCTGTAATGACCAGCTGCTGTTTACCTCCGCGGATGTCTTCAATATCAACTTTTCCGCGAATGACAATTTTACCTTTTCCGGTTTCATAGGCGTTTTTGATGCCGTCAACACCCTGAATAATGCCACCTGTAGGAAAATCCGGACCTTTGATGACTTTCATGAGATCATCCACCGTACATGACGGATCTTCGATGCGCATAACGGCAGCATCAATGACCTCACCTAAATGATGAGGCGGAATTTCAGTGGCATATCCGGCTGAAATTCCTGTAGATCCATTAACCAGCAGGTTTGGATAACGTGCAGGCAGAACAACGGGCTCTTCTGAAGTATCATCAAAGTTTGGAATATGATCAACGGTCTCCGAATCAATATCGCGGAGCAATTCCCCTGAGATCGCTGACAGCCTTGCCTCTGTATATCGCATTGCTGCCGCAGGATCCCCGTCAATACTACCGTTATTACCGTGCATTTCAACAAGACGGTTACGCACTTTCCATGACTGGCTCATCCGAACCATCGCATCATACACAGACGAATCACCGTGCGGATGATAATTACCGATTACATTTCCGACGGTTTTAGCAGATTTACGAAAGCCTTTTTCATGCGTGTTTCCTTCCATATGCATGGCATAAAGAATTCGTCTTTGAACAGGCTTCAGTCCATCCCTTGCGTCTGGAAGAGCCCGCTCCTGAATAATGTATTTACTGTATCGTCCAAATCTGTCCCCTAAAACTTCTTCGAGAGGAAGATCTTGAAAGCGTTCTGTTGCTGTCATAAAAGCTTATTCCTCCTCCGAAACCATGATTGACTCATTCTCTAAAATATTCTGGTTATCTTCAAGACCAAACGCGACGTGGGATTCAATCCACCTTCTGCGCGGCTCTACTTTATCCCCCATCAAAGTGGTCACTCTGCGTTCCGCTCTTGCACCATCATCGATTCTAACGCGGATCAGCGTCCTCGTAGCGGGATCCATGGTTGTTTCCCAGAGCTGGGAAGCATTCATCTCACCAAGTCCTTTGTAACGCTGAAGCATATAACCTTTCCCGACCTTTTTTGTAACCGAACCGAGTTCATCATCTGTCCATGCATACTCAATTACTTCTTTCTTCCCGCTTCCCTTACTTACCTTGTACAGTGGCGGCAGGGCAATATACACTCTTCCAGCCTCCACAAGCGGTTTCATGTAACGGTAGAAGAATGTCAGAAGTAAGACCTGAATATGTGCACCATCCGTATCGGCATCGGTCATGATGACAATTTTATCGTATTGAACATCATCCAGATTAAAATCAGCACCTACACCTGCACCGATTGCATGGATAATCGTATTAATCTCTTCATTTTTAAATATATCAGCAAGCTTGGCTTTTTCAGTGTTGATGACTTTTCCGCGGAGCGGCAGGACTGCCTGAAACTTCCTGTCACGTCCCTGCTTTGCACTTCCACCGGCAGAATCACCCTCGACGAGATATAATTCGTTTTTAGCCGCATTCCTTGACTGGGCAGGTGTCAGCTTTCCGGAAAGAATTGTATCTGACTTTTTTCTTTTCTTTCCATTACGTGCATCTTCCCTGGCTCTTCTTGCAGCCTCCCTCGCCTGTTGTGCACGAATCGCCTTTTTGATTAACAGTGTGCTGATCTCCGGGTTTTCCTCCAGAAAATAGAGCAACTCTCCTGCAATAATGCTGTCAACGGCAGACCTTGCCTCTGTTGTTCCAAGTTTACTTTTGGTCTGTCCTTCAAATTGCAGAATTTCTTCTGGAACCCTGACAGAAATGACACTTGCAAAACCTTCTCTGATATCTGACCCTTCAAGGTTTTTATCTTTTTCCTTCAGGAGATTTACTTTTCTCGCGTATTCATTAAATACACGGGTGACTGCTGTTTTTGCACCTGCTTCATGAGTCCCGCCATCTTTGGTTCTTACATTATTGACAAAGGACAGAACGGTTTCAGAAAACCCGTCATTGAACTGAAAAGCAAATTCCGCTTCAATGCCGTTCTGTGAGCCTTCAAATGACACGACCGGGTGGAGCGTATCTTTCTCTTCGTTAAGGTACGAAACAAATGCTTCAATTCCTGTATCGAATTTAAACGTTTCTTTGTTGCCGTCACGCTTATCCTCAATATCAATTGTAAAACCCTTCAGTAAAAAAGCACTTTCTCTAAGCCGTTCACTTAACGTCTCGTAATTAAAATGAGTGACACTAAAAATCGATGGATCCGGCTTAAAGTGAATATAAGTTCCGGATTCTTTTGTTTTACCGGCTTTCTCAAGCGTCGTTACCGGCTTACCGCCTGATTCAAACCGCTGCTTATAAATAAAACCATCACGGTAGATCGTTACCTCTAGCCATTCAGATAGTGCATTCACAACTGAAGCACCGACACCGTGCAGGCCTCCACTCGTTTTGTATCCACCCTGTCCAAATTTTCCGCCTGCATGAAGAACGGTAAAAATGACTTCTGGAGTCGGCTTGCCCGACCGGTGAATTCCGGTAGGCATCCCCCGTCCGAAATCCCGGACAGAAATACTGTCATCCTCATGAATTTTCACGTCAATTCGTTCGCCATACCCGCCGAGTGCTTCATCGACGGAATTATCTACAATCTCATATACCAGATGGTGAAGTCCTCTGGCATCAGTTGAACCGATATACATCCCGGGACGCTTTCGTACTGCTTCAAGTCCCTCGAGCACCTGGATGGCATCGTCGTTATATTCCATCATTGCTTTTTTAGCCACAAATAATTCCCCTTCCAACCGTACAAACAGGTGTTCGTTTTTCTTTATTATAGCATATTTCACCTGGTTCCCATCATATTCTATCCTTTTTCTATGATTGATTTCAAATGCATCTTACATCTTTTCATTCCTTTATGCTCCTTTTTTCGAGGATCTTTAACTTATTTTAAACATAATTTTTATCTCGTTGACATAAAAAACGGAACTGACGCAATTGCGTCAGTTCCACTCTTTTAAGATCTGGTCAGACTGTGTTCAACCTTGATACACCGGTCCATAATGACGGTACGGCCTGCTGATTCGACTTTACGGAATACTTCCTCATCCACCACGCCAAGCTGCGTCCAGAAAACAGGTGCATCAGATTTTAGAAAATCCTCTGCAAGTTCCGGTAAAAATACCGATCGTCTGAAAACATTCACAATATCAATTTTACCTTCAATTTCTGACAGGTTCTTCACTGCCTTAACACCTAAAGCTTCTTTAATCATCGGATTGACAGGAATAATTTCGTACCCCGCTGCCTGCATCGCTTCAGATACTCCGTATGATGTTCTTGACGGATCATCACTTAAACCGATCACTGCAATTCTTTTTGATGTGTCCAGAATTTCTTTGATCTGTTCTCTTGATGGATTATTGATCATCTTGATCCTCCTATTCAATTAAACCTTTCTCCATTAAAAACTCCTCTGCAACGGTTGCATAGTCATCTCCGTCTATATCAACCCGGGCGTTCATGGCCTGCATATCTTCTTCCGTAATCTGACCTGCAAGGCCGCTCAGAACTTCTTCGAGTTCAGTATACGTTTCAAGTACTTCCTGTCTGACTACAGGGACTGCATCATATTTAGGGAAAAACCCCAGATCATCTTCAGTCGTCTGGAGATTAAAGCGCTCGATACGACCATCAGTTGTAAAAGCAGGGATCACGTCTACCTCACCATTTTGCACAGCTTCATACATGATATTTGCATCAAAGCTTTCTGTAGCAGCAAACTCATAGCCATAAGCTTCAACCAGGGCATCGTATCCGTCACCCTGCCTCTCGTAAAAGGCGTGTGGTGCACCGAAGGTCAGGTCACTTGAAATCTCTGCAAGGTCCGAATACGTTTCTGCTGAAAAATCAGCATCTTCCGCAAAAGCCATCGTATAGTCATTGGCAAATCCTAAAGGCTCAAGCCAGGTAATCTCATACGCTTCTTCATATCCTGTACGGACCCTTTCAAGAATACTCTCACTGGATTCTCCTTCTTCTGCCTGTTCACCCAATACCGCTTCAAGGCCTGTACCCGTATATTCCACGTACATATCAATATCACCGTTTTCAAGCGCCGGCTGAAGAATGGCCACCTCTCCAAGTCCTTGCTGCAGGTCCACTTCGTAATCAGAATGATGTTCAATGTACATTTCGAGAATATGCGGCAGAATATACTGTTCCGTCCACGGTTTACCGGATACAACAATCGGATCAAGGTCTGATCCACTTCCGGAATCCGATCCGCATGCTCCTAAGATTAATGTTGATGAGATTGTGATTAATACAGCTGTTTTTTTCATATGCTCACGTCCTATTCTTCAATTAGTCCTTTTGATTGTAAAAATTCCTCGGCAACGGTACGGTAATCATCTCCGTCAATATCAACACGTGCATTCATCTCCTGCATTTCCTCATCTGATATCTGTCCGGCAAGTCCGTTAATGACCTCTTCAAGCTCCGGATAATCTTCAAGGATGTCCATTCTGACAATCGGAACAGCGTCATATTTCGGGAAAAATCCCAGATCATCCTCAGTCGTAACGAGATTAAAGCGCTCGATACGGCCATCTGTTGTAAATGCAGGTATGACATCGACCTGACCGGTTCTCACCGCATCATACATAATACTTGCATCAAAGCTTTCTGCAGACATAAATTCATAGCCATAAGCCTCTACTAGCGCATCATAACCGTCTCCTTCACGCTCATAAAAAGAGTGTGGTGCGCCGAAGATCAGCTCATTACTGACTTCTGCAAGCTCTGTATAGGTGGTTGCCGTAATGCCGGAATCTGCTGCATAAGCCATTGTATAGCTGTTTTCAAATCCCAAAGGCTCAAGCCAAGCCACTTCATAGCGCTCCTCGTAACCTTCCCTTACTCTCTCCAGAATGGATTCACTTGATTCACCCTGGTCTGCTTTTTCATTCAGCACTGCTTCAAGCCCTGTTCCGGTATATTCGACATACATATCAATATCACCATTCTCAATGGAAGGAGTCAGAATGGCCACCTCTCCAAGTCCTTCTTCGAGCTCAACTTCATAATCTGAATTACCTTCGATATAAAGCTCAAGAATATGCGGGAGTATGTATTGCTCTGTCCATGGTTTTCCTGCCACAATAATCGGCTCATCCGCACTCCCCGATGTATTACCACATGCCCCCATGACAAATGCTGATGATGCGATTACCATTCCAGATGCTGTTTTTGACCACTTTTTCATTCCGTCACCCCTATTTTGATTTCAACCCTTTTGGCGTTGTTTTTTTCTCAAGTATTTTTAAAACAAAATCAAACAACAGCGCAAGCAGGGCAACCGGAATCGCACCAGCAAGCACAAGGTTATTGTTATAAGATTGCAGGCCTCTCCAGATGACATCACCCAGACCTCCCGCGCCGACAAACGTTGCGAGTGTCGCCACACCTACTGTAAGGACAGTTGCAGTCCTGATTCCGGCCATCAGAAATGGCAGTGAAAGCGGCAGTTCAATCTTAAAAAGAATCTGGCTGCCCGTCATCCCCATCCCTTTTCCTGCTTCAATCACGCCCTCGTCCACTCCGGTTATGCCGGTATATGTATTTCTTAAAATCGGAAGAAGGGCATAAATAATTAAAGCAATTAATGCTGTTTCAAAGCCGATTCCCAAAATCGGAACGAGAAAACCGAAAAGAGCCAGACTAGGAATGGTCTGAAAAACGGCAGTGATGCCAATATAAAACTCAGCAACCCTCTGATTACGTGATATAAAGATGCCAAGAGGAAGGCTGATCAGGATGGCAATAAAAATGGCAGTAAAGGATAAATACAAATGTTCAAGTGTACTCTCAATAATTAAGTCCTGTCTCTGAATAACGGTATCGAAAAATGACTGTATCATCGTTTCACCTCCTCACGATCAATGCCTGCAAGCACTGCAAGGAGGGTGTTTTTTTCAACTGTTCCAACAGGGTCACCATCATCAGTGACAGCTACATGGTCAAGCCCGTGTTTAAGCATAAACCGCACTGCTGATTGCAGGGACTCTTTTTTATCTAATGAGTGCTGGCTGGTTATGTCTGATATCATTGATGATTCAACAAATGAGGCAATACTCTGTTGTGAGGGATTAGACATGTGTGTTTGAATCCGTTCTTCTCCGATAAAAGACCGGACAAAATCATTTGCAGGATGTTCAACAAGCTCCTGAGGTGTAGCAATCTGCTCAATGACCCCGTCTTTCATCACGACAATTTCATCCGCAATTTTCAGTGCTTCATCCATGTCGTGCGTGACAAAAACAATTGTCTTCTTAATGGATGACTGCAGCTGTTTTAATTCTTCCTGCAGCTGTTCCCTGCTGATTGGATCGAGTGCACTGAACGGTTCATCCATTAAAATGATAGGCGGTTCACCCGCAAGCGCTCTGACTACGCCGACACGCTGCTGCTGTCCACCGCTCAGCTCAAGTGGATAACGCTTCTTATAAATGTCCGGCTCAAGGCCGACAAGTTTCAGAAGTTCATCGACGCGTTCCATGTACTCATTTTTCTTTTTGCCTTTCAGCTTCGGGATCAGGCCTACATTTTCCTCAATTGTCATATGGGGAAACAGCCCAATCCGCTGAATGACATAGCCAATATTCCTTCTTAATTCCACCTCACTGACCTGACTCGTATCCTTTCCGTCGATTTCGATGGTTCCGGAAGAAATACTGATCAGCCGGTTAATCATCTTCATTGTAGTCGTTTTGCCGCAGCCGCTTGGACCAATCAGCGCTACAAGCTTACCTTCTTCAATATGTAAGTTCATGTCTTTAATGGCTTCTGTGCCATCTTCAAAGGTTTTTGAAACATTTTTAAATACAATCATAGATCTACCCCCAATTTCATTCTTTTTTTCTTAATTCCCTAGTAAAAACGTCATAAACATTTTTTATCGTTTTTTGTCGGTGTTTGTATTATTATTTTTCGAGAAAAGAAACTTGAAGAAATTTTTATCGTTAGTACCGGGCTTTTCATGATAAAATAGACCATATGAACTTCACTTGAATAAGACGGTTTTACTTAGTGGTTCTCATACATAAATATGGATTAATAAGTGAATTTACATGAATTTCACGGTAAGATAAGGGGATTATTAAATGGAATTTGTTGTTTTGTTTCTTGCAGCATACATAATCGGGTCCATCCCGTCCGGTCTCTGGATAGGGAAAGCATTTTTCAAGAAGGATATTCGAAATTTTGGCAGTGGAAATTTAGGGGCAACCAATACCTTCAGAGTTCTCGGCAAAAAAGCAGGTGCCATTGTAACGGTCATGGATATTCTTAAAGGGACCGCAGCTACCTTATTACCGCTGGCTTTTGACCGTCCTGAGCTGATGCTTTATGCCGGAGCGGTTTCCGTCATAGGTCATATTTTCCCTATATTTGCAGGCTTCCGTGGCGGTAAAGCAGTTGCAACGTCTTCTGGTGTTCTTCTTGGTTATGAACCATTGCTATTTGTGCTCGTGGTCTTATGTTTTCTGATTGCACTTAAAATCAGTAAATACGTCTCACTTTCCTCAATGATTGCAGGGCTGTTTGCAATCGTTTACTGCCTGATCTTTCCGAAAGATCTTATTTTGTTTATAATTGTGGCGATCATGGCAGGGTTTGTCATTATCAGACATAAAGATAATATTATAAGGATCAAAAACGGAACTGAACCGAAAATAAAATGGATGTAGGGAGCCTCTCTCCCTACATCCATTTTTTCGTTTTAATGATGAGGAAACACCGATTCCCCGATAAAAATAAATAAGACAGCAGCTGCTCCAAGCAGTGTGAGACTCGCCAGCCATGCTGTACGGTTTTTATCTTTCAACACGATCAGGACCGTATAAATGACAGCTGCGACAGCAATTGCTATGAATGCTTCTATCCAGTAAGATGACTCAACCTGAAGCAGCGTTTGTAACGCCATTCCAGGAAAAATGAACAGGCCGATCCATAAAAATAATTTTCTTTCCATCAAAACACCCTTTCTTTGTATGTCAGTCATGATTACATTATAATGAACCAAACTCAGGTTTTAAAGGAAGGAGCGTAAACATATGAATATCTCGCTATCTGATGATGTCATTGAATGGTTCAAAAAAGAAATGCAAATTGACGAAGGTGAGCACGTACGATTTTTTGCACGGTATGGAGGCTCCAGTAAGGTTCAGGAAGGTTTCTCGCTGGGTGTCAGTAAAGATGAGCCTGTAGAACCGGCAGCAGAAACCGAGAAATCAGGTATTCACTTCTTTATTGAGGAAAAGGATATCTGGTATTTTGACGGCCACGACTTAAACGTAAGCTACAGCAGTAAATCGGATGGTCCTGAATACGATTATTCTAAGGAGTAAAAAGCAACACAAAGGCGTTTACTGATCAGTTTATACAATGATTTATCAACACAGGGTCATTCTTTCGGAATGACCCTGACTTTATTCTGCTGATTTTCATTCTGCCGTGACTATTAAATGGATCTAACGCCGTTTCAGGTTGAACCGGCTAATATGCTGTTCAAGCCCCTCTTTTTTTAGAATCTCGTACTGGATGTCACCAATCAGGTCAAAATGTGAATAGCCATCTATCCTTTGGTGAATCCATTCTTTCTTCAGATTATATTTTCTTCCCCATTCAGCAAGATCTTCCAGATTTTTGCCTCCTGCTTTCGTTACGGTTTTCATATGCTGAAAACGGTCATCGAGCCAGTAGTGGGTAAGAAATGCGATTTCTCCCTGATCAATTTTGCTCTTCCACTCTGTGATTTCCTCACGTTTGATGCCAAAAGCCATGCTGTTTCACCTTCTTAGCTATTTTATACCCGAACTGCCAACTGCCTGTTTTTTATGTTGTTCACATGCTTCATGCCATTCAGGAAAATATTTTTTCACTGAGATGGGACGAAAATTTTCTTTCTTAACACAAACGTGTTTCGTTAATCCGGTAGCAGCAACCTGTCCGTCCTCCGTTACAATTTCGTAAGCGTAATGAGTTCTGAGACCGTCGTAGTGATCCATCCAGGTGCGAATCACTGCTTTTTGTCCATATCTCACAGGTGTTTTATACGAAATGTTCACATCCATGACCGGGGCAAGAATTCCCGCATCTTCCATTTCCGCATACCTGAAGCCCATTTCCTCTATTAGTGACGTACGTCCAATTTCCATCCAGATTAAGTAGTTAGCATGATAAACGACGCCCATCTGATCCGTTTCAGCATACCGGACTTCTATGGTTTTTTCAGCTGTTAGCATTTTATGTATACACCCTTTCAAATTTCTATAGCCCTATTATAACGCACGATGTCCACAGGCAAAATAAAAGCACCCTATCCACCAGGACAGAATGCGATCTGCATTAATTTTTCTGACCGAATGCCAGCCATCTTTTTTCAAGCTTTTCTTCTATCAGATCCATTTTGACGGGATCTTTTTGAATGTCAGACCGATTCTCTGCCATCAGTTCCTGAAATGTTTTTCCTTTATTGCGCATGAAGTGCACCTCCTCATTACAGTATGACACTGATTAGGGAGGAATAAACATAAATTGATTGAAAATTTTAATTTTTTGCATAATGTTTCTATTTTGTGAATTCATTAGATGTGTGTTTAATTAAAGATTGTAATTAACAACCGGGGCATGACCATCCTGCGCTTTCCTTTGTTTAGCTGCGGCGACTAGCCCCTCGAGGTCATAAGTCAAAGATGAACGTGGGCAAAGTACAGCCCTCTTTTCATCTTCGCCTTATGCTTGTCGGGGCTGGACGAGTCGCCTCCGCTTTTCTAAGGCCGCGCGGTGAGCCAACTAGTGCTCCGCACTACGTTGTCTCACCTGTCGCTTCTCTGCCGCAGGAGTCTTCGGATGAGGCAGGCCCTCTGTTACATTAAATATGTGTGTTTTCGGACATCGTTGTTAAGTCTCACAGGAGTCTACAGGTGGTACCTGCCCCCTTGTCTGGTATGTAGGAAAATCAAAAAAACACCTGCACTGGTGATCAGTGCAGGCATTTTTTGGTTTAATGATTAAACAGTCAGTTTGTCGCGAAGGACCATGCGCAGGATGCCGCCGTGTCTGTAGTAATCTACTTCCACTTCAGAATCGAAACGTGCCAGAACTTCGAATTGTTTAACTGTACCGTCTTCAGATGTTGCTGTTACTGTCAGGATATCACGCGGTTTCACATCGTTTGTGATGTTTACTGCAATGGATTCTTTTCCTGTTAAACCAAGTGTTTCAGCGCTTTCTCCCTTTTTAAACTGCAGAGGAAGTACGCCCATGAATACAAGGTTTGAACGGTGAATTCTTTCATAGCTTTCTGCGATAACCGTTTTAATACCAAGCAGATTTGTACCTTTTGCTGCCCAGTCACGGGATGATCCCATGCCGTAGTCTTTTCCGGCCAGTACAACAAGACCTGTGCCTTCTTCCTGATACTTCATGCAAGCATCATAGATTGGCATGATTTCACCGGTTGGCCAGTGAGTTGTAAATCCGCCTTCAGTTCCAGGTGCGATCTGATTACGGATACGGATATTGGCAAATGTACCACGCATCATAACTTCGTGGTTACCACGTCGTGATCCGTAAGAGTTGAAGTCGCGGATTTCGACGCCGTTTGCGCGCAAGTATTTTCCTGCAGGCGTATCTTTACCAATCGCTCCGGCTGGAGAGATATGGTCCGTTGTTACAGAGTCACCAAATTTACCGACAACGCGAAGCTCTTTAAGCTCTTCAATGTCTGATGGGTGTTCTGTAAGGCCTTCAAAGAATGGCGGGTTCTGGATGTAAGTTGAATCGTTAGAGAATGCATAAAGCGCATCATCGTTTGTTTCAATTTCGTTCCATCTTTCGTTATTGTCAAATACACGCTCATATTCTTCACGGAACAGTTCAGGTGTTACAGTTGCTTTCACAATTGCATTAACTTCTTCTGTTGTTGGCCAGATGTCTTTCAAGAAGATGTCCTGACCGTCTTTTCCTTTTCCAATCGGATCGTTCTGAAGGTCAATATCAACCGTACCGGCAAGTGCATAAGCTACGACAAGCGGCGGAGATGCCAGGTAGTTTGCACGCACAAGCGGGTGGATACGTCCTTCAAAGTTACGGTTACCGGAAAGAACAGAAGATACAAGAAGATCACTATCTGAAATTGTTTTTTCAATTTCAGGAAGTAATGGACCTGAGTTTCCGATACAAGTTGTACAACCGTAACCTACAAGATCAAATCCTAATTTCGCCATTGGCTCAAGCAGATCAGCGTCGCGCAGGTAGCCTGAAACGACCTTTGATCCAGGAGCCAAAGAAGTTTTTACGTACTTTGGTACTTCCATGCCAAGCTCAACCGCTTTTTTAGCGACAAGTCCGGCACCAAGCATAACGTAAGGGTTTGATGTGTTCGTACAGCTTGTAATTGCAGCAATCGCAATCGCACCTGTCTTCATTGGTGCAACGTCACCATTGTTGAATTCAACAACTGCTTCTTTGTTGATTTCTTCTTTTTCAAGACCGAAGCCCTGAACGCCTTCTTTTGCAGTAAGTGCTTTATGGAATTCCTTCTGCATGTGAGACAGTGGAATCAAATCCTGTGGACGTTTTGGACCGGACAGGTTTGGTTCAACAGCAGAAAGATCAAGCTCAACCACGTCTGTGTATGTCGGATCTTCTTTATCAGCAGTGAAGAACATATCGTTACGAGTTAAGTATTCCTTTACTACGCTGATATCTTTATCATCACGGCCCGTTAAACGCATGTAATCAAGTGACTCTTCATCTACCGGGAAGAATCCGCAAGTTGCTCCGTACTCAGGTGCCATGTTGGCGATCGTTGCACGGTCAGCAAGCGGAAGGTTTGAAACGCCTTCACCGAAGAATTCAACAAACTTTCCTACAACACCCTTTTGACGAAGAACCTGCGTTACTTTCAGTGCAAGGTCTGTTGCTGTCGCACCTTGTGGAAGGCGGTTCGTCAGACGTACACCGATTACTTCAGGAATCGGGAAGTATGATGGCTGTCCAAGCATGCCTGCTTCAGCTTCAATACCACCTACACCCCATCCAAGAACGCCGATTCCGTTGATCATTGTTGTATGGGAGTCTGTTCCCACAAGCGTATCAGGGAAGGCAATTGTTTCACCTTCAGCATTTTCAATCGCGTGAACGACATTTGCCAGATACTCAAGGTTTACCTGGTGAACGATTCCTGTTGCAGGTGGAACGGCACGATAGTTATCGAATGCTTTTTGTGCCCATGAAAGGAACTGGTAACGCTCAGCATTACGTTCGAATTCAAGGTCCATATTAACCTGAAGCGCGTCAGGTGTTCCGTACTTGTCGACCTGAACAGAGTGGTCAATAACAAGATCAACCGGGATTTCAGGGTTGATTTTGTCAGGTGATCCACCCATTTTTGACATCGCATCACGCAGTGAAGCAAGGTCTACAACAGCCGGTACACCTGTAAAGTCCTGAAGGATTACACGTGAAGGCTTAAATGGAACCTCTGATTCAGACACATCTTTTGATCCCCAGTTTGCAAGGTCACGGATGTGATCTTCTTTGATGACTCTTCCATCATATTGACGTAATACAGATTCAAGAAGTACACGGATTGAATAAGGAAGCTTAGCGATTTTCGTAAGTCCTTTTTCTTCCAGTGCTTTTAATTCATAATAATGATAGCGTTTACCTTCAAGCTCAAAAGATTTCTTAGCCTGAAATAAATCCTGGTTTGCCATCTGCTTTTCCCCCTCTAAAATAAATGATCAAGCGACGTTATGTAACTTTTTTCGCACAATTCAATCTTAATATAACTAAGTTCATAAGTAAATATCAATAAAGTTATGTTATTTGATAAGAATAAGTTATCGTAAAGTGAAAATACCAAAACATGGTGCTCAAAAAGACTATTCAGACAAGTTTTTTAATCAATAAGGTCTCGATAGTTTCCGAAATGAGTGCTTTATTGATATAACTTTAACCCTTTACTGCATTCATTAATAAATGGCCAATATGAATAAGCCAATGTTCGTTACCTTTAGGTGCCATGATCTGAACCCCTATTGGCATTCCATTTGACGCCTGGTGGATCGGAAGACTGATGGCGGGCTGACCCGTTAAATTTGCCAGCTGCGTATAAGGCGTATACGTTAAGCTCGGCTCAAACATTTCATAGATCAGGTGCTGCTGTACTGCTGAAGATAATGAACCGATTTGCTTCAACCGCTCTGTCATTTCCTCCGAATGCTTCAGCCCGCCAATTTTCGGGGCAATATGTGCAGCTGCAGGTGTAACATACAAGTCGTATTTTTCATGAAATTGATGTATGACGGCTGAAGCCTGATCCCACGCAGCCAGACTCCGGCTGAACTCACCTGCTGAAAGCTTTAACCCGGCCTGTGACAGCGCCCATGATTCAATTTCCATATCTTCATGTGTAAGGTTTCTTCCAA
Organism: Jeotgalibacillus aurantiacus; assembly: GCF_020595125.1. Taxonomy (NCBI): domain Bacteria; kingdom Bacillati; phylum Bacillota; class Bacilli; order Caryophanales; family Caryophanaceae; genus Jeotgalibacillus; species Jeotgalibacillus aurantiacus. Next base: position 380,214 of record NZ_JACNMS010000002.1, read on the forward strand.
AAGCTTGCTCTAAATTATGTATAAGTGAGGCCATTTCTCCTGAATTCATTAAATAGTACTGTTCAATCAGCTGTTTCCCATCAATTTGAGGCACAGCTTCCTCGCACTCAAATCCCGCTTCTTCAAGCAGCTTAACCGTTTTATAAACGGCTTTTCTTGCTTCTTCACTCACGGGCGTTCCAACAGGAGAATCCGTTGAGAAGGCTACTCTGTATTTTCTATTCACATTCATTGCATTTAAATATCCGGACTCATAAAGCGGAATATGAAATGCAGCTTCCTTTTGAAAAACCTGCATACTGTCAAGCAGCTGAGCGGTGTCTCTGATTGATTTGGTCAAAAAGAAATCAATGGCTGCCCCCTGCCACTGCCTGCCGGTTCCCGGTCCAACAGGAACCCTGCCTCTTGAAGGTTTTAGACCAATCAGCCCGGTAAAGGAAGCTGGAATTCTGATTGAACCACCACCATCACTTGCTCCGGCAACCGGCACCATTCCGCTGGCAAGCGCTGCTGCTGCACCGCCGCTGGATCCACCCGGAGAGTATTCATGGTTCAGTGGATTTTTCGATGCTCCGTGTAATACCGGCTCTGTGATATTTTTCAACCCGAATTCAGGTGCATTTGTGTGCCCGAGAATGATAAATCCCGCATCTTTCAACCTTCTTACAAAATGGCTTGTATGCGCTGCTTTATTTTGAGCAAGGAGTTTCGATCCGGCAGTTGCAGGTGACCCTTTTACATATTGAGACATATCCTTTAACAGGATAGGCACCCCGCCAAATGGAGCGGTCACATCAGCGTTTTCCGCTTCGATCCTTGCCTGCTCTATCCTGAGGTGGGTGACTGCATTTACAAAAGTGTTTTCTTTCAGAATTACTTCGTATGCTGTTTCCGTCAATTCACGTGGTGATACCTGATTTCCCTTTACAAGTGCGGCTAATCCAGTTGCATCAAAGTTCTTAAATTCTTCCGGCTTCATTTTGTTCAGCCTCCTATTTTGGCGCCCTAAAACCTGCTTGTTCTGCCTCTTTTTCTGAACAGAACCAGACTTCAGGTATTGTCTGCTCATAGTAAGCAGATTCAGGCGTATGATAAATTTGATCTCCCTGCGAATTAATATTTCCTTTGATCTCACACCCATTACTTTCAAGCGGACGATCTTCTGCACTTTGATAATCTTCAATAGACCATATACCAACGCCCTCAGACTTCGCTTTTTCTTCGATTGCCCGGAATTCATCCACATATCTGGTGTTTGGGGGATAAACCGCTATTCTGGCAAGGCCTTCTTCCAGAAGCTTTTTATTAAACATTTCATCATCGTGCCAGACATAAGCTAGTAAACGCCCATAACGGTCTCTTTCAGACACATCAAGTTCCAGTTCAACCCGCTCACCTTCAAGTCGTGAAGTAAATTCAGAAGCTTCGGGTCCATACGGCTGGACGCCAAGTGAAGGATGTTTTGTTTCAGGTGTATCAATCAGCAGTAGACGGATTCTCTCTTCAGAACCGTCATCGAACTGCACATCGAGGGTGTCCCCATCTACGACATATGTTACTTCTCCTGATAATGATTCTTCACTGCACGATGATAAAAGCACCCCAGCTGTCAATATCCAACACTTTTTCATCGATTCTCCTTTTTATGGATGTTTTTGTTTGTAATCCTCATAAAACCCGAGGACATCTTTTACATACTGGTCACTCCTGTTATATAAAAAGATGGCTCTTTCCAGTTCCCCGTCTGCAGCGCCGTTTTGGGACAAATAATTCGCAGCGCTGAATACAGCATCTTCAAGATTATAAGGGTCTGCAACGCCATCCCCATCCGCATCCACACCGTAGCCGCCGTAGTAACCGATTGCTTCAGGATCTGTCAGTTCCTCAACAGGTATATCTCCTTCTCCGAGTCCTTCACAGCTCGGATGAGTCCACCCGATAAATGTACAAGGCATAAATTGCATATGCCCCTCAGCGCCAACCGGGGAAACGAGTGTCTCCATGGATGAAAAGCGTGTTTCGACACGGTGGTGTGCAGCAAGCAATCTCCAGTCCACTCCATAGGTTTCTTCTGCTCTTTTATATATCGGTATGTTTTCTTCGGGTATTTTCAGTTCCACAGGAGCCCCGCTCTGCTCAAGCATATCAAGTGTTTTACCTTTATATTCATCGTTGCTGAAAATCATAAAGACCGCTGTAAAAAAGATCACGACGGATCCTGAAAGGAATGTCAGTGCTATTTTACGCCTTCTGGTCTTTTTCTTCTTAGATGTCTTAGCCATACTGACAACCTCTGCTTTCTTCAATCTCATACATTACCTTTATCTATTGTAACGAATCCTTAGACGGCTGAACAGGAATTGCCTGTCTGGACGTATTCTTTTTTTCACGGATGATTCCGTTCAGCTTCCTTAATGAACGCACCATCTGTTCAATTTCCGGCTGTGAAATATGTATATAGTAATCATTCACCATCTTCTCATGAAAGTCTTTAATTCTACGGGCAAACATTCTTCCTTTAGGGCCAAGATAAATGATCGTCTCCCTTTTATTCTCAGGGTTCTGCTCCCTCTCTATAAATCTATCTTTTTCAAGTCTGGCAACAACCTGGCTGACTGCACTTTTTGAAACGCCGAATTCCCTTGCAATCTCAATGGCAGTGACAGGACCCTTTTCGATACAAAACAATAAGTATGTCTCTGATTGAGGTGTAAGGTCAAATTGATTCAGCGTTTTTAAATCATCCGTTAATAAATGACTCATTTCGTCAAAGGATGCAAGCAGTTCTTTGACTGATGTTTCAAGAGATTTCATGATACCAGCCACCTCTCTTGCTTATAGTTAAGTTTACTTAACTTAACTATATCGACAAATCCTTTCCTAATCAAACAAAATTCTGATCCATCTCATAAAATGTGCTGCTTTTCTGTTAACTCGCTTAGTCATTTACGTTAATAAAAAAAGCCTCAATCACGCACGATTGAGGCTTTTTAGATCTTTTTATTTTGAGACAGATTCAGCATCTGTTTTTACTGGAATAGCTTTTTTAGCTTTCGGTTTTATCATCAACCCAAGCTCTTTTCTTTCTTTATTCAACGCTTTATAGGTTGAAATCATCATGAGTATCATGACAAATGAGAATGGTAATGCTGCAACAATCAGCGCATTTTGCAGCGCCTGCAATCCACCTGAGAATAGTAGAATAACCGCAACTGAAGACTGTGCAAGCCCCCACGTAAGCTTTACTGTGTTTGGCGGATTAAGAGAACCGTATGTCGTTTGCATCCCAAGCACAAATGTAGCTGAGTCTGCAGATGTGATAAAGAACGTGCTGATAAGCAGTACAGCGATCACTGAAAGAATGGCTCCAAACTGATATTCATTAAATACAGCAAACAGCACTTCCTCTGTTAATAATCCTGTTAAGTCTGTTCCATTCTGCTGAACATTAATGGCACTCGTTCCGAATACCGCAAACCATAAAAAGCTGACTAACGACGGCAGTACAAGGACACCTGCCATAAATTCACGGATCGTTCTGCCACGTGATACACGGGCAATAAAAATACCGACAAATGGTGACCAGGAAATCCACCATGCCCAATAAAAAATGGTCCAGGCATTAATCCAGTCACGATTCCCTCCATCAAGCGGAGCTGATCTGAAGCTCATCTCCAGCAGGTTCTGAGCATATAGACCAAGTGAATTAGTAAATAGGTTTAAAATCAGCAATGTTGGTCCTATTACAAGCATAATGACTAAAAGTGCAACTGCCAAAATCATGTTTGTGTTAGATAAATAACGGATTCCTTTACTTAAGCCGGACCAGGCTGAAATCATAAATAACACCGTTACGACTGCAATAATCACTAATTGAACCCCAAAGCTGTTATCAATGCCGGTAAGATAGGATAGACCACCGTTGATCTGGATCGCACCGAAACCGAGTGTTGTTGCTACACCCACGACTGTTGCAAATACAGCGAGTACGTCAACAACAACTCCCCATCCTCCCCGCATTCTTTCACCGAATAGCGGAACCAATGTAGCTGAGATTAAGCCGGGTTCATTTTTACGGAATTTAAAATAAGCAAGGGCTAACGCAACAACCGCATAAATGGCCCATGCATGAAGACCCCAATGGAAGAAAGTATATTGCATAGAATCGCGGAGCGCCTGGTCACTGCCTGCTTCTGCAAGTGGAGGATCACTAGCAAAATGCAGCATTGGCTCTGCTGCACCCCAGAATACAAGTCCAATTCCCATTCCGGCGCTGAACAGCATAGCAAACCATGTGCTGGTAGAATACTCCGGACGTTCATCCGGTTTTCCAAGACGAATCTGTCCAATCGGAGTAATTGCTAAAACAATACAGAAAATAACCATCACGGTTACAATAATTAAGTAATACCAGCCGAATGTTGATGAAACAAAGGCCTGCGCATTGGCGGTTGCTTCTTCAAAGCTTCCTGGTGCAGCAATGGCATAAATTACTGCAGCCAATACGATCGCAAGTGTAATCCAAAACACACTGGATATTTTTTTCATTTTCAATCTCCTTTCTTATTTTGTATGAAGGACTATAGATGTATACCCAAATCCCCGGTAAAAAAACACGTTTATTACGGTAACATACGGTTTTTACTGATTGCAAGTAATATTTGTAACCTTATATAGGTAATTAATCTTATATATGGAATTAAAAAGAGATCTGATAATGGAATCAGATCTCACTTTACTTCAATCATTATAAATTTATTCATTGTCATCTTCTACATTAGAAGTCTCCATATTTACTGCTGGTTGCTCGGGGATCTGAGGCTCTAACGGTTGGGTAATCGACTCTTCCTTTTCCTCACTTTCGTAAACCTCATTCACTTTCGTCTCTTCATCAACGTTTTGACGCACCGGCACATCTGACTTTGTGTCAGTTTGCTCAGGTTTTTCGTCTGTATTAACGGGGGTCTGCTGATCCTCGCCTCCGGATTCTTCTGCAGGCTGTTCAGTTTCCTGGTTCGCTTCAAGTTCCAAAGCCTCTGCCGGCTCCTGTTCTGCTTCAGGAAGCTGATTTGTATGATCCTGTCCCGTCCATAAAATGAGAATCACACTGCATACGCTCGCAATGAGGGCTGTTGACATGAAAGACAGTAAAATCCATTCTTTTTTTATCATCGTGCCACCCCGTGCGAAAATTTAATAAGTAGTCAGTCCAAGCGCTTTTTGAACAGCATAAACTCCTCGCTGCCAGAAGGAAAGAACACCCTGGAATTCCTCTTCCGGAACCGTATATTCAGCCCCTTCATTGTGCCATAGCTGATTAAAGTAAGTTTCAGTATCGGTCATGACATCACTTGATGACGGGCCTTTAATAATCATGTTATTCTCAAGATTATAATCCGTTAAATTTCTGGCCGTGAAATTGGCTGATCCTGAAATGATCGTGGACTCATTCCCGGACTTCAAGTAAATCATTTTAGGATGAAACTGCTCGATATCCACATTATACCACCTTATATTCAGTTGGTCATCCGTGTTTCCGAGCATTTCATGAATGACCGGACGGTTTGGCAGTCCCGTTTTTTTGTTTCCAAACGCTGTTTCATTCGGATCTAAAATAAGTGACACTTCAACATCTCTAAGTACAGCCTGTTCAAGCTTATTGACGATCTCCGGTTCGGCAAGATAAAACATCGCCATCCATATTTCATCGCCAGGCTCTGTCTGCTCAATGGCAGAGAGAATGGCTTCATAGGTTTTCCCCTCTGTCACATATTTAACGGTTAATGGACCTTCACTCTCCTGACTTCCTACATACTCCGGGAGCTGAATGTCAGGATCTGATAAATTGATAACTGCCTGTTCGGCATTAAGCATCTCCTGAATGATCGGCCCGCTGACTTCATAAGCAACATTGTTGTGAAAACCTGATTCGTTATGCGCATTTGCAGACAAGACCATACCGCTCTTTTCAGTTATGACCGCCTTACGGTGATTCGCTTTAACATTACCGAGCATTAAGTAAGATCTTAGCGTCATTTCCGGTCCGCCCCTGACAAACGGGTTTGCAATCCAGCCTTCTCCGCCCTGACCAAACCACCCTGGTCCCATCCGCCAGAAGGTTGAATATAGTGGCGTTGAATCTCTTAGCGGATCAAGATTTGTTATAACAACGTTGATGCCGGCTTCTTCTAAAGGCACAAGCCATTCCGCCTCATATGAACCATACCCAGTGTTCACAGGGTCTGTAATCACAGTTATGGGAAGGTCCGGGTTCTCCTCTTTCTTCATGAGAAGCTGATCTCTCAGGTTACCTGCAAGATCCGGATATCCTTTGTCTTCGTTAACCCTTCCATCAATCATAAAGATATCAATGACAATAAACTCTTCTGCTTCCTCAATCACCTGTTCGACACGGTTAAATATCTCATGATCCAGCACTCTTTCACCGTTTTCTTCATAGGTCAGATCCCGAAAAAATTGTACATTTTCCGTCTGGTACTCTGAGCTCTCGTAAGAAATCCCCTCAGGGAGCGGCTTATACTGATGATATAATAGAACACTGATATAAATAACGAGCAGCGCACTAATCGCAATCCAGCGTTTTTTTTTCCACCAAGATTGTTTATTTTTCATCCTGAGCCCTGCTTTCCGGAGATTAATTGGATGATACAGCTTTTAAATCTGACACGATCTCATCTTCAGGTACATCACTCACTCCATCATAACTCTTAACGACATTTCCATCTTCATCAATTAAGTAAAAGCTTGTCGGGTGGGACATCTGATCGGTATTTGGATCATCAATTACCAGCCCCTGAAAGGATTCCAGTGCAAGGTTACTGATTTCTTCAAACTCATATCCGGTTAAGAAATCCCACTTTTCCTCATTCATTTCGTATCTGGACATAAATGCTTTAAGCGTTTCCTGATCATCCCGTTCAGGGTCGACGCTGAATGACACGATGCGGTAATCCTCAATTCCCTCTTCTTCAATGGCTTCCTGGACACCAGCCATATTGTAAGTCATCGGCGGGCATACCGTATCACAGTTTGTAAAGATGAAATTTGCGATGACCGGAGTTCCTGCCAGATCTTCATTTGAAACCGTATCGCCGTTCTGATTCGTATATGAAAAGCTTCCAAGATCACGATCCATATTCGGCTGAAAGCTTTGCATGCAGCCGGATAATAGAAAAATAGATAACAAAATGCCAATACCTGCTGTTTTTTTCACGTAACTCTTCCTTTCCGAACATATTATTCGAAATTAATCGTACAAAAATGAAGAGTTATATACAATGTCTCTTACCATCTTATCATGTACATATTGTGACAGTTAGAGTGATTCAAACAGAAAGCGGGTTGAACTTCCTGTATTTGTACTTGTCACTTCGAGTCTTGCATCAATCCGCTCCTTTAATTCAGGAACATGTGAAATGACGCCGACAAGCCTTCCCCCAGCCTGTATTTCCATCAATGATTCAATCGCCTGGTCAAGTGATTCCGGATCAAGCGTCCCGAATCCTTCATCAATAAACATCGTTTCAAGTGAGACACCGCCGGCATAGGACTGGACAACATCTGCCAGGCCAAGGGCAAGTGATAATGACGCTTTAAACGCTTCACCACCTGATAGCGTTTTAACATGCCTTGTCTGTCCGGTGTAATGGTCCCAAACGAGAAGTTCAAGGCCGCTCTGCTTATTTCCTTTTGACCGGTCCTCTTTTCTGGCAAGTTCATATCTGCCTGATGACATTTTAAGCAGTCGGTCATTCGCTGTGATTAAAATATCATCCAGGTAATAGGAGAGAACAAATCTTTCAAAAGTCAGCTTCCGCTCATTCTGACCATTTGCTGTATCTGAAATCCATCCGATCAGCCTGTAGCGCTCCTCTATATCAGAGGATAACGTGATGCTCTCTTCAATTTTACGTATTAATTCTTCATGGCGCTGCACGTAGGCAGCCGCCCGGGCAAACCTTTCCTCTAGCTCTTTCATTTCTGATTCATAGCCAACCTGTCTGGCTTTTAATTCTTCTGCGTCCGGCATGACGACGCCTTCGAGCGCTTTTTCTGCTGATAATGTTTTTTCTTTAACAAGAAAAAGCTGCTGATGATAGTCACGAATTTCACGTTCAAGTTTGGATTGATCAGTAGGATGCATATTTGCGGAAACGGCCTCTTCCTTTGACTCGAATACAGATTGCTGAAGTTCAGCATATAAGCTGTCAGCCGATTCTTTTTCTTTACACTTCGCACTTTCTACTTCCCGCTGACTTGTTTTTACACGTTCAGTCAGACTGGCCATTTTATTTCCTGCTTCAGTATGAGCAGCCTCTCTTTCCTTCCGTCTGGACTGATAAGTTGTGATCTCCTGCTTTAATTGCTTGATTTCCTGAACATATGAATCATTTCCAAAGTAGGCATCCGGAATTTCTTCAGCTAAAGAAGTAATCGTGGCCTTTGTGCTGACATATTGTTCCCGCTGCTGTTGGACTTCTATTGAAAGTCTGTTCTCAATATCTTTACTTCGTGAAAGCTGCTGTAAAACATTCTGAAGCTGCTCTTTTACACCTTCTGATTGCCTGATAGATGCCATGAGCTTTTGTTCTTTTGCTTTTAGATTATTAAGAACCTGAATGACAGGCTCTTTTTCAACACTACATTCAGCCTGCAGCTCTTTTATCCGTTGTTCGAGCTCCTGCATTTTCCCTTTGGCATGCTTATATTCAGCATCCATCCGTGCACGAGCCTCTTTTAACGATGAGATTTCCTCCTGTGCCTTTTCAATGTCGAAGTGATCATTGGACGCTTCAGCAGGTTTTGGGTGATGTAGGGACCCGCATACCTTGCATGGTTCACCATCTGTCAGTTCATCGGCCAGATAAGCTGCATAAAAGCTGGATTGCTTTTTTTCTTCTTCCCCTTTTTTCTTCTCGGCCTGTGCAACCTTAAGTTCAATGGAATCAAGGTCTGTACGCAGCTTATCCGTCGAAAGACGATGTTGATCAAACAGCTGTCGCAGCTCATTTAATTCCTTTTCTTTACCCGCTTTTTCGCTTGCCATATACAATTCATGCTTGATGGATGCATAATTTGATTTTTCCTCCAGATAAATCCGGTGCTTGTCCTCAAGCATCAGTTTTTGGGATTCGAGATTGCTTATGTTCTCCTGAATGCGGGTAAGCTCGGTTTTGCCTTTTTTTCCACTTGATTCTATACTTTGAAGCTTTTCGTTTAAATCAGTCAGCCTGTTCAGCTTCTCTTCAAGTTTCTCTAACTCTCCAAGCTTCTTCTGTTTTTGATCGATTTCAGATTCAAGACTGTGCAGATGATCAACGTCAGATTGCAGCGAGACGAGCTGCTCCTTAATAGAAGTCAATTCCTTTTCAGCAGATTCCTTCGCAGACCTTCTCAAGTTCACTTCCTTCTTTTTCAACTCAAGATCCTGAATAAATGGAATCAGTTTTTGCGCCTGGTCGGCCTTTTCGATTTTTTGTTCCTTTTGTGATATTTGGTCTTTCTGCTGTTCAAGACTGCTAAACTCAGTTTTCAGTTTATCAAGCTCTTCAAAAGACTTTTTAATAAAGTTAGCACGTTCAATTTCCTTAATCGTGTGGTCCATTTTTTCACGTATTTGTTTTATTGATAAATGGATGTTTTTTTTATTTTCATTCTGAGTTGCTACTAAGTTTTTTGCTAGTGATAACGCTTTAGCTTCATTTATCGGTTCTTTTAAAAGCTCACCCTGCAATTCTTCATCGTCTAGCGCATCGATCGAACCGATCATTTTCATTCTTTCACTCTGATACTGCTCTGCTCGCTGTTTCAACTCTCTCGCTTCGTTTTTGAGCTGATCCTGAAACGCGCGGTAGTATTTTGTGTGGAACAGCTTTTGAAGAATCAGTTCCTTATCTGTACTGTCAGACGTTAAAAGCTTTCTGAACTCTCCTTGAGGAATCATGAGGATCTGCCTGAACTGATTAAAATCCAGCTGCATGATCTGCTGGACTTTTTCATCCGTCTCACGTAAAGAGGATGCTGCCAGCACTTCTTTTCCATCCTCAATGACGTACATTTCTGCATTGGAATTAACAAGCCGTGTTCCTTCTCCACGGCTCTTCTTCCTTTCCTGCATCGGTGACCTGACAATCCGGTACACCTTCTTTTTCAGCTCAAATGTGAAATCCACTTCCGTAATCAGATCTTCATCAGCAAAATGACTTCTCAGCTCCTGAGGAGAACGTTCCTCCCCACTCGTTTTTCCATACAAGGCAAATGAAATGGCATCAAATACCGTCGTTTTACCGGCACCCGTTTTTCCGGAAATGACGAACATTGTTCTGCCATCCAGTTCGGTAAAATTAATCGTTTCAATATTTGCATAAGGCCCGAATGCCTGCATCGTCAATTTAATCGGCTTCATTGATCCTGATCTCTCCCTGTCGCATTGAATTGCCGCTCTGCTTCCTTTTCAATCAAATCGGTCCACTCTGCCGTTGTCACATGCTGATAAAATTTCTTGAACAGCGTGACATCAGAAACATCTGCTGATAAACCCGGTTTAAGTCCATCCTCCATTTTTTTATCCCGCTGAACCGTTTTTCTCTCCAGATGGAGCACATTCGGGTAAACCGATCTTAAACGGTTCATCGGATCAATGAGTGAACCTTCGTCAAGCAGCACCACTTTCAGATAATCATCTGTTTTCTGATGCCGATAAAACGCTTCGGATAAAAGGTCTGCCAGGTGTCCCTCAATGATTCTCATATCCCTTTTTGGTTTAAGCGGAATATCCTTTACAGTTGCCTGACCGTTTTCAATGGTCACCGACTTTACTATTTTCCGCTGATTAGCCTCTGAAAAAGAATACTTCATCAATGAACCGGAATAATGCACTTTCTCATCTCTTATTGCATCCGGACTGTGCAGGTGTCCAAGTGCGGTGTATACAAAAGGCGAGAACAAATCCTTCCCTACCGTTCCCGCACCCCCGACAGAGAGCGTTCTCTCTGAATCAGATGTCTGGCCCCCCGCAACGAAAGAATGTCCAACAAAAACGTGTGCAGTATCAGGTTCCATTGATTCACTTATTTTTTCGATGATCTTTTTTGAAGCATCATGGTGTGTCATGATGGTCTCGTCATTAAGAACAGATCTTATTAAAACAGGCTCTGCATAAGGTACGGAATGAAATGTCACCCCATTGATCGTGACCGGCTCTATTTCCGGCGTCCATTTACCTGTCATGTGCATACCCGACTGTCTGTACCAGGCTGAACCAAAGGCAAGACGGTCAGCACTGTCATGATTTCCAGAAATCGCGATGACCGGAATACCCATCTCAACATTCAATTTGTAAAGCGTTCGATCCAGGAGGTTTACTGCCTCAGCCGGCGGTACTGACCGGTCATACAAATCTCCCGCGATTACAATGGCATCCGGCTTTTCTTCTTCTGCAATCTGTATAAAATGTGCCAGCACCGATGCCTGATCCTCAGTCATATAAATTCCATGCACGAGCTTGCCCAAATGCCAGTCCGCTGTATGTAAAAATTTCATTTTTCGACACCCTTTTTTATGTAGTGACGCCATTATACCATTGATTTACTTATGCTTTCCTCCCTGAATTAAACCTGAAAAAATGCCGGCTGTTTTATTGTCAGGATGATCATGACAGTTCTGAATGGACATACAAAAGAATACAATTAAAGCAGGAGAAAAACTGTTCAAATTCGTTTAATGTTTAGCTTTTATATAGTTGAAATTAATGATTATGAAAAATTAAGTATAAAAATTCATACTTTTGACGGATTGTTTTGTGAGAATTTTCAGATTATATTGTATATACAAATGAAAGGAGGGGCACTGAATGCGAAAAATTGAAAACGATTATATCGAAAAACCGGAACTGGAGTCAGACGAGTACATCCGCGTAACCGCCGACAACAAAAAGATTTATGAAGTCCGCCGTGAAAACCTTCATCAGCTTGTCTCCCTTGGCTACCGTCAAATTCAATAGTTCATGACCTGGTGAGTCAGGTCATTTTTCATTTTATGGTCACTCTCTTGATGACACGTTCAATCTGCACTATAATGAAACTGTCAACATAATGGAACGGAGTGACGAATGTGCTTGAAGGTTGGTTTTTATGGTTTATCCTCTTTTGGGTGGTCGTCCTGATTTCTCTTTTCGCGATCGGCGGATTTTTTATGTTCCGCAAATTTTTAAAGAGAATGCCAAAAGAAGATGGTAAATCAGATTTGGATTGGGAAGAGCATTTTGTCGATCGAACCAGACATTTATGGGGAGAAAAAGAACGTATGCTTCTCGAGGATCTCGTAAGTCCTGTACCGGAGCTTTTCAGAGATGTAGCCAGGCAGAAAATCGCGGGTAAAATCGGTGAGCTTGCGGTCAAAGAGAAAGCCGGCAGCATTACCCTTGATCTCATCATCAGAGGGTATATTCTCGCAACACCAAAACGCGACCATAAATTTCTGCGTAAAAAAATGAAAGATCTCCAAATAGACCTGCAGCCGTATGAGGATCTGTTTGCATAATAAAAAACATCGCAATCTGCGATGTTTTTTATTATGCAAACTGTGAAGGCTGATCCACCGAGTCTTTCTCCAGCTTTTTGAACTGAAGGTACATGGCAATCCGCCATGGAACAAGCATCCCAAACGCCAGAATCCAGAACATCCCGGCAAGCGTACCGACCTCAATGGTTGAGCTGAGCACAATTTTCATGACAATCCGAATGACCAGCAGACCAATCAAAATAAATGGAAAAGCTTTTGATGCCCTTAAGTATATTCCGTCATCCTTATGCTCAAACTTTGACGTCTTAATCAGAACAATCGAAAATAAGAGTCCGACAGCAATGGCCTCTGCAGCCTCAACAGGTGTTACGCGGAAATACGGAAAGATAAACATGAGTGCTCCGGTACTCATAAATAACGGAGGCAGAATGATCTTTTTTGCGGTAACAGGCTTTTTCGAGGCTTTCATGCGAATTGCGAGAACGGCTGATCCCATAATGACAGCTGCTATGGTTGAAAGGATCACATACATTTGTTAGCCACCTATCTGTGTAATCGTTTCACTATGCTTGTTTAGTATAATAAAGAATGAGTGATTTGTAAAAGTGATTCTGACGTTGTTCTCAGTTTAAAAAATCGTGCCGGGGCATTCCTTCGCTTTCCGCGGCCGCGCGGTGAGCCAGCTAGCGCTTCGCGCTACGCTGTCTCACCTGTCGCTCCTCTGCCGCAGGAGTCTCCGGAATGCCCCGGCACTTCAAGTGTAACTTCCCACTTAATTGTTTATTATTAGGAGTATAAAAACCCTTTAGAATTAAAGATCAAAAAAAATGATATTGTTTATCGAGTTCCTTATACAATCAAAAGATTGTGTGATTTCTCAGTGATTGAGTTTTTTATAATGTACATAAATTATCATAGGGCCTGGACCATCCGGAGACTCCTGTGGCGGAAAGGGACAGGTGAAACCATTGTGCGAAGCACAAGGGGTTCACCGCCCGGCCACGGAAAGCGCAGGATGGTCCAGGCCCGGTGCTCTTCGTTATTCAATTAAAAAAACCGTATTCTGGTAAGGAATACGGTTTTTTTGGTTATTGTTTAATTACGCGGCTCATGGATTCAATGACGCGGTGGCTGTCGAACGGTTTAACAATGAAGTCTTTTGCACCGGCTTCGATCGCTTCAATCACCATTTTCTGCTGACCCATGGCAGAACACATAATGATTTTAGCTGAAGGATCTTCTCTCAGAATTTCTTTTGCCGCACTGATTCCGTCAAGTATAGGCATGGTAATATCCATTGTTACAAGATCCGGGCTGAGCGCTTTGTATTGTTCGATAGCGTCCTGTCCGTTTTCAGCTTCACCGATTACTTCAAAATCAGAGTTTGAAAGCATGTTTTTAAGTGTCATTCTCATAAATTTAGCATCATCGACCACAAGCACTTTTGTCATTTGTCTCACCCTTAACTATATAGTCTATTATAACTATACAATTAATCCTAAAGTCCTTCAAGTAATATGGGTCAAAATCCTGTGAAATTGCCGAAAATAGGAAGCAACAACTCGATAATCCAGGTTAATCCATCAAAAAACAGAACGATTCCCATGCCAATCATGGCCCAGCCGCCAATTTTCATAATCTGACCGCTTCTCTTGCGGATCCAGCCGAGCTTGTTCAGGAAAAAAGACAGTACAAAAAATGGCAAGGCAAATCCTGCGAAATAAGCCATCATGTAGCCAAATGATGCTCCCGGGTTGACGGAGGCCATAACAAAGACTGCACTGAGAATCGGTCCAATACATGGCGTCCAGCCTGCTGCAAATGCCAGTCCGATGAAAAATGTACCGATGTAGCCTGCAGGTCTGTTTTTAAAATGAACTTTTCTTTCCTTCATTAAAAATTCAGGTGAAAAAATTCCAACCGTTATAAGACCAAATACAACAATTAAAATAGCTCCCAGCTGACGAATCAGATCCTGGTATCTGAACATGAATTCTCCGAGCAAGCTTGATGTAAATGCCAGTGCAATAAAAATAACGAGAAAACCAAGCAGAAAGAATAGTGTATGGAGCATGCTAGACTTTCTGAACATGGCTTTTTCTTTTGTCAGACTTTCAACTGACATGCCGGTAATATAGGATAAGAATGCCGGATAAAGCGGTAATACGCAGGGTGAAACAAAACTCAGCACCCCTGCTGCGAATGCAAAAAAGATGTTTAAATCAGTCATAGAAACCCCCTAAGTAATGTTGCGTATGTTCATTTTAACAGAGCATCACACCTGTCAGATGATATGAAGTTTAACGTTTTGTGACGCAAACGGTTCCGCAGGCTGTTCACAAAAATTTTAATAAAAATACCAGGTTTAAAAGATTTTTTACTTTTCATACGGATGAATTTTCGGTATACTATACGGTAAGTTACAGGAATGACAAATACTGTATGGGTCAGGTTGACTACCCAATGAAAGGATAGGCTTTATGGCTGATCAAAGCAAACTCCTTGAAGAAATCGAAAAGAAAAGGCAGATTCTCATTTATACTGCTGCAAAGGAAGGACTATCTTCTCCACGCGCAGTGAAATACTCTCAGGAGCTTGATGAACTGCTTAACCAATTTGAAAAAGAACATTCAGAGAGGCCTCAGCCCCCTCGGTCCACTGATATAAAAATCGCTGCGAACCCAGGCTGAAAAAGAACATAATAAGATTTAAAAAAGACTTCCTTACAAAAGGAAGTCTTTTTTATGATGTCTAATTTATGATGTTTCTTCCATCGCCTCAGCTTTATTGTTTTGAAGTAAATACATTTTGTGATACAGTCCACCGAGCTTTAACAGCTCCTGGTGATTTCCACGTTCTACGATCTCACCCTGGTGCAGCACAAGAATCTGATCTGCATCCTGAATCGTAGACAGTCTGTGTGCAATTGCGATCGTGGTTCTGCCTTCACGCATCTTCTTTAAGGCAAGCTGAATTGCTTCTTCTGTTTCCGTGTCAATGTTGGCAGTCGCTTCATCAAGGATTAAAATATCAGGATTGGAGGCAATGGTTCTGGCAAACGCGATCAGCTGTCTCTGACCACTTGAGAATGCAGCACCTCTTTCCACCACTTTATGCTCATATCCGTCCTCAAGCTGGTCAATAAAGTGATGAGCCTGGACAAATTCACTTGCTGCCCGTATTTCCCGGTCGGTTATATCCGGATTAAAGAGTCTGATGTTACTGCTGATGGTCCCGTAAAACAAAAACGGATCCTGCAGAACGAGGCCGGTTTTTTTACGTAAATCCTCAATCGCATATGACTTAATGGAATGTCCATCGATCAGGATTTCTCCCTTTTCAAACTCATAAAAACGCATAAACAAATTAATAATGGAGCTTTTCCCACTGCCTGTATGTCCTACAAGCGCAATGGTTTCCCCCGGATTTGCCGTAAAAGAAATATTTTTTAATACATCCTTTTGTCCATCGTAAGAAAAGGTGACATTTTTGAATTCGATTTTCGCTTCAGGGTTGTGATGGACTGATTTTTCAGGGTGTGCGGGTGAGAGCTCCTGATGATCCATCAGTTTGAACACCCGTGAGGCGGCGACAATGGCCTGCTGAAAAATGGATAATCGCTGCATCACCTGATTAATCGGTTCGAAAAAGCGGTCCAGATACTGAACGAATGCATAGAGAACTCCGACTTCAATACCCCCTGCAATATCAAGAGAGGTAAAGCCGAAATAGCTGAGCACAAGCATGAGTGCCAGTATATAGACTAAATCAATAGCTGGTCGCAGCAGTAGCCCGTCAATTTTAATATTTTTCATACCCGCACGGTAATGCTGCTCATTAATGTCCTGGAATTCATCAGACACTCTCTGTTCCTGCCTGAATACCTGAATGATCCCCATTCCGGAAATGGATTCAGCAAGCTTTGCATTTAACTGACTTAACCGCTCTCTGAGGTCCTGATAAAAGACTGAGCTGTACTTACGGTATGTCCGGATGATCACAAATAGAACCGGCAGAATGAGCAGGCAAAAGAAAGCCAGCCTTACATTCAAAATGAACATGGCAATAAAAATACCGACCAGCAGAAAGGCACTTTGTATAAATCCGACAAGCACACTAACAAACATTTCCTTAATGGCTTCTGTATCGTTTGTTACCCTTGAAACGATCGAGCCGGCAGGTGTTTGATCAAAATAACTGGCACCAAGGTCCTGAACATGCTTAAACACATCAATACGAAGCTGCTGAATAATATTCAGCGCGATCTGTTGAAATTTCAACAGCTGAAAATACGTAATAAAGACGTTTCCGATCTGAATGACAATAAATGCTGATGCAAGTGCTGCGATTTCCTGAAACGGAAAAATACCCGGTGTGAGATAATCATCAATAA
Source organism: Jeotgalibacillus aurantiacus (assembly GCF_020595125.1). Taxonomy (NCBI): domain Bacteria; kingdom Bacillati; phylum Bacillota; class Bacilli; order Caryophanales; family Caryophanaceae; genus Jeotgalibacillus; species Jeotgalibacillus aurantiacus. The sequence goes on from NZ_JACNMS010000002.1 coordinate 397,150, forward strand.
AAATCTTGATTAGAAAAGGTCCCGCCACTTCCCCGCCTATCATCAGAAGGAGAAGAACAAAGGCCAGAGCAATCGGCTTTTTAAAAGGAACGGTATAGGAAAGAAGGCGTTTTAATACCTTCCACTGATCTTTCCCTGTCAAGGTCTGCTGCTGCTCCATTATCGTTCCCCTCCTTTTTCGACAAGGTCTTCAAGCTGCTGCCTCATATACATCGTATAATAAAGTCCGCTTTTACCCATTAACTCCATATGGGTACCGGATTCCGCCAATTCGCCCTGATCCAGAACGAGAATCAGATCAGCGTGTTCTACGGCACTGAGACGGTGCGCAGTGATGATGGTCGTTTTTCCTTTTCGTTTTTCTTTCAGACCTGTCAAAATGTCCTCTTCGGTTTTTGCGTCAACTGCAGACAGTGAGTCATCGAGGATGAGTACTTCGGGATTTGTAACAAGAGCTCTGGCGATTGATATACGCTGCTTTTGACCGCCGGACAAGGAAACCCCTCTTTCACCTACAACTGTTTCATAACCGTTTGTAAAACCGGTTATATCATCATGCACCCTCGCAATCCGGGCTGCTTCTTCAAGAAGCTCTTCGGTCACGTCTGGTGCAGCAAAACGGATATTATCTTTTACAGACATTGAAAATAAAAAGTGATCCTGAGGTACATAGCCTATTGATTCTCTGAGCGCATGAAGATCATATGTTTTGATATCTTTACCGCCCATCCCGATAAACCCTGTGTACTGGTCTTCTTCACGCATGAGAAGCTTTAGGAGCGTCGTTTTTCCTGCCCCTGTCTTCCCGACAATTCCGAGTGTCTGACCACGTTTCAGCTCAAACTGAATATTTTTTAATGTAGGTTTGTCAGTTCCACCATACGTAAATGAATCCAGCGCAAGCTGAATATCACCCTGGGGCGGATTCGATGTACTTCCTTCTTCATTTTTTATTTCCTGAGGGTGGCTCAGCAGAATATTAACACGCTCGTAGGATGCCCTCCCTCTCTCCACGATGTTAAACAGCCAGCCAAACGCAAGCATCGGCCAGACTAAAAGTCCGAGATAGGTTGTAAAGGAGACGAGTTCACCAAGCGTCATTTCATCTGCTACAACCATTTGCGCACCAAAATAGATGGAAAGGAAGAAGGAAACACCGACAATGAATGTGATCGTCGGATCAAAAAGAGAGTCAACTCTTGCGACAGCGATATTTTTATCGACTACGCTTTTTGACAGCTGTCTGAATGACTCAACATCTTCTTTTTCCTGTCCGAATGTTTTGATTACTTTTATGCCACTGATGCTTTCCTGTGTTTTGTCGTTAAGGTCGGAGAAAGCTTCCTGTGCATATTTAAATCTTTTGTGCAGCATTCTGCCGTACAGGCTTGTAGACAGCGCCATAAATGGCATGGGAATGAGTGCAATCAACGTAAGTTTCCAATCGATGAGGATCGCCATTGCCCCTATGACAAACAATCCTGTTGCAAGGGAATCCACGAGAGTCAGAACGCCTGCTCCGGCTGTCTGCTGGATGGCTGACAGGTCGTTTGTAGCGTGCGCCATTAAATCCCCGGTTCTTCTGTTCTGGTAAAATTGTCTGGACATTTGTGTGAAGTGTATGAACAGTTTTTCCCTCATCTGCTTTGCAAGTTTGACAGCTGAGCCGAAGATCATAATTCTCCAGTAGTATCTGAGGACGTACATACCGAGACCGGATGCCAGCAGAAGCCCCATCCACAAGGCAAGCGTTTGTCCGGTCAATGTCTGATTTTGAATCAGATCGACGATGATTCCGATGACACGGGGTGGAACGAGCTGGAGTGCTGCTACAAACAGCAATAGTGTGATACCTGTTAAATACGCTTTCTTTTCCTGAATGAAAAACCATTTTAGATAGTAAAAAACAACCATATTTTCACCAGACTTTTCTTATATAGTTTTGTTAACCTTACATATCGTACCAAATAAAATGGCGTGAGAGAAGGGTTTTTTGGTGGTCCGCAGTGGAAGGTGAATCATTTTCCAAGAATACAAAACCGCCTGGTGGCAAGCGAGCTTGCCACCCAGGCGGTTTTGTATTTTTGGAACCTTGCAGGCTCTTCCTGCAAGGCGTGTCAAACGGAGTTTGACACGAATGATTCACATTCCACTGCTATGTAAAATAAAAGCACTTTCTGTTAGCAGAAAGTGCTGTTCATTTTTTTATTTTTGCTGTTGCTTATTCATAGCACTCATCATCTGATTGATTTTCTTCTGCGACGGTTTCATTCCCATCTGCATCATCATCATGCGAAGCATTTGCTCATTGATTGGCGGGTTCTTTTTGAGATACGTCATCATGTATTTACGTGCGATGAAGAATCCAAGTGCGACTCCGGCAAGCAAAGCTACAACAATTAATACAATTGCAAGCCATAATTCCATCTTATATTGCCTCCTAATTCATACTTTCATTAAAAGTGTACAAGAACCGATTAAAATATACAATGATTTATTACATTTTGATATCGAAGTATAGCAATTTAAATAAAAAAAGTTGTGCCACGGGTAAGCTCGGCTACCCGTGGCACGAAAGATTAAAGCATTATTTGCTTCTGCAGATTATTTGTTTAGAAGGTTTTTTACGCGATTTACAACGTTATCCACTGTAAATCCGTATTCTTTCAGTACGGTTCCGCCTGGAGCAGATGCACCAAATGTTGTGATACCAAGGATATCCCCTTCGTCACCCGTGTAACGCTCCCAGCCTAGTGGCGTTGCCATTTCAACTGCAAGACGCTTTTTCACTGATTTTGGAAGAACAGACTGTTTGTACTCATCTGACTGCTTTTCAAAGCGGTCCCAGGATGGCATGGAAACAACTGCTACATCAATATTCTCTTCTTTTAAAGCCTGCTGGGCTTCAAAAGCGAGACCGACTTCAGATCCTGTTGCAAGGATCAATGCATCTGCTTCTTCTTTTTGTGCAGGTGAGACGGTATAAGCACCTTTTTTCACACCTTCGTATGCTGTTTCTGCTGTGTTAGGAAGCGTTGGCAACCCTTGTCTTGTCAACACAAGTGCTGTAGGGTGATCCTTCGCTTCAATCGAAAGTTTCCACGCTGCAGCCACTTCGTTTCCATCAGCTGGACGCACAACAGAAAGGTTTGGCATTGCACGAAGTGATGGCAGCTGTTCGATCGGCTCGTGAGTCGGACCGTCTTCACCTACTGCGATACTGTCGTGAGTGAAGACATATGTGACAGGAACACCCATCAACGCTGACAGACGAACTGCCGGACGTACATAATCACTGAATACAAAGAACGTTCCACCATAAACGTGAAGTCCACCATGAAGGGCCATTCCGTTCAGTGCTGCGCCCATCGCAAATTCACGTACGCCAAACCAGATGTTTCGGCCTGCAGGCGTTTCAGCTGTGAAGTCATCTTCTTCCTTCATCATTGTGTTGTTAGATCCTGCAAGGTCTGCAGATCCCCCAAATAATGAAGGTACTGTTTTGGCAATCGCATTTAACACTTCCCCTGAAGAAGCACGGCTTGCAAGTGACTTCCCTTCTTCATATACCGGGATTTCTTTATCCCAGTCTGCAGAAAGAGTGCCGTTAATGGCATTTTCAAGCTCTTCAGCAAGCTCTGGGTAAGCATTTTTATAAGCTGCAAATGCTTCGTTCCATGCGGCTTCGTTTTTCTGACCGTTTTCAACTACTAGCTCTTCAAAACGGCTGTATACTTCTGAAGGAACGTGGAATGGTTCGTGTTCCCACTTGTACGCTTCTTTTGTTAATGAAGATTCTTCATTACCAAGTGGAGCACCGTGAACTTTTGACGTACCGGCACGGTTTGGAGATCCGAATCCGATAACTGTTTTAATTTCTATCATTGTTGGACGGCTTGTGTCTGCTTTTGCTTCTTTGATTGCTGCAGCAACTTCATCAAGATCATTTCCGTCCTCTACGCGGATATACTGCCAGTTGTAAGACTCAAAACGTTTCTTTACACTTTCAGAGAACGAGCGATCCAGATCTCCGTCGAGTGAAATATCGTTTGAATCATATAATACGATCAGCTTGTCCAATCCAAGATGTCCAGCCAGTGAAGCTGCCTCTGATGAAACCCCTTCCATCAAATCGCCATCTCCACATAATGTGTAAGTATAATGGTCAACAATGTGATGACCTTCTTTGTTATATTTCGCCGCTAAATGACGCTCAGCCATCGCCATCCCTACAGACATACCGATCCCTTGTCCAAGTGGACCCGTAGTCGCTTCTACACCTTTAGTATGTTTATATTCAGGGTGTCCAGGTGTTTTCGAACCCCACTGACGGAAATTCTTGATTTCTTCCATTGGAAGGTCATAGCCTGAAAGATGCAGAAGGCTATATAAAAGCATGGAACCATGTCCTGCAGATAGCACAAAGCGGTCACGGTTGAACCAGTCCGGATTTTTCGGGTTATGGTTCATAAACTGTGTCCATAGCGTGTATGCAAATGGAGCAGCCCCCATTGGAAGTCCCGGGTGACCCGAATTCGCTTTATCGATCGCATCGATCGATAATGTCCGGATTGTGTTAATTGCCAATTGATCAGTTTGTGTAAACATCCACTACATCCTCTCTCTAACTCAATATGTGTCTATTGTACGCAAAATTGCACAGATGTACAAACATCTCACTGTATCGTTTTTAAAAAAGTTCATTTATGAACCTGACACTCCCATCTGTTCCACACTATTCCTGTATGACACTGTAAACAGAGGATAAAAATAAAAACACCTGACCATTTGTGATCAGATGTTAAAGATTCAGTTCATTTTGTTGCGCTGTTTTGCATCTTTTAATTTTTGAGGGGTAACGTCCTTTCCCTCCGGATCTACTACTTTTACATTCTCAATCGTCTGCTTCATAGATCCTCTGAATGCTTTTATATATTCGGTCCGTAATTTCGTCTGTTCTTCTTTTTCAGCACTCGACAACCCGTCTGCTTTTGCCTTTGCCGAAAGTTCATTAATCCGTTTGATTTTGGCTTCTGGAAGCATTTTATACACCCTTTCCCGATACTTCAGCTTCTTTGTATCTTAAAAGAAAGAGCGTGAAATGACAAGTTATCTGTTCAGCTTTTCCTGATCTGTCTGAAATTCAATATATCTTCTATGAACGGTTGCTTTTGAGATTGAATGACCGAGACCTCTTAATGTCGCAGCAATTTCATGAAAAGTCAGGCCGTTTTGGCGAAGCCTTGCAATCTCTTCAACCGGAACTTCAATTTTTTCGCGTCCCTCTTTATTTCCTCTGTTCTTCAGATTCTTTTCCGGTTTAAAACCATTTTCAACCGCTCGCTTCATTCCGCGCTTTATTTTTAGATTATGCAGCTTCCTCTGATGTTCCTCAACCATACTGACAATCTGAAGAATCATTGTATCTGACTCTGAAAGCTGAAGTTCGCCGTCATGGGCAATAGAGAAAATCCTTACTTTCTCCTTTTTTAATGTATGCAAAAGAGCGATCTTTGCATTCCCCCGGCCTATCCGGGTTTCATCCTGGATCAGTACCCCTTCCGCCTGTTCGCTTCTGATGGTTTCAAGCAGTTCAAATACTCCTTCCCGGTCAAGGTCGAAGCCGCTTGCTTTTTCAGAGATGATCCTCACCACCTCGTCCCCATTTCTCCTTGCCAGTTCCGTCAGCTCTTCAGCCTGACGTGTCAAAGATGTTTCCTGTGTATCTTTTTCTGTGCTTACCCGGCAATAAATGATGACCTTCATCGATATTCTGCTCCTTACTTAGTGTTTGAAGCGAGCTGTATGCTGTCAAACTCTGACTCACTCCACTCCTTTTTTAATGGGATCACAAGTTCATCACCAGGATAAATATAAGAAGAATTCAGCTGATTACTCCCTGATACCCAGTCGATAAATTCCCGCTCAGACATGGACGCCCCTTCAGCATACTCCTCTGCAATTTTCCATAATGAATCGCCTTCTTGTATCTGTACCATTTTATAAGAGGACTGCTCATCAGCAGATGTTGTAAAAACCAAAAATAAGCTGAAGAACAGCGTTACAATAAAAAACAGAATAACAAATGAATACTTTTTCCACAATGTTGTCATGAAGATCCCTCCATCGAATGTTTGTTCGCTTTTGTTACCAAAAGTATAATACGAACGTTTGTTTCCGTCAATACAAAAACTCGAACTTATGTTTGTGTTTTTATTTTTTGCATGCTATAATCAAGGAAAGATTTGGATTCCAAAGAGAGGTGCAAACATGAAAAAATTATCTAAGCGACAGCTCGATATACTCGATTTTATAAAGAGGGAAGTTCAGGACAAGGGTTATCCGCCTTCTGTGCGTGAGATCGGCCTTGCCGTCGGACTCGCATCAAGTTCAACCGTCCATGGCCATTTAGCCAGACTTGAAAGTAAGGGACTGATCAGAAGAGACCCGACTAAGCCGCGCGCGATTGAAGTGATCAGCTTAGAAGAGGATTCCATCCCGACTCAGCGTGTTGTCAACGTGCCGCTCGTTGGTAAAGTAACGGCAGGTTCACCAATAACTGCTATTGAAAATGTGGAGGAATATTTTCCTCTGCCGGAACGTCTTGCCTCAGCAGATGATACGGTATTCATGCTTGAGATCGTTGGAGACTCCATGATTGAAGCAGGTATTTTAAATGGTGACTATGTAATCGTGAAGCAGCAGAGCTCCGCTAATAACGGAGATATTGTGGTGGCGATGACTGAAGAGGAGGAAGCAACGGTCAAACGTTTCTTTAAGGAAAAAGATCATGTCCGCCTGCAGCCGGAAAACTCCTCAATGGCACCAATCATACTGAATTCTGTTTCCATATTAGGAAAAGTCGTTGGCGTTTACCGCCAGGTGCATTAAAAAAAGCTGTTCGATAAATGGCGCATCAGAGTATCTGAACGCTGTCTTATCGAACAGCTTTTTTAACTATACGGATTTCTTCCGGTCATTATGACTGAAAATTGATTGAATGAGATTAGCCGTTTCCTCCGGCGCTTCAACCGGAATCATATGCGCTGCTTTACTGATCATGTTAACGCTGCATTGAGGAAATTTTTCTTTCGCTGCTTTTATAAGCTTCTCAGGTTTATAGATGACCTCATTTTCCCCCACAGCAACTGTGACAGGAACGGACAGCTTACTCAGTTCCTCATTTTTAAACATTTTTGGCGGAGTCATGACATACTCCCAAACAACGCTGGTCTGGCCAATGTAATAAAGCTTAAACAAATCATCCTGTTCGGGCTTGCGCTCATGCGTGAGCCACCTGCAAAACGAACTGACAATGTTTTGTCTGTTCGGAAACAGGTTAGTAAAGCCCAGTCTCATATAAAAAGACAGGTTCATCCGTTTGATGGCAGCAGCAGGCGCGAGCAGCAGGATTTCATTTACCCGTTCCGGTTTTAAGAGGGCAAAATTCAGCACATGCCACCCCCCATTTGAATGTCCAATCATATCCGCCTGATCAATGCCTAGGGCATCCAGTACCTCTGTGATCCATTTTATATAATCTTCACGCTCATTCAGATGATCTTTTGTATTACTCATATTAAATTCTCCTAGTACGTCTATGAAATACAACCTGTAATGATCTTTTAAGTAGTTTGCCACGCCATACCACATGGCTGCACTAAAGCCAAATGCATGAAAAAAGACAAGCGGTCTGCCGCCATGGTGTCCTGCATTGATCACATGAACATCACCAAATGATGTCACAATGTTGGAAGATTCTGTTTTCACGTTCCAATGGCTCATCACACGCCCGTAAACCTCTGTATATTCCATGTATGCCTCTTTTGATTTAAACCCCTTATAGGTGTCCGCCATCTTATCTCCCCCTCAGTTTTTAACCTTTACTTTCTCATACCCCGTTTTAGTTCATGCAAGACTTCAAGTAAAAAGAAAAAAACTCATGGGAACCATCAATTCATTACACTTCAGAAGATGCCATTAAAATAAACCGAGCCGGTTGAAAAAGAAAAAAACCTTAAGAGCTGATTCAGCTCTTAAGGTTTTGTCGATCGGTTTAGTACATTTCCAGGTACTGCTCGCGCTCCCATGGGTGCACTTGCGTACGGAACATATCCCACTCGATTTCTTTTGCTTCAACGAAGTGTTCGAAGATGTGCTCTCCAAGGGCACCGGTGATGACGTCATCTTTCTTCAGCTCTTCAAGTGCAGCAAATAATGTTGCAGGAAGATCCTTGATGCCTGCTTTTTCGCGCTCATCTTTGTCCATTACATAGATGTTGCGGTCGATTGCCTTTGGTGGCGTTACTTTGTTTTTGATTCCGTCTAGTCCCGCGCGCAGAAGAACAGCCATTGCAAGGTATGGGTTCGCTGCAGGGTCTACAGAACGTACCTCAATACGTGTGCTTAGTCCACGTGAAGCCGGGATACGAACCAGCGGGCTTCGGTTTCTAGCTGACCATGCGATGTAACAAGGTGCTTCATAGCCTGGTACTAGACGCTTATAAGAGTTTACAGTCGGGTTTGTTACTGCAGTGAAGCCTGATGCGTGATTCAGGATTCCGCCCATGAATTGAAGCATTGTTTCGCTCAGCTGGTTTTCTGCATTTTCGTCGAAGAATGAGTTAACGCCGTCTTTAAATAGAGACATGTTACAGTGCATCCCTGATCCGTTAACACCAAATAGCGGTTTTGGCATGAACGTTGCGTGTAGACCGTGCTTACGTGCAATGGTCTTAACAACAAGCTTGAACGTCTGGATATCGTCACATGCTGAGATTGCGTCAGCATATTTAAAGTCAATTTCGTGCTGTCCTGGCGCTACCTCATGGTGAGAAGCTTCAATTTCATAGCCCATTGCTTCAAGTTCAATTACGATGTCACGACGGCAGTTTTCACCAAGATCCGTTGGAGCAAGGTCAAAATATCCACCTTTATCGTTTAACTCAAGTGTAGGCTCCCCTTTTTCATCAAGCTTGAACAGGAAAAACTCCGGCTCAGGCCCAAGGTTAAAGTCTGTAAAGCCTAACTCTTCCATTTCTTTCAGCACGCGCTTCAAGTTATTACGTGGATCTCCATCAAACGGAGTTCCGTCCGGATTATAAATATCACAGATCAGGCGGGCAACTTTACCGTCTCCAGCCGTCCAAGGGAATACAACCCAAGTATCAAGATCCGGGAAAAGATACATATCAGATTCCTCGATACGCACGAAACCTTCAATGGAAGATCCGTCAAACATCATTTTGTTGTCCAATGCTTTTTCAAGCTGGCTGACAGGGATTTCTACGTTTTTAATCGTACCAAGAATGTCTGTGAACTGAAGGCGGATGAAATTAACTTTCTGTTCCTTCGCCATGCGCATGATATCTTCGCGTGAATACTTACTCATAATTGTGATTCCTCCTGTTTTTATGTAGTTTTAGCGGAAAAACCTCGAAAGGTCTCCAGCTCTTAAACTTGAACGGTTCAGTTTACCTGAACTGATCATTTCTTTTTTCAAAATGCTTCTTAAATCTTCATCAGAGAGTTCCGGCTTTTTTGCAGAAGCAGGATTCTCATGCTGATCTTCTTCCTGTCCCCCAAGAATTCGTTTTATGCCGGCCATGTTCACTCCCTGCTCGAGGAGATCTTTAATCTCAAGCAGCCGATCAATATCATTTAACGAAAACAGTCTGCGGTTGCCTTCTGTTCTTGCCGGAGAGATCAGTTTATGCTCTTCATAATAACGAATCTGACGGGCTGTTAAGTCAGCCAGCTGCATAACTGTGCCGATCGGAAACAGCGGCATGTTACGTCGAATCTCACTGCCCATCTGTAAAATCCCCTTTCGTCCCTGTCGACAATTTGATTATATTACATGTTATTTCTACTGTCAACATCACGTCAGGTTTTCTTACATGAAAATTATTTTGTTTTTTCACACATTTCTCTCTTTTCCCTAACTTTGATTTTTTATTCATCTTTTTTTAATTTTATTCATTTAATTATGACACCCTCAGATCATAAAGAAAAAACACCCGCAGTGCAAACGGGTGTCTATCTTTGATTTATTTAATTAGATCCTGTGCAATCAGGGATTGAAGGGCACGGCTGACAGCAATTTTCACATGCTCATACGTTAAGCCTCCCTGAACATATGCTGCGTAAGGCGGACGCAGCGGCCCGTCAGCTGACAGTTCAATAGAAGACCCCTGGATAAAAGTACCTGCTGCCATGATCACATCATCCTCATATCCCGGCATATAATCCGCCTGAGGGGCAAATTGAGCATTTACCGGGGATGCGGCTTGGATTGCCTGACAAAACGCAATCATTCTCTCGCGGTCCCCAAACTCCACAGCCTGAATTAAATCTGTTCTGACTTCATTCCACGATGGTGTTGTTGTCATACCTGCTTCCTCCAACAGCGCAGATGTAAAAACAGCTCCTTTGAGTGCCTGGCTGACGACGTGCGGTGCGAGGAAAAACCCCTGATACATTTCCTGAAGCGAGTAAAGACTCGCACCTGCTTCAGCCCCGATCCCGGGAGACGTCATGCGGTAAGAACATTGCTTAATCAGCTCATTTGTGCCGGCAAGGTAACCGCCTGTTTTGGCAAGTCCGCCTCCCGGGTTTTTAATCAATGAACCTGCAATCAGATCTGCACCGGCAGCGCACGGCTCCTCTGTTTCCACAAATTCTCCGTAACAATTGTCTACAAATATCACTACATCCGGGTATGCCTCTTTAATCTGACTGACCGCTTCTCTTATATCCTCTATTGTAAATGACGGCCTTACCGCATAACCTTTAGATCGCTGGATCCCGATCATTTTCGTTTCAGGACGGATGCTTGTCACCACTTTTTCAAGATCAATCTTCCCATCAGACGTCAAGTCAACCTGGTTATAATGAATGCCAAAATCTTTTAGAGAACCGTTATCCGTCCCCCTGATACCAATAATTTCTTCCAGGGTATCATACGGTTTCCCCGTGATATAAAGCAGTTCATCACCAGGGCGCAACACACCAAACAGCGCGATGCTGATGGCGTGCGTTCCTGAAATAATCTGAGGACGAACAAGGGCTGCGTCTGCACCGAACACATCAGCGAATACTGCTTCCAAAGCACCTCTCCCCTGATCATCGTATCCATATCCGGTAGTCGGTATAAAATGACTGTCACTGATTTTATTTTTCAAAAAAGCATTCAGCACTTTTTCCTGATTGTGTTCAGCACGTTTTTCAATTGCGAGATGGACCGGGCTGATTTTTTCCTCAGCGTTTCTGATCCACTTTTCAAGTTGTGGTGCAAAATCTGTTTTAAACATCATCTAAACTCCTATTTTTTAATTTCAGAAAGAACAGGATGTTCAGGTGTAATATATCCCTTCACACGGTATGTTTCATCCTGTTCATTAAAGGTTAATTCTTCAATCAGACTTTCCGTTTTCAGGATAGACAGAATTCTGCCACGGTCTGATGCAATTCTGACTGAATAGGAAGACAGCTGTTCTTTCATCTGTATCTCCATTTTTTCCAGCAGCTTTTTACGATCCTGTTCTGAGAATGCACTGATCAGAATAAATGGGTCGTTCGGATCCGGAACAAAATCATCATGAATCAGATCTTTTTTATTGTAAACAGTCAGCCTCGGAATCGTATCCATTTCAAGATCTGAGAGTAATTTTTTCACGGTCTTTTCATGTTCTTCATGGTTATCGTGGGATGCATCCACGACATGGAGAATCAAATCAGCCTGCAGCACTTCTTCAAGCGTGGAGCGGAATGATGCCACAAGCGTGGTGGGAAGATCCTTAATAAATCCTACCGTATCCGTCATGACCGCCTCATATCCACTTGGCAGGGAGCTTTTTCTTGTTAACGGATCAAGCGTCGCAAACAGCTGATTTTCTTCGTAGGAATCTGAATTTGTCAGCCTGTTAAATAACGTGGATTTCCCGGCATTCGTATACCCGACCAGCGCAAACTGGAAAATACGGTTGTGCTTTCTTCTCTCTCTGTAAGTTGCCCGGTGACGAACGACCTGCTCAAGCTTTCTTTTCACCTCAGCAATTTCCCTGCGGATATGACGGCGATCCGTTTCAAGCTTGGTTTCACCCGGTCCTCTTGTTCCGATCCCGCCTCCGAGTCTGGATAGTGAAATACCCTGACCCCCAAGACGCGGCAGCATATATTCGAGCTGGGCGAGCTGAACCTGCAGCTTACCTTCCTTAGACCTTGCACGCTGCGCGAAAATATCAAGAATCAACTGGGTACGGTCGATAATTCTTGCATCAAGAACCTCTGACAGGTTTCTGTTTTGACTCGGTGTGAGCTCACTGTTAAAGATGATGAGGTCTGCTTCCGCCTCTTCTGCTGCAGCAGCTAATTCTTCAAGCTTTCCTTTACCTATATATGTTGCAGAGTGAACTTTATCTGCATTTTGAGTCATCAGAAGGACAATATCTGCACCTGCTGTTTCAGTCAGTGCCTTAAGCTCTTCCATTGATTCATAAAACTCCTGCTCTGTTTGGCTCGTATTAACCCCTACGAGAATTGCTTTTTCAGTGATTTTCCCTGTTTCAGCCAATGGCTTCCCCTCTTTCAAATTAATGTATCGTAAATGCTGTAAATAATTCATTTATCCAAATGTAAAAACTGGTGGAAATGCGTTCGATTCATGATACAATCTAGTTTGGTTCAATTCAAGTGGGAAAGCAGGGTGAGCGCATTTGACCTGGGAGGTTTTAAGCATTATCGGTACGGTGGCATTTGCCGTATCAGGCGCTATTATTGCAATGGAAGAGGAATATGATATTTTAGGGGTTTATATATTGGGGATTGTGACGGCATTTGGCGGAGGAGCCATCCGGAACCTGCTGATCGGCGTGCCAGTATCAGCTCTCTGGGAACAGGGAATGTTTTTTCAGGTCGCACTGCTGTCCATCACCGCCGTTTTTTTATTTCCTCACAACTTACTCAAGCACTGGCGCAAATGGGGAAATTTCTTCGACGCCATGGGGCTTGCAGCCTTCGCGATACAGGGTGCACTGTACGCCGCCAACATGGGACACCCGATGAGCGCTGTCATTGTTGCCGCCGTGTTGACTGGAAGCGGAGGAGGGATCATCAGAGATCTTCTCGCAGGACGCAAACCGCTTGTACTCAGATCAGAAATTTATGCCGCCTGGGCGATTCTTGCCGGAGCAGCGGTAGGATTCGGCATCGCATCAGAGCCATGGCAGCTGTATTGCCTGTTCGTCCTCACTACCGGCCTGCGCGTTCTTTCTTATATATATAAATGGAGACTACCATTCAAGAGTCTTCAGACCGGGAACAGCACCGGATAACTTTATATAACCGTTGTTGGGAATCCCCCGCTACTAATAGTAAGGTTAACAACCTTTACATGCTTGATTCATGATTGTTTATCACTGAAATTTATAAAGAACAAAAAGCTGCGAGATTCGCAGCTTTTTTACATAAATGGATGGAAACGCTCCATTTCTTTTCCGTTTTGTCTGTCAAAGTCAGCCGTTCCGGATGTAACATCCGCCTCTGTCAGCATGATCAGGTCCGTTTTACTGAAGGCACTGCCCTTCATCAGCCTCAGCGCCTGTGCTCTTGTCACAGCTTCCACCAGGTTTCTGATAAACCTTCCATTGTCTGATACAGCTTCCTGTATATGAAGGTATCGGCTGAACCGTTCCCTCGCTCCCTGACTCAGCCTGTAATCCTTTTTCGAAAAGATCATCTCGGCTATTTTCATGAGTTCATCTTTTTTATAGTCTGAAAACTGGATGACGTGAGAGAATCGGCTTTTTAAGCCTGAATTTAATTTCAGAAACGAAGACATTTCTTTCTCGTAGCCCGCTAAGATGAGAATAAACGGATGACTCTGATCTTCCATATGTTTGACAAGGGTATCAACCGCTTCCCTTCCAAAGTCTTTTTCACCGCCTCGCCCGAGAGAGTAGGCCTCATCAATAAAAAGAATGCCGCCTTCTGCTTTTTTGATTAAATCTCTTGTTTTAACGGCTGTATGACCGATATATTCACCTACAAGATCTGCTCTTTCCACCTCGATAAGATGCCCTTTTTCAATCAGATTCAGTTTTTTAAAAAGCGCTGCAATCAGTCTTGCAGCGGTCGTTTTACCGGTACCGGGATTTCCGTAAAAGAGCATATGGAGAGACTGCGTCTCAAAGGCAAGACCTTTCTCCAATCGTTTTTCATTGATGATATGACGGGCAATAATGGCTTTTAGCATACTCTTTACCTGATCAAGTCCGATCATATCTTTAAATGTATCATCGACCATTTCAAAGTTTCCGGATGACTCCTGATCAGGAATTAATTCCTCTCTTTGTCCGATGATAAACTTTACCTGCTGCACTTGCCGGGTCATATTGCCACCCCATTTATTCATGATAAATCAGTATATGAGTAAAACAAAAGTTCATGAGATCAACTTTATCCAATAAAAAAAGCGTTCCGCAACGGGAACACTTTTTTTACTCCTGCTCTGTTTGTATCTTAACGTTTTTTGAAGGAACAAATGTTGATATTGCGTGCTTATAAACAAGCTGCTGCTTTCCTTCCGATTCAAGCAACACAGTAAAGTTATCAAATGCTTTGATCTGCCCTCTAATCTGAAAGCCATTTAATAAAAATACGGTTACAAATGTACTTTCTTTTCGTAACTGGTTCAGCATCTGATCCTGAATATTTACGGCTTGTTTCATCTATACGCCTCCTTAAAATGACTGCTCTCTACAAAAATTCTACATTTAAGTGTAATTTCCTGCTAAAGATTGCACGATTTCCTCAATCTTTTTTTCCCTGTCATTTGTAACGTCAAACCACTCCATGTTCATTTTATTGCGGAACCAGGTCATTTGACGCTTGGCGTACCTTCTTGAGTTTTGCTTAATCGCAGCTACTGCTTCATCCAGGGTGACCATTCCATCAAAATAATCATACATTTCTTTATAGCCGATCGCCTGAATGGACTGAACATTTCTAATACCCTGGTCGTACAAACTTCTGACCTCAGCTTCAAGTCCCTGTTCCATCATTTTATCAACACGCAAGTCAATTCTCTTGTACAGGATGTCCCGCTCCATTGTCAACCCGATGAGACGGTGCTGATAAAGCGGTGCGATTTCCTGCCTGTTCATTCTTGCATCGCTAGTGATCCCTGTCGTCATGTAGGCTTCAAGTGCTCTTATGACCCTGCGTGTATTATTCGGATGAATGGAGGAGGCAGCATGCGGATCGGATTGCTGCAGCTTGTCGAAAAGGTAGTCCCGCCCATGCTCGAGCAGCTCAAGTTCAAGCCGTGAACGAATTTCTTCGTTTTTACCTTCATCAGAAAACTGGTAATCAAACAAAACCGACTGAATGTACAGTCCCGTTCCACCTGTCAGAACAGGTACGGACCCTCTGCTCTGAATCTCTTCTATTTTCCCCCGGACTTCCTGCTGATATTCTGCAGCAGAAAACGGTTCATGCGGCTCGCGAATATCAAACAAGTGATGCGGAACACCACTCATTTCAGATTTGGTTATTTTTGCGGTGCCAATATCCAGACCTTTGTAGACCTGCATCGCATCTCCATTAATCACTTCACCATCAACCGCTTTTGACACCCTGATGCTCAGATCTGTTTTTCCGACAGCAGTTGGTCCTGCGATTACAATTACGTCTTTTTTCATCCACCTAACCCCTGACTAACGATTCCATTGATTAATTCTTTTTAACATATCACTGATGACTTCTTTTCTGTTCAGTTCATTCAGCATTTCGTGCCTTCCGTCTTCATACAGCAGGACTTCGACAGAACGGACTCCTGCCTTTTGGTAGGAAGCTGCCGTTTTATAAATGCCCTTCGTGAAATTCCCGACAGGATCCTTCGTCCCACTGACTAAAAGGATGGGAATATGTGCAGGCACTTTCGACACTTCATTCTTTTGACTGATCATCTGCATTCCTTTAAAAAGAACTTTATAAAAACGATTTGTGCAGACAAATCCACATTCAGGATCATCCATGTATAAACTGACTGACTGCTCATCCCTTGAAAGCCAGTCAAACGGCGTTTTCGGGTTGTCAAATGCCTTATTATACCCACCAAATGACAGATGATCCAGCAATTCCGCCTTGTCATCAGGCTTATAGGCAGAGATAACAGAAGCAAGTGCGATCGCAGCAGGACCGGTAAGTCCAAGTGGTCCACTTGTCCCCGAGAGCACCACACCTTTTAATCCGGTAGCGTTCAGCTGGAGCATTCTTCTTGTAATAAATGAACCCATGCTGTGCCCGATCATAAAAAGAGGACCTTCAACTTCTCTTAAAAGCGATTCTCTCAATTCCACACAATCAAGCGCAAGGCGGTCAAACGTCATACCATCATCAAAGTCACCATGCCGGCCATTGGCTGCGGCCGTTTTTCCATGGCCGCGGTTATCGTGCCCGAACACATGATATCCTTCTTTGTTCAGCGCTTCAGCAAATTCCTGATAACGACCAATATGCTCTGCCATCCCATGACAGAGCTGTATTGATCCTTTTATTTTTGTTGCATTTGATTCCCATAATACGGTGTGGAGCCTGTATCCGTCACTGACTTCTGTAAACCAGGTTTTCAAACGAATCTCCCCTTTAAGCGTTGAAAGATCAGCTTACCGGAATCACAGCGTCGTGGATTTCATTTTCCAGTTCTTCCTGATAAGCACGATACGTTTCTTCATCCCAGTTTAACAGTTTTTTCATCAGTTTCAAAACGGCTTCTTTTTCACGCTGGACAGAATTGATATCAAAGAACAGTCTGCCGGTTCTGCGGATAAAGAAGTCAACCGGTTTAACCGTCATTTCTTCCTGTATTGCATACACAACCTCCGCGTATAATACAGGGTTCATCGGCGCTTCAAGATCCATCCCTTTAGCAGCGTGAGCAAGGGTAAACAGTTTATCTGCGTTTGATCCGTAAAATGCTGCAAGCTTTTTACCTTCCGTTTCCGTTAATCCGAATTGTACAGCTTCTCTTCCTTTTTGTTCAATGAACGTTTTGAAGTTGGCTGAGCCTCCAAAATCAGCTCCGGACAGCGTAAGCTTTACGGTTTTACAGCTGTCAAAGGACTGCTTGGTTTCCTCTTTTAGCCGCTTGGCAGCAAGATCTACAACGTGTTCAGCCATTTTGCGGTAGCCTGTCAGCTTTCCGCCTGCAATGGTGATAATGCCGCTGTCGTGTTCCCAGATTTCATCCTTACGGGAAATTTCAGAAGGGTCTTTTCCTTCTTCAAATATAAGCGGACGAACACCTGCCCAGCTTGATTCCACTTCTTTTTCCGTTACTTTTACATCAGGGAACATATATCGGATGGAGTCAAGAATATACTGACGATCCTCTTCCGTCATTTTCGGGTTTGCCGTATCTTTTTCAGTGCCGTAAAACGTATCTGTTGTTCCTACATATGCTTTACCGTCACGCGGAATCGCAAACATCATCCGCCCGTCCGGCGTATCAAAATAAAGCGCCTGCTTCAACGGGAATACAGACTGATCAATGACAAGGTGTACCCCTTTTGTCAGCTGAAGCTGCTTATTATTTTTAGAATAATCCTTATTACGAACCTGATCTACCCACGGTCCCGCAGCGTTGATCACTTTTCGCCCTAAAATGGTGTATGATTCGCCCGAGATCTGATCGACTGCTTCGATGCCGGACACTTTCTTCTTATCGTAAGTAAAGCGGTCAGCTTTCACGTAGTTGATGAAGTCCGCTCCTTTTTCCACTGCCTTTTTAATAATTTCAAGCGTCAGGCGCGCATCATCCGTACGGTACTCTACATAGTAACCTGCACCTTTTAAACCATCTTTTTTGACAAGAGGCTCACGCTTCGTTGCTTCAGATACACTCAGCATCTTTCTTCTTTCCTGACGTTTAACTCCAGCCAGATAGTCATACACTCTTAAGCCGACAGACGTTGAGAACTTACCGAACGTTCCGCCCTTGTGAATCGGAAGCATCATCCATTCAGGTGTTGTCACGTGTGGTGCATTTTCATAGACGATCGCACGTTCCTTCCCGACTTCAGCCACCATTTTCACTTCGAACTGCTTCAGATATCGCAGACCGCCGTGGACAAGTTTTGTTGAACGGCTTGAAGTACCTCCAGCAAAATCCTGCATTTCAACAACCGCAACCTTCATGCCTCTTGTTACGGCATCAAGAGCGATCCCCGCTCCGGTGATCCCTCCACCAATCACAACAAGATCATATATTTCACTTGACATCTGCTTTAATTTTTCATTCCGGTTTACACTTGAAAAACTCATGATAAATCCTCCTTATTTTGGTAATGAAAGAAAAAGAGGCCGAATTCATCTATGAATAAACTCATAATGAATCCAGGCCTCTCTGCTCTCTACCTAATTATTAACTTGTCTATACTATAACATAGTAAAGACTTATTTGAAAGCCTGAGCTGCCTTTACTGCTTTTTGCCATCCTTTATAAAGTTCAGCACTCTGATCTTCTTTCATCTCAGGGTCAAAGTCTTTATCCACTTTCCACATATTCGCAATTTCTTCCCTGCTGTCCCAGAATCCTACAGCAAGACCTGCAAGATAAGCTGCTCCAAGCGCAGTCGTTTCACTGATCACCGGACGTTCAACCGGGACATTTAACAGGTCACTCTGGAACTGCATCAGGAAGTTATTTTGCACGGCACCACCATCAACACGGAGCTTTTTAAGTTCAATACCTGAATCTTTTTCCATCGCATCAAGGACATCTTTCGTCTGATAAGCAAGACTTTCAAGTACGGCACGGACAAAGTGCTCTTTAGATGTTCCGCGTGTAAGGCCGAATACTGCTCCTCTTACATCACTATCCCAGTATGGTGTACCAAGACCAACGAAAGCAGGCACAACATATACACCATCTGTTGAGTCTACGCGTGAAGCATAATCTTCACTAACTGCTGCAGTTTTAAGCATTCTTAATCCGTCACGAAGCCACTGAATGGCACTTCCTGCTACAAAAATACTGCCTTCTAGAGCATATTCAACTTTTCCGTCAATTCCCCATGCAAGCGTTGTAAGTAATCCACTGTCTGATTTAACAGCCTTTTCCCCGGTATTCATCAGCATAAAGCAGCCGGTTCCATATGTGTTTTTCGCCATTCCTTCTTTATAACAGGCCTGTCCGAATAGTGCTGCCTGCTGGTCTCCTGCAGCGCCTGCAATCGGAATCTCCTTACCGAAAAAGTGATGTGATACGGTTTTACCGTAAATTTCAGAGGAGGGTTTCACTTCAGGAAGCATCGATTCAGGAACCGTTAAATGCTCAAGAAGCTCTTTATCCCACTTCAGATCGTAAATGTTATACATAAGCGTTCTTGAAGCATTGGAATAATCCGTAACGTGCGCTTCCCCGCCTGTCAGTTTCCAGATCAGCCATGTGTCGATTGTACCGAATAAAAGCTTACCTGCCTCTGCTTTTTCTCTTGCACCATCTACATTGTCAAGGATCCACTTTACTTTTGTTCCGGAGAAATAAGCATCGATCAGCAGCCCGGTTTTTTCTCTGAATAAATCATTCAGGCCTTTTTCCTTTAATTCATTACAAATATCCGCTGTTTGTCTTGATTGCCAGACAATCGCATTGTAAACAGGCATCCCTGTCTCCTTATCCCAGACCACGGCTGTTTCACGCTGGTTAGTAATACCGATCCCTGCAATCTGATCCGGTTTGACGCCTGATTCAGAAAGAACAGACGCAATAACAGAAAGAATGGAGCCCCAGATTTCATTTGCATTATGCTCCACCCAACCCGGCTTAGGAAAAATCTGCTCAAATTCTTTTTGTGCAATCTTAACAATTTCACCTTTTGTATTAAAGAGAATGGCTCTTGAACTTGTTGTCCCCTGATCTAATGATAAAATGTACTTCTCCATTTTTCATTCCTCCTTATGCTGCTAAATGTTTTTGTTTACTTGTATTTTTTTTATCTATTGAATAAGCTCCTAACAGACAGACTACGATGGCTGCCAGAACTACCCAAAATAGCACATCATACTCTCCTGCAAAAATATAGCGGTAGAAAAGCCCTCCAAAGGATCCTCCAAGAACCGGACCTAAAATTGGAATCCAGCTGTATCCCCAGTTAGAAGTACCCTTTCCGCTGATTGGTAAAACAAAATGAGCAATTCTTGGTCCCAAATCACGCGCAGGGTTGATTGCATATCCGGTCGTACCTCCTAGAGAAAGCCCGATCGCCACAATCAGCATTCCGACGATAAAAGGATTTAATCCTTCTGTAAATTCATTCGCCCCAATAAACAAAATGCCTACCACTAAAATAAAAGTTCCGATAATTTCACTCATTAGATTTGAAAAATAATGAGGAATAGCCGGTCCGGTTGAAAATACACCAAGCTTTGCCCCCTGATCAGGTGTAACCTTCCAGTGCGGAAGGAAATGAAGCCATACAAGAGTCGCTCCAATGAAAGCGCCTACAATCTGCGCCGCAACATAACCAGGGACCTTCACCCATTCGAAATCGTTATTAAAGGCAAGACCCAGTGTAACTGCCGGATTTAAATGCGCTCCACTGAACTGACCTACAGCATAGACCGCCATAGCAACCCCGAGACCCCATCCCAACGCAATCACAATCCATCCCGCACCTTCTGCCAGGGATTTTTTGAGACTGACGTTTGCAACAACTCCGCCACCGAAAAGAATCAGAATCGCGGTTCCAATGACTTCAGCAACATATTCATTCATTCTGAACACCTCCATAATTTTTTCCGTAAAATACAAAGAGACCCACAGACTTGTACCTAAAGGTGTATCGTCTGTGAGTCTCTTCGTCTCTTCACGGTTTATTAACTTGAGGCTATTCTATCAGTCTCTGAAAACGCTGTCAACTTATTTCCCGAAATGTTCCCAAAGTATTTTTGAGGATGTTGTAATGGCGCTCGCACCGGCATTAAGCGCTTCCTCTACTTCTTCAGGTCGGTCGATCAGTCCCCCTGCAATAATCTGTTTTCCGGTTTCTTCTTTCATTCTGGTTATCATTTTAGGCACAACGCCCGGAAGAAGTTCAATGAAATCAGGATCTGATTGCCGGATCTGGTCCACACTTCTTCTATAAGCACTTGAATCAATCACAAAGGTCCGCTGAATCGCTTTTATGTTGAGCTCCCTCGCCCGTTTAATCACGTTTCTTCTGGTGGAAATGATGCCATATGGCTTAATAGACTGACACACGTATTCAGCAGCGTATTCATCATTCGAAAGACCTTGAATCAGATCCATATGAAGAAACATTTTTTTATCTTTTGACCTTGCATAGTCAAATACACTTTTAATCATTCCTACATGCATATCCAAAAAGACCCCAAATTCGTAGGAATGCTTCAGCATTTTATCGAAGTCCTTCATTGTATGCACTGCAGGAAGGATTTTCTGATCCTCTAATTCCATAATAGTCCTCCATTCCTTTAACAAGGCTACACTTCACATCAGTAAAAAACCAGCCTGAACAGATGTTTCCATTCTGATCAGGCCGGCGGTATTATTCATCTTCTGCCAAGGCATGGCGAATAGAATCTCTAAGCTGCTCTTGCATGTTCCGCAGGTCAAAGCCCGGGACTGTAATGATTCGCCCGTCCACATTTGCTGAAAGAATAAAATAATCTCTATGCTCAGCCAGGTCTACTTTGAATTCTCTGCCTTCTGCTGTCATGACGGGTTGAAAATGAGCGATACTTTCAGCGTTTTTATTCATAGATGTCCTCCTGTAATGTTTCACCCCATCAGCTCAGTTGCATGTATAGTTCACACGTTCCCTGACCATAAAAAGTTAAACACTTTGGCAACAACTATTTACATTACTCTCTTAAACATTTTTTCCATTTCATAAATCGAAAATTGAATGATTACCGGACGACCATGAGGACAGGTAAACGGATCATAACAGCCTCCAAGTTCATTCACAAGGTGATCCATATCTGATTTTTGAAGATAATGGTTGGCTTTAATTGATTTTTTACAGCTCATCATAATAGCCGCCTCTTCTCTCAATTTGCCTATATTTATCTTTTTCATCGTTAACATCTGCTCTATCATCTCTTCTACCGTCTCCTTCTCTTCCCCTTTTGGAAACCAGACTGGGTAAGACCGTACGATAAATCCAGATGTCCCGAAATCCTCCAGAAATACACCTACCTGTTCAAGCAAACGTCTGTTTTCGCTGATCCTGATAAAATCATCTGTTGAATAATCCAGCGTCAGTGGAACAAGTAAATCCTGCGTTTCCCTCGCAGGTGCAGCAAGCTTGTCACGGTAGTACTCATACTTAATCCTCTCCTGTGCAGCATGCTGGTCAATCAGATATATACCATCTGATCCCTGACAAATGATATAAGTGCCATGAGCCTGACCAATTACGCTGAGATCAGGCATCCGCCTAGCCTGCACAGGTTCATCGTCATATTCATCAACCTGTTCCTCATGATGCTGAATATGATGTTGCGTCGTTGTTTTATCAATTAACTGCTCAGCATCCTCACGAAAATCAGCCTGTTTCTCCATCACCTGCTTAGGGAGAAAAACATCTTCATCCTCTTTTGGTTTAGCGCTCTCTGAAAATGGCTTTTTAAACGATTCGTCCCAGTTGAACGAAATTTGTTCAGAAGGTTTCTGAACCGCCCGGGACTCTTTTACTCCACTCGGGATCAGTGTCTCCTTATGAAATAAAGCCTTTATTGTTTCTGAAATAAGCGAGGTTAATTCTTTTTCTTTACTAAAACGTACTTCCTGCTTAGAAGGATGCACATTAACATCCACCAGAATCGGGTCCATTTCGATCGAGAGAAGGACAACAGGAAATCTGCCGATTGGCAGCAGCGTATGATACCCTTCCGTAATGGCTCTTGTTATAGCGTAATTTTTAATATACCTGCCATTTACAAGAACAGAGAGGTAATTTCTTGATGCGCGTGTCACTTCCGGCAACCCGGCATACCCTGTTATAGTAAAGTCAAGCGACTCTCCTTTAAAAGGCAGCATTTTTTTGACAGTCTGAAAGCCGTAAATGGCAGCAAGCACCTGCCTTACATCACCTTGTCCATTCGTATGAAGAAGTGTTTTGCCGTTATGGCGGAGCCTGAAGGATATTTCAGGATGTGAAAGGGCGATCCGGTTGACGATATCTGTCACGTTACCGAGTTCTGTATTGACCGTTTTCATATATTTCAGCCGGGCTGGTGTGTTATAGAAAAGGTCCGTTACTTCAATGTCAGTTCCTTTCCTTGCAGGAGCTGCAGTCCTGCTGATGCACTTCCCGCCGTGAAATTCAGCCCTCGATCCGGCATCCCCGGTTGACGTTGTAATCATTACTTTTGAGACTGAGGCGATACTCGGTAAGGCCTCTCCTCTGAATCCGAGCGTTTTAATTCGAAAAAGATCATGTTCATTTTTGATTTTGCTTGTGGCGTGTCTGGAGAAGGCGGTTAAGAGATCATCCTCCAAAATTCCGCTCCCGTTATCAGTGATCTTAATACTTGCCAGGCCGGCTTCTTCGAGATCAATCTCGATAATATTTGCACCTGCATCCACTGCGTTTTCAGTCAGCTCTTTCACAACCGAGGCGGGTCTTTCCACCACTTCCCCGGCTGCGATTTTATTGGCAAGCAATTCATCCAGCTGAATAATATATCCCATCTTCTCACACCTTTTTTAAATATCTTTTGACAGTTTATATAACCTGTACAACTCATTCATCGCTTCCATCGGTGTCAGCTCAAGTACATTTAAGGCCTGAAGCTCTTTAACCAGCTTTCCATCAGGCTGTTTAGACTTTTTCACTGTTTTTTCAGGAATATCAAATAATGACAGCTGCCCCTCTTCATTTACCACTTCATTCGCAGCGTGCTGTTTGGCTGCACCGGATTCAAATTGTGCAAGCAGTTCATTAGCCCGTGTGATCAGCGGTTCCGGAAGTTCCGCAAGCTCTGCTACATGGATTCCGTAACTTTTATCTGCGGGCCCTTCTTTAATTTTATGAAGAAAGACAACTGTTCCATTTTGCTCTACAGCTGAAACGTGAACATTAAACAGTTTTTCAAGCTCATCAGATAGTGTAACCAGTTCGTGATAGTGCGTTGAAAAAAGCGTTTTTGCACCAATCTCATGATGCACATACTCAATAATGGATTGCGCAAGGGACATTCCGTCATAAGTTGACGTTCCACGCCCGATTTCATCGAATAAAATCAGACTGTTATCAGTTGCATAATCTAGGGCATGTTTCGCTTCAAGCATCTCTACCATGAAGGTACTCTGTCCGGATACGAGATCATCCGCCGCACCAATCCTTGTAAAAATACGGTCAAAAATCGGCAGCTCCACTTCATCAGCCGGAACAAAACAGCCGATCTGAGCCAAGATGGATATGAGAGCCGTCTGCCTCATATACGTACTTTTACCAGACATATTAGGACCGGTGATCAGAAGCATGGAGCGATTTGAATCCAGCACACAATCATTCGGCACATACTGAACCGCATCCATTACCTTTTCTACGACAGGATGACGCCCGTTTTTAATCGACAGGCTACCGGAGTCGCTGAAGACCGGTTTTACATAATGTCTTTTTTCACTCACATGGGCAAAACACTGCATAACATCGACCATACTGATCTGAGCGGCAATTTTTTGAATACGCGGAATTTCGTTTTTTACTTTTTCTCTTAACACCTGAAACAATTCCTGTTCGAGTTCAATAGACCGGTCGTCCGCCTCTAAAATAAGAACTTCTTTTTCCTTCAGCTCAGGTGTAATAAAACGTTCAGCATTTGCAAGCGTCTGCCTGCGTTCGTACCGGTCATCCTTTAAGTGAATGAGGTTTGCTTTTGTTACCTCGATATAATAGCCAAAAATCCGGTTATAGCCGATTTTAAGTGAGCGGATTCCTGTTCTCTCCCGCTCCTGCTGTTCAAGCTCTGCGATCCACTTTTTCCCGTTGCGGCTGGCGTACCGGTACTGATCGAGCTTTTCATTAAATCCGTCTTTTATAAAATTACCTTCTTTGATCGCGAGCGGCGGCTGATCAATGATGGCCTCCTCTAATTGAACGGCAATATCAGGACATTCATCCATTTCATCTGACAGCTGAGTCAATTCAGCCGTTTCTGTATCCTTCAGATGCTGCTTAATAGCAGGTATTTGCTGAAGTGATTTTTTCAGCTGTACGAGATCTCTCGGGTTCACTGAACCAAAGGCTACCCGTCCAGCCAGGCGTTCAAGGTCATACACCTGTTTCAGTGACTCTCTTAACGCTTCCCGCTCAAAATAATGATTTTTCAATTGTTCTACAATTCTCAGACGTTCTTCAATTGCTTGTCTGTTAATTAAAGGCCTGTCCACCCACCGCTTCAACTGTCTGGCACCCATCGCCGTCACGGTTTCATCAAGCAGCCAGACGAGAGATCCTTTCCTCGAGCCGTTACGAATATTTTCAGTCAGCTCCAGATTTCTTTTAGAGTTTGGATCAATTCTTAAAAATGCATCAACTTCGTATGGTTCTGTCCTTTGCAGGTGATCCAGCGAACGCTTTTGCGTTTCAGCCGTATAATGCATGAGAAGTCTTGCTGAAAACTGCATGTCT
This sequence comes from Jeotgalibacillus aurantiacus, assembly GCF_020595125.1. NCBI lineage: Bacteria > Bacillati > Bacillota > Bacilli > Caryophanales > Caryophanaceae > Jeotgalibacillus > Jeotgalibacillus aurantiacus. The sequence continues at coordinate 422,817 of NZ_JACNMS010000002.1, forward strand.
GCATTCGGAAGATCATCCAGAAGTTCCGAATAATAATTTCTGATTAAATCAGTGTGGATGAGCGTTACCGAGATGACACCACGGTCTTTTAACTTTTTCGAAACCGCTTCACCACACTGTTCGAGAATAACGGCTTCTTTTACTTTCAGCATAGCCAATTCATGAATCATTTCCTCTTCATTGGCGACAACCGCTGCCTTTGATTCCCCAGTGGAAAGATCAAGATGTGCAATACTGTATCGTCCATCATGGAGCAGGGCGGCCGCTGCCAGATAGTGATTTTCTTTTTCATTCAGACTCTTGGCATCCATGACCGTACCAGGTGTAATCATCTGGACGATCTCACGCTTTACTACCCCTTTAGCCTGTTTAGGGTCTTCAGTCTGTTCACAAATCGCCACTTTAAAGCCTTTTTCAATCAGTTTTTCTATGTAACCTGAAGCAGAGTGATAAGGAACACCACACATCGGTATTTTTTCCTCGACACCCCCATCACGTGCAGTTAGTGTAATTTCAAGTTCTCTTGCTGCGGCCAGCGCGTCGTCAAAAAACATTTCATAAAAATCGCCCAGTCTGAAAAACAGAAAGGCATCCGGCACTTCCGCTTTTATTTTTAAGTATTGCTGAATCATCGGTGTATATTTTTTAATCAATCGTATTCTCCCCGTTCATCTTAAAAATTACTCTGTCTAGTATAACAGAAAAGAATGAAGGAAATCATGCAGCCGCTACCGTCCAAACAGTATAATTAAAGGGGACAAATAGCTTTTTTAAAACCTGCGGAATCGCACTCCCGTAAACTGCCGGTAGCCGTTAAAGAGTTTTTTCCACATCAAAAAAACCGGACTCAGTCCGGTCAGTCTCTTGCATATTTATTGTCAAACACGTGCGTATTGATCTCTTCAAGCTCATCGTCCAGGTCTCCCCAGTCATCTTCAAGCCCGTCTTTATGAAATACGACACATACTTTTGTTTCACCTACACACTCGGCAAGCGTCTCTCTTTCTACCTGAACCACGATGTGATGGGAATCCTCAGGAATACTAGCCTCTATGCAATTTGGCTGCTGTATAACCCGGGCAAAAATTTCCGAATCATTGTGATAATCATCATCCCTGTATTTGAGTTTGATGACATCATTATATGAAACGTTCTCCAAAAGCACTGAGGTTTTTGTGTTGTGATGATGTGAGTACCAGAGATTCACATCAAAAGACCCTGAAACCTCAACCGTCTTCCCGGATTTCTTCGCTGCATATTTGTGGTTGATAATCCAGCACCCTAAAATACTTGATGGTTTATGAGGCGGGTTGATCGTATGGTTGGACTGTACATATTTTCTCCCTTTAGCCACAACAGACTTCGTAATAATTTCACGATATTCGGTCATACATGCGGCCTCCTTTCATTTCTCCATATCCTATGCATATCGCCTACAGGATGTTCCGAAAAGACGAAAACAAAAATAACAACGTTGTAATTTTTGTTTTATTAAGATTAGCCTCACAATGACAACAGCAGTCGTTTTAGTTATAATAATAACAACGTTGTAAAAGAGGTGTTAACAATGGCTGTAACCATTAAAGATATCGCTAATAAGGCAGGCGTCAGTTTTTCCACTGTTTCCAAAGCACTGAATGACAGTCCTCTTGTAAAAGAGCCGACAAAAGCCAGGATTCTTGCCCTTGCTAAGGAAATGGGATACGAAGCAAATCTCGCTGCTAAAAACCTGGTTTCCGGTAAGTCCGGCATCATCGGTATTTATTGTTCACAAATCACCAATCCATTTTATGCGGATTTAATCAGGTACATTACCTCTTATTTTGAAGAAGACGGCCTCACAACAGCCGTTTCATCCGGTACTGTTAAGCAGGCGAAAAAGCTGTTTTCAAGACTCTCCACTGAAGCTGTCCTTGTATTTGATACCGATTTTGATGAAACTTGGGGTGAACACACTGTGTATGCGTTTGACTCACACTATCACGATCGCATCAGCTCTCTCTTTGATTTCAAATCAGAAGGAATAAAAAAAGCCGTTGAGTTCCTGATCCAAACCGGACACAAGAATATTCTTTGTTTAGCTAAACGTGATCAAAAAATGACGTTACCAACAGATAACAACGTTGTTAAAAAAGTTTTACTTGAAGAGGAATCTTCTGAAGAAGCTTATTCAGAAGCAATCAGCATGTTTAACAGCACAGCAATCGATGCCGTTGTCTGTTCTTCCTATGAGGTTTGCAGCGGCGTATTTTTCGCATGTAAATCCGCGGGAATTTCAGTTCCTGAAGATGTTTCCATCATCCATTACCATTTCAAGGGAGCGCAGTCAGAACCCCTCCCTTTCACTTGGATTGGAGTAGATAATAAAAAGATATCGCTGGCCCTCGTTAATCATCTATTGATCGAGGCCGGTTATCCAAAAAGAAAAGAATCTATATCGGCTGAACCAACCATCCAGAACCTGACGACACTGTCTCCGAAATAACAACGTTGTTATTTAGTGATAACCTGAAAAGCAAGCTTAGACTTCACTCAGATCCGGCGTGAAATGACCTCATGGGTGAATCATTTACAACATAAAATCTCCGGTCTAAAATAAGACCGGAGATTTTATGTTATTTATTTATTTTTTCGTAGGCTTCTTTATCCAGGTGGGCTTCTGTCTGCCCGAGAATGTCAACTGCTTCACGTCTGTTTTGTTCTTCAACATAAAATTCGAGTATATAATCGAATCTTTCTGAGGAACCTTTCGTGCTGATTGCATCACCGTCAGTGATGACCCCTGCGTTAGGTGAAGAGCTAGACGTAAAGTTTAATGCAGGAAGTACAAACGGATTTGTATTGCCATCAGGAATTAAATCCACTCTCGCATCCCTGATCGGACATTTTTGAAGCTTTGCCAGCGCCGTTTCAGCATCGCTTTCATTTCTAAAGTATGCTTGAATATGATGTTCCATCCTATCACTCTCCTCTGTTGTTATTCATGATACCCTTTACCAAATATACTAAACGTTTACAATGAGCATCAAAAAACCTGCACCTTACATATAAGGTACAGGTTTTTGATTAAGCCTGCGTCATCAATTCTTCTCTTTCTTCTTTTGTAAACGCCCGCGATCTTGACAGGAACCGTTTACCCTCAACACCCTCAAGTGAAAACATGCCGCCTCTTCCATCCACGACATCAATGATGATCTGGGTGTGCTTCCAGTAGTCATACTGTTTTTTATTCATGTAAAACGGACTGCCGTCAATTTTGCCGAGCTCTATATCCTGATTGCCGATTAAAAGATCCCCTTCCGGATAACACATTGGTGAACTTCCGTCACAGCAGCCGCCAGATTGATGGAACATAATCGGACCGTGCTTTTCCTTCAGAAGTTTGATCAGCTTAACAGCTTCGTCTGTTGCGGTCACACGCTCAACCAATTTCTTCACCACCTTTATTTTATCGGTTTAGAAGAATCCAAGCTTTGTAGGACTGTAGCTTACGAGCAGGTTTTTCGTCTGCTGGTAATGGTTCAGCATCATCTTGTGGTTTTCCCGGCCAATTCCGGACATTTTGTATCCTCCGAATGCTGCATGGGCCGGATACTGATGATAACAGTTTGTCCAAACACGTCCAGCCTGGATGTTTCGTCCAAATCGATAGGCTGTATTAATATTTCTCGTCCAGATACCTGCACCTAATCCGTATAGAGTATCATTGGCGATTTCAAGCGCTTCTTCATCTGTTTTAAATGTGGTAACAGATAAAACCGGTCCGAAAATTTCCTCCTGGAAAATTCTCATATCATTTGTTCCTTTAAAGATCGTTGGCTGAATGTAATAACCTTCAGCAAAATCACCCTCTTTTTTATTCAGCGAGCCACCCGTTAGAACTTCTGCCCCTTCCTCTTTCCCGATCTGAAGGTAAGATTGAATCTTCTCCATCTGCTCAGTGGATGCCTGTGCGCCCATCATCGTGGCTGGGTCCAGTGGATTTCCGGTATTGATTTCCTTTACTCTTTTCAATACCCGATCCATAAATGCATCATAAATGTCTTCATGAATCAGTGCACGTGAAGGACATGTACAAACCTCACCCTGATTAAGCGCGAACATTAATAGCCCTTCCACTGCTTTGTCAACGAAATCATCGTCCTGATCCATAATATCCTTAAAGAAAATATTTGGAGACTTACCTCCAAGTTCAAGTGTAACCGGAATCAGGTTTTGAGAGGCATACTGCATAATCAGACGGCCTGTCGTTGTTTCACCGGTGAATGCGATTTTAGCGATACGGTCACTTGAAGCAAGCGGTTTACCGGCTTCAAGTCCAAAACCATTCACAATATTAACAACGCCCTTTGGCAGCAGATCTTCAATGAGTTCCATCAGGACAAGAATGGAGGATGGCGTCTGTTCTGCCGGTTTCAGTACGACACAGTTTCCTGCAGCAAGTGCAGGAGCAAGCTTCCACACTGCCATTAAAAGCGGGAAGTTCCAAGGAATAATCTGACCAACAACCCCAAGCGGCTCATGAAAATGATAAGCCACGGTATCCTGATCAATTTCTCCAGCTGAGCCTTCCTGTGCACGGATCACGCCTGCAAAATAACGGAAGTGATCAATTGCCAGCGGCAGGTCGGCATTTAATGTTTCACGGACCGCTTTACCGTTTTCCCACGTTTCTGCTACGGCAAGCATTTCAAGATTTTCTTCCATTCTATCAGCAATTTTATTTAAAATAACAGACCGCTCCGTAACGGACGTTTTGCCCCAGGCATCCTTGGCAGCATGAGCAGCATCAAGTGCCTTTTCAATATCTTCTTCCGTTGAACGTGCGACCTGACAGAATGTTTTACCATTAACCGGTGAAGGATTATCAAAATACTGTCCCTTAACCGGAGCCACCCACTCACCGCCTATGTAGTTATCGTAACGCTCCTTGAAATGAACTTTAGCACCTTCAGTATTAGGATTAGCATATGTCATGATCTTTTCCCCCTGTTTATTGGTCTGATGGTTAACTAAACTAATCCTCCCTCCTTATGTAATCGCTTTCATTTTTCTGTTTTAAATAAAACTCCTGTAGAGTCTTTTTCATTTTACCTAAAATTTCGGATCATTGTCAATTTTCCGAATAATAATCAGAAGTAAATTCAAATTAGATAAATTGCTCCTTTCACATATAGAGATTTTTGTTTAAAAGAAGGTTGAATTTTCATTACAAACGTCAATTTTCGTTAATTGAAATTAACGTCACTCTTTATAGTGATAATGAAAGGGTATTGATGTGGAGGGTTATCACACTAAAAGTGCCAGGTCATTTCGTAGACTTCTGCGGCAGAGGAGCGACTGGTGAGACAGCGTAATGCGGAGCAAAAGCTTGGCTCACCGCGCGGCCTTAGAAAAGCGGAGGCGACTCGTTCAGCCCCGACAAGCATAAGGCGAAGATGAAAAGAGGGCTGAACTTCGCCCTCGTTCATCTTTGACTTATGAACTCGAGGGGCTAGTCGCCGCAGCTAGACATCGAGAAAAGCGGAGGCGACTCGTCCAGCCCCGACAAGCATAAGGCGAAGATGAAAAGAGGGCTGATCTTCGCCCTCGTTCATCTTTGACTTATGACCTCGAGGGGCTAGTCGCCGCAGCTGGACATCGAGAAAAGCGGAGGCGGGCGTTTAGGGACGTAAAAACTGGACTGGCCCCGACGGAGATAAAGGAAACACAGCGAACGAAGTGAGCTGATGTTGACTTATCGGACGAGGGGACGGGAAGTTTGCTAGTCCCTGCCCTCCGGAGCTAGACAAAGAAAAGCGAAGGAATGAACTGGCACGATTTAGAAATTCAACAATCTGAAAAAAGCTCTTCCGTATCGGAAGAGCTTTTTGATCATGAACAGCTATTGTAAGGGCTGTTTTTAACCTGTGCCCCTGTTTCACCTTTTAGAATATCTCCGCCGGTCTGACGGATAATTTCATCCGTTACCGTGTTGGAAACTGTATTCGCTACGATTTGCAGAAGTGCATTCACTTCAGTTTGTGACTGCTTAAACTCCTGTACGATCGGAATTTCATCGATTTCTTTTTCAACTTTTTCGATTTTTGCCTCGATCATTTTCAGTGCTTCATGCTTGCCGTAATGCTGAAAATTAACAGCCTGTTTCTGAAGACTTCTCAGACTGGCAATTTTTTCGCGGATTTTCTGGTTTTCCTGAATCTGTGCCTCAGCACGCTTAAAGAAATCCACTTCTTCTGTCTCCGTAATCATCTGAGCCAGCTCTTTTGCACGCTCAATAATATCTTTTTTCGTATATTTTTTCTCCATTATCCATTCACCTCTGCCGGTTCTTTAGCTTCCACGAGCTCGCCATTCAGGCTCCACGTTTTGGCTTCCGTTATTTTAACCATGACACGTTGACCAATTACTGATTTCGGTGCTTTAAAGTTCACCAGCTTGCTCGTTCTTGTATAACCGGATAGTACTTCAGGGTTTTTTCTGCTCTCCCCTTCAACAAGTACTTCCATCGTCTGTCCTTCAAGCTTCTTCATGGCTTCAAGCGACATTTCATTGACAAGATTATTCAGACGCTGTAAACGTTCTTTTTTGACTTCCATCGGCACGTTATCTTTCATCTTAGCAGCCGGCGTTCCTTCACGCGGTGAGTATATATACGTAAAGGCTGTCTCAAATCCGACTTCACGGTATAGAGATAACGTTTCTTCAAACTGCTCTTCTGTTTCATTCGGGAACCCTACAATGATATCTGTTGTCAGGACAGCATTCGGAATCGCTTTTTTAATCTTGTCAACAAGTGTTAAAAACTGCTCCCGGCTGTATTTTCTCGCCATCAGCTTCAGAATTTCTGATGAACCGTGCTGAACAGGCAGATGAATATGTTCCACAAGATTTCCGCCTTTTGAGAGTACCTCGATCAGGTAATCATCAAAATCACGCGGATGACTCGTCGTAAAACGGATTCTCGGTATATCAATTTTACGCAGCTCATCCATCAGCTGTCCGAGTCCGTAATCCATCCCTTCCAGATCCTTGCCGTAAGCATTTACGTTCTGACCTAACAGGGTAATTTCCTGATAACCCTGGGCTGCCAGATGGCGAACCTCCTGGATAATATCCTCAGGATGCCTGCTGCGCTCCTTACCACGTGTGTATGGCACGATACAATACGTACAGAATTTATCACAGCCGTACATAATATTAACCCAGCCTTTGATGGCGCCTTTACGGACCTTAGGAAGGTTTTCAATGACATCACCTTCTTTTGACCATACTTCAACGACCATTTCCTTGCTCAGGTAAGCCTCATTTAAAATGTTTGGCAATCGGTGAATATTGTGCGTTCCAAATATCATATCAATGTGTTGATGCGTCTTCAGAATCTTATTAACCACAGATTCCTCCTGTGACATACATCCACAAACACCAATCAGAAGATCCGGCTTTTCAAGCTTCAGCGGTTTCAGGTGTCCGATTTCACCAAACACTTTATTTTCCGCATTTTCACGTATTGCACATGTGTTCAGTAAAATCACGTCTGCATCTTCTGTTGTATCGGTCGGTTCATAGCCCAGTTGAAGAAAGATCCCTGCCATCACTTCTGTGTCATGCTCGTTCATCTGACATCCGTAAGTTCTGATGTAAAACTTTCTTCCTTTCCCCATTCCTTCAAAAGCAGGATCGATGGAGAAGTCTTTATGATAATTTACGTCTTCCTTACCTCTCTTTTTGGCATCTTTCAGGGAAGGAGGACTGTAAACGGTCTGAAAATATTTACTGTAGTCTTTTTCCTGCTTCTTGCTGTTCGATGTCTGAACCGCGTCTTGTGCTGCCAGGCGCTGTTCTTCATTCATCTGACATTCCCCTTTCTTTAATCGATCAGAGCTGATCCGTTCTGATCATGCTTATGGCACATTCTTTTAGTATAAATGGTTATGACCATTGTTACAACATTCTCAAGCCTACTGTCGTGAAATTGCCTTAACTTACAGAAAAGGGTCAAACGCACAGGTAAAAGGCTGCCTCTGTCCGGCAGCCTCCTGTTTTACATAAATTCTTTCACAAGTTTGTTGAAATCATCTTCGTCCATCCCTAAATCCTGTTTGCTTAACGGTTCTTCATGATATCCGTCAATCATTTCCTGATAGGATGGCTGCTCTTTATCCTGATAGATGAGTCCGGTCACAAGACCGTCATGTTTCATCAGCGTCTGCATCGCAGCTTCCTTATTATGAGGATCATACGCCTCAATGTCTGAAAGCTTCGTCAGATTTTCCTTGAACCAGTCATACGTATTTACCTTGTTATACGTTACACACGGACTGAATACATTGATCAGCGAAAAACCTTTATGGTTCAATCCCTGTTCAATAAGGCTCGTTAACTCTTTCAGGTCCGTTGAGAACCCTTGTGCTACAAAGGTTGCACCGGATGTCAGCGCCATTTCCATCGGGTTCAGCGAAGGTTCAATGGATCCCTTAGGCGTGGATTTCGTCTTGAATCCCGCAGATGATCTTGGCGATGTCTGGCCTTTTGTCAGTCCGTAGATCTGATTGTCCATGACAATATACGTAATATCAAGGTTACGTCTGATCGCGTGAATCGTATGACCAAGACCAATGGCGAAACCATCGCCGTCACCACCGGATGCAATAACGGTTAAGTCACGGTTAGCCATTTTCACACCTTGCGCAAGTGGCAGGGCACGTCCGTGAATACTGTGGAATCCGTATGAGTTAATATATCCTGAGATTCTTCCTGAACAGCCGATTCCAGAGATGACCGCCAGATTTTCCGGTGTCAGCCCTGCATTCGCTGAAGCACGCTGAATGGCAGCCTGTACAGAAAAATCACCGCAGCCGGGACACCAGTTAGGTTTTACGTTGTTGCGAAAGTCCTTAAATGTGACCATTTAGACCAGCTCCTTGCTTAAAAGTTCCAGTTCATTTGGCAGGAATGGATTCCCGTCATATTTCTTCAGGCTTTTGATTTTGTGAGCCATTCCGACGTTCATTTTAATAATGGAGGCCAGCTGACCCGTCGCATTGTGCTCTACGACAATGACCTTTTTAGCTTTCTCGGCAAGCGGAGCAAACTCTTCTGCCGGAAACGGATGAAGCAGCCTGATGTGAGCATGATTCACCTTGATACCGCCTGCTTCAAGTTTGGCTGCGGCTTCCTCGATTGCCCCCCTTGTGGAGTTGAATCCGACGAATAAAATGTCAGCATCGTCGTGTTTGGCACCATCTTGATCGACTGCTTTATGAAGCGTGACAGATTCAAGCTTTTTCATCCGCTTATCCATTTGGACCTGACGGTTAAACGAAGATTCCGACGGCTTTCCTGATTCATCATGTTCCACACCCGTTACATGATGGATACCGTTTTTCATACCTGGCAGTACCCTTTTGGAAACGCCGTCCTCTGTTACTTCATAGCGTTTGAAATATTGCTTCGGCTCAAGCTCTTCCAGCGAAGCCTCTGACTCTACCAGCTTCCCTCTGTTAATCTTTACTTTTTCATAGTTGAGCGGTTCTACTGTCTGTTTCCCGAGTGATAGCTGTAGATCTGATAATAGAATAACCGGACACTGGAACTGCTCGGCAAGGTTAAACGCATCAATCGTGTCATAAAACGCTTCCTCTGCTGTACTTGGCGCTATCACAATTTTAGGAATTTCACCGTGTGTTCCGTAAATCATCTGCATCAGATCTGACTGCTCCTGCTTCGTTGGCAGGCCTGTTGATGGTCCCCCGCGCTGAGTATCCACGATGACAAGCGGCTGTTCTGTCATACCTGATAAACCAATGGATTCCATCATTAAAGAAAGACCCGGTCCCGCAGAGGCTGTTAATGAACGCACTCCGGCGTAATTTGCGCCGATCGCCATGGTTGCTGCAGCGATCTCATCCTCAGTCTGAATCACCGCTCCCCCAAGGGCAGGAAGCTTTTTGATCAGATACTCCATAATTTCAGATGCCGGTGTAATGGGATAGGCGGCCATAAAACGGGCGCCACCTGCAATGGCACCAAGAGCGATTGCATCGTTCCCGATCATAAACATACGCTGTTTGCCATCTGCTTCTTCAAGAGCAAGACTGCCGCTCTTTTCACCAAGCAATTCTTTTGCAGCTTTAAAGCCCTCTTCAATCGCCTCCATATTTTTCTGGACAACTACTTCACCTTTACGGCCGAAGATCTCCTGCACAACATCTCTGAACACATCGAGCGGCAGATCCATAATGGCACAGGTCGATCCGATCGCCACCATGTTTTTCATCAGTGAGGTGCCAAGCCCAGATGCAATTTCCGTAAATGGAACGATAATCAGTTCCGCTTTTGAATCGTCCGGGTTTACCGGTTTAAACTTTGCATCAGCTACAATGATGCCTGAATTATGTAACTCATGATAATTAACATCAATCGTTTCCTGATCAAATGCAACAAGTATATCCAAAGAATCCTCAACAGCACGAACCTGTGTCGTACTTACTCGGATTTTATTATTTGTATGTCCACCTTTAATACGGGAAGAAAAGTGTCTGTATCCGTAAAGGAAATAACCAAGGCGGTTCATCGCCATGGAAAAGATTTCACCGGTACTCTCAATTCCTTCTCCCTGTTGTCCTCCAACTTTCCAGGAAAGCTGTTTCATCATCCTTACCCTCTCCTTCAATAACGCCCTTTTACATCATTGTTCATTTTATCACGTTTACCATTGATCAACATCCTTTTACAATCTGATTTGTCAAATTCAGTCCTAAGAATGATTTTAAGTTTACATAATTATATTATAGTTAATTTTATTTTCTTGCATAAAAAGAGGTGCTTACAGTGTAAGCACCTGAATACTTCTAAATTATCTCGGTTCCACAATCAGCTTAATGGCGGTTCTTTCTTCGCCTTCTATCTGAATATCCGTAAAAGCCGGTATGCAGATTAAATCAATGCCGGATGGAGCCACAAATCCACGGGATATGGCCACTGCTTTTACAGCCTGATTTAAAGCGCCAGCTCCAATTGCCTGTACTTCAACCGTGCCTCTCTCCCGCAACACACCCGCAAGAGCCCCGGCAACCGAGTTAGGATTCGATCGCGAAGATACCTTTAATACATTCACCTGCTTACCCCCTTCTCTCCCACACTGATCCATCACTTTGCTGTCATTTCACTATATTCGCAGGAAGTGAGCTTTATGCGGAGGGGCAGCAATTAAACTTCGAAGGGATGGTCCTCATTAATTAAAATCCGGTCAATTGATTTGGCCATACCGGATTTACGATCCAGTTCGATCACACAGGCACTCAAGATTTTACGTCCATCCTTTGGTACTTCAAATCTCGCAGGTAAAGCCGTGGTAAAACGTTTCAGGACTGCTTCTTTTTCCATCCCCAAAATCGCATCGTAAGGACCCGTCATCCCAACATCCGATAAATAAGCCGTACCCTTTGGAAGGATTCTGTTATCTGAAGTTTGTACGTGTGTATGAGTACCGACAACCGCGGATGCCTTGCCATCAAGATACCAACCTGCCGCCTGTTTCTCACTCGTTGCTTCAGCATGAAAATCCACAAAGACAAATGGCGTCTGTCGTCTCGCTTCATCTATTGTCTGCTTTAAAAGCGGAAAAGGATCATCCACAGGGTTCATAAACGTTCTTCCCAGTGCATTAACCACTGCTACTTCCGCGCTTCCAGCCTGTATAAAGCGGATCCCTTTACCGGGAGTCGCTTTCGGATAGTTAATCGGTCTTACAAGCTGATTTGCCTGGTCAATAAAATTAAACAGATCCCGATTGTCCCACGTATGGTTTCCCATCGTGATAACATCCGCACCCGCAGATAACAGCTGATCATAGATTTTCTTTGTAATTCCTCTGCCGGAGGCTGCATTTTCACCATTGACAATTACAAGGTCCGGCTGGTGTTTTTGCTTCAGCTGCGGCAGAAACTCATCGATCATTTCTCTGCCTGGTGAACCTACAACGTCTCCAATAAATAATATCCTCATCATTACCCTCTTTTCATGATCTCAGAGGCTTTATCTGCCCATTATCAGATAAACTTTAGCATGAACGCCTGATGCGTTCAAGCTGACGCAGTTATTTTTCCAGCAAATCATAAAAAACCAGCCTGACAGCAATGTCAGGCTGGTTTTTGTTATTTTGCGTATTCTACCGCTCTCGTTTCACGGATGACCGTGACTTTAATATGACCCGGATAATTTAATTCTTCCTCGATCTGCTTGCGGATATCTCTCGCAAGACGATGAGCTGTCATATCATCAATCTGTTCCGGTCGAACCATAATTCTGATTTCCCGGCCGGCCTGGATCGCAAATGATTTTTCAACACCATCATATGATTCAGAAATCTCTTCGAGTCTTTCAAGTCGGCGAATGTAGTTCTCAAGCGTCTCACTTCGGGCACCTGGACGTGCTGCAGATAATGCATCAGCTGCTGCGACAAGTACCGCGATAATAGACGTTGCCTCATAGTCGCCGTGGTGAGAGGCAATACTGTTAATGACTACCGGATGCTCTTTGTACTTCGTGGCAAGTTCGACACCAATTTCTACGTGACTTCCTTCCACTTCGTGGTCAATCGCTTTTCCGATATCATGCAGGAGTCCTGCACGTCTTGCCAGCGCCTCGTCTTCACCAAGCTCAGCTGCAAGAAGGCCTGACAGGTAAGCTACTTCTGTTGAATGTTTCAGTACATTCTGTCCATAGCTTGTACGGTACTTCAGGCGGCCAAGAATTTTGATGAGATCAGGGTGTAACCCGTGCGCACCAACGTCAAACGTTGTCTGTTCACCGATCTCCCGGATGTGCTCATCAACTTCACGGCGTGCCTTGTCTACCATTTCTTCGATTCTTGCAGGGTGGATTCTTCCGTCCTGCACAAGTTTTTCAAGCGCAATTCTTGCTGTTTCACGTCTGATTGGATCGAATCCGGAAAGGATAACAGCTTCCGGCGTATCATCGATAATTAAATCAATTCCAGTCAGGGTTTCTAGCGTTCTGATATTTCTTCCTTCCCGACCTATGATGCGACCTTTCATCTCATCATTAGGCAGGTTTACGACAGAAACAGTTGTTTCGGCAACATGGTCAGCTGCACAACGCTGGATAGCGAGTGAAAGCAGTTCCCGTGCTTTCTTTTCAGACTCTTCCTTTGCACGGTGTTCCTGCTCTTTAACCATGATTGCAATGTCCTGTGAAAGTTCTTTTTCCACCTGATCAAGAATAATTGCTTTTGCTTCTTCCCGGGTTAATCCGGATACCCGCTCAAGCTCGAGATCCTGTTGACGAACCATCTCCTCCACTTTGCTTTCCATCTCTTCAATATGTTGTTGTCGTTCATGTAAAGACTGCTCTTTACGCTCCTGCATTGATTCACGTTTGTTTAGAGAGTCGTCTTTACGGTCAAGATTTTCTTCCCGCTGTAACAGGCGGTTTTCCTGTTTTTGAAGCTCATTTCTTCGTTCACGAAGTTCCGCTTCCATTTCTGATCGAAGCTTATGATTTTCATCCTTCGCTTCCAGCAGTGCTTCTTTCTTTAGTGCCTCTGCTTCCCTTTTTCCATTTTCAAGAATTTGTTCCACAGTGCCTTTTGCACCGCCAACTTTAGCATCCATCATGAATTTGTGAATCAAATACCCAACAATCACACCGACGATAATGCCAGCCAAAATGAAGGTGATTTCGATTGGTTCCATCGTATTCACCTCCTCTTGCTATTAAAATGTTTCAATCTTGCCTTTTTGGGCTAATAATAAAATTTCGTATCAGTCCGGGGCAATTTACTTATCAATTAAAAAAATTGAAAAATATACAATGTTAATTTTAAGTCTGTGAAAATACATTGTCAAGTAGGCTGGCAGAAACTTCCCTTCTATAATTATGTATATACCAAAAAAGCAAAGAGCTTTTCTTTGCTTTTCTGGTTATTTTCACCTATTAATCCTCAAGCAGGCTCAGGTTATCCTCTTCTGTTTCAGGTGGTGCTGTTTTTACTTCATCCATGCCGTGGTGCTCACGGATCTTCAGCATGATTTCCTGGCGAAGCTCAGGATTTTCCTTCAGGAACTGCTTTGAATTCTCACGGCCCTGACCAAGACGGTCTCCATTGTAGGAATACCATGACCCACTCTTTTGGATGATATCCGCGTCGGCACCAAGGTCAATGATTTCACCCTCTTTTGAAATTCCTTCACCGTACATAATATCCACTTCGGCTGTTCGGAAAGGAGGTGCTACCTTATTTTTCACGACTTTAATCCGTGTTTTATTCCCTACCATATCGTTACCCTGCTTCAACGTTTCTGCACGGCGCACATCCAGTCTTACAGATGAATAGAATTTAAGGGCACGGCCACCAGGAGTCGTTTCAGGGCTCCCGAACATAACACCAACCTTTTCACGAATCTGATTAATGAAAATAGCAATTGTATTTGACTTGCTGATGGCACCTGACAGCTTTCTGAGCGCCTGAGACATAAGTCGGGCCTGAAGACCGACATGGGAGTCTCCCATTTCCCCCTCGATTTCCGCTTTAGGAACAAGTGCTGCAACTGAGTCAATAATAATAATTTCAACTGCTCCGCTTCGAACAAGTGCTTCAGCAATTTCAAGTGCCTGTTCACCTGTATCCGGCTGTGACAGAAGCAGCTCATCTATGTTAACGCCGAGCTTTGAAGCGTAGACAGGGTCCAGCGCATGTTCAGCATCAATGAATGCTGCCTGTCCGCCATTTGCCTGTACTTCAGCAATCGCATGAAGGGCAACCGTGGTTTTACCTGAGCTTTCAGGGCCGTATATTTCAATCACGCGGCCACGTGGATATCCGCCAACTCCAAGCGCTGCATCAAGGGCGATTGAGCCGCTGGAAACCGTGGAAATTTTGCGGTCTGTCTGTTCCCCTAGCTTCATAATGGAACCTTTACCGAATTGCTTTTCTATTTGTTTAAGAGCCATATCAAGTGCTGCCTGACGATCACTCACATTAATTCCTCCTTTAATATAAACACCGTAACCGGTGTCTCATAACCTAACTATACTATACTCTTTATTTGGAAGAATAACAAGCAAAAAGCGAACATTTATTCGCTTTTTTTATTTACATCATTTTCAATTTGAATCGGCGTTTTATAAACTTTATAAAAAGAAATACCGTATGAACAGCAATAAATGATCGATGTTCATACGGTAATTATTTATCTATTGATAAAACGGATCAGTTCAAATAATCCATGCTTAACAGCTCTAATTCTTTTAAAATTCCGCTCGCCCTGAAGATGCAGCTGCTTTGAGTTCAGTCTGCCGTCACGGCTGGCTAAACTGATCCACACTGTCCCTTCCTCTTTCCCTTCAAAAGGTCCGGGTCCTGCAACACCGGTAAAACCGATTCCAATATCTGCATCAAAAAGACTCATAACATGAACTGCCATTTCCTCTGCACATTGCTGACTGACGGTACCATGAGATGATATAGTCTCCGCTGATACTTTCAGAACAGACTGTTTGGCGTCAGGGCTATAGACAACAGCCGATCCTTTTAATGAGCTGCTGATCCCTGCAACAGTCGCTAACTCAGAGGCAAACAAACCAGCAGTCAGACTTTCTGCCGAAGCGATTGACAAATTTTTATGTTTTAACAGTGCCGCCACTTTGCTTTTCAGCGACTCATCGTCATAACCATAAATATGTTTGCCGCAAGGTCTGTTGCGTATGATCTCTTCAAGCTGGTTTACAAGTGCTTCAGCTTTTTCCCTGGTCTCTTCAGCAGCCGTCAGACGTAGTGTGACCTCCCCGTCTGAAGCAAGTGGTGCTACGGTTGGGTTTGTCCCACTCATCAGATCCTCAACCATGGTCTCAAGCTCTGCTTCTCCTATACCAAAAAATCTTAAAACCCTTGAATAAATCGTTTGACTGTTTGATCTCTTTCGCAGCAAATAAGGAAGTAACTGATCAGTCAGCATTGGCTTCATTTCTCTCGGCGGCCCCGGAAGAAGGACCATCGTTGACTGTCCTTCGTCAATGACCATGCCGGGAGCCATGCCATGATGATTAAATAGAACCGCGCTTCCTTCTATCACAAGGGCTTGCTTACGATTATTGTCAGTCATTTCTCTCCCGGCTGATTTAAAATACTGTTCAATATAGTCAAGAGAAGACTGATCATAGACAAGCTTCCTATTAAGAATGGATGCAACTGTTTCCTTAGTTAAATCATCCTTTGTGGGACCAAGGCCTCCAGTAATAATGATCAGTTCAGAACGGCTTATAGCAGTGTTCAGCTCACTTGTCAGCCGATCAGCGTTATCCCCGATCACACTATGGCGGAAAACACCAATCCCAGCCTCGGCAAACCTTGATGAGATAAACTGTGCGTTTGTATTGGCAATCTGGCCAAGGAGTAATTCTGAGCCAACAGCAATAATTTCAGCGTTCATATTAACAGCTCCTTATTTTGAATCCCTGAATGCTCCCCAGTTCTTTACGAAATAATCGACACCTGACCATACTGTAAAAAATGCCGCAACATAGAGTGCGATAAGATCAAATGGAATAGAGAACATTTCAAAAAAGATGTTATGTAGCAGCAGTGCTGAAATCGCAACAATCTGCACCCACATTTTGATTTTACCAAGCATGGCAGCAGCATGAACCTCTCCTGAACCCGCTAGCACAAGTCTCAGTCCCGTAATTGCAAATTCTCTTGAGATAATGATGATTACCAGCCATGATGGCGCCATCTGAAGCTCCACAAGAATGATCAGCGCTGCTGATACAAGAAGTTTATCTGCTAAAGGATCCAGAAACTTACCGAGGTTAGTAACGAGGTTATATTTCCTTGCATAATATCCGTCTACCCAGTCAGTTGAAGCTGCAAAAATAAAAATCATGGCAGCAATAAAATGGTGAACCGGAATATCTGCACCAAGAATAGAAAGTTCTCCCCAACCAAAATCGATAAGCATAAAAATCATAAATAAAGGAATCAGAAAGATCCTGGAAATCGTAATTTTATTTGGTATGTTCATAAAATCTCTCCTTAAACAATGTTTTAGCAAAAAAATAGTCATCATTCCTGATGACTATCTTTTTTAGGACGCTGATTCGATTTCAAAAATCATGTTCTGAGTCACGGTGGAACCTCCGAATTCTACCTGTTCGCCATTTAACTGAACGGATGTAACAGAAGAATCTCCAACACGGACTCTGATCCAATCAAGACCGGATGCATCAAAATTCAAATCATTGCCGCTTTGAACGGCATTATCATACAAAATATTTCCTTCACGGTCCCGGATTGTAATCCAGGAGTTATCAGAGGCGATCTGAAGCGTCAGCTCTTCCTGGCTGTTTGTTACCGTGAAGTTATTATCTTCTCCCTGAACCCCTATGCTCTCAATTGAAAGTTCCTCAGCAGGAGGCTCTTGTTCAACGGGTTCTTCATCTGCTGGTTCTTCATCCGTACCTGCTGGTTCTTCCGGCGTTTCCTCAGCAGGTTCTTCAGTGCCCTCAGGCTGATCGATATTTACTGACTGCTCTGTTTCGGTATCAGGATTTGTATCTGCCTGGTTGCCTGGATCAGAAAGCTGCTGCACTACGATCCAGATTACAAAAGCAATCCCAATTAACACACCTATCCCAAGAACGGTTGGAAGTATGTTCATTACAGGGGTAGCTCTTCTGGATGAACCTTTCGATTTCACACGGGATAAATTCACCGGGATTGATTCATCGTTATTTTTCGGTATATCCGAGGAATACGTCTCGAACAGCTCCTCAGGATTTAATTGAACCGCCTCAGCGTACTGTTTTATAAATGCCCGGATATAAAAGGAGCCCGGCATAGCGGAGTAATCGCCTTCTTCAATTCCCTGAAGATATCTTTTTTGAATTTTTGTTACTTTTTGAAGCTCTTCTAAAGAATACCCTTTCGCTTCTCTGGCTTCTTTTAGACGATTTCCTAGTTCAGTCAATTTCCCACACCTGCCAATATTTTAAAAGTCAAATTCTCCAAAATCAGATCCGCTGAACATATTGTTTTTTGGTACCATTTCGTATGTAATCTCTTCGTCATGATCGTGTCTCAGCTCAATAATATAATCAAAATCTTCTATTGAATACTCCGTATTTTCAACAAACACATCCGGGTGTTCAATCACCTTTATGGAAGGCATTCTCATAACCTCCCTGACAAGCTGCCAGTGCTTTTCACTCGCTCTTCTCGTGGAGACAACACCATCTAAAATAAAGAGATTATTCTCATTATATTCATCTTCAATGAGCTTATCCCTGATGGTCTGCTTTAACAATGTCGATGATAAAAAGAGCCACTTTTTATTTGCACATACACTTGCAGCCACGATTGATTCGGTTTTCCCCACTCTCGGCATCCCTCTGATTCCAATCAGCTTATGACCGTCCTGTTTGTAAAGCTCCGCCATAAAGTCCACCAGCAGCCCGAGCTCATCCCGTATAAAACGAAACGTTTTCCGGTCATCCGCGTCTCTTTGAATATAACGTCCGTGACGCACAGCCATCCGGTCACGCAGTTTAGGTTCTCTCAGCTTCGTCATCTGAATGGTATCCATTGTCTGAAGAATGGTTTCAAGCCGAAGAATCTGTTCGTCACTTTTAGCTAAAAGCAACATTCCACGCCGGCCCTCATCTACACCATTAATGGTTACAATATTAATTTCCAGCATGCCAAGTAAGGATGAAATGTCACCGAGCAGTCCAGGACGGTTTTTCTGAATTTCATATTCCAAATACCATTCTTTCCGCTCCATGAAAACAGCTCCTTAATATGACGATTTTCGAGGAATTTCTATATTGATAATAATAAATCATTTCGTTGTAATAGAAAAGGAAAAGTCTGAAATCAAAATAAAAAAGGAGGATTTTCCTCCTTTTTTCCTCTTTTGACAGTATCACTTGACGAAGCGCTAACACTGATATTCTGATTTTAGTGAGGGGATGATCCGCTGACGAGTTTAATCATCAGATTCGCAATGGTATGCTGTTCTTTTTTATCCGCAACCGACCATAGGTCAGCCAGTACACGTTCCTGCTCATTTTTCGGATCCACATTTTTTGCAAGATAATCCCCAATTTGAAAAGCGATCTCTGACATTTTGCTTTCTTCCATCCCATCCGTCTGAGCATGAACTACTTTATCACCTAAAAAAGATTTCCACTGCTGCCAGTTTTCAAGAATCGACATATTTTTTGCCTCCCATACTTATTTTAAAGGAGCTTATTGCCCTTTTTCCTAGTATGAGCATGGATTGAAGAAAATATTCTTCACGTATGCCAACCACCGTTAACAGATAGTACCTGGGATGTAATATAGGAAGACGAGGGGCTTAACAAAAATAGTACAGCATCTGCGATCTCTTCAGGTGCTCCCATCCGGCCAAGCGGAATCTCACCGTATATCTCCTGAAGTTCTTCTTCTGAATAGTGATTTGTCATTTTTGTAGAAATAGCACCCGGAGACACAGCATTCACCCTGATTCCTGATGGTGCGAGTTCTTTTCCAAGAGCCTTTACAAATGCAATTTGTGCGCCTTTAACGGCAGAATACATCACTTCATAAGATGCACCGGTCTCTCCCCAGATGGAGGAAACAATCACAATAGATGCTTTCTCACGCTGTCTGAGCCCGCGGAGCATGTGACGGATGATTCTGACCGGCTGTTTGAGATGCACATTCCAGAGCTCATCAATGACTGTATCAGGTGTATCTTCTAGCATCCCCTCATAGTGAGCGCCTGCAGTATGGATGATCCCATCAACAGACAAAGAGGTTTCAAGAAATTCATCGACACTTCTATCTGATGTCAAATCGATTTTTTCAGGTATGATTTTTTCAGGTACAGGTATGGAATCCCTCAGGTTTATAACAGGATCTGGATTGTGAAAATATTGTGCAATCACTGTATGTCCCTGATCAACAAGTTTTTTTGCAACAGCAAGCCCGATTCCGCCGCTTGCACCGAGCAAAAGGTATGTGTTACTCATTGTCTCCGCCACTTTTTGGTACGATAAAAAAGCTGGTGATGCGATCTTCTTTAATAAAATCCTTCAATGCCGTATGAATATCCTCTACAGTCAGCGTTTCCAGTGTCGGGACGGCATTAAATAAATCCATTTCATTAAATGCATACCGGGTAAACTGATTGGCGATAAATTCGGGAGAATTCAATGACCGCAGGAATCCACCGATGTTTTTCTTTTTCACACCATCAATCTTTTTTTCCGTGATCGTTGGATTCTGTGCTTCCTTCAACAAAATTTCCTTAATTTCAGCCGCAAGCTTTACCGGATCCGGTGTATTGCCGCCAAGCAATCCAAAACCAAAATTCTGTTCCTGTGTAAAATCAAAAGAGAAATGATCATCGATTAACCCCCGGTCATAAAGATCCGTGTAGTAATCAGACGTTTTACCGAACAGCACTTCAAATGCCGTATTGATCGACAGCTCTTTTCTGAGCAGCTCATCACCGCTGATATTTTTTTCATTGGATTTTATGCCAACCATACACTTT
Organism: Jeotgalibacillus aurantiacus; assembly: GCF_020595125.1. Classification (NCBI taxonomy): domain Bacteria; kingdom Bacillati; phylum Bacillota; class Bacilli; order Caryophanales; family Caryophanaceae; genus Jeotgalibacillus; species Jeotgalibacillus aurantiacus. The sequence goes on from NZ_JACNMS010000002.1 coordinate 443,381, forward strand.
GAAACCTGAACTTCCATTTTAAGTTCGTTATGCGCAACCTTCACATGTTCCGGTTCATCATCGAATTTCCGTTCAATCTGCTGTGGAGGATCAAACGTTTTAGACGCCTGATTTGCACGGACAAACTCCATGTATTCCTCTGGATCAACCGGTCCAACGATAAAAATAGACATATTTGATGGATGATAAAAGGTATGATAACACTGGTAAAGATGATCTTTCATAATATGGGAGATGGATTCGACTGTACCTGCAATATCGACTCTGACCGGATGATGATGGAACATATTTTGAATTGCACCGAAATACAGTCTCCAGTCAGCGTTATCGTCATACATCGTAATTTCCTGTCCGATAATACCCTTCTCTTTTTCCACCGTTTCCTCTGTAAAATAAGGAGCCTGAACAAAATCAATCAATGTTTCCAGATTTTTTTGGATCTGATCGGTGCTTGAAAATAGGTATGCCGTTCGGGTAAAGGAAGTAAATGCATTTGCTGAAGCCCCCTGCATACTGAACTTTTGAAATACATCCCCATCTTCCTTTTCAAACATTTTGTGCTCAAGAAAATGGGCAATCCCGTCTGGAACCCGGGTGAATTCATCCTCACCGAGCGGCTTGAAATGATCGTCAATCGATCCGTATTTTGTTGTAAACGTAGCAAATGTTTTATTAAAATCGGGTTTCGGTAAAATATAGACAGTTAACCCGTTATCAAGCGTTTCGAAGTAGATTTCCTCTTCAAGCTGTTTAAATGTCTGCTTTTGCATGGCTCATTCCTCCCCTGACGTCAAAATATAAGTTGTATCCTTCTTCAGCTTTTTTGCAGCCGCGATTACTTGATCGGCTGTTACGGCATCTACCTTTTCAAACCAGCGGTCAATATCTACCGGCGGATTGGCCACTTCACCCTGATATAAAACCTCGACAATCCCTCGTGATGCATCGAGCGTTTCAAGCATCTGGTTTTTAAGAACTGCCTTCGTCTGGTTCAGTTCGTTTTCTGAGACCTCACCATTTTGGATCGCCTGCAGCTGCTCTTCAATAATAACCGCAGCCCGCTCCACCTTAGCGGGCTCAACCCCCGACATCACCACGACGAGGCCTTTATGACTTTCAACTCTGCTCGCTGCATAATAGGCAAGACTTTCTTTTTCCCGCACATTTAAGAACAGCTTGGAATGCGGAAACCCTCCGAACAAACCGTTCATGACAGTGAGCGGTATGTAATCGTCATCCCCGTACACGATACTTGTTCTGTAACCAATATTTAACTTACCCTGTTTTATTTTTTGTGACTCCACCACTTCTTTTGCGTCTGTTGTATTTATGCTTTTTACGTCAGGCTTTGCGACAGGTTCCCGGTCAGGAAAATGAAATTCCTTTTCGCAATACGATGCAATGTCTTCTGCTACAACATCACCCACTACATAAAGGTCAACCGCATCTTTTTCGAGCATGTTTTTGTATGCCTGGTACAGCTCCTCTGCTGTTACCTGATTCAACTTTTCTTCACTTCCGTTCGGGTGAAGGGCATACGCCTCTCCTTTGCACATCTCCTCAACAAGACGCTGTGAAGCATAGCGCATTTTGTCATCCTTCAACGCCTGCAGTTTTTGCTTAAGCGTCCGTTTTTCCTGCTCAATTACTTTTGAGCTGAATGCCTCCCCTTCAAGCAGAGGGTTAAATAACATCTCCTTTAACACATTCAGCGCTTCTTTTGCGAGCGGAGTCGGGTCTTTTAAATATCGTTCATTTGGAATATCCACCGCAAACGAAAGAATGTGGTACTCTCCCTTTTTGTTTACGTCTACAGAGGCACCAGCGCCATATAGTTCATCGAGGTGCGACCTGAAGTCAGCAGTCGTCGGCCACTTTTTTGTACTGCTCTGTAAAATATACGGAATTAACGCTCTCGCAGTAACGTCATCTTCATTTAAACGTGATCTGAATTTGAAAACAAACTGGTTTGTTTTGAATTTTTTCGTCTGAACAATTCTCAAGCTTAACCCCTGCTGTCTGCTTACCGTCTGATTAATCTTCATCTCAATTCCTCCCGGCAAATGTCATGATTCTTTTTCAGTATTCATATTCTCTAACCCCACTATACATTCATCCGGCTGCATGCAACAAGCAGGAAAGGAATGAATATATAAAAAAACAGGATGATCATAGCGCTCATCCTGCATTTTTTCTTATCGTTTACCTTTAATATAAGGTGTTCCAATTGCTTTTGGTGCATCTGCGCGCCCGATAAATCCTGCAAGCGCAAGAATGGTCAGTGCGTAAGGTGCAGCAAGAAGGACCCAGTTAGGGACATCGGCAAGAAGCGGGAAGCTTGAACCAATAATCGCAAGACTCTGAGCTAGCCCGAAGAACATCGCTGCTCCCATTGCACCAAGTGGATGCCATTTACCGAAGATAACAGCTGCTAAGGCGATGAATCCCTGACCGGTAATCGTACCGGCGCTGAATATTTGTGAAATCGTCAGTGCATATACACCACCACCAAGGCCACCAAGAACCCCTGAAATGACAACGGCTGTATATCTCATTTTGTAAACGTTAATCCCCATCGTATCAGCTGCAAGCGGATGCTCACCTACTGAACGCAGACGCAGTCCAAACGGTGTTTTAAAAATGATATACCAGGCTATAATCGCCACGAAAATCGCCACATATGACGTAATATAGTTATCAAAGAAAATAGGCCCGATCACCGGGATATCATATAATAAAGGAATATTGGTATAGCGGATTGGTTCCGGAATCTGTGGTGTCTGCCCGGCACCATACCAGTCTTTTACTAAATAAACACCTAGACCTAATGCTAAAAAGTTAATTGCTACACCACTTACGACGTGGTCTGCTCTGAATGAGATCGAAGCAACGGCATGAATGAGTGAAAAGACTCCCCCGACAGCCATCGCGACAAGCAGTGAAATCCACGGTGTTGCGTCACCTAATGAGCCTGCAAATGTAATGTTAAAGACAACGGCTGAAAAAGCACCAATCACCATTAACCCTTCCAACCCGATATTAACAACTCCGGAACGTTCTGAGAACACTCCGCCAAGCGCTGTAAAAATTAACGGGGCAGATGCAAGCAGCATTGATTGAACGAGAATATCAAGTGCTGTTAAGAAACTCATTTATTTCGCCCCCTTTTTTAAGCGCTGGAGTAAATAAGCAATAATGTAACTTGATGCGACAAAGAAAATAATGATCGCGATTACAATCTCGACAAGCTCTGTTGGAACGCCCGATTCAAGCGGCATAATCAGTGCCCCCTGCTTCAGGATGCCAAATAATGCAGCAGCAAAAACAATACCAAGCGCTACGTTTCCACCAAGAAGGGCTACTGCGATACCGTCAAATCCAACACCTGAGAAAGCGCCGTGAATAAAGCCGTATCCGAACGTTCCAAGCCCCTCCATCGCTCCACCAAGACCAGCAAACGCACCTGAGATCAGCATGGAAAGAACAATATTTCTGTTAACATTCATACCTGCATATTCTGATGCATTCTGGTTAAAGCCTACTGAACGCAATTCAAAACCGGTTGTTGTTCTTTCAAGTACGATGTAATAGATAATAACACCTAATAGTGCAAGGAATATCCCATAGTGCATAGTTGAAAATTCCGTTAACGTTTCAAAAAACGGTGATTTCAGAGATGCAGTTTCAGGGACACGATCCGTAGTGTTCTGCTCATCAGAAATAACATAACGGATCAGGTAGTTACAGAAATGAAGCGCGATATAGTTCATCATGATCGTTACAATTACTTCATGAACACGCAATCTTGCTTTTAAAATACCTGGAATAAATGCCCACAAGGCACCAGCTAAAGCACCAGCAAGAATGGCCATAGGAAGATGAATCACCTTAGGAAGGTCAAATGCCAGACCCACCCATACAGAAGCTACCCAGCCAACTAGCAGCTGGCCCTCAACTCCGATATTAAAGAGTCCTGTACGAAACGCAAAAGCAACGGCAAGACCTGCAAAAATATAAGGTGTAATCTGACGGACGGTTTCCCCGATATAAAAGCTTTCTCCAAGTGACCCTTTCAATAGTGCAGCATACCCCTGAATCGGATTAAAACCGGATACAAGCATGATAATGGCACCAACGATTAATCCGAGAATAACGGAAATCAGTGGGATTAGTATTTTCTGAAAACGACTGAAACCTTCGAACATGCTATTCTGCACCTTCTTTCTTTTTAGAGCCGGCCATTAGCAATCCAAGTTCCTGCTCTGTTGTTTCTTTAGGATCAACAATTGCGATAATATTTCCTTCATAGATAACCGCAATACGATCACTCACGTTCAGGATTTCTTCAAGTTCAAAAGAGATAAGCAGAACAGCTTTACCATTATCACGCTGTTCAATGAGACGTTTGTGGATAAACTCAATGGCCCCAACATCTAGACCCCTTGTCGGCTGAGCTGCAATCAGCAGATCTGGATCTCTGTCCACTTCACGCCCGATGATCGCCTTCTGCTGATTTCCTCCTGATAAAGCTCTGGCTGGTGTTGTTTCAGAAGGTGTTCTAACGTCAAACTCCTGAATCAGCTTTTTAGCCTGCTTGTTAATTTCCTTATTATTTAACACACTGTATTTAGAGTATGGTTTGGAATAATAAGTTTGAAGAACCATATTATCGCCGATCGGGAAATCCAAAACGAGACCGTGCTTATGACGATCCTGAGGAATATGTCCAACCCCTGCTTCTGTAATTTTACGGGTTTTCAATTTAGAAATTTCTTTTCCATTCAGCTTCACTGATCCGGATTGAATCTTTTTCAGCCCTGTAATGGCTTCAATCAGTTCAGACTGACCGTTACCATCAACACCTGCGATTCCAACAATCTCACCGCTTCGCACTGTTAAATCAAGGTTACGGACAGCATCCACTCCACGTGAATCTTTAACATTCAGCTTTGAAATTTCAAGCACTGTATCTTTCGGTACAGCAGCCTTTTTATCTGTTTTAAACAGCACTTCACGCCCAACCATCAGGCTCGCCAGCTGTGTAGGTGTTGTTCCCTCAACATCAAGTGTTTCAATACCTACACCTTTTCGGATAACGGTGACGCGGTCACAAACTTCAATAATCTCTTTCAGTTTGTGGGTGATCAGGATGATAGATTTACCTTCCTTGATCAGTGTACGGAAAATCTGAGTCAATTCTTTGATTTCCTGAGGTGTCAAAACGGCAGTAGGCTCATCAAAAATCAGCATTTCCGCTCCGCGGTAAAGTGTTTTCAGGATCTCAACACGCTGCTGCATGCCGACAGAAATATCAGCAATCTTGGCTTTCGGGTCCACTTTCAGTCCATAGCGGTCTGAAATTTCCTGAACATCTCTTTCAGCCTTTTTCATATCAATGTTTAACCCTTTTTTAGGTTCAAGTCCAAGTACGATATTTTCCGTTACCGTAAATGTATCGACAAGCATAAAGTGCTGGTGCACCATTCCGATTCCAAGGTCATTGGCAATATTCGGGCTCGTGATTTTAACCGGCTCACCTTTAACTTTAATTTCCCCTTTTTCGGGCTGGTAGAGTCCAAAAAGAACGTTCATCAGTGTAGATTTTCCTGCTCCGTTTTCTCCCAGCAGCGCATGGATTTCGCCTTTCTTCAACTGCAGCGTGATGTTATCATTTGCTACAATGCCAGGGAACTCTTTGCGGATGTTCAACATTTCAATTACGTAATCCATCCGTTATCACTCCTTCTTTATCAAGGGAGGTAGGTTGAATGAGGTCCGACCTCTCCGAACATTTGGAAAAATGCTAAATGAATAAAGGGAAAATTCTCCTTATTCAGTTAACATTCTTGCATAAAAAAAGGGGAATTTCAGGCTGCACTCAGGCAGCCCTCCATTCCCCTATGCTTTTGTCTTACTCAAGTGTTGACGGTACTTCGATTTCACCATCAACGATCTGCTGCTGGTAGTCTGCAATTGTGTCAAGGATTTCCTGAGTCAGGTTGTCCTGTGATTCAGCAATCGCAATTCCTTCTTCCTGAATTCCGTACTCAATGATTTCTCCACCCGGGAAGTCACCTTCCATCGCACGCTTTGAAACGTCCTGAACAGCAACGTCAACACGCTTAACCATTGAAGTAAGTGTAACGTTGTAATCTCCAACCTGTCCTTCTTCATACTGGTCACGGTCAACACCGATTACCCAAACTGCACGTTCCGGATCCTGCTCTTTCAGGTTTTTCGCTTCAGTGAATACTCCATTACCTGTTCCACCTGCCGCGTGATAGATTACGTCAACGCCAGAACCGTACATTGCTGCAGCCATTTGCTGACCGCGGGATGCGTTGTTAAAGTCTCCAGCGAATTCAATTGTCACTTCAGCATCAGGGTTTACAGCTTCAACACCAGCTTTAAAACCAGCTGCGAATTTGTTGATCAGGTCAGATTCAACTCCGCCGACAAATCCGATTTTGTTAGATTCAGTCGTAAGACCAGCTGCAACACCTACAAGGAATGATCCTTCATGTTCTTTGAACGTGATCGAAGCAACATTGTCGCCTTCTGCTACTGAGTCAATGATCGCAAAGTTTGTATCAGTCTGCTGAGCCGCAACCTGTTGAATCGCTTCAGTTAAAAGGAAACCTACACCAAATACAAGATCAAAGTCGTTACGAACTGCAGTATTCATATTTGTTACATAGTCAGCGTCATTATTTGACTGGAAGTACGTGTAACCACCTGTACCTTCCTCAAGTCCGTTATCCGCACCGAAAGCCTGAAGACCTTCCCATGCCGACTGGTTAAATGATTTGTCATCAACACCGCCAGTATCTGTTACCATTGCAACGGAGAATTCGCTTGTTTCTGCTTCTCCACCGCTGCCGTTACCGCCTTCGTTTCCTGTGTCAGCTTCATCGCTTCCACAAGCCGCCAATACTGTACCTGCTGCCAGGAACATAGACAGAGCCATACCAAATTTACGTTTTTTCACTTTCAATTACCCCCTAAGGTTTTTTCGTGTATTAGTAGGAATGCAAAATTGCATTAAACACGCTTACGAACTACATGAAAGCTAAATCTGTCAGCCTTGAAATAATTCAGTGAATATAAAATCGGCTGATCTTTATCATCATAATGCAGCTGCTTCAAAACAAGCAGTGCAGTTTCGGGCTCACACCCGAGTATTGGCGACACTTTGTCATTGTATCCGGCGGGCTCAATATGCGTAACAGCATACGATATGTATAAACCGCCGTCCTCCTCTAGCAATGAAAACATGGAACGGTCCTCATGCGTGAATGAAGCTGGCATCAGATTAGATGGTACTTTGTCCACACAATACACGACGGGATCCCCATTGGCTGTCCGAACACGCTCAATGACTGTCATTTCGTCATCCGGTGTACAGGAGAAACGAAGAAGATCTTCGTCAGTCGGACCCTGTGTTGTAGAGCTGAGAAAAACCGTGCCCGGTTCCATTCCGGCCTGTTTAATCATATCGGTCACACTGTGTAACTGTTCGATGCCGGATGAAAATAAAGGCTTGGAATTAACAAAAGTACCTACTCCATGGCGCCGTACAATTCGATTTTCCTCTTCCAGAATTCGCAGTGCCTCTCTCAGCGTTGCCCTGCTGATCCCGAGCTGCCTTGAAAGCTCAAACTCTGATGGAAGGCGTTCTTTTTCTTTATATACGCCTTTATCGATATCTTTTTTCAGGCGGTCTATCACCTGAAGGTAAAGATGACGATTATCTGATTTAATAGTCATACGGTACACCACCAACTCTTTCGACATCAGACCTCTGATGTATTTCATTCCTACTAATCGAAAATACTATAACACTTTTCTTTTTGAAAAGGAATACTATTATTGAGTTTTCTCTAAAAATCTTTCATTCTATTTACAATTAAATGACTAATATTACAGAAAGTCGTTATAAGTGTGAATGAATCCCTTTACATAAGACAAATATTAACATTATTCAAATAAGATTTTCATAAGTCTGACGATTGTAAGCGATAACAATAGTATAACTTAATTGTTGATAACTTGTATATAGGTCAGACATCAAATGACTAAAATTATTTTTTTGCGCTGTATTATGTAAGTATTTGACATCTTTTCACTTCGTGTTTCCTGGTTCTTTTATCACCAAAAAGAGGACAACTCTACACTGAGTTGTCCTCTTTCCAATAAATTGATTTAATGATGTTCTTCAGCCTGTTTGGATCTTAATACTGTTCGGGGTTTACTGCCCTCATAAGGTCCGACGATGCCTCTTTGCTCCATGGCGTCAATAAGTCTGGCTGCTCTCGTGTATCCTACTCTGAATCTTCTTTGAAGCATGGATACTGAGGCCGTCTGCATTTCGACGACAAGATCAACCGCTTCATCGAACAGATCATCTTCTATATCAGCTGTCGAGGTTTCCTCCACTTCATCCGGAATCATCTCTTCCTGATACTGCGCCTTTTGCTGTTCAATTACTGCATTTACAACAGTTTCTACTTCTTCATCACTAAGGAAGGCTCCCTGTACCCTGACTGGCTTATTTGCGCCGATTGGCATAAAGAGCATATCTCCACGGCCCAGTAATTTTTCAGCGCCTCCCGTATCAAGGATGGTTCTTGAATCAATTTGGGATGACACTGCAAAGGCAATCCTTGATGGAATATTGGCTTTAATAACTCCCGTGATAACATCAACTGATGGTCTTTGTGTGGCAATAATCAAATGAATACCTGCCGCACGGGCCATTTGCGCAAGTCTTGTAATGGAATCCTCCACATCATTGGATGCAACCATCATTAAATCTGCAAGTTCGTCTACGATCACGACGATGTATGGCAGCTGAGGCTGCTTTGCGTCCTGTGAATCATTATGTTTTCTTATGTGTTCATTGTATCCTTCAATGTTTCTTGTCCCTGTATGGGAAAACAGATCATATCTGCGTTCCATTTCACTGACTACTTTCTTTAAGGCCTGAGAAGCTTTCCTCGCATCCGTGACAACCGGTGCGAGCAAATGCGGTACGCCGTTATAGACATTCAGCTCTACCATTTTCGGATCGATCATCATGAGTTTAACTTCATGCGGTTTTGTACGCATGAGAATGGATACGATAATTCCGTTAATACATACACTTTTCCCGCTGCCTGTAGCCCCTGCCACGAGGAGGTGGGGCATTTTATTTAATTCAGCCGCCACTGCCTCCCCGGTGATGTCTCTTCCAAGGCCGATCAGCAGCTTGGCATTTTCTTTTTCCTTTTTTTGCGCTTCCAGAACTTCTCTAAGTGAAACCATTGCTACCTCTGAATTCGGCACTTCAATTCCGATTGCTGACTTACCGGGAATGGGTGCTTCAATCCGGATATCCTTTGCAGCGAGTGCAAGTGCCAGGTCGTCACTCAGATTAACAATTTTGCTGACCTTTACGCCTGTATCCGGGTGAACCTCATATTTTGTTACTGCGGGGCCCAGGTGAACCTGCGTTACCTTTGCTCTCACGCCAAAGCTTTGAAACGTTTTTTCAAGCTTGGAGGCATTTTTCTGTATCGCTTTATATTCACTGCTCTGGTCCGCATGCGGAGGCAGTGACAACAAATCAATGGAAGGGAGAACGTATTCTTTATTTTCAACAGCTGCCACACCTCCGGACACAACGTCGAAGTCCGGTTCTTCCCCTTCACCCACAGCTTCTGCCTCTGGCTCAAGCTTTTTAACCGGTTCCGGTTTCTTTTCAGGTACTGCCTGTATCGAGGCTTTCTCAGCAAAACTTGAAATAAGCGGCTCAAAGGATCTCTCTTCATCCTGCTGGTCAAGGGGATGATCCTCAACCTTAGATGGTTCAGCGGGTTTTTTCCCGCTTCTCCGCGCAATTTGTTCTTCTTTACGCTGTTTTTTCTTTTCTTCTTTTCTTTCCTTCCACTGTTCACCAGCCTGGTTTTTCATTTCATTGATTTGGTCATATACCCATCGCATAGCCATTTTCACCACTTCACCAACCGATTTTCCAGACAGCATAATCGCACCGATCAAAAACATGGCGATCGCAGCTACCTTGGAACCGGCTGATGCAAATAACAGGTTGAAAACAGAGTATAGCAGTGCACCAAACATACCGGCACCAGGATTCATCGTAAAGTCACTCGTTAACACTTCATGGGTCTGAATGAGGGCACTTCTGCTCGTTAAGAGACCGTCTGCAGCCCGCTGATCAAACATCAGAACATGACTAAACAGGAAGATACTTAACAGGATCAATAGCGCACCTGTCAGCCTCTTATGTAAAACTGGCGGGGTTTTACGGTAAATCATCAGGTATACACCTAAAACGATGATTGAAACCGGAACAATCAGCTGAAAATTACCAAGCAGATAAGTGAAAGCAATCGTCAGCCAGTTCCCCACAATGCCATACCGAAAAATCGACATGATGGATAGCGTGATCAGGACGATTCCTGTTAATTCATACGTCAGAGGAGCCGTGAATTTTTGTCCGGCCTTTTTCTTTTTTCTTGTCGTTTTTTTTGCCGCCGTTCTTTTTTTAGCTGCCGGCATACAATCCACCTTCTTTCAGATTGAACAAATAAAGAGGCTGGGACGACACTCTGATTGGAGGTGTTCCAGACTCTTTTTCATTATCGCGAGAACCGCAGAAACATGGTTTAATCCAGACCGGTTTATGCGTTCATTGCGTGCTTACTTATTTCACAACAGGCATAATGCTATGAAAACTCAATACAAGCCGGACCGCATTTTGACTGCTGACATCCGGCTTGAAAAAGCTGTTATTTATACTTCCATGATAATTGGTAAAATCATTGGTCGTCTTTTTGTTTTTGTGTAGAGCAGGTGATTGAGCGAATCACGGATTTCCTGTTTAATGCCTGACCAGTCAAATGTTCTGTTCTCAACATTTTTCTCCACAATATTTCTTACGACGGATACAGACTCCTCCATCAGCTTTTCAGACTCCCGTACGTATACAAATCCACGGGAAATGACTTCAGGACCAGCTGCAATGGATTTATTTTTACGGTTTAATGTAACAACAACGAGCAGGACACCATCCTGGGAAAGCAGTCTGCGGTCACGAAGTACGATGTTTCCGACGTCACCTACACCTTTTCCATCGATCAGGATATTTCCTGTCTGCACGCGGCCGCTCATTTTCATTTTTCCTGCTGCGTATTCAACGATATCACCTTTATCAGCAATAAAAATGTTGGAGCGCAGAATGCCCATCTCCTCTGCAAGCCTTGCATGTGTAATCAGATGGCGGTATTCACCCTGAATTGGAATGAAATAACGCGGCTTCATCAGATTGATCATCATCTTCAGATCTTCCTGACTGCCATGTCCTGAAACATGTACATTTTTACTTGCCGTCAAAACAGTGGCACCCGCCTTGGTCATCTCATTAACTGAACGGTATAAGTATACTTCCATGCCAGGTGAAGGTGTAAATGTAATGAGAACGGTATCACCTTCCTGGATATTGACATAGTCATGTGCCTGATTCGCCATGCTCTCCATCACTTTAAATGGCTCATCATGGGTCCCGGAGAGGATAATCACGATTTCATCATCCTGATACTGGCTGATTTCATCAGGCTGAATACGTGTATCTTCTTCATACGTCAGATATTCAAGTCTTGAAGCCACGTTTACAACTCTTTCAACAGCTTCTCCGATCACAGCCACTTTACGTCCTGTTCGGTTTGCCACATCAAAAACCTGCTGGATCCGGATCAGATTGGATGCGTAACACGTCACAATCACCCGACCTTTTGCTTTTCTAAAGCTTGTCTGAATCTGATTTTCAACGACTGACTCTGACGTTGTATGACCTGGCCGCTCCGCTTCTGTACTATCTGATAAAAGCGCAAACACACCTTTTTCACCAAGCTTGGCCATTTTTCCGATGTTTGATGCATATCCGCCTCTGGCAGACTGATCAAACTTAAATTCACCTGTATGAACAATCGCCCCTTCAGACGTATGTATCGCTATACCAAGTGAATCCGGGATACTGTGTGTCGTTTGGAAAAACGTTACATTCACAGAATCGAATTTCATATTGCTCTTTTCATGGACGGTATAAAATTTAACACGTTCTTTAAAGCCGTATTCTTTTAATCCGGCTTTAGCAAGTGCTACTGTCAGCTTTGAACCGTATACAGGCACTTTTATTTTTTCAAGAAGATAAGGTAGCGATCCGATTGAATCATCATGACCATGTGTTAAAAAGATAGCCTTTACCCGCTCTTTATTTGCTTCAATATAATTAAAATCTGGAATGACAATATCAATTCCGAACATTTCATCCTCAGGGAACATCAGCCCTGAATCAATAATAAACATGTCGTCATCCACTTCAATCACGTACATGTTTTTACCGATCTCTCCAACTCCTCCGAGTGGAATGATCTTTATTTTTTCATTGGTTACTTTAGACAAACCTGTTTCCTCCTATATATATAATTCCGTTCCCATTTAAGCAGCTGAATTCATTATACTTGAGAATAGTCAGCCTGTACATGTATTTATCATGAATATACTGGATGGAATGAGCATATTTTATATAACCTGCTATACATATTCTGATTGTTCAGAGAAGATTTTAACAACATAACCGATCATTGTTCAAACAGAAAAAGCCTCCTTCATAAACGAAGAAGACTTTTTTCACGTCTTTGAAAAGTCACAATCGCAAGGATTACCCATGAAAAGTGCCAGGTGATTCCGTAGACTTCTGCGGCAGAGGAGCGACAGGTGAGACAGCGTAATGCAAAGCATTAGCTGGCTCACCGCGCGGCCGCGAAAAGCGAAGGAATCACCTGGCACGATTTAGATATTCGACAACCTGAAAAAAGGCATTCTCATGCTTATTTACTGAACTGATCGAGCGCTTCATAGAGGGAGTTTTTCTCGCTGTCATTTAAGACAACAAGCGGGAGGCGTACGCCACCGCAAAGAATTCCCTGTCGGTTCAATGCTTCTTTGACCGGAGCAGGACTCGGCTGAGCGAAAAGAGCTCTTGTCAAAGGAAGCAGCCGCTGGTGCGTGGCAGCCGCCTTTTTCAGGTCACCCTTTAGAAAATCAGCGATCATCTCCTGCATTTCCACTCCCGCCACATGTGAGGTAACGGATACAACCCCGTAACCGCCAACGGATAAAACGGGAAGTGTCAGGCCGTCATCACCACTGTATACAAGAAAATCATCATCTGTACCGGCAATGATTTCCGTCATCTGATCCAGATCACCGCTTGCTTCTTTTACCGCAACAACAGTCGGCAGTTTAGAAAGGCGAATAATCGTATCCGCCTCAATATTGACAGCCGAACGTCCCGGGATGTTATAGATCATAACCGGAAGACTGACTTCTTTAGTGACGGCTTCAAAGTGACGGTAAAGCCCTTCCTGACTTGGTTTATTATAATAAGGTGCCACCAGCATCAAGGCATCTGCTCCTGCATCTCTTGCTGCTTTTGACAGGGCGATGGTTCCTTCAGTCGTATTACTTCCGGTTCCTGCGATCACAGGCACCCTTTTATCAGCTGTTTTTACGACGAACTTGAACAGTTCCACTTTTTCATCGAAGGTCAGCGTTGGAGATTCACCAGTCGTTCCGGCCACAACCAACGAGTCTGACCCGTGATCAATTAAATAGTTGACAAGCTGTTCGACACGGCCGTAATCGACCTTGTTATGCTCATCAAAAGGTGTAGTCATTGCTGTTGAGACTCGCCCAAAATTCATTGTATTCACTCCTGTTTTTCATTCCTTACCATCAGGACAGGCCCGCAGACCTGACTGACGTTTTATGCATTAGATACATCTTCTGCACCTGATTCAATAAAAAAATAATGCAATAGCTGCTGAGCTGCGGCAGATGAATGCTGATCAGTCAGAATCCAAAACGTCATATGACTGTCTGCTGTCTGCCAGATCTTAATATCATGCTTTGTTAAAAGACTGACGATGGATGACGTAATCCCGGGCTTTCCGGCCATCCTTTCACCTATCAGCGCAATTTTTGATACATTTTCTTTAAACGTGTATGGAAAACCTGCACGCAGCAGAATCTCTTTTAATTTAACAGCATCCGATTTATCCACGGTAAACTTGACTTCGTTAGGCTGAATGGAAATTAAATCGATACTGATCTCCGCCTGGGCAACCCTCGTGAACACACGATCACAATCCTGTGAATTAACAATGACCTGAACAAGGTGATTGACAGCTGTCACGGATTGAATCGGGCCACCATTTTGATGACGTTCTGTAATCCACGTTCCGCTCTTCCCATCCAATGCACCTGTCCATAATGGAACCTTGTTCGATCTGGCCCATTCAATGGCCTTCGGATGAATCACTTTGGCACCCTGATAAGCAATATGACAGGCTTCATCATAAGAGATCCTGTCAACAATAGATGTATTGTAGATGACCGACGGATCACCGCTCATAATCCCTTCAACATCTGTAAACAACTGGCATGCCTCTGCTTCAAGGGCTGCTGCAATCGCACATGCTGTTGCATCGCTGCCTCCTCTGCCAAGGGTTGAAACCTCCCCAAATGGAGACATGCCTTGAAAACCGGTTAATACCACTACTTGAGAAGACGCAAATTCCTTTAGAATTGGTTCAGGATTTACTTTTGAAATCGAGGCATTCAACACCCTGTCAGTATGAATTCCCGCTTCCCTGCCCGTAATAACAGACGCCTTCAACCCAATCTGATGCAGCACTGAGGAAAAAACAGCCGCTGAGATCGTCTCCCCGCATGAAAGCAGGAGTGCCTGATGCTGATCAGGCAGACTATCGGGACTGTCAATAAGGGAAAGCAGTGAATCTGTCGCATACGGATCGCCCAGCCTTCCCATTGCAGAGACGACCGCGACTACTTTCTTTCCACTCTTTACTGCCTTTTCGACCTGTCTAGCGGCTGAATTTCTTTTTTCCGCTGTAGTGAGTGAGGTACCGCCAAATTTCTGTACAATGATTGTCAAGCTGCTGCCCCTCTCTGCAGCGTGGGACTTAGACGAGTTTTAGTTTGATTAAGCTTTCAGCAATTTGTACAGAATTCCACGCCGCTCCCTTTAATAGATTGTCAGAGACAATCCACATATGGAAACCGTTATCCTCATCCGGGTCCTTACGTACGCGACCTACGAATACGTCAAGCTTTCCTGCAGCTGTACTTGGCATCGGGTAAAGCTGTTCATCAGGGCGATCCTGGAGAACTACACCAGGTGCTGTTTCTAAGAGCTCATGCAGATCTGCGACATTTTTGCCGCTTTCATTTACTTCAATATAAACAGACTCTGAATGACCATTTTCTACAGGAAGTCTGACGCAGGTAGCTGAAACTTTGAGTTCCTGCATATGCATAATTTTCTTGGTTTCATTGATCATTTTCATTTCTTCATAGGTGTATCCATTCGTATCGAATACATCAATTTGAGGTACCGCATTAAATGCGATCTGATAATGACGATCCGCTCCTTTAACCGGAAGCACAGAAGCCTTCACTTCTTCACCATTCAAAATTGCCTGTGACTGTTCGTTCATTTCGGTAATTGCCTGCACGCCTGCACCTGAAACGGCCTGATAAGTTGAAACCAATACTTTGCTCAGTCCATACGCCTGTCTGATCGGCTCAAGTGCTACAACCATCTGAATCGTAGAACAGTTCGGGTTGGCAATAATACCTTTATGCTGATGTAAATCTGACTCATTGACTTCCGGAACAACAAGCGGTACTTCCGGATCCATCCGGAATGCACTCGTATTATCAATCACAATGGCACCGCGTTTTGCTGCTTCAGGTGCCAATGCCTTCGACACACTTCCGCCTGCTGAAAATAATGCGATATCCACCCCTTCAAATTTCTCGGGTGCTGCTTCTTCAACTGTGACTTCTGCTCCATTAAAAAGAAGCTTTTGACCTGCAGATCTTGCTGAGGATAGCAAAGTTAATTTCTCAACCGGAAATTGACGTTGCTCTAATATTGATAGCATCTGTGTACCTACTGCACCAGTTGCTCCGACTACTGCTACATGATATCCGTTACCTTTCACGAAAAAGCTCCTTTCTGCTATTATCCTGTGATGCGTTAGACAGATAAAGCACTAATGTGTTTTCATACATGACATTGTATCATTTTTCTCTTTCAATTCTCAATCTCTTTTATTTAAATTCGCCATTGTTAATACAGGCTGTATTTGTTTTCCAAGAATCGCTGCCTCTACCGTTGATTGAATGTCACTCATATGTGCAACAAGTGAATTTGGTTTCGAGATCGGATCATCCTGACTGAATGGAACAAAGTATACATTTTTAGCAGCCATCAGCTTCATAATATTTACACCGTTTAATCCTAAACCGTCATTTGTTGAGATGGCAACGACAACAGGTTTTGTATTACGCATCGTTGCTTTTGCAGCCATCAGCACAGGTGAATCGGTCAGTGCATTGGCAAGTTTGGACAGTGAATTCCCTGTCAGAGGGGCAATGACCATACAGTCAAGCGGTGTAACCGGGCCGAACGGTTCAGCTTCCGGAATCGTACAGACACATTTTCTTCCCGCAGCCTCTTCAATAACCTTCAGCCACGACTCGCCTTCTCCAAATCGTGTATCGGTTTTTTGTACCGTATAACTGACAACCGGGTACACCTCGGCACCCAGAGCCCTCAACTTTTTAATTTCAGGCAATACCGCATGATACGTACAATGGGAACCTGTGAGACCAAAGCCGATTCGTTTTCCGTGTAGCATACTTCACACTCCATCCGTCTTTAATTTGCCCGTGATTGCATCCGCAAGAATGGTGCCTGCGGTTTTCGGCGCTACCATACCCGGCAGACTCGGCGCTTCAATATAATTTAATCCGAGCATCTCAGCGTTCTTTTTCTGCTCAGGGCATGGGTTTGAAGCCAATTCAATAATCGTTGATTTTGGCTCAAGCCAGGATAAGGTGTCCATCGTAAGTATGCCGTCTGAAGGTATCGTATTGATCCACGTCTCTATATGAGATAGATGATGCCGGCACAAAGGAAAGGGAATCACTTCAATACCCATCTCAACCATTCTGGCATTTTCAGCTTTTGAAATGGACGTACCATAGACGTGAGCCCCCAGCGCCTTCAGCATCCTTGCGATGGTCATGCCCGTTCTGCCAAACCCTGAAATGAGGATCCGTGACTGATGGATGGTTTTTTCAGTATGCTGGATCAGCAGCCACAACACCCCTTCTGCCGTTGGGATGGAGTTCAATATGGCTACTTCGTCTTCCTCCATCATATAGACTGTCTCATGCTGCTGCTTTTCGAGCCACTCTGTCCGGATGCCCGAAAACAAGAGACAGTCTCTTTTTACTCTCTCCATATTTTCATCAGACAGGATAATGTTGTGCTTTGAAAAGGATGACCGGACTTCACCGTTTGACATAACCCCGCTTACCGGAAAGATCATCGCATCAAGCATGTGTAAAGGAAGTTCATCAAGCGTGCATTTTGTATACCCCGGTTCAGACAGTGCCAGTAAATCAAAACCCGCTAAATATAAATGAAAACCCTTCTGGCATAATGTCTGTGCGATAATTTTCTGTCTTGCATCTCCACCGATAACGGCGATGTTTATTACTGACCCGTGTTTTTCATCTGCCATTCCAGCTCACTCATTTCACTATTCTTCTTTCTCAGGTATTTTATGTATGTTCTCTTTTAACTGTGATTCATGTTCCTGAATTAAGATCATTTCCTTTCCGACAGAGGTGATATCGTTCCACGGAATGAAATATTCTTCCTTTACTCTTGAAAATGGGTTCATTTTTGCTGCAGGGATCAGCATCTTTTCAATTTGTCCGGTTGTCTGGTTAAATTCCAGGTCGGCATTCCCGAGTACCCCCATTCTTTCTGCCCGGTTAATATGGATGATTTCTTTTCTGTACAGCTCACTCAGTCTCATATGAAAACCTCCTTTTGTGTATACTGGAGTTTATGGTTTTGGGGATGATTTCATGTCTTTTGTTTACATAATATTATTATAATCATCTTTTTAAGTTCTTAAGAAAATATAAAAAACCCGAAAGTCGCTTTGATACAGCTACTCTCGGGTTTAAAATATTTGTCTAAAAAGCCGGGTCGGAACTCATCCTCCGCTTTCCTATGTCTAGCTCCGGCGGGCAGGGACTAGCAAACTTCCCGTCCTCTCGTTCGATAAGTCAACGTCGGTTCACTTCGTTCACCGTGTTTCCTTTATCTTCGTCGAGGCCAGTCCAGTTTGTACGTCCCTAAACGCCCGCCTCCACTTTTCGGTGGCCGGGAGGTGAACCCCTTGTGCTCCGCACAAGGGGTTCACCTCCACAGGAGTCTTCGGGTGCCACAGACCCTAAGGTTAAAAATCAACATTTACTTTTTATAAATGTATCATGTTGTTAAGCGTGCTGGTATGGTTTTACTTCTTTTGGTGAAATGATGGATGTTGCATGGCGATCTGTTAGGACCTGCTGTGTGATGCGGTTAACGGAATCGAGTGTGACTTCATCGATTCTGGTAATTAACTCGTCCATTGAACGGTGACGACCCAGCATAAGTTCGTTTTTGCCGTTTCTGCTCATTCTGGCATTGGTGCTTTCAAGCCCAAGCATCAGGTTTCCTTTCAATTGTTCTTTTGAAAAAGAAAGCTCCTGCTCTGTCATGCCGTTCTTTTTAAATGAATCGAGTGTCGTTTTTACGGTTGAAAATAACTCATCCAACTGCTCTGCGCCCGTACCTGCATAAATGGTTAGAAGGCCATTATCCTTGTGGGCAGAGTGGTATGAGAATACAGAATAAGCAAGTCCTTTATCCTCTCTGACATCCTGAAAAAGACGGGAAGACATGCTGCCACCAAGAACATTGTTCATGATGATCAGGCTGTACGTATCCTCGTGTCCAATTGGGAGCCCTTCAAAGCCGAAACAAAGGTGAGCCTGTTCTGTTTCTTTTTTCTTTGATAGCTGTTCATAATGAAATGAAGGTTTTAACGGTTCCATTCTTTTTTGTCCATTTGACTCGTAATCACCAAACAAAGCCTCGACCTTTTGAATAAATGAAGGATCCACATTTCCTGCAACAGAAATGACCACATCCTCAGGACGGTACATTTCGTATACATATTGTTTCAGGCTGTCCTGACTGAATGAGCGGATCGTCTGTTCCGTTCCTAAAATAGGGTAGCCAAGCGGATGGTTTCCATATACGGCTTCACCAAGGAGGTCATGGACGATATCATCAGGCGTATCTTCATACATCTTGATTTCTTCAAGTACAACGTTTTTTTCTTTTTCAAGTTCAGCCGGGTCGAAGACTGAATTGAAAAACATATCCCCGAGCACTTCAAGCGCGTGCTCTGCATGATTGTCGAGCACTTTGGCGTAATAGCACGTGTACTCTTTAGAAGTAAAGGCGTTCACGTGCCCGCCGATACGGTCAAATTCTTCTGCGATCTTTCTTGCAGATCTTTCTTTTGTTCCTTTAAAAAGCATATGCTCAAGGAAATGGGACACCCCATTATTGTGTTCATTTTCATGACGCGATCCTGTACCGATCCAGACACCTACCGCTGCCGAGCGGACGGTCGGGATCTGTTCAAAAACCACACGCAAACCATTTTTACACGTGTGACGAGTAATCATATTAAACATCTCCTACTATCATTTACTGCCTATTTTCAGCCATCCTGCTATTCGATGGACTCACGTTAGCATTTTACTACTTTTGAATGATTTTTTCACTCATTTAGTCTTTTCATTAGCAGATTGTACATAGAAAGAGGGCGGGACAAAACTCTGATGGAGTTGTGTCCCGCCCTCTTATTCTCAATTGATAAGCCGAACGAAAAGCAGACGCTCTCCGCAATCCTGAAAAATATCCTGATGGATTAAGATTTTGCCTGTTCTTCTCTTTCTTTCTGCTCTTTCAAAACAGCTTTACGGGAAAGGTTTACACGTCCCTGGTTATCGATTTCCGTTACTTTTACTTCAATCTGGTCACCAAGGGATAATACGTCTTCCACCTTGTTTGTGCGTTCTTCCTGAAGCTCGGAAATGTGAACGAGTCCATCCTTGCCGCTGAAGATTTCCACAAAAGCACCGAACTTCTCGATGCGTTTAACTTTACCGAGGTAGTTCTGACCGACTTTCGCTTCACGTACCATGTCTTCAATGATCTGTTTTGCTTTTTCATTCATCGCTGAATCTGCAGATGCAATGAAGACTGTTCCATCCTGCTCAATATCAATCTTAACGCCTGTTTCCTCGATAATTTTATTGATCGTTTTACCGCTTGGTCCGATGACGTCACGGATCTTATCAGGATTAATAGAAAGCTGGATAATTTTCGGTGCATACTCTGACAGCTCTTTTCTAGGCTCGCTGATAGTCTCAAGCATGGAATTCAGAATGTGAAGTCTTCCCTCTTTCGCCTGAGTCAGTGCCTCTTCAAGAATGTTCTTTGTAAGTCCGTCAATCTTAATATCCATTTGAAGAGCTGTAACACCCTTCGCCGTCCCAGCTACTTTAAAGTCCATGTCTCCAAGGAAGTCTTCCATTCCCTGAATATCAGTCAAAATGGTGTAGTCCTCACCGGATTTAACAAGCCCCATCGCAATTCCGGCAACCGGCGCTTTAAGCGGAACTCCTGCGTCCATCATGGCAAGTGTACTCGCACAGATACTTGCCTGTGAAGTTGAACCGTTTGATTCAAGCACTTCTGATACAAGACGAATCGTATATGGGAAATCCTTTTCACTTGGCAGTACTTTTTCAAGCGCACGCTCACCGAGTGCACCGTGACCGATTTCACGGCGGCCCGGTCCTCTGATCGGACCTGTTTCACCGACACTGAACAGCGGGAAGTTATAGTGATGCATAAAGCGTTTTGACTCTTCCACGCCAAGTCCATCAATAATCTGAACATCTCCTAAAGCACCAAGTGTAGCGATGCTCATTGCCTGAGTCTGTCCGCGGGTGAAAAGGCCTGAACCGTGTGTACGAGGCAGCATTCCCACTTCAGAAGCAAGTGGACGAATCTCATCAGGACGTCTGCCATCAGGACGGATTTTATCCTGGGTGATCTGGCGGCGAACTTCCTCCTTGACCATCTTATCAAGTGCTTTTTTAGCATCCTTGATCACAGCTTCTTCTGCTTCTTCCGCTTCGAAGACAGCCAGTACTTCTTCTTTTACTGCTGAAATGGCTTCTTCACGTGCGTGCTTTTCCTGCGTTTGAACAGCGGAAACCATTTTGTCTCCTGCCATTTCCTGAACGCGGCTTACAACGTCAGCATCCAGTTCAGCAAGCGTAATTTCACGCTTTTCTTTACCGCATGCAGCGACGATTTCTTCCTGGAATGCAATCAGCTTTTTAATTTCTTCATGACCGAACATGATTGCCTCAAGCATTTTTTCTTCCGGTACTTCAAAAGCTCCGGCTTCTACCATGTTGATGGCATCCTTTGTTCCGGCAACAATCAGTTCCATTTCACTTTTGTTCTGCTGTTCAATTGACGGGTTAATAATGAATTCACCATCAATCAGACCGACCATCACACCTGCGATCGGACCACCGAACGGAATATCGGATACACAAAGTGATAATGATGATCCGAGCATAGCAGCCATTTCAGATGAGCAGTCCTGGTCCACACTCATGACCATGCTCATAATCTGAACATCGTTACGGAATCCGTCCGGGAAAAGCGGGCGGATCGGACGGTCAATAAGACGGCTTGTTAATACAGCACGCTCACTTGGACGTCCTTCTCTTTTGATAAATCCTCCCGGAATTTTTCCGACAGAATACATACGTTCTTCATAGTTAACGGTAAGCGGGAAAAAATCCAGCGGTTTCGGCTCTTTTGATCCTACAGCCGTACTTAACACCACGGTATCCCCGTAGCGGATAAGCGCTGCTCCGCTTGCCTGTTTTGCAAGCTGTCCGACTTCAACTGTCAGTTTACGGCCGGCCCAGTCTGTAGAAAAAACCTGTTTTGTCTGATCCATAAATAAACCCCTTTCTGCTCTGAACATAGGAAAGAATTACTTCTTACTAGCTTGTGCAATGGTTTCGCTATGTATTTACATAAAAATTTTATCCTAATAAAAAAGCGGGACAAGTCCCGCTTTTCATCTCTGCATTCATTCTTATCGACGAAGGCCAAGTTTGTTGATCAGTTCGCGGTAACGAGCTACGTCGTTGTTACGAAGATAAGTCAACAGGTTACGGCGGCGTCCAACCATTTTGAACAGTCCGCGGCGTGAATGGTGGTCCTTCTTGTGTGTACGAAGGTGCTGGTTCAGGTTGTTGATGTCTTCAGTAAGAATCGCAACCTGTACTTCTACAGATCCTGTATCTCCTTCGTGTGTACGGAATTCCTGAATGATTTCGTTCTTGCGTTCTTGTGTAATAGCCATTTGTATAGCCCTCCTAAAAATATTTTTAAATCCCCTGTTACCGAGCATACGGCGGAGTCACCGGAATGCCAAGCAAAGGTTCATGTCATACATCAATATACTATCATAGACAGTCACGGTCTGCAATAGTCCGGGTAAAATCAGCTGATTGGGACGCGCAGGCTGATGCAACCTTTATCAAAACTGGTCAGGACTTCTTATTCCGCTCCCTGAACAGTTCGATCGCAGAATCCTTATCAAGGGAAATCTGACGGACAAGTGAATCGATCCCGTCGAATTTTTTCTCACTGCGAATTCTTTTGACCCATTTAACTTTTACTTCTTCCCCGTAAATGCTCTCAGAGAAATCAAAGAGATGAACTTCAACAGACAATGCTGATGAGCCCGGATCATTAAAGGTCGGTTTGTACCCAATATTACACACCCCGTCATGCCAGCGGCCTAATACGTGCAGTTGAACAGCGTAAACACCTGGTGATGGGATCATACCAACCGGATCATATGAGATATTTGCAGTAGGGAAACCGATTTTCCGGCCGCGTTTCTCACCGTGAATCACACTTCCCTCAGTGATATATTCCTCTCCGAGCAATTCTGCTGCTGCCTGTACTTCACCATCCCCGATTAACTGACGGATACGGGTTGAACTGATCTTTTCGTCACTGAGCTCCTGCTTTTCAACAATTGTTGAGGTAAAGGCATTTCTGGAGTGAAAAGGGAGTGTATCCATCTTCCCTCTCCCCATTTTGCCGTAGGAAAAATCAAATCCTGCCGTCACGTGGACGACATTCAGGTTAATCAGGTACTGGTCGACAAACTGCTGGGGTTCAAGACCTGCAAAAGCCGATGTGAACCTGACAACAAAAACATAATCGACTCCGAGATGCCTGATCTTTTCAAGCTTTTGAGAAAGTGTTGATAACAGTCTGACCGGATCCTTTTTGGAACTGAGTACAATGGAGGGATGAGGTTCAAATGTCATGACTGCACTTTTTAATCTGTGCTGCGCTGCGTAATCGACAGCGGTCTGAATGACCTTTTGATGCCCTTTATGTACACCGTCGAAAAAGCCGAGTGCAATCGACAGCTTCGGCAGTTCTTCCTTTACAAGCTCATGTGGATGATGAAGAGTATATACTTTCATAAATTAATCCTTTCTCACCCCGTGAAGATGACTTTTACAGGTTTAATCAGCCCTGACTTTGTAGGATGAAGTTGATAAATAGCTAACGCTTCATTGTTGTGATAAACCGCAACAGGTTCTCCTTCTTCTCCCGTCCAGCCGGAAGGCACCGGAAGCACTGCTCCATGTTTCACTTTACTTGCAACTTTATCACTAACGACGAGCATCTTCAATCCGGAGAGCCCCATTTCAAGAGGCAGCAGAAGGTCATCAGCTGACTGTTCAGTCAGTTTTTGCGCGAGTTCTTCAAGTGTCAGGCAATGCTCCTTCTTAAATGATGCAGAGGATGTCCTTGTTAAACGGCTCATATGTGCAGGATAACCAAGCCGCTCTCCAAACATCACCGCAAGTGTCCGGATATAGGTGCCTTTACCGCACACAATATCAGCTGAAAAAGAAAATGTTTTCTTCTCTTCGTCCCACGCAAGTGTCTCATCGTCAATAATAATTGAATGGATCGAGACTTTTCTTGATGGCCGTTCAATCACCTGTCCTGCCCGAGCATACTCATAAAGCCTCTTCCCGTTTACCTTCACTGCAGAATACATTGGCGGAATCTGCTCAATCTCGCCTGTCAGTGATTCAGCCACATTTAATATAGCCGACAGAGAAATGGCTTCATCAACATCTGTTTTTTCAACCAATTCACCTGATGCATCTTCTGTTTCAGTTGACTCCCCAATGACGATATCCGCTCTGTAGGATTTACCGGCATCCGTCACATATTCTGCAATCTTCGTTGCTCTTCCGATACAAAGCGGCAGCACTCCGTCTACATCCGGATCAAGGGTGCCTGTATGACCCACTTTTTTTGTCCGTAATATCTTTCTCACTTTAAACACACAATCATGAGACGTCATCCCAGCCTCTTTCCATAAAGGAAGAATACCATTCATCTTTAATCCCCCAGCCGCATTTATAGTTGATTATGTAAGTTAATAAAACAATTTGAAAAGCAGGCAGAAAGATTCTGCCTGCTTTAACATTATTCGCGCTCTTTCAGGTCGCGGATCAGAGATTCAATCCGGTTACCTGTTTCGATTGACTCATCGAATTCAAACAGCAGCTCAGGCGTTTTGCGAAGTCTGATTCGCTGTCCGATTTCTGAACGGATAAAGCCCTTTGCTTTCACTAAACCGCGAAGCGTATTTTCACGCTGTTCTTCATCTCCAAGCACCGTGATGTACACCGTTGCCTGTTGAAGGTCACCTGTAACCTCAACATCCGTTACAGTGACAAATCCGATTCTTGGATCTTTTATTTTGCGTCCGATGATATCGCCGAGTTCTTTTTTCATTTGTTCCCCGACACGATTTGAGCGTAATGACATAACACTCCACCTCTTTACGTAAGGAAATTTATTTCCTCTACAGACGCTCTACATAACACGACACGGGCTCCCACTCAGGAAATGACTCCAAATAGGATATGGCCCGCTGAACTTCTTTTTCAGCAGCACTATAATCAGCTGCTGCTGAAACGAGTTCAATCAATGATCTTTGCCATGTGTCCTGATGATCAATTTCTGCAGCGGAAATATTATATCTTTGTTTTACCCTTGTAAGGACCCTTTTTAACACGGATCTCTTTTCTTTCAGGGAATGGGAATCAGGCACATGAAATTCACATTCTGCCCTGACAATCATCAGCGTTTAATTTCTTCCATGATAAACGCTTCAAAAATGTCCCCTTCTTTTACATCATTATAATTCTTAAGCGTGATACCACACTCATAGCCTTTAGCGACTTCTTTAGCATCGTCCTTGAAGCGCTTGAGCGTATCAAGCTCTCCTTCAAATACAACGATACCGTCGCGGATCAGACGCACGCCGCTGTCACGGGTGATCTTTCCTTCTGTCACATAGCTTCCTGCGATCGTACCGACTTTAGAAACTTTGAACGTCTGACGAACTTCAGCCTGACCGATTACTTTTTCTTCGTATTCAGGATCAAGTAGACCTGTCATCGCAGACTCAATCTCTTCGATAACTTTGTAAATGATTCTGTGGAGACGTACATCCACCTGCTCAGCATCAGCAGCACGCTTGGCATTTGCATCTGGTCTAACGTTAAACCCGATGACAATCGCATTTGATGCAGCAGCTAAAGTAATATCTGATTCTGTAATGGCACCTACAGCTGTATGGATAATCTTAACGTTAACCCCTTCTACATCAATCTTGAGAAGGGATGCTGCAACGGCTTCAACAGAGCCCTGTACGTCACCTTTTACAATCACATTCAGTTCCTTCATTTCGCCCTGTTTCATCTGTTCAAACAGATTATCAAGGGAAACGCGTGATTTTTCACCACGCTGAGCCTGAAGCGCCTGCTGGGCACGTGATTCACCGATTGAACGGGCAGTCTTTTCGTCTTCGAATACGACAAAACGGTCACCGGCCTGAGGTACATCATTCAGACCCGTAATTTCTACCGGAGTAGAAGGTCCCGCTTCTTTCACGCGACGACCAAGGTCATTAACCATGGCACGAACGCGGCCGAAGGTATTTCCTACTACGATTGGATCTCCAACGCGAAGCGTTCCATCCTGAACGAGCAGTGTGGCAACAGATCCACGGCCTTTATCAAGCTCTGCTTCAATGACAGTTCCCATTGCACGGCGTTTAGGATTGGCCTTTAATTCTTCCACTTCTGTAACGAGCAGAATCATTTCAAGCAGGCTGTCAATTCCTTCACCATTTAATGCCGAAACCGGTACGAAGATCGTATCTCCGCCCCACGCTTCAGGTACAAGACCATGTTCTGTCAGCTCCTGCATCACACGGTCAGGATTTGCAGATGGTTTATCCATTTTATTCACCGCAATGATAATTGGCACTTCTGCCGCCTTCGCGTGATTGATCGCTTCAACCGTCTGAGGCATAACACCGTCATCTGCAGCGACAACAAGAATCGTAATGTCCGTTACCTTCGCTCCGCGTGCACGCATCGTTGTGAAAGCAGCGTGTCCCGGTGTATCAAGGAACGTAATTTTCTTGCCTTCATTGACAACCTGGTAGGCACCGATGTGCTGCGTGATACCGCCTGCTTCGCCTTCCGTAACCTTTGTTTTACGGATTGAGTCAAGTAGTGTTGTTTTACCATGGTCAACGTGACCCATAATCGTTACGACTGATGGACGTTCAACCAGGTCTTCCTCATTTACTTCCTCTTCAAAATACGTTTCAAGGTCCGTAGAATCAATTAAAATTTCCTCTTCAACCTCTACTCCATAGTCTGCACAAATCAGTTCAATTGAATCCTTATCAAGTTCCTGATTTACCGTTGCCATCACACCAAGCATGAACAGTTTCTTCACAATTTCAGAAGGTTCACGGTGCAGCTTCTTCGCAAGTTCAGCGACGGTTAAAGATTCAACAAAAGTGATTTTTTCCGGCAGCTCCTTCTGCTTAGGAGGCGCTGGTTGGAAAGCAGGTTTGTTTTTCTGACCACGGTTGTTTTTACCACCACGGTTCTGCTGGTTCCCTGGACGCTGACCGCCACGGCCTTTATTATTTGCCTGTCCCTGACCTTGTCCCTGTCCGCCACGGCCACGGTTATTCTGCTGTCCGCCACTGCGGTTTTGCTGTCCAGCCGGACGATTCTGTTGTCCCTGTGGACGACTTTGAGTCTGATTACCTGCAGGTTTTGGCTTACTTTCTGCAGTCTTTCCGTTATACGATTGGTCAAGCTTTGTAATCACATCATTTTCCAATGTTGCCATGTGATTTTTTACTTCAATATTCATTGTCTTCAGCTTATCAATCACATCTTTGCTGGAAACATTTTGTTTTTTTGCATATTCATGAACACGTACTTTACTCATTCGTTCACCCCCGTTAAGATTCATCGAGCAGTGTTATCAGCTTTTCGGCGAATCCTTTATCAAGAACTGCCACCGTAACTCTGGCATCTTTACCAATCAGCTGTCCTAGCAGGTAGCGGTCTTCTACCCTTCTCACAGGAACGCGATAGTAAGCTGCCTTATCCGTTACTTTTTTTGTAGTGTTCAAAGAAGCATCTTCTGAAAGAAGAACAAGCTTTGCTTTATTGCTCCTGATTTCTTTTACCACTAATTCTTCACCGGAAATCACTTTTCCTGCCCGAGTTGCAAGGCCCAGAAGAGACATCCATTTGGACTGGCTCATTTCGGGTCTCCTGCGTCCACCAGCATCAGCAGTTCCTCATATAGTTCAGGACTGACTTCTGCTTCCAGGTGGGTGCCAAGAATATTTTTCTTCTTAGCCTTTAAAATTGCGTCTTTATCTTTCGAAACATACGCTCCTCTGCCGGATTTTTTCCCGGTCAGATCAATGGATACCTCGCCCTCTTTTGAACGGACGATGCGGATCATCTCTTTTTTATCTTTCATTTCATTCGTTGCTACACATTTTCTTAATGGAACTTTACGCTTTTTAGTCAAGGTATCCGCTCTCCCTTATTCGATGTCGTCATCTGAATAATGAAAAGAATTGTCCATTTCATCCTCTGAGAACAAAGGCTGGTCATCCCGTGGATAAATGCCCATCTCGCGGGCATCTGTTTCACTCTTAATATCAATCTTCCAGCCCGTCAGCTTGGCAGCCAGACGTGCGTTTTGACCGCGCTTACCGATTGCAAGGGATAATTGGTAATCCGGAACGATTACCGTCGTTGCCTTTTCATCTTCGTTCACCTGAACGTCTACAACCTTAGATGGGCTGAGGGCGTTTGCTACGAATACAACAGGATCCTCAGACCATTCTACGATATCAATTTTTTCGCCTTTAAGCTCATTGACAATCGCCTGAACTCGTCCACCTTTTGAACCTACGCATGCACCGACTGCATCGACTTCTTCGTTATCTGAGTGTACGGAAATCTTCGAACGGTCTCCGGCTTCACGGGAAACGGATTTGATCTCAACGGTACCGTCAAAAATCTCAGGTACTTCAATTTCAAACAGACGCTTCAAAAGACCCGGATGTGTTCTTGATACAAAAATCTGAGGGCCTTTCGTCGTACGCTCAACCTTCGTGATATACACTTTAATACGGTCGTGCGGTTTGTAGGATTCATTCGGCATTTGCTCATTTAAAGGCAGTAATGCTTCAATCTTTCCAAGCGCCACGTAAATGAAGCGGTGATCCTGTCGCTGCACAATCCCCGTCATAATATCGTCTTCACGATCAACAAATTCAGTATAAATAATACCTCTCTCTGCTTCACGGACACGCTGCGTTACGACCTGCTTAGCTGTCTGGGCAGCAATGCGCCCGAAGTCACGCGGCGTTACTTCAAGCTCAACGATATCCCCAACCTCATAGGAAGGAGCAATTTCCTGCGCATCAGCAACAGCGATTTCGAGTCGTGAATCAAATACCTCATCCACCACTTCTTTTCTTGCAAAAACACGCATTGACCCGTTATCAAGATTAAGATCCACGCGGACATTCTGCGCCTGGTTGAAGTTGCGTTTGTATGCAGATACTAAAGCTGCTTCAATCGCTTCAATCAAGACGTTTCTGTCAATTCCTTTTTCTTTTTCCAGATACGTCAGCGCATCCAGTAATTCTGTACTCATCTAAGACTCTCCTTTCATTTGGTCCTTAAGAAAAGGTTACCGCAAGACGGGCTTTTGCCACTTTTTCCTTTGGAACCGTTATTTGTTTCTTTCTCGTTTTAATGGTCATGGTTACGGTCAGGCTCTGTCCATCATATTCATCGAGCACGCCTTCGATTTCCTTAAAGCCTTCAACTGGTTCATAAGTCTTTACAAAGACCTGTTTCCCAACAGCATTATGAAAGTCTTTTTCTTTTTTCAGAGGCCGCTCGGCACCCGGTGATGAAACTTCCAGAAAGTAATTTTGCTGAATCGGATCGAGTTCATCAAGCTTTTCACTTAACCGCTCGCTCACCTGGCCACATTCTTCAATATCCACACCGGTTTCCTTGTCAATAAATACTCGTAAGAACCAGCTTGAGCCTTCTTTCACAAATTCAACATCAACGAGTTCAAGGTTCATATCTTTCAGGATAGGCTCTGCCAGCTGCTCTGTTAGTTCAGTAATTTTACTCATCTGTTTCCTCCATCATCTCTGAAAAATGCCTGAAACAACACAAAAGAGCGGGCGGCACCCACTCTTTTGACGTCAGAGTTATCTAAAACATTTCCGAAATTATAATACCATATATTGCGAACCCGTGCAAATGCTCTAAAACAGAGAAAGCTGGTTCTGATCCGGCAGCCCTTCAAGGCATCCTTGAGAGTCGAGGTATTCAAGAATCGTTTTCGACACTTTCCCACGCTTCTGAAGATCCTCCTTCGACAGAAATTCTCCGCCTTTTCGTGCTTCCACGATGTTAATCGCGGCATTCGTACCAAGGCCCGGGATTGCATTAAACGGCGGGATCAGTGAATTTCCCTCGATTTTGAACTCTTTTGCATCTGATTTATACAGATCGACCTGTTTAAAGGAATATCCACGCTCACACATCTCGAGACAAAGCTCAAGGACTGTCAGCAGATTTTTCTCTTTCGGAGAAGCATCGAGACCTTTTGAATTAATCAGCTCGATTTTTGCCTTTATCGCCTGTGAACCGGCTGCCATCGCTTCAAGATCAAAATCCTCTGCACGCACGGTAAAGTAAGCCGCGTAATAAAGAATCGGATGATGGACCTTAAAATAGGCGATCCTTACTGCCATCAGCACGTAGGCTGCTGCGTGTGCTTTCGGGAACATGTATTTGATCTTTTTACAGGAATCAATGTACCAGTCGGGAACCCCATTATTTTTCATGTCTTCTTCCCACTCAGGATTTAATCCTTTACCTTTACGCACAAACTCCATAATTTTAAACGCAAGAGAAGGCTCAAGTCCCTGGTAAATGAGATAAACCATAATGTCATCCCGGCATCCGATTACATCAGACAGCTCACAGATCCCGTTATGAATCAGTTCCTGGGCATTGCCTAGCCATACGTCCGTTCCGTGCGACAGCCCTGAGATCTGTACGAGTTCAGAGAACGTCGTCGGTTTCGTATCCTCAAGCATCTGACGAACAAACCGTGTTCCAAACTCCGGTATGCCGAGCGTTCCTGTTTTACACAAAATCTGATCCTGGGTGACACCAAGAGATTCCGTCCCGCTGAAAATCTTCATCACTTCAGGATCGTCAGTCGGAATCGTTTTAGGATCTATACCTGATAAATCCTGAAGCATCCGGATCACAGTCGGATCATCGTGACCGAGAATATCAAGCTTTAATAAATTATCGTGGATGGAGTGGAAGTCGAAATGGGTCGTTTTCCATTCGGATTCACTCGCGTTTGCCGGGAACTGGATAGGAGAGAAATCGTAAATATCCATATAATCCGGCACAACGATGATTCCACCCGGGTGCTGCCCCGTTGTCCGTTTAACACCGGTACAGCCGCTCGCGAGCCGCTCCACCTCCGCTCCTCTGAAATGAAGGTTGCGATCGCCGGCATATCCTTTTACATAACCGAATGCCGTCTTATCGGCAACCGTTCCAATCGTTCCGGCACGATACACGTATTCCTCACCAAACAGAACTTTCGTGTAGTTATGGGCAACCGGCTGGTATTCACCACTGAAGTTCAGGTCAATATCCGGCACTTTATCTCCTTTAAACCCAAGGAACGTTTCAAACGGAATATCCTGACCGTCCTTGACATACGGAATGTCGCAATCAGGGCAGTTTTTGTCCTCAAGGTCAAATCCGGATCCGACAGAACCATCATTGAAAAACTCTGATTTTTTACATTCAGGACATACATAGTGCGGCGGAAGAGGATTTACCTCTGTAATTTCTGTCATCGTTGCGACAAATGACGATCCGACAGATCCCCGCGATCCAACGAGATACCCGTCAACGAGTGACTTTTTAACAAGCTTGTGTGAAATCAGATAGATAACGGCAAACCCGTGACCAATGATACTCTTCAATTCTTTTTCAAGCCGGGCTTCAACAATTTCAGGAAGATCATCCCCGTAGATGCTGCGCGCCATATCATAGCTCATCTTACGCATTTCTTCATCTGCGCCTTCAATTTTAGGTGTGAATAGCTCATCTTTAATCGGCGTCACATCTCCGACCATATCAGCAACCTTATTCGTGTTCGTCACGACAATCTCTTTGGCTTTCTCAGCCCCGAGAAATGAAAAAGCATCCAGCATTTCGTTGGTTGTTCTGAAATGCACGTCTGGCAGGTTATGACGGTTCAGCGGGTTTGCTCCACCCTGTGACGAGATCAGGATTTCCCTGTAGATCTTATCGTTTTCATTTAAATAATGAACGTTCCCCGTTGCAACTGCCGGCAGTTCCATTTTATCTGCCAGCTCCACCACTTTTTTGATGATTTCCTTCAAATTATGCTCATCCCGCACCAGCTCAAGCTCAATCAGGTGACTGTAGGCTGCAGGGGGCTGAACTTCAATGTAATCATAGAATCCTGCAATCTCCTCAACCTCTTCAGGCGATTTCTGCATCATGCCTTCAAAAATTTCTCCTTTATCACAGGCAGAACCGACGAGCAGACCTTTACGGTGTTTTTGGAGAAGAGATCTTGGGATTCTCGGAACGCGGTAAAAATAGTCAATATGTGAAATTGACACGAGCTTGAATAAATTTTTCAACCCTTCCTGATCCTGCGCCAAAAGAGTGATATGACTCGGACGGGCCCGTTTAAAAGCATCACCCTGCCCCATATAATCATTCAGCTGATTATGATTGGTAATCTCTTTTTCTTTCGCTTTCTTTAATAGCTTCGCTAGGATGTAACCTGTCGCTTCAGCATCATAGATTGCGCGGTGATGCTGGGTCAGTTCCACATCGAACTTTTTGGCGAGTGTATTTAGACGGTGGTTTTTCATTTCAGGATGTAACAGTCTCGCAAGTTCCAGCGTGTCAATAACCGGGTTTTTCGCCCGCTCCATTCCTGCACGTATATAACCTACGTTTAAAAAGCCCATATCAAATGAAGCGTTGTGGGCAACCAGGGTATGATCCTCACACCACTCTTTGAAATCACCAAGTACCTCTTCAATCTCCGGAGCATTGCGCACCATATCATCCGTAATACCTGTCAGATTAATCGTTGTCGCTGATAGTGCGTGGTGCGGATTGGCAAACCGTTCAAAACGGTCAATAATCTCGCCTTCTTTCATCTTCACTGCTGCAAGCTCTATAATTTTATCGTACACCGCAGACAGACCTGTCGTCTCCACGTCAAATACAATATACGTTTCTGTTTCAAGATCGCGGTCTGCATCATTGTATGCAATCGGTACGCCGTCATCGACGAGATTTGCTTCCACGCCGTATAAGATTTTAATATCATT
The DNA here is from genome assembly GCF_020595125.1 of Jeotgalibacillus aurantiacus. Lineage (NCBI taxonomy): Bacteria > Bacillati > Bacillota > Bacilli > Caryophanales > Caryophanaceae > Jeotgalibacillus > Jeotgalibacillus aurantiacus. The sequence continues at coordinate 476,377 of NZ_JACNMS010000002.1, forward strand.
TTTACTTCCGGCAGCTGCAGCTTCAGGGAATGACTGGGCAACCGCATGATCCGTGATGGCAATTGCTTTATGACCCCACTTTTTCGCCTGGGAAACGAGTGATGACACTGATGAAACAGCATCCATCTGACTCATCGGTGTATGAAGATGAAGCTCAACCCGTTTTTCTCCATCCGGTGCTGTGTCCTGACGGAGATCAGGCTGAATTTCCATAACATCCTGCGCGATCATCACGAGATCTCTTACGAATGTATCGTTTTGAATAGACCCTTTCGCACGGACCCACATCCCTTTTTTCAGCTGATTCATGATCGCAGCGTCTTCCTTGTCACGGGAAAACATTTTGACAAGTATTGAATCTGTATAGTCCGTTACTTTAAAGGTCAACAGGGAACGCCCGCTTCTGAGCTCTTTCACTTCTGCATCAAACACGAGACCCTGAATGGCAATTTTACGTTCTTCCTCCTGAATGGTTTTGATTGCGACCGGCTCATCCGGCTTGATGGAATATCCGATTGCAACAGGACCCGAATGAGATTCTGCTGCATTTTTCTGGTCCTCCACTTTCTGCATTTCAACAAGTGCCTGCTTGGCCCATTCTTCTTCTTCTTTTTTCTTTGATTCTACAAATGCCTGATACTCTTCATCGGACTGGCCGGCAGCTACTTCTGTTTGCAGCTGGAGCTGGCCAAACCCCCATTTTGCATAAGCATCACAAAGAATATCCGCATATTTATTTTTTATTTGCATGCCTTCTGTTTCATTTGAAACATGGATCGTCAGCCTTTTCCCGTTGATCACCGGCTTTTGTCCGGTCAAGAGCTTAAGGAGTGGTGGTGCAATGCCCTGAAGCTCTTCAAGACAAACCTCCCAGTAATCAAGGATCTGTTCATCTGTCCATTCTGCCTGATCAAGGTTAACGGAGAATGTAACACTTGCGATATGACTGAATGAGGAAATGAGACGGGAAGAGAACTCTTTCATTAGTGTACAAGGAATCACCTGATCAAAGCGGAACGTAAAATGCCACTTTTTCTCCTTTTTATGTACCGAAAGCTTTTCAATTTCCGCTCCTTCAAAATGCTTCATATGCATATCACCGGTAAGGTTGAGCTGAGTCAGCAGCAGTCGGAATTTATCCTTTTTTGAGAGATCTGCACTCATGGTTTTCCTCCCTTTCAGACACTGAAGGCTGGTACGGGTCGCACCAGCCTTCGTTTTAAAAGTTTAACAGTCATATGTAAAGGATAAGCGTATCCTTTCTATGACATCTCATCATTATGATTCATTTGAAAGCTGACGGAAAATCTCCTGGAGTTTGTCCGTTAATTCCTCTTTCTGAACTTCATGGGTTTCACCTGAGTGACGTATTTTCACTTCCACAATACCTTCAGCAGCGCGTTTACCAACTGTAATACGTACCGGCAGACCAATAAGGTCCGAATCAGCAAATTTAACACCTGCACGCTCAGCACGGTCATCCATCAGGATCTGGTAGCGATAGTCCGACAGTAGCTTATAAAGCTCTTCTGTCATTTGAGCCTGATTTTCGTCCTTCATGTTGACAGCAATCAGATGAACGTCATATGGTGCGATATTAACCGGCCAGATTAAGCCATTTTCATCATTAAATTGTTCAGCCATTGCTGCAAGCGTACGGGAAACACCAATACCGTAACAGCCCATGATCATCGGTTTTGCACGGCCGTTCTCATCAAGTACAGTCGCACCCATCGGCTCACTGTAAACAGTACCTAGTTTGAAAACGTGACCGACTTCAATGCCACGCGCAAATTGAATGACACCATTTCCGTCCGGTGAAGGGTCACCCTCAACAACAAAGCGCAGATCAGCGTATTGTGTGATCGAAAAGTCTCTGCCAACCTGAAGATGTGTGTAATGATAGCCGTCTTCATTGGCTCCGGCCGTAATATCACCCATTGACTCAACAGCATGATCAGCAATAATTGTCACTTCGTCAGAAACTTTTACGGGACCGACAAAACCTGGCTCTACGCCCATATAAAGGACTGTTTCCTCTTCCGTTGCAAGCTCTGCCACTTTACCGTCCACTGCATTTTTAACTTTCACATCATTTACTTCATGATCGCCTCTAACTAATACAAGCACCGGCTTTTCATCCACCATAAACAGCATGGATTTTACGGTTTCCTCAGCTGAGATACCGAAGAAATCCGCTACCTGCGCAATCGTTTTCTGATCAGGGGTAGCCACTTTTTCAGCTTCTTTCCCGCTGTGCGAACGCTTGTCATACTGTGTGTTCACAGCTGCCATTTCAAGGTTTGCAGCATAATCAGATGAATCTGAATAGGCAATCGTGTCTTCACCGATTTCTGAAAGTACCATAAATTCGTGGTTATCCTTCCCTCCGATTGCTCCTGAATCAGCCAGAACAGCTCTGAAATTCAGTCCGCAGCGGCGGAAAATATTCTGATATGCCTGAAACAGGCGGTCATACATTTCATCGAGGCTTTCCTGGGAATTATGGAAGGAATATGCATCCTTCATTAAAAACTCACGGCCGCGAAGCAGACCAAATCTTGGACGTTTCTCATCGCGGTATTTAGTCTGAATTTGATAAAGCGTGAGTGGCAGACGTTTATAAGACTTGACCTCGTCTCTTAAAAGGCTGGTAATCATTTCTTCATGCGTTGCACCGAGCGCGAACTCTCGGTCATGTCTGTCATTCAAACGCATTAATTCAGGACCGTATGTCGCCCATCTGCCGGACTCTTCCCATAATTCAGCAGGCTGAAGAGCGGGCATCAGCATTTCAACAGCACCTGCTGCATCCATTTCTTCACGCACGATCGCTTCTACCTTCTGAAGAACTTTTTTCCCAAGCGGTAAAAACGAATAAATTCCGCTGGCATTCTGTCTGATATATCCTGCCCGTAAAAGGAGCTGATGACTTTTGACATCAGCTTCTGAAGGGATTTCCTTTAATGTTGGAATTAACGTCTGGCTTTGTTTCATCAATAAGCACCTCTATTTTTATCTGCAGTTAATTTGTAATTGTGTCATTTATCCTTTTCTTATAAAAAGAATCGTTGAATATCATTCCATGTTACAACGATCATCAGAAGCATAAGCAGTGCAAAACCGACAAAGTGCACCATACCTTCCTTCTGACGGTCAACCGGTTTTCCTCTCAGCGCCTCCAGTCCGAAGAACATCAATCGTCCACCGTCGAGTGCCGGTAACGGTAGCAGGTTCATAATACCAAGGTTAATACTTAGAAGCCCGGCCCAGTGCATCAGACTGTATACACCGAATGCTGCACGCTGTTCAGTTACTTCATAAATACCAACCGGTCCTGCTAAATCATCAATGGAAAACTGTCCTGTAATCAGGTCTCCTAAAGCGTTAAAGATCAATAAAGTTGTCGCATATGTTTCCTCTGCCCCAACAGCCACTGCCTTTAACGGCGCTTTTTCAACCGGATTGTAAACACCGATTCTGCCCATTTCCATATCACCGGATACGATGGCTTCCGGCGTCACCTGAACTTCCGAAGCTGTTCCATCACGTTCAAAAACGATCGTGATTTCTTCACCCGGATACTGCTGAACGGTCTGGGTTAGGTCGGTCCACTGACTGATCGACTGCCCTTCAATTTCAACGATGCGGTCGCCTTCAAGGAGACCAGCCTCAGCGGCAGCACCGCCTTCTACAATATCACCAAGCACCGGTTCGTCAGACGGGATCCCCTGCAACAGCCCGATCAGGGTGAAAATAAGAAACGCCAGAATGAAGTTCATTGCAGGACCTGCGAAAATGGTGATAAAACGCTGGCTCAATTTTTTTGAATTGAACTGGCGATTCCATGGAGCAATTTGTGCTTCGACTCCATCTTCGACAAATACAGCTTTTTCCGAAACGGAGAAGGTCTGCAATTCTTCTTCTCCTTCTTCGTAACCTTTAATAAACAGTTCATGTTCCAGATCCGCCTCTGCAACCTCGATAACGCGAAGGTCAGGGTAACGGTCTTTATTATTCAATACCATTTTCTCAACGGTTTCGTCACGGTTCAAAACAAGACCTACACGGAATCCGGGTTTAAGCTCGGTCATCTCCGGGTCTTCCCCGGCCATTCTGACATAACCGCCAATCGGCAGCAGTCGCAGTGTATATTTTGTCTCTCCCTTTTGGAAAGCTAAAACTTTTGGGCCCATTCCAATGGCGAACTCACGGCAAAGAATGCCGGCCCGCTTGGCAAACACAAAGTGACCAAGCTCATGGAAAAACACAAGCGCCCCGAAAATTATGATAAACGCGATGACTGTATTCATCGTCATAACCACCTTTTTATTTGTTAAATGCACCTTTTACATAAAGGACTTTACATCATTGTAGCACGTTCTAAAAAAGTGGGGGAATGTTTCAGCTCTTAAATTTCGAAAGAATTCTTGAACGCGTTTCCTTGTCCAACTCAAAAATCGTCTCTAAATCCGGGTCTTGAATGACCTGATGAGCCCCCATTGACTCCTCAATCAGATTTTCAATATCAAGAAATGAAATTTTTTCATTCAGAAACAGTGCGACTGCTGCTTCATTCGCCGCGTTCATAACAGCAGGCATTGACCCTCCTGCCCTTCCTGCTTCATAAGCAAAGGCGAGACAGCGGTAACGCTCCAAATCCATCGTTTCAAAGTGAAGCTTTCCAATGTCCTCAAGTCTCAGACGCTTTCCTTTAGGATGTGTGAGCCTGTCAGGATAACTCAGTGCATATTGGATCGGCACCCTCATATCCGGGGTTCCAAGCTGCGCGATGACTGAGCTGTCATGAAATTCCACCATTGAATGAATAATGCTTTCTCTATGCAGCAGTACATCGATCTGATCATATGGCAGGTCAAAAAGCCAGTGCGCTTCAATGACTTCAAGCCCTTTATTCATCATGCTCGCGGAATCAATCGTAATCTTTGACCCCATACTCCAGTTTGGGTGATTCAGCGCATCTTTAACCGTCACAGCCTTTAATTCTTCCCGGTTCAGGTCACGGAAGCTGCCTCCGGATGCAGTTACAACAAGCCGCTCAATATTTTTACTATTTTCTCCCTGCAGAGCCTGAAAAATAGCTGAGTGCTCGCTGTCAATAGGCAGCAGTGTAACCTGGTGCTCTTTTGCAGCTTTCATAACAAGATGACCTGCTGTCACAAGTGTTTCCTTATTGGCAATGGCAATCGTTTTGCCAGCCTCAATGGCTTTCAGCGTTGGTCCGAGCCCCACACTTCCCATGACCGCGTTAACAAGGATGTCCGCTTTTGGATCAACAGCTGTTGCTTCAAGTCCTTCAGTGCCGAAGTAAACATCTATTTTTCCTATGTATTCGCTTTTAAGTTTTTCTGCATCCTCCTCTGTCTGTACAGAGACGAAGGATGGATTAAACTCTTCAATCATTTTTCTTGCTTCGTTTATATTCTTTCCAACTGAAAAAGAAGTCAGGGAGAAAGTATCCCGATGCTCCCTGATTACATCCAGCGTTTGAAGTCCGATTGAACCGGATGCTCCCATTAATGAAATTGTCTTCATCTTAACCTCCTGTTAGATAAGTTGCAGGATATGCATAAGCGGCAGGACAAATAACAAACTGTCAAAGCGGTCCAGCAGTCCGCCATGACCAGGAAGAATGTTCCCTGAATCCTTTACACCATAATGGCGTTTTAACGCTGATTCAACAAGGTCACCAATCTGTCCGAATGCAGATAATATAACGGTTGCAAGCAGGAGATACCAAATCGGCGTCCCAAGTGGCGCAACAAGTGAAAAGATCAGAATCACAACCACTGCACTGACAATGCCTCCTACAAAACCTTCAACCGTTTTGTTCGGGCTGATATCCGGCCACAATTTCTTTTTACCCATTGATTTACCGATAAAATAGGCACCTGAATCCGTTGTCCAGATAATCAGTAACGCAAAGACGATCCATAAAAGATCGGCACTTCTTGTTTCAATAAAATAGTAAAAACCGATACCGACATACAGCATGGCGAAAACAGCAAATGCTGCATCGTCAAAAGTAAAGCGGTTTTTCTTTAAAACAGTATACACGAGAAGAAGCAGCACTGATAACAGCGCCATCTCGATCTTTGAATAGTTCAGCATATTCAATACTTCATAATATTCATCCGGCAGAAGAAAAGTCCAGAGAGTAATCATGGAGATCGCACCTGGAATGGAGCGGAACTGGATCGATCTCATTCTGAGCACTTCATAGAGCGCAATCGTCGCAATTAAGTAAACGCCAATTTCAAATAAAATGCCCCCTATCAGCACAACCGGAACGAACAAACCGGCCGCAATTAAACCTGTTATAATTCTCTGTTTCATTGAGATTCCTCACTTTTTAGTCCGCCAAATCTTCTGGAACGCTTCTGGTAAGATTCAATGGCTTCAATTAAATGTTCTTCGCTGAAATCCGGCCAAAGTACATCAGTGAACCAGAACTCAGCGTAGGCAAGCTGCCAAAGCATAAAATTACTCAGACGAATTTCACCACTCGTTCGAATCATCAGGTCCGGATCACCCAGATGATGTGTCATCATCAATGAAGAGAACTGCTCATCATCGAGTTCATCAATGGAGCATTCGCCGTTTTGCACTTTCACAGCAAAAGACTTTGCTGCCTGCAGGATTTCAGAACGGCTTCCATAGTTTAACGCGAAATTCAACACAAGACCTGTATTGTTTTTAGTCGCATCAATGGCCTTATCAACCGCTTTTAATGTGTGTTTGGGAATCTGTGAACGTTCACCCATCATTTGAACCTGAACGTTTTCTTCCACAAGCTCCGGTAAAAAAGTGCCCAGAAACTCTTCCGGTAACTTCATCAGATAATCTACTTCCATCTTGGGACGGATCCAGTTTTCAGTCGAAAAAGCATATAGAGTCAATGCTTTCACACCAAGCCGATTTGCCAGGCGGGTGATCGGCCTTACTGTCTTCATTCCCTCATGATGGCCTGCGATGCGGGGAAGAGCCCTTTTGTTCGCCCATCTACCATTCCCATCCATAATGATTGCAATATGATCAGGTATCTTATAAGATTTACACTCTTCTATTCTTTCATCAAGGGTGTCCGGCTCTTTCGTGGACTTCCATATTTTCATTTTATCGAGCATTGTACATCCCCCATACTTTAATGGCATAATTCATGCTTTTCTTATCATATCAAATATTTCCTGCCGCGTGTTATCCATCCCGTGAAAATTGACAGATTTCCGGGGGCTTCATGGCGGCAAATATACGACACTCAGAACATTAATAAAGCCCCCTACATCGTAGAGGGCTTTTCTTATCCTATTTGATGACAAAATGGATGTCAAGCTATCCCTTAAAAAGGACTGCTTAAACCTCCATGATTTCCTGTTCTTTCGCTTTCGCCAGGTCATCAATTTTCACGATATGCTCATCAGTCATTTTCTGAACATCATCGCTGTATCCGCGCAGATCATCTTCTGTGATGTCTCCCGCTTTTTCCTGCTTTTTAAGGTCGTCGTTTGCATCACGGCGGATATTTCGCACCGCTACTTTCGCATCCTCCGCTTCTTTTTTAACCGTTTTTGCCAGTTCCTTACGGCGCTCTTCAGTCAGAGCAGGAATCATAATACGGATTAAAGTACCATCATTAGCCGGGTTCAGGCCAAGATCTGACTTCTGAATCGCTTTTTCAATATCTCCTAATGAAGTCTTATCATAAGGTGTAATCTGAAGAAGTCGGGCTTCAGGTACAGAAATTGATGCCATCTGGTTAATCGGTGTAGGTGCTCCATAATAATCAACCGTAATCTTGTCTAAAAGCGAAGCGCTCGCGCGGCCTGCACGAATCGAAGCCAATTCACGTGAAAAAGCCTGAATTGCTTTTGTCATTTTCTCTTTTGTCTGATTAATTGTTTCCTGTGCCATTATTATTTCCCCCTAACAATTGTGCCGATGGATTCACCAAGAGCAGCACGTTTAATATTTCCATTCTCCATAATCGAGAATACTATGAGTGGAATGTCGTTGTCCATACATAATGACGAAGCGGTTGAATCCATTACCGCTAAACCATCTTTTAATACATCTAAAAATGACAGTTCATCATATTTAACTGCTGCCGGCTCCACTTTCGGGTCAGCGGAATAAACGCCGTCAACATTGTTCTTTGCCATCAGAATCACTTCTGCTTCAATTTCAGCTGCTCTGAGGGCCGCTGTTGTATCAGTTGAGAAATAAGGATTCCCCGTGCCTGCTGCGAAGATCACAACACGCTTTTTCTCAAGATGTCGAATGGCTTTTCTGCGAATATAAGGTTCTGCCACCTGACGCATTTCAATTGATGTTTGAACGCGTGTCTGAACGCCAAGGTTTTCAAGGCTATCCTGCAGGGCCAATGAATTCATCACCGTCGCAAGCATGCCCATATAATCAGCAGATGCACGGTCCATGCCCATTTCACTGCCAATCTTGCCACGCCAGATATTTCCTCCACCTACTACAACCGCTACTTCTACCCCAAGATCAGATAGCTCCTTAATCTGTTCAGCGACTGATTTAATGATGGGTGGGTGAATGCCAAATCCCGCTTCACCTGCCAGTGCTTCTCCACTAAGCTTTAACACCACTCGATTGTATCTTGAATTACTCATAGAATCCTCCCGTATGGTTCATTTTTTCCAAAAAAGAGGGAACACAAAGTGTCCCCGCTCATTAATCATGCTGTGTAACAGCTATTACTTTTTAACCTGGCTCATTACTTCGTCAGCGAAGTTGTCCTGGCGCTTTTCAATTCCTTCTCCAACTTCATAGCGAACGAAATCCGTAAGCTGTGCACTATTTGAAGCAAGGAAATCACGTACCTTCTGGTCAGGATTCTTAACGAATGGCTGATCAACGATACAGATTTCTTCGAAGTACTTGTTCAGACGGCCTTCAACCATTTTAGCAACGATATTTTCCGGCTTGCCTTCTTCAAGTGCCTGTTTTGTAAGGATTTCACGCTCTTTATCAGCTTCTTCCTGAGAAACCTGGTCACGTGAAACATATTTTGGATTAAGGGCAGCAGCATGCATCGCTACATCTTTTGCTACCTGCTCTTCAGTTGTACCTTCCACAACAGAAAGAACGCCGATACGTCCACCCATGTGCAGGTATTCACCAAATGCTGCGTTCTCGCCTTTAGTGCGGATTGCAAAGCGGCGAAGGCTGATCTTTTCACCAATTTTACCAACAGCAGCAGTAATGTAATCAGCTACAGTTGATCCATTTGACATTGTTGTTTCAAGAGCAGCTTCTGTCGTTTCAGGCTTTGTAGCTAGAAGGTGATCAGCGATCTCGTTTCCAAGAGACTGGAATCCTTCATTTTTCGCAACGAAGTCTGTTTCAGAGTTAAGCTCAAGAATAACTGCGTCATTACCGTTACTCTTGATAAAAGTTAGACCTTCAGCAGCGATACGGTCTGCTTTCTTAGCAGCTTTAGCGATTCCTTTTTCACGAAGGAAGTCTACTGCCTGGTCCATGTCACCATTTGTTTCCTGAAGTGCTTTTTTGCAGTCCATCATACCTGCGCCTGTTTTTTCGCGTAGTTCTTTAACCATTTGTGCTGTAATAGCCATGAATTGTTCCTCCTTGGATTATATAAATTCATTTTATTCCTTTAAAAAAGGTGATAAGGGAAGTTCCCGCTTATCACCTTTTCAGCTATACATTACTCAGCAGCTACTGCTTCTTCTTCCTCTTCTTCAACCTGCTTTGATTCAAGAATCGCATCAGCCATTTTAGAAGTAAGAAGTTTTACTGCACGGATTGCATCATCGTTTGCAGGGATTACGTAGTCGATTTCATCCGGATCACAGTTTGTATCAACAATACCTACGATTGGAATGTTCAGTTTACGTGCTTCCGCAACCGCGATGCGCTCTTTACGTGGGTCGATGATGAATAGTGCATCAGGAAGCTTCTTCATATCTCTGATTCCGCCAAGGAATTTTACAAGACGCTCATATTCTTTCTTAAGCTGAACGACTTCTTTCTTTGGAAGTACATCGAATGTACCATCTTCTTCCATCTTTTCGATTTTCTTAAGACGGTTAATACGAAGCTGGATTGTGTCGAAGTTAGTAAGCGTTCCACCTAACCAGCGCTGGTTAATGAAGTGCTGACCTGCACGTTCTGCTTCTTCTTTCACTGACTCCTGAGCCTGCTTCTTCGTTCCTACGAAAAGAACTTCTCCGCCGTTAGCAGATACTTCTTTCACGAACTTGTAAGCTTCTTCTACTTTCTTAACCGTCTTTTGAAGGTCAATAATGTAGATTCCGTTACGCTCTGTGAAGATATACTTCTTCATTTTTGGGTTCCAGCGACGAGTCTGGTGTCCGAAGTGAACACCTGCTTCAAGCAATTGTTTCATTGAAATAACTGACATAGTGTTAGTTCCTCCTTATGGTTTTCTCCTCCGCCCCGGTCATGTTTAAGTCGAAAACTGCCAGTCCGGCAGCACCAATTCGCCAAATCACGAAGCGTGTGTATTAACACCGTTAATTACTATACCACACAGCAGAGTCATCAGCAAGCAGTTATTTTGCGTTTTGACTGAACTTAATCATCAGTTCTACTTCCGTTTTTCCTTTATTCAGCTTTTTGGCAATGTCAGCGATGCTCAGACCCTGCTGTTTAAGCAAAACGGCCTGTTCAGCAGGTGTCTTTTCAGAAGGCAGCGTTTCCTGCGGCCGGGATGATTGATAAGAGGACACCGCCATTTTTTTTGCCGTTTTACTAATGAGTGACCCTGACACTTCCTGCTCAGTCTGCTTTACGGCTTTGGCAGGCTGAGCAGCTGCCTTTACAGCCTGCTTTGATTGTAGTGTTTCAAACTGTTTGAGGAACACGTCATTTTCTTCTTTTATCTCAAGCAGATAGGCAGTAAAAGTCTGTTCAATTTCATTTAATGCCCTTTCATGCTGTATTTCCTTGTCTATGAGCCGGTTCTGCCTCATAAACAGCAGGTAGATCGATAAAAATGCAGCAATATTAAATAGTAACGATAGAATGAGTAAAAATAAAATCATAATGTCTCCTTAATCATCAGCCCGAAAAATCGACTCTTCTTCCTTTAAAAGGATGGTGATCTTTTTTCGACTCATGTTTTCCCTTCACTTCCGGCCTTTCAGTTTCCTGAGACTGATCAGAAAATTCTCCCGCGCTCTGCTTATTAAGTTTTGCTTTTTCACTTTCCCCATAGCGGTTTACGGATGCCCGCTTTCGTAAAAGATCCTTTTCAGCAAGTGCTGCGAGCTGGCTTTGTGTGACTGCATTCTGCTGTTGCTGCTGATCGGCGGATCGTCCGGCTTCAATTGTTTTTGGAATGGACATTTGTAAACTGATGACTTTAAATGCCATACAGCACGCTCCCTTTCAAAAAACTCCTCCTCAGGATTGGTATTCTGCAACGAGGAGCTTTCTCAGTTTAAACAGACATTTTGAATGAATCTGGGAAATCCGTGATGTTGATAAATTCATGACCTCTCCAATTTCGGTGAGGGTAAGCTCTTCTGTGTAGAACAGACTGATGACCAGCTGTTCCTTTTCATTCAGCTGACCAATCTTTTGTGCCAGATCTTCAATCAGCTCATTTTTCACGAGCTGCTCTTCTGGCAGCACCGAATTACGATCCTTAATCGTAAAAGCAGCTGTTTCACCGTCTTCTTCCGTGGCATGCTCGTCCATCGAGAGAACGTTGGCAAACAAATGCTCCTGCGTGATCTGATAAACCTCTTCAACCGGAACGTCCAGTGCTGCAGCCACTTCATCCGGTTCCACATGACGAAGTGATTTCTGCTCCAGCTCTTCAATCACTGATTCTACTTTTTTGGCTTTTTCCCGTGCGGACCTTGGCATCCAATCCTCTTTTCGCAATCCGTCAATGATGGCACCGCGGATTCTGAAGGAAGCATACGTATCGAATTTCAGATCTCTAGCCGGATCAAATTTTTGAAGGGCATCCAGCAGTCCCATCAAGCCCAGGCTTTTGATGTCATCACGTGAAACATTTTTCGGAAGACCAGCACTGATACGCTGTACATGATATTGCACCAATGGCATGTATCGCTGAACGAGCATATCACCTGCATATGCATCTCTGGAGGCTGTCCACATCTGCCAATAATGTTTTTCAAGGTCTGTCGCTGCCTGACTCATGAGGATCCTCCTTTAGACTGATAATATATACTTTCCATTATATCAAAAGGAGGATGACTTGTGTTTAGACATTTTAAAAAAGAGACTGGTTCTAAAGGCCTCAAATAACTCTTTATTGTGGCTGTTTCACCAACTTCCCCAAATCAATTCACAGATGAAAAAAACAGACCCATATTGAGTCTGCTTTTCAAATGATAGCGTTGATAATTCATGACAAAGAACCATCAGATCATTTTTTCCCCTACATTGACAGTACGAACAGACAGCTGGTATGTGACAGGGTCAAACTCAATCGTACGTCCACTGCTGCCCCCTGTGTCTTCACTGACTACTGGGATATTCAACTTTTTCAATTCAGCTTTTACAGCTTCAACATTCCTCGGCCCGATTCTCATCGTATCTTTCTGAGTGGAAAACTGAAACATCTGAGCACCTCCGGCAATCTTTGCCTTTAGGCGGGTTGCCGGAAGTCCCATTTGTTTAATCAGATGACTGACTCCCGTGTCAGCAAACTTTGCAGGATTGATCTCTCCGGATCTTGCCAAAGCAGAATCAGGGAGCATAACGTGAAGCAAGCCCGCTTTTTTTGAGCGTTCATCGTATAGGATCACACCTACACATGAACCGAGTCCGGATGTGCGTATTTTATCCGGCGGCTCTGCTACACCCGAATCTGCAATGCCAATTTTTATGACGGTTCCAACCTTAAGCATTTTATTCGACTCCTAATGCATGAAAAAGGGTCCGGAACGAATCCGGATCAGGCAGTAAAAAAAACTGGCCGTTTGCACCTTCAGTCTTTTTCCCCTCGTTCGCAAGTTCAGTATCAATCACGATGGCTTTATCACCTGCCTGTGATACTTCTACAAGACCATAGCTGATAATGGCACCCGCCATATCAACTGCGATGGCAGGAACCGTTGGATATAAATTAAGATTCGTAAAATCAGACAAGGAGGATAAATAGGAACCTGAAAGAATATTTCCCATCTCCTGAAGGGCAGAAAGCCCCATTTCTGATTCTGCGATCTGTTCAAAATCGAAGCTGTCATCCTTGATCATCGTGCGTATAAACCCTGAAGCCTGTTCAATCGATAAAATGAAGAACATACTCCCGGTCATTTCGCCTTCAATCCGGAGAAAGACGCTGACTACAACGTTCTCGGGTCCGCCTGCCATCTCCATCATCTCATCAAAGGAAACGACCTTCACATGGGGCACAGACATATCCACTTTATTGCCAAGCAAAGTGGAAAGAGCCGTTGCAGCATGACCTGCACCAATATTCCCAATCTCCCTCAATATATCGAGATGATAGCTTGTGATGGTGTCCTCATAACTCATGAGACATTCTCCAGTACTTTATCGAGCTGAAGAAGAATTAACAATCTGCGGTCAATTTTAGCAACACCGCTGATGAAATCTGCTTCAATACTTCCCACCACATTTGGCTGCGGTTCAATGGACGTTTCAGGAATATCAAGTACATCGTTGGCTGAGTCAACGATTAATCCAACTTCCCGACCATCAAGTGTAACAATAATAATACGTGTATGTTCATCAAAAGATCCTGCTTCAATACCAAATCTCGTTCTGAGATCGATAATAGGTGTAACGACTCCTCTCAGATTTACGACGCCTTTGACGTGAGAGGGAACGCCTGGTACCCGGGTAATGTGCATGACTTTTTCAATAGACTGTACATTTTGAACCGGAACGGCATATTCTTTATTCAAAAGTTGAAAAACAATCACCTTTAAATCGTTTACCAAAACAGTCATCTGCTGACACCTCTTTTCTTTATTGAATTAATGCGTTGCAATCTACGATTAACGCGACCTGACCGTCACCAAGAATAGTAGCTCCGGAGATAGCAAATATATCACCAAGATAGTCACCCAGGGTTTTCAGCACGACTTCCTGCTGCCCAATAAATGAATCAACAACGAGTCCCGCAAGCTTTTCTCCCTTTCGGACGATAATAACCGAATGAATGTCTTCTTCCGCTTCCTTATTAACGTCAAACACTTCATTCAGGAAAACAAGCGGAACGACTTTCCCGCGGAAATCAATCACACGCTGATTATGGGCATGAAGGATTTCTTCATTTTTAACGATTGCTGTCTCAATAATAGAGGACAACGGGATCGCAAACTTCTCATTTTCAATCTCTGTCAGCATGACTGAGATAATCGAAAGCGTCAACGGAAGCTGAACGGAGAAAATAGACCCTTCTCCCGGTGTGGAATGAATCGTAATGGTCCCGCCAAGAGATTCAATTGTTGTCTTCACAACATCCAGCCCGACGCCTCTTCCGGAAATATCAGAAATTGTCTCAGCTGTTGAGAATCCTGATGCCATAATGAGCTCGTAAATCTGGCTGTCTGTCATGGTTTGAACCTGTTCTTCAGTTACAATTCCTTTTGACAGCGCTTTATCAAGAACTTTTTCCTTGCTGATTCCTGCACCATCATCCTGAATTTCAATAAAGACATGGTTCCCACTGTGATAAGCCCTAAGATCAATCGTACCTGTTTCCGGTTTACCTTTTGCTGCACGTTCTGCCGGGCTTTCAATGCCGTGATCGATTGCATTTCTGAGCAGATGGACGAGAGGATCGCCGATTTCATCAATAACAGTCCGGTCAAGCTCTGTATCCTGACCACTAATCTCAAGATTAATCTGTTTATTCAAATCCCGTGCAAGCTGACGAATCATTCTCGGGAAGCGGTTAAATACTGTTTCAACCGGTACCATTCTCATCGTCAGAATAATAGATTGAAGGTCACCGGAGATTCGGGACATTCTTTCTACCGTTTCATTCAGCTCACCATGATTCAACTCTTTAGAAATCTGTTCCAGTCTCCCTCTGTCAATCACAAGCTCCTCAAACAGATTCATCAGAACGGCAAGTCTGTCGATATTTACACGAATTGTTTTGTTTGCTACCTGATTTTTCGGAATATCCTTTTCGACCGCTGGCTGATTCGACAGCTTAATTTCAGCATCAGCTGACGGCACATCCACTTCCAAAATCGTTACAGCAGCTTCGGCCTCTGCCTGGAACCCTGCAAGATCAAGCTTTGTAGCAACAGCCTGTTCAACTTCTGACACTTTCAATACGCTTTTCTCCACGAAAGCAGCATCTTCTTTTGTTACGATCGTAACGGTAAAATGCTGATCAAAATTTTCCTCTTCAAGCTGGTCAACAGTTGGAGAGGATTTTACGACCTCAGCAACTTTTTCAAGCACTTCAAATACCATATATACACGTGCGGCTTTCAGCAGACAGTCATCCCGAAGTGCCACTGTCAGTTCATAAGCCTGATAGCCCTGCTCAAGAGACTGATGAAGAACAGTCTGCTCAAATTGGTCATATGAAACCTCCGACTTTACCGCTACAGCATTTGCCGTGTTATCTTCGGTTAATACTTCTCCTTTTTCAATGGCTGCGAGTCTGCTGATCGTCGATTCTACGTTCTTTTTGCCATCTCCGCCACCAGCGATGGATGTAATCATTTCTTCAAGATCATCAACCGCTGCAAAAAGAACATCCATCATGTTTGTACTAACAGTCAATTTCTCATTGCGGATCCCGTCCAGCACATTTTCAAGGTTATGTGTCAGGTTGGCGAGATCTTCATACCCCATTGTTGCAGACATTCCCTTTAGAGTATGGGCTGACCGGAAAATCTCATTAACGATACCAAGGTCCTCCGGATTTTTTTCAAGCTCAAGTAATTGTGTATTACAGTTCTGCAAATGATCTTTGCTTTCTTCAATGAATACTTCCAGATACTGACTCATTTCCATAAGAACTCACCCTTCCGCAAGTTTTGCGATTCTTCCTGCAATTTGTGGCAATGGATCAACATAGCTGATGAAGCCGGTTGCTGCAGCTGCCTTTGGCATTCCATAAACAACACATGTTTCTTTTGACTCTGCTATAGAGGTCACATCATGATGATGATGTAAGTGTACCAGACCTTTAGACCCATCTGCACCCATCCCAGTCATAATCACGGCAATTTTTTTTATGTTTAACTGCGCAGCAGATTCAAACAATACATCAACGGATGGACGGTGTCCGTTTCTTGGGGGACTCTGATCCAGCCTAATGGTAATTTCCGTTGAAGACTGACTCAGTGTCATATGATAATCGCCTGGCGCAATATACACATGACCGTTTTTTAATACGTCTCCCTGCTCAGCTTCCTTGATGGTCAGTTCAGATAACTGATTAAGCCTTGCGGCCAGAGATTTTGTAAATCCCGGCGGCATGTGCTGTACAACGACAACTGGTGCCTTTAACTGTTTAGGAAGAGCTGATAAGACTTCCTGAAGCGCTCTTGGTCCTCCAGTGGATGTCCCGATTAGAACAAGGGAGTTTTTAGGAGCGCGCGCACCTACATATTTACTATCGGCATCAACCGTGACTTTTTCAGTGTATATTTTATTTTCAGGCTTTTTCTTTTTAACATGTTTCATCATAGAAATTTTCGCACTCGAAGCATGTATCACTTTTTCCACGAGTTCTTTTTTCACCTTATGTAAATCTAGTGATATAGTACCAGAAGGTTTTGCAATAAAATCCACTGCCCCGTAGTCCATGGCTAAAAATGCGTTCTCAGCACCTTGAACCGTCGTGCTTGAAAGCATTATCACCGGCAGTGGATGATCTTTCATTATGATTTTTAATGCTTCAAGTCCGCTCATAACCGGCATTTCAACATCCATCGTGACGACATGCGGTTTTAGAAGGCGGATTTTTGCGATGGCATCCTGACCATTTCTAGCTGTCCCGACAACCGCAATTGAAGGGTCCTCTGACAGAAACTCCTGAATCAGTTTGCGCATAAAAGCTGAATCGTCTACAACGAGTACTTTTATTATTTCTTCCCTTACCATCTCAGCACCTCACTTTATTCTGAAAAATGCGCTAAGCCTCTCTGTAAATCGCGGCTTCACAGAATGAATATCAGATTGTTGATTTTCAATATAAGCTGTGGTAAGTCTCTTTAGCGTTTTTGCAGCTGGTGATGCCGGATACATTTTAGTAAAAGGCACCTGACTGTTAACAGCTTTTCTCACAGAAGGATCTTCTGGAAGACTGCCAAGCAGCCGGACTTTTTTACCCAGAAATCTTTCGGCAGCGGTTTCCAGTCTTTCAAGTGCCAATTTACCTTCCGCACGATCCATCACCCGATTGCATAAGAGTGAGAAATCCTTTGATGCATCTTTCATATGTATAAATTTCATCATAGAGTAAGCGTCCATGATGGAGGTTGGTTCTCCCGTTGTAATAACGAATACTTCATCAGCCGCCATGATTAATTCAAGCCCGTTGGCAGATGCTCCGGCACCCATATCAAAAATCAGATAATCGTATTGACGAATCAGCTCATTAAATCCATCAAGCAATCTGGTTATTTCAATGTCTTTCCACTCCACCATCTTGTTCAAACCTGAACCGCCTGCAATATAGGAAAAATTTTGATCAACCTGATGTGTGACCTCTTCAATCGATCCATCCCCTTCAAGAAAATGAAGAATCGTTTTTCCGGACTGCTGCCCTAACAGGATATGGACGTTCCCCATTCCTATATCCATATCCATCAGCAGCACTTTATGCCCAAGATTCGCCAGCTCTGAAGAAAAGTTAATGGAGAAATTGGATTTTCCAACCCCTCCTTTTCCACTTACAACAGCAATTGCTTTTCCCGTCTTCTCACTCATCTTCATCATCTGTCTTCTCAGCGTTTCAGCTTGATCCATACGGGTTCACACCTTTTTTCAAAAATTCTCTAATCGTGGAAGGGGTTGCTTCTTTAATATCTTCAGGAACTGCCTGACCGGTCGTTAGATAGGCAGCGCCAAGTCCACTGTTTGTCATCAGGTGATAGGCAGGTCCGACACTTGCACTCTCATCCCATTTTGTAAAGATGAGCCCATCAAGCTCGACATCCCCAAACTGACTGTATACAGCCTGCATATCCTGCAGTTTAGACGTCATCGAAAGAACGAGAAATGTCTGCATGTCTTCGTTAAAATTGATTGTATTCATCAGATCTTCAACGTACTGAATTTCTTTATAATTTCTGCCCGCAGTATCAATAAAAATATGATCGTAATCGCTGAACTTCGCTGCTGCTTCATCAAAATCCTGGCGCTTATAAACGACTTCAATCGGTACATTTAAAAGCTGGGCATACGTCTTCAGCTGTTCAATTGCCCCAATGCGGTAAGTATCCGTTGTAATAAAAGCAATTTTTTTCTTTGATTCAACTACAAGCTTTGCTGCCATTTTTGCGATGGTCGTCGTTTTCCCTACACCTGTCGGACCGATCAGACTGATGTATTTCTTTTCAGCCAAAACACCGCCATGCGCGAGCTGATCAACAGGCTGCAGAAAATAAGAAAGAGCCCAGTCAGCAAGTTTTTCGTTATCAGATTCCTGTTTCCATTTTTCATGAAGGTATGCACCGAGCTCAAGCAGCCACTCATCTTGCAGATCCTGATTTTGGTAATCATTTAACACGTGCACTACAGGTGATGGTAAATGCTGAAACCGATTGTTCTGGCTTGCGGACATATTCACCATTAATTTTTTCAGTTCCCTGATTTCTTCTTCCAGCTTTTCATGACCCGGACTTTGAACCAAAGCTGGGCTTTCCTTGGCAGCAGCGGGTTCTGTTTGATCGATACCTGCCACTACCTCAATCTGTTTCGTTTTAAATAAACCGAGAAATCCACCGGTATAAATGACTTTTGAATTTAAAATAACAGCGTCACTGCCTAATTCTGCACGCACTTTTTTCATCGCCTCAGGCATTGATGGCGCCGTAACTTTTTTCATCTTCAATCGACCGTCACCACCCCTACACTCTGTACTTCAACATTCGCTTCGAGTTCATTATAGGACAGAATCGGAATTTGCGGGAAATACCTCTCTGTCAGCTGACGAATATACATCCGCACTGCAGGTGAACACAAAATGATCGGTGTCTGTTCTGTCAGTGAGAGCTGTTCAATCTGTTGAGCCATTGCCTCAAGAATTCTTTGTGAATCATTCGGGTCCAGGGAAAGGTAATTCCCATGCTCCGTCTGCTGAACGTTATCTGCTGTCATCTTTTCAACTTTGCCTGATAATGTGATCACTTTTAACGTGTCACCCGGCTGGGCAAATTGACTAGTGATTTGTTTTGCTAAAGATTGTCTTACGTATTCAGCCAGCACATCAGTATCTGACGTCATTTTCGCATAATCAGCAAGCGTTTCGAAAATCACCGGCAGATTCCGTATAGAAACATTTTCTTTAAGCAGCTTTGATAAAACCTTCTGTACATCTCCGATCGATAAAGGCGATGGCGTTACCTCCTCGACTAAGATCGGATAGGACTGCTGCAGATGATCGATCAGCTGCTTTGTTTCCTGACGTCCGAGCAGGTCATCAGCATGACCTTTGATCATTTCAGTAATATGAGTTGACACAACAGACGGCGGATCAACAACTGTATATCCAAGCATCTCAGCCTGATCCTTCACAGATTCATCAATCCATTTAGCAGGCAGTCCAAATGAAGGTTCAATCGTATCAATACCATCAATTGAATCATCATCCCCGGGGCTCATCGCCAGATAGTGATCAAGGAGAAGTTCTCCTTTTGCGACTTCATTTCCTTTAATTTTCAACCTGTATTCGTTAGGCTGAAGCTGTATGTTATCCCGAATCCTGACAACAGGTATAACAAGACCGAGGTCGAGCGCCAGCTGACGTCGGATCATCACAATTCTATCCAGCAGATCCCCTCCCTGATTCGCATCAGCAAGCGGTATCAAACCGTAACCAAATTCAAATTCAATTTGATCCACATTTAACAGGCTGACGACACTTTCAGGACTCTTCATTTCATCTGTTGCGGTTTCCTCTTCCATTTCAAGCGGATCTTCCATCTCATTCTTCTTAGACTGAGACAGCATGTATCCACCTACTGCTAAAATCATCGCGATAGGAAGCGTCAGCAGGTTGCTGATCGGTGTAAAAATACCGAGCAGGGCAATCGTTGCGGCTGCAACATACATAATCGGCGCAAAAGAAAACAGCTGAGACGTAATGTCCTGTCCGAGGTTTCCATCTGAAGCAGCACGGGTGACAACGATACCAGTAGCCGTTGAAATGAGCAGTGCTGGGATCTGCGAGACAATGCCATCTCCGACAGTCAGTAAAGAAAACTGGTTTGCAGCGTCTGCAAGCGGCATGCCCATTTGAACAATCCCGATCACCATACCAAAGATCAGGTTGATCATGACGATAATAATACCGGCAATTGCATCCCCTTTTACGAATTTCGTTGCACCATCCATCGCTCCGTAAAAGTCAGCTTCCCTGCCGACTTTTTCACGGCGTTCACGCGCTTCTGTTTCATTGATCATGCCCGCATTTAAGTCAGCATCAATACTCATCTGCTTACCAGGCATCGCATCAAGTGTGAAACGGGCAGCGACTTCTGATACACGTTCCGCCCCCTTAGTAATAACGATAAACTGGATTATAATCAGGATGATAAAGACAACGATCCCGACTAAAATATTTCCCCCGGTAACAAACGTACCGAAAGTTTCAACAACACCTCCGGCTTCCCCCCGACTTAAAATAGCTCGTGTTGTCGATACGTTCAGACCCAGTCTGAACAGAGTGAGCAAAAGGATCAGTGCCGGGAAAATCGCAAATTCAAGCGGCTCTCTCATATTCATCGAGACAAGAAGTACAATGAGCCCCAATGTTATATTAATTATTATAAATACGCTGAGCATCCAGGAAGGCAGCGGAATGACCAACATCGCGATGATCAGGATGACGCTTCCGAGTATGGCTAAATCTTTTCCTTTCATGCTGGTCCCCTTTCAAAGCATTACACTTTGTTTTTTATCCGGTATACGTAAGCGAGAATTTCAGCCACTGCCTTAAAGAATTCTTCAGGAATCGGGTCACCGATTTCAGCCTGATCATAAAGCGCTCTTGCCAGCGGCCTGTTCTCAACAGCAATGACATCATTTTCTTTGGCAATCAATTTTATTTTCTGTGCAATAAAATCGACTCCTTTTGCAACGACTACGGGGGCTTCAAATTCCCCATCTTTATATTTCAAAACAATGGCATAGTGGGTCGGGTTGGTAATGACAACGTCTGCGTCCGGAATCTCAGACATCATCCGTTTCATCGCCATTTCCCTCTGCCGCTGCTTAATCTTTGATTTAATCAGCGGGTCCCCTTCCGTGTTTTTATATTCATCTTTAATATCCTGTTTTGACATCCGGATATTTTTTTCAAAATCATATTTCTGGTAAAGATAGTCAAGAACAGACAAAAGGACCAGCAATGCTGATGCAAATAATCCCATCTGAACCGTTAGTGAACCTGTTGTAATGAGTGTTTGAGCAACAGGCATTAACGACAGCTGGAGTACTTCTTCAATACTGAACCAGATAACCAGAAAAGTCGTTAAACCTACAAGTGATATTTTAAGCACTGATTTTAAAAGTTCCACAAGTGCCCTTGCTGAAAAAATTCTTTTGAAACCTTTAATCGGATCAAGCTTCGAGAGCTGCGGCTTCAGTGGATCAGTCGCAACGAGGAAACCTACCTGAACATAATTTCCAACAATCCCACCAATAGCCGCGACGCCCATGATTGGGAGTACAAGCCAGGCAACCTGCGTGAGCATTTCACCATAAACGATCATCGTTGAATCAAGCGTAACAGGACGTTTAATATAATCCATAAGCGGCACCGCCACCATGTTCAGCATCCGCTCTCTAAACCAGCCGCCAGCAAAAAACAAAAACAGAAATACTGTAAATAAAATAATCGCTGTAGTAACATCCTGACTCTTCGCAACCTGGCCTTTTTTACGCGAGTCCAGACGTTTTTTAGGAGTGGCTTTTTCCGTTTTCTCACCTGCAAAAAACTGAAGATTCAACTGTAACTTCATGACCCACCATCCCCTAAAACACTCATCAGATCCCTCATTACAACAAACATGAGGTCAAACAGAGACTGAATCACCTGAAATGTTACCCCCATTAATATAATCAGGACAACAAAGGCAACGGTAATTTTAATCGGAAATCCAATAACAAAAATATTAAACTGAGGTGACGTTCTGGCCACGATTCCAAGCGCCACATCAACAAGAAACAGGGTGGCAATAACAGGGGCAGCCATTTGAAAAGCAATCATAAAGGTTGCAGCAAATGCTTTAATGACCAGTTCCGCTGTCATCGGATTCCCAAAATTAAGTGTGGCCTGATCCAGCGGGATAAACTGATAGCTGAAAAAGATCCCATCCATAATTAAATGATGGCCGTTTAAAGCAAGCAGTAATAAAAGAGACAGTGTATATAAGTACTGACCTGTCAGCGGACTTTGCGCACCCGTCTGGGGGTCAATAACATTTGCAATGGCGAAGCCCATCTGAAAATCAATAAAATTTCCGGCAATTTGGATAGCAGACAAAACAATGTAGGCAATTAAGCCGATAAATAAACCGATGGCTGCTTCTTTAATGATCAGAAGAATATATTCCCCGTTAATCTCAAATGGTTCAGCATCAATGGTGTAATACATCATCCACGAAAGCAAAAGCGCCATTCCTATACGGTGTGTAGCAGGAATTGTCCTGTGTGAAAACAGCGGAATCGTCACAAAAAACGCTGAAACCCTTGCTACGATAAGCAACAAAATTGTAAGTCTTGGATACAATTCTTCCATCTGTTTAACCTATGTACCGTGTTAAATTTGTAAAAATATCTTCAGCATAGGCGACAAGCTGCGTCAACATCCAAGGTCCAAAGAAAATGAGTGCCACCATAACGGCAATAATCTTCGGAATAAAGGCCAGCGTCTGCTCCTGAATCTGAGTTGTTGCCTGAAAAATACTGACCAGCAGACCTACTATCAGCGCAACCAGCATCAGCGGAAGACTGATCGCCAGTGTAATATAAACACCGCGTTCTGCGATGGAAATAACCATTTCTCCATTCAATCTGATTCACCTGCCCTAAAAGCTCTGAAGTAACGACTGCATTACGAGATACCAGCCATCTACTAAAATAAACAATAATATTTTAAATGGCAGCGAAATCATCACTGGTGGAAGCATCATCATCCCCATGGACATGAGAATCGAAGCAACAACCATATCAATGACGAGAAACGGAATAAAGATCATGAATCCCATTTGAAACGCTGTTTTAATTTCACTGAGTGCAAATGCCGGTACCATAACCGTCAGCGGAATGTCCTGAATCGTTTCAGGCCTTTCTGCTTCTGTATAGCTTAAAAACAGCTCAAGGTCCTTTTGGCGTGTATGCTCACTCATAAATTCCTTAAAAGGAATAGAAGCTTCTGCATAGGCTGTTTCAAGATCAATTTCTTCATTAAATAAAGGGGTCAACGCACGTTCATTCACCTCGCTGAGTACAGGCGCCATGACAAAAAAAGTAAGAAACAGCGCAAGTCCAACAATTACCTGGTTTGGCGGCATCTGCTGTGTGGCGAGTGATGTCCGAACAAACGACAAAACGATCACAATCCGTGTAAATGATGTCATCAAAATGAGTATGCCAGGTGCCAGTGAAAGGACCGTTAATAGCAGTAAAAGCCGCACGGAGGTTGCGACGTCATCCGGAGGACTGTCATTAAAAAACTGTATAAACTCATCCATCTTCGTTACGCTCCTTGCTCTTGGCTTTTTCAAAAATCCGCTTTCGATCTTCCTTTTGCTGTTTAAGCTGGCTCTCGAACAGCTTTGTAAACGATGATTCGTTAGATGCTTTTGCCGACTGGCTGCCTGCTATCTTTTTCTTAACTGATAACAGATTAGACAGCGGGCTTGTTTGAACGGCCTGATGATTTTTTTCGTCATAAAATGCTTCCAGTTCTTCAATTTCTTCTTCACTGGTGACTTCCTTAATGAGCTGAACGTCTTCACCTACCCCGAGAATATAGTAGCTTCCTGCCACTTTAACGATCTGTATGGAACGATTTCCTCCGAGTGTTGTACCGCCAAGATTCCGGATCATTTTAGACTGTTGAAAATTTCTCGTTTTACTGTTAACAAACTTCAACAATCCATATAAAAGCACAATGACAAGCGCAAGCGCTCCAATCAGTCTGACAAATGTCATAAAATTAATCTCTGTTCCGGAGTTCTCAGACGAACCAACTGAAGGAATTTCCTGTTCAGCACATTCCGCTGAAGGGTTTTCACCCATACAATCAGAAACATTTCCCGGTGAGGCATAACTAAATTTTTCTCCTCCCAGCATCACGATGCCAAGGAGGAGAAAAATGCAAAACCATTTTTTCATATTGATCAACCTATCGCTTTACTAATCGCCTCAACAACCCGGTCAGCCTGAAAAGGTTTAACGATAAAGTCTTTTGCTCCAGCCTGAATAGCATCAATAACCATTGATTGCTGACCCATTGCTGAACACATAATAATTTTTGCTGAACTGTCCATCTTTTTGATTTCCTTCAGCGCAGTAATACCGTCCATTTCAGGCATCGTGATGTCCATCGTAACAAGGTCAGGTGATGTTTCTTTATATTTTTCAACAGCCTGCTGACCGTCAGCAGCCTCTCCGACTACTTCAAATCCGTTTTTCGTCAGAATATCCTTGATCATCATTCTCATAAACGCTGCATCATCAACGATTAATATCTTCTTTGCCATTTCAATATACCCCCAAGCTATAATTAGCGTAATTTATTTAAGCGATCTGATTTACTTACAATATCAGTCAGGCGAACACCGAAGTTTTCTTCAATAACGACTACCTCACCTTTAGCAATTAACCGGTTATTAACGAGAATGTCTACCGGTTCACCAGCCAATTTATCAAGTTCAATAATGGAACCTGATGTCAATTCAAGAATTTCCTGAACCGATCTCTTCGTTCTTCCTAACTCAACCGTGACTGAAAGAGGGATATCAAGAAGAAGATTAAGGTTTCTGGACTCTCCAGCACTTAACCCCGGTGAGTCAAACTGTGAAAACTGTGCCGGCTGGACATCAACCGTTTTAGCAGGCCGCTCACGATTAAGCTGAATTCTATCGTCATCGACAGGTTCTTCAGCAAACCTGGATGGCTCCGGCTGCTGCTTTTGAACCGGCTGCTCTTGCACTGCTGCAGGTGCCGGTCGTTCTGCCACGGCAGATGAGGCGGCAGCTTCATGATCAGGCTGCGATTGATTCGCACCAGTAAGCTGATCAACAATCATCTGACCGAACTCAAGCGGAATCAGCTGCATAATATTTGAGTCAATCAGTGTACCAATCTTCAAATTGAAAGATATTTGAATCACAAACTCTGAATCTGGCAGGTTATGCATCCCTTCAGACTGATCAAGATTTACAAGATCAATGCTCGGCGGCGAAATATCCACCTTTGCTCCAAAAATTGTCGACATAGATGTAGCAGCAGACCCCATCATCTGATTCATGGCTTCCTGGACGGCACTCAGCTGAATTTCCCCGAGATCACCGGATGGATCCGTACCATCTCCTCCAAGCATTAAGTCTGCAATAACGGCTGCGTCCTGCTGTTTAATAACTAGTAAGTTATTTCCTTTCAAACCTTCTGTGTAATGCACATTAATAGCAGCAGAAGGGTGAGGAAATGATTTGGATACTGTTTCTGTTTTTACAACCGTTACTTCGGGTGTAGTAATGTCCACCTTCTGATTTAAAAGTGTGGAAAGAGCGGTAGCTGAGCTTCCAAACGAGATATTACCAATTTCACCTAAAGCATCAATCGCCATATCGTCCAGATAGTCGGACAGATTTGGTTCATTATCTGCAGGTTTTGTTTCTGTGTCATCTTCCTCATCAGCTGTTCCTTTTAACAAAGCATCAATTTCATCCTGGGAGAGCATGTCATCACTCATCATCGTCCTCTCCTCCTTTCAATTCTTCAATAATCTGAACACCAATTTTCTTACCAAGCTGTCCCGGCTGTGCTGTAAACTTTGGCACATCGCCAATTTTCAGCGTAACCGGCTCATCAAATCGGTGATTCAGTTCGAGCACATCCCCAACTTCAAGCATCAGAAAGTCTTCTATTTCCATCACTGATGTACCAAGTTCTGCTGAAATAACAAGATCTGCTTTTTTCACACGGCGCTCAAGCTGAAGCTGTTCTTCCGGTTTGATTGCCTTTTTTTCTGACTGCATCCAGTACTTAATGGACAGGTTTGGCATGATCGGCTCAAGCACCACATGCGGGAGACAAATATTAATCATACCTGTTGATTCACCAACGACTGTGTTGAGTGAAATCACGACAACCGTTTCGTTAGGCGATATGACTTGTAAAAATTGAGGATTTACCTCAAAATCGGTCAGGATCGGATCAATTTCTGCAACCGTTCCCCAAGCTTCTCTCAAATTATCAAAAGCCCGTTCGAACATAGTGGACATGATTTTTGTCTCAATCTCAGTCAGATTATCGACCTTACTTACACTGGATCCATGTCCGCCGAGCACACGGTCCATCATCGCATAAGCGATATTCGGGTTAATTTCCATCAGAATTTTCCCATCAAGCGGCGGAATCTCATAAACATTTAAAATCGTCATTTTTGGCACGGACCTGATAAATTCCTCATAAGGAATCTGGTCCACCGAGGCCACATTTATTTGAACAAATGTCCGGAGCTGCGCAGAGAAATATGTAGTGAGCAGTCGGGCAAAGTTTTCATGGATCCGGGAGATACTCCGGATCTGGTCCTTTGAAAAACGAAGCGCCCTTTTAAAGTCATAGACCTTAACTTTCTTTTCCTGCTCTTCTTTTTTAATTTCTTCTGCAGACATCTCCCCGGTAGAGATAGCTGATAATAATGCATCAATTTCATTTTGAGAGAGTATATCTCCAGCCACTTCCATTCACCTCCGTCCATCTGCTGCATTCATTATTGGACGACAATATCTGTCGTATACACCTGAAGAACTTCGCCTTCATGCATAAATTCATTCACTCTGTTTTTAATAATTTCTTTAAAGGCGTCTTTTCCTGCACTTCCTTCTAGGTCCGCTTTAGACATTTCTGAAAGTTCACCAATCAGGATATCCTTCACCATAAACTCAAGCTGCGTCAGTTCTTCTGCTGCTTCTTTGCTGTCTGTCTGAATTGAAACCGTCACTCTGGCAAAATTATCACCATTAATGTTTGTGGTCACTTCCGGAATACTCACGGTCGCTTCCGCTATTTCTTCAACAGAAAGTTCAACAGCTTCTTCTTCGCCCTCTTCACCGTCAGAAGCCAGCTGATTAAACACAACGACTGCTATAACACCTATGAGTGTGATCGATACAAGAATGATGAGCATAATCATCAGCAACTTATTCTTCATCGTCATCATCTCCTTTCAGCTGACTCAAATTTAGTACATGGATTGACCGGTAAAATGATCGTATCTGCTCCTGTACTTCCTCCATGGAGTTTCTCACTATATATTTTTTCCCATTAGTCAGAGTAATCGTGGTGTCAGGAAAAGCCTCTACTGTTTCAACATAAATGGCGTTTATCATAAACTCTTTTCCATTTAATCTTCTTACTTGAATCATAGCAGCCGGTGCCCTCTGATTAAGAAGGCACCGTCACCCCCTTCACCTGATTATCGCTTCAAGTTCACAAGTTCTTCTAAAATCTGATCAGACGTTGTAATAATACGAGTATTCGCCTGGAATCCACGCTGTGCCGTAATCATTTCTGTGAATTCTTCTGATAGGTCAACGTTTGACATTTCGAGCGTACCGGAAGATATTGTTCCACCTGCATCGTCTGTAGTACCAAGGTTTGCTACACCTGAGTTAACAGACTCCTGAAAGAGATTGTTTCCTACTTTCACTAAACCTGATGGGTTGTTGAAAATAGCCATACTCAATGTTGCAATTTCTTCTACAAGACCGTTAGAATAAACGCCATTGACAACACCTGAAGCACTTACTGAAAAGCTTTCAAGAACGCCTTCCTGATTTCCATTAGCAGATGTTTGGAAAGTCATATCATTTGGATCGTTTGAAACGTTCTCAAAATTGATGGTAGGAACAGCAAAGTTAGTACCATCAGGACGTTCGATTGTTAAATTTGCAGGAGTCATAACTGCAGGATCTGTTGTCATATCTAGTGTCGCTGTGGAAGGAGTTCCATTACCTATTACAAACTCCATGTTCCATTCATCTTGAACAACAACTCCTGCCGCTACTTGAGGCGTAATTGTTGCTCTTACTACGTGCTCGACACCTACGTTATCAGTAATTTTAAACTGAGTATCAAATTCGAAATTCGGATCGGCGAGATTGTTAGGTAAGTTTCCTTGCATAGTTATTGTATCAGTTACCTGAGCGGCCAAAACTGCAGAGCTATTAACGAAAATATCTTCAAGTTCACCTGTTCCGGTAAATTGTTGTACACGATATCCATCACCTGTAACAACCATACCTGTCTGGTCAAGATAAAAGTTACCGCCTCGCGTGTAAAGATTCTGTCCACCAGGACCCTGAACCACAAAAAATCCGTCTCCATTAATTGCTAAATCAAGTGAACGTCCAGTCGTCTGAAGTGAAGCCTGTGTCTGAACACTGTCAATCGTTGCTGTTACAGAACCAAGTCCTACCTGAAGCGGGTTTTTACCTCCACGGCCTTCTACAGCTGCACTGGCACCCTGGATCGTCTGGTTCATCGCTTCCTGGAATGTTACACGGCCTTTTTTGAATCCGAAAGTATTAACGTTTGCAATATTGTTACCAATTACGTCCAGCTTTGTCTGGAAGTTTTTCAGACCTGCGATACCTGAATACATTGAACGAATCATTTAATTGTTCTCCCTTCTTATGGAGGCTGCGTCAATCGGTCGGCAGCCAATAGGTCCCTTTAAAAAGGTCCACCTATTCTAAAATTATTGTTCCATCAATGTCCGTGAATATTTGGTCGTGTATGTCATGCTTTCCCATCGCCGTTATAACGGTGCGGTTCTTAATACTGACAATCAGCGCTGCATCACTCAGCAGAACGAGTGAGTCCTTTATGCCCTTTTCGCCTGCTTCATGCACTTTTTCATTCACTCTGTTCCATTGTTCCTGAGTGAGATTAATTGATCTTGAAGTCATACGTTCAGCAGCATGTTTGCTGATTTTCAATTCATTACGACTGATTTCCTGTTTGAAAGCTTCAGCAAAGCCTCTGCTTTTAACAGGTGGCTGTTTCTTAGCCGGTAAAACGGGCGGTGATGGGAGCGGGTTAAATCGAATATGCTCCATCCTGTTCAATCCTTTACTGGGCTATTTTGATCAGCTCATCTACGGAAACCTTCTGTTCGTCTTCAGTGAGAAGCCAAATTGCACCGTCTTTTTTAGACACAGACACAACTTTGCTCTTCTTCTCTTCATCCTCTTCCATCCAGCTGATCTGCTTTCCAATCAGCATGCTTGCCTGCTGGAGTGAGTCACGGCTACCTGCCTGGATCACTTCAGATACATTCCCAGGGGTGAGCTTTGTTCCATCCTGGAGGGTGAATTCAACAGATCCGCCTGTGAATTTAACAACATCAATCACACCGGTACCATTAGTGGCAACTTCTTCCCCATCTATCTCCTCGAGCTTGTCCCACTTTACTTCTTTGCCAACAAATTCGTTGTACTGAATAAGAGATGTTTGCTCCTGCATGGAAGCGAATTTTTCAAAGGAGCTCGCCATATTTGTCATTTGCTCGAGGCTTGAGAAGTTAGCCATCTGCGAGATAAATTCTTTATCCTCCATTGGCTGTGTTGGGTCCTGATTTTGAAGCTGTGCGATCAGAAGCTTCAAAAATTGATCCTTTCCCATCGCAGATTGATCTTTAGATTCAAGCTTCCGTTTTTCAAGTGAGGAAAGAAATAAACTTTCATTTATACTCGTTGGGTTCACTCATTACACCTCAATATTTAAGAATATGTCATGGAAAGACTGACCATCTTCGTTATCATTGTTATCCTGCTGATTTTGTTCATGCTGTTTGTGAGATTGACCTGACTGATCAGAGGATTGTTTTTCCTGTCTCGTTTCTCCCGTTGGTAAATGCTGAATCTCTATTTTCTCCACCTGAAGATTTTGATTTACAAATGACTGTTTTAGCTGTGTTAGCTGGGAGTCAATCATATCCTTTGCAACGGCCGTTGACGCCACAATTCTTGCAGTCATCATTCCATTTCGTTGAATCAATTCGATTTTTAAAGTACCGAGATGTTCAGGCTGTAACCTGATCATCAGTTTTTCTGTACCGTTTACTTTGCCGAACTGAGACTGTTTCATAATGTTTTGAAATTGCTGCATGAGCTGTTGAGCCTGATCCGGCTGTCTTTGCTGTAACGGCAGGCTCCATTTTACCGGCCCTGACTGAAGTTGCAGTGAATGAAGACTGATCGCTGTAACTTCTGTCTTTACCATTTCAGTTGACCCGTTTTGGAAAGCAGCTCTTTCCATGCTTTCAGAAAAAATCATAGGCTTGAATGCAGATTTTTCTGCAGTTAATGCAGTTTTTAAGATCGTTTGAACCTGTTCGAGTACATTTTCAACATTTTGTACAGACAATGTTTTGTTATCAATTCGCATTGCTTTAGAGTCGCTGAGCAGGAGACCTTTCATCATCAAAACCATTTTCAACAAATCGTTTTGACCCTTCGTTGAGGTTTTGGACAGATCCTGGGCTGGATTTAAGGATGCATTATTCTTTAATTCCAAAAGAGTCATTTCCATCACATTTATTGATGGCTTATCAGAATTGGATTCCTCTTTACCCATTAATACCTGGGACAGGATGACAGCAATGATGTCAGCAGGCTCAAACCCTTCAAGTTCTGACATATTTATGGTTTCAGACAGACTGTCCAGTAATCCGAGATCCACACCTGCTGCCATAAACAATTCTTCAATGCTCATTTCAGCAAGCTCTTCTTTCGAAAATTCGGAAAAAAGCTGCTGTATCATCGGGTCAAGTTCTTCGACACTGTTCATAAAATCCTTCATGTCGTCAGTATCAAGAATCCCAGCAAGCTCCTGTAGCACCTGATTTCCATCATTCCCCTCAACACCTGTTAGGAGATTCCCTGATGGTTCTCCAGCTGATGAAAGGATTGCACCGAAGCTGCTTCCGGACTGCTGTTTATCACTTACAGATCCAAGTCTGTTTACCTGCTGAACAGGTTGTATGGCAATTTGTCCGATCACGTTTGTTTCACCTCCCTTCACGGCGTACGATTAGCAATTAATTCCGTATATCTGGCTGCGTCCTCTGAAGGCATTTCCGCAAAAATTTCTGCCAGTTTTTCAGAAGACAGTGAGGATAATATTCGAATGGCATTTTCATCATTGAGATTCAAAATTACTGGTGCGGCTTCCTTACCGTCCATTTCATCATATACCGCTACAACTTCTGAAAATTCCTTACGCGCGGATTCTCCTGCATTTTCCAGAGATTCTATTTCAGCGAGCAGTTGCTTCTGCTCTTCAATCAACAGATCATTTTCGTCTTCAAGAGATATGATTTCCTGTTCGAATCTCTGAAGTTCCAGGTCTTTTTCCTCGAGTTGCGCTTCAAGACTGACAATCTGCTGTGCCTGGTCTTCAGGGCCATTAATTTCTTCAGAGACTTCGTCTTCACCTGTGAAAGGAATATCAATACCTGCTTCTTCAATTTTTTCAAAAACATTAATATCCAATATGGTTAATACGATTAGCGTGGCAAAAGTAAGAAATAAGATCGGAACAAAAATCAGTAAAAAAAACACCTGAAGTTTGCCGGGGGACCTGGTTTCTTCCGCTTCTTCCTTAATTGACTGCTGTTTATTCATTTGCATCACCTGTTTCTGCGGTTCATAAATTGAACGATCGACAGCTCATTCATCTGCTCACGTTCAGCTGATTCAGCGAGTTGAATATATTGCTTTAAATCCCGTTCTTTAATTTTTTCATATTTACGAACCTCTATATTCCGTTCCATCAGCCTGTGTTCATGCCGCTGCATATTGCTTCTCGCTTCAATGACGAGCTTTTGCTGATACGAGATGCTTTTCTCGATATTTGATAAGAAATGCTGACCGTGGCGTAATGAGATGACAGATATTCCACTTTTCATTTCATCAGCCTGTGCCGCTTCCATCAATTCTTTTTTTCTTAACAGGTCATACAGCTTCTGCGCGATTTTCTCAAATGATGCGACTGCATCCCGGTACCGGTCTTCCGCTTCCTTCTGCTCTCTTTCCTTGACGGTCAGAACACGTTCAAAACGATATTGATAAGCCATTGTTACCACTCACCTTTTTCCGAGAGATGAACAAGCTGTCTGACACTGTCTGAAAGGGGAATCTTTTCGTCAAATGCTTGTTTTAACAGTCTTTTTATCTGCGGCTGATATTGGATCGCCTGATCTATGTCCTTTGAAGATCCTTTTTTGTAGGCACCTATGTTGATTAAATCCTCCGCCTGTTCATATGTGCTCATCAGCTCTCTGAGTTTTTCAGCTGAGCGCCTGTGCTCCGGTTCAGCCAGATGATTCATAAGACGGCTGACGCTTTTGAGCACGTTAATCGCAGGATAGTGTCCTTTGTTGGCAATAGAGCGATCAAGCACAATGTGCCCGTCAAGAATTCCCCGTACCGTATCAGCAATCGGCTCATTCATATCATCACCGTCCACAAGCACGGTATAAAAGGCGGTAATACTGCCATTCAGGTTGGTTCCCGTTCTTTCCAAAAGCTTTGGCAGAAGAGCAAATACAGAAGGCGTATAGCCTTTTGTTGCCGGTGGTTCACCAACAGCAAGTCCTATTTCTCTTTGCGCCATCGCAACACGGGTAACGGAATCCATCATTAACATGACATTCAGACCTTTATCCCTGAAGTATTCAGCGATCGCCGTTGCGGTGAAAGCACCTTTAATTCTCATTAACGCCGGCTGGTCTGATGTTGCTGCAATGATAATACTGCGTTTTGCGCCTTCCGGACCAAGGTCACGTTCAATAAATTCCCTGACCTCTCTTCCTCGCTCACCGATTAAGGCAATCACATTAAGATCTGCTTCCGTATTTCTCGCAATCATCCCAAGAAGCGTACTTTTTCCAACACCGCTTCCTGCAAAAATACCGATTCTCTGGCCTTTTCCGACAGTAAGCATTCCATCAATTGCCCTGACCCCGACCTCCATCACTTCATCAATTGGCGGTCTTGTCAGTGGATTGGGAGGATCCTGTTCAGTCGGTACAGCTTTCATTCCGGCAGGAAGCGTGCTGTCATCAATTGGGTGACCGAGAGAATCTACAATTTTACCGATCAGTGCTTCGCCAACTTTGATCTCTAACGGACGGCCGCTTGCTTCCACAATACTTCCCGGTGCAATATCCTGAACGTGAGTAAAAGGCATTAACACAACCATTTCATCTTTAAATCCAACTACCTCAGCTTTAATCTGGATCGTTCGTTTCTTTGAACTAGAGTGAACGTGTATGTAACATACCTCACCTATAGAGCTTTCCGGCCCCTGTGATTCAATCATCAGGCCGACAACGCGTTTCACTTTTCCATAATGTCTGACTGTTTTAATGGATGGAATGTATTGAATCAATTCTGCTGCTTTCATTTTCCACTCCCAAGTACTTCTGCTAATCCGGCTTTCAATTCAGTTAGCTGCGTATCGATACTGATATCGATTCTGCCCTGACTGCTTTCTATGAAACATTGAAATGGTTCGAGTTCTTCTTCCGGATAAATGTATAGTTTGACGTCCACCGGAAAGATGGAAAGAAGCTCTTCTCTTTCCTGCTGTAAAAAGGTAAATTGCTGAATTGCCGTGTAGATCTTGATTTCTCTCATCTCGCGCGCTTCTTTAATTCCTTTTTTTACGATTGGAAGAAAAGCGGAAGGGTCATCTTCAAGCTTCACTGACATGATCTTTTCAGATGCCCTGATGGCAAGTTCCAGAATAACGAATTCATTTTCCTCAAGCTGTTTATGAAGAGTATCCTTTGAAGAAGCGACAATTTCCTTGGCTTCTTCCAAAAGGTGGGTCAAATCGTCGTAACCTTTATTTCTACCTTCCTCATATCCCTGTGCAAATGCCTCTTCGTATGCATTCTTCTGAAGCTGCTGCTTTTCTTCTTCCCAATTGTTTTTTTGCTGTTCGATCCAGTCCATCGTCTGCTGATACGTCAGTTGTGCCTCTCCAAGAACTTCCTGGGCTTTGATTTTGGCATCATGTAGCAATTGTCCAGATTCTCTCTTTGCCTGTTCTACTGTCCAGGAAAGGGTCTGATCTGAATGTTCATCAGGTTGTATGATTGATTTAAAAGGTATTGCAATCCCTTCAGAACGATTGCTGCCAACAAACCCGGATTTTATCACTCTAGACAATGACATCATCTCCTCCACCGCGAGCAACGATAATCTCACCGGCTTCCTCCAGTCGTCTGATGACAGCAACAATTCTCGACTGTGCCTCTTCCACATCACGCAAACGCACAGGTCCCATATAATCCATTTCCTCTTTGAAATTCTCAGCCATACGCTGGGACATATTTTTAAATAAAATTTCTTTAACATCATCAGTGGAAACCTTCATGGAAAGAAGCAGATCCTCATTTTCACAATCCCGGATCACACGCTGTATGGATCTTCCATCAAGCGTAACAATATCCTCGAAAACAAACATACGTTTCTTAATTTCCTCTGCCAGTTCAGGATCCTGAATTTCAAGAGAATCAAGAATTGTTTTCTCCGTTGCGCGATCAACCCCGTTAAGCACTTCCACAACGGATTCAATTCCGCCTGTTTCAGTGTGGTCCTGCTGAACCGTTGATGACAGCTTACGTTCAAGCACTGATTCAATTTCACTGATGACCTCGGGACTTGTACTGTCCATAACCGCTATACGTTTCGCAATATCAGCCTGCACATCCTGCGGCATACTTGAGAGAATTTGACCGGCCTGTTGCGGATTCAGGTACGAAAGAATAAGAGCAATCGTTTGAGGATGCTCATTTTGAATAAAGTTAAAAATCTGCAGCGGGTCTGCTCTTTTCGCGAAATCAAATGGTCTTACCTGTAAAGAAGAAGTTAATCGGTTAATGACGGCATTTGCCTGATCAGCTCCGAGGGCTTTTTCAAGCACTGACTTCGCATACCCGATTCCTCCCTGCGATATATAATCCTGAGCAAGAGCGATATTATGGAACTCCTCCAGCACTTCATCCTTCACATCTGAATCCACTTTTTTGACACCGGAAATTTCAAGTGTCAGTCTCTCAATTTCCTCTTCATCCAAGTGCTTATAAACAGAAGAGGCAACATCCGGGCCAAGGGAGATCAGCAATATCGCTGCTTTTTGTTTCCCCGTTAATTCTTTTTCTTTTTTAGCCAATGTTCCCACTCCTATTCATCTGCAATCCAGGACCTTAAGAGCTTTGCAAAGTCTTCAGGTTTTTCTTTTGCCATTTTTTCAAGTTGTTTTCGTTTGAGTGTTCCTTCTGTTTCTTTTTCATCGTTGACATCTGGAACATCAAAAACTTCTTCCTGCTCAATAAAGATTTCTTCCTCAGCCTGCGCTCTTCTTCTTGAACGTACAATAAAGAAGATTAAACCGATAATGATGAGTAATAGTACGCCTCCAGCAGCATATACCCACCACGGAATGACTGTTGCAGCCTGCTGATCTTCAAAGTCAGCCCTGCCGTTGAACGTCTGTGCAGACACAAGAACTTTTTCACCAAGTTCTTCTTCTGTCAGATCAGCTGCGAAATCATTATCTATTGAAGTTCGGATGATCGTTTGAAGCATTGTTTCTATATCATTGATACTCTCCGGTGGCAGCGAAGCCGGGTCGTCAGGGTTTGGGGGCTCAACAAGAACCTGTAACCCGATATCCCGAATTCTGTATGGACTTTCAACAATGTTGCGGCGAATACGGTTAACTTCATTATTGATCGTTTCTTCCTCACGCTCGTAATCCCCCTGGCCCTGACCGTTTTCAACAAAGCCTGTCAGATTATCAGCAGGATCTTCTCCTTCGGGAACGCCACCAGCAGGATTAGTTCCCTCAAAAGTTTCCGATATCCGCTGTGAGCTGATTTCAATTCCTGACATCGTTTCTTCATCAACCGGAAGCACTTCATTCACTTCACGTGTTTCCTGATCAAAATCGATATCCGTCGTGACAGATACAACCACCTTGTCCTGCCCCATAAGCGTTCCGAGCATACGCTGAACTTCACGCTGAAGGTCACGTTCAATCGTTTTCTTGATCTCCATCTGGTTTGTCATATTGACACCAGCTACATTTTCCTGTCCCTGAAGATCGATATACTCAAAAAACTGATTTGTGATGACGATATTTTCAACAGGGAGGTTTTGCACGCTTTTCGAAACAAGTCTATACAATGCGTCAACCTGTGCTTCATTAAACTGATAACCAGGCTGTGTATTCAGTACGACTGAAGCAGATGCCTGCTCCTGACTGTCATTTAAAAACACGCCTTGTTCAGGAATGGAAAGCATCACTTCAGCAGCCTGAACACCGTCAATACCTTTAAGCAGATTTGCTATTTCAGTTTGCATAGCATCAATGTTCATGATCCTGAACTCATTATCCGTCATACCAAACCCGGCATTTTCACTGAAAAATGAATAGTCGATCTGGCCGGAATCAGGGATCCCCTCAGCAGCCAGCTCCACCATTAATGTTTCTGCCATCGCTTCAGGAACCAGAATGCCGGTGCCACCTTCAACGATTTCAGATTGAATTCCACGTCCATCAAGCGTTTCCTTAATGACACCTGTTTCAGAAGGCGTTAAATTGCTGTATAAAGGTACCATTGTTGTTCTTGTAGAAAAAAACACCGCTGTAATGAGCAGTATCACCAACAGCCCCGCAATCCCGCCGGCCAAAAGCCAATATTTTTTTGACCGGCTGGTTACGAATGCTTTAAATTTTGCGCTATATTGCTGAAATCTCTCGTTCATGACAATCCTCCGGTCTATCAATTAAATACAACGCCGTTAAACTGGCATTCTCATAATTTCCTGATATGCTTCCACTGCCTTATTCCGCATTTCCATTGTCAGATTAAGAGAAACAGAAGCTTTCTGGGAGGCTATCATGACATCGTGCAATTCAACATTTTCCCCGTTGATCATCCTTTGCGTCATCTGATCACTTTGCAGCTGAGCTTCGTTCAAACTGTTAATAGAGCTCTTTAGCATTTGAGCAAAATTCTGCTGTGCATTATATGGCGAAACTTTTGTTGAAAGTTGGGATGTGGACGGACTTAAACTCTCAATCCCCATCGAATGTATATTTTGTATGGACATTTTTTATTTCCCTTCTCTATAAATTATGACCGGCCGATTTGAAGCGCCTGCATCATCATGGATTTATTCGCATTAAACACTGTTACATTCGCTTCATATGAACGTGTTGCTGACATTAAATCCACCATTTCCCGAAGAGGGTCTACATTTGGCAATTCAACGTACCCTTCTGCATTAGCATCAGGATGTTCAGGATCATAAAGCAATTCTCCCGGTGTCTCGTTGTCTTCGATTATTCTTGATACAGTCACACCTTCTCCTGCATTTCCCTTGCGATTCATCGCTATGTTTAAAAATGATGAAAACTGCTCACCCTCTGGCTTTAAAACAACAGATTTTCTTTTATACGGCTGCCATTCACCGTTTTCAAAGGTTGCCCGGGTTGTATCAACATTGGCCATATTGGATGAAATAACATCCATCCTCAGTCGCTGTGCAGTTAATGCAGATGCTGTCGTATTCATGGCGTTAAACATGGACATTATTGAGGTCCTCCTTTTATCACACTGTTCAGGGATCCGAATTTTCCGCTAATACGCTCAATTAGTGAGTTGTAATAAATCTGATTCGTCGCAAGGTCCGCCATTTCTTTGTCCATATCGACACCATTTCCGTTCTCTCTCACACTGTATGGTCTTTTGCTGACCGAGACTGATTGCCCGCTTACAGATAAGTCAAAATGCCTTGGATCCGTCTTATGTATCGCATTAGATGACATTTGTATTTCACTTTGTAACATTTTCTGAAAACTTACGCCTTTCGACTTATAACCTGGTGTATCAACATTCGCGACATTATTCGCAATGACTTTTTGCTTAATTGACGAATATTGAAGTCCCTGCTCAAGCTGTTGAATTGTTCCAGCAAATAAATTCACATAAACACCTCACTTCTCTAAGAATCAATGTTTTGTCGAATTATCAGACTATATAAAAAATCACTTATACATCATTTTAATGGTATGACCAGTTATAGTCTATAGATTCTTCCAAAAGATTTATAGTCATAAAGTATTGTTTTATAAAACCAATACTTTATGACCATTTTTATTAATATCACATTTCTTTCTCGTATTCTAGCCATTTTTCGTGTTATTTTTTACGTCTTCACTTGAATGTTCGACATAATTGAAACCTAAACGTAATCTTTTTTCCAAAAAACACCTTAACATGAATTAGGACTTTAATCTACATTAGACACAAAATTTTTATAAAAATTTACGCAAAAAAAATGCCAAAGGCGCATTTCACCTCTGGCATTTTTTGTTGAATATTTAGTTTTTCTTAAGGTTTTCCAATTCAAGAAGGAATTTATTGTTCAGTACTTTAATATACGTTCCTTTCATTCCGAGAGAACGTGATTCAATAACACCGGCACTTTCCAGCTTTCGGAGTGCATTGACGATGACGGAACGTGTAATTCCCACTCGGTCAGCGATTTTTGAAGCGACGAGTAACCCTTCGTTTCCATCAAGTTCTTCGAAAATGTGCTCGATTGCTTCAAGCTCACTGTATGACAGGGAACTGATCGCCATCTGGACTACTGCTTTGCTTCTTGCTTCCTCTTCAATTTCGTCAGCCTTCTCACGAAGAATTTCCATTCCTACAACCGTTGCACCGTATTCACCAAGAATCAGGTCATCATCTTCAAACGCCTGTTCCACTCGTGCGAGGATTAACGTTCCAAGACGATCTCCTCCACCGATAATCGGAACCATTGTCGTTAATCCCTTCTGGAATAAATCACGGTTCTCAACTGGAAAAGCTGTATATTCACTGTCGATATCAAGGTTTGGTGAAGTTTCTGTAATGTTAAACAGATTTTTAGTATACTGTTCCGGGAACTGACGATCTTCGAGCATCTGTTTCATACGCTCATTTTCGATCTGTTGGTTTACAGCGAAGCCGAGGAGTTTTCCTCTTCTGCTTACGATAAATACATTTGATTCAATGACTCCGCTTAGTGTTTCAGCCATTTCCTTAAAATTAACCGGTTTTCCGGCTGACTGCTGAAGCATTGAGTTAATTTGTCTTGTTTTCCCTAGTAAATTCATTCCTGAATTCCTCCTACGATCATATCTCATTTATATTATCTTTCCCTAAAGCTGATTTCCCAAAACCTCTATAAAATAAACTCACTCAAGTCACGATTTTTTGCAATCGCTCCGAGTTTTTCATCCACATAAGCCGGCGTAATGGAGATTGTGCCAAGCTGAATATCTGAGGCTTCAAAGGAAAGATCCTCAAGCAGCTTCTCCATAATCGTGTGAAGTCTTCTGGCACCGATATTGTCTGTTTCTTGGTTTACCGAATAAGCTATTTCAGCAAGCCTTCTGATTGCATCTTCTGTAAAGTCAACCTGAATGCCTTCAGTCTCAAGCAGCGCTTTATATTGCTTAATAAGCGCATGATCAGGTTCAACCAGAATACGGACAAAATCCTCAACCGTCAGTTTCTGAAGTTCAACACGGATCGGAAAACGCCCCTGAAGCTCAGGAATGAGATCCGAAGGCTTCGACATGTGGAAGGCTCCAGCCGCAACAAATAGAACGTGGTCTGTTTTCACAGGGCCGTACTTCGTGTTTACGGTTGACCCTTCGACAATCGGAAGAATATCCCGCTGCACCCCTTCTCTGGATACATCAGCTGAACCTGAACCGCTTGATTTAGATGCGATTTTATCGATTTCATCAATAAAGATAATCCCCATCTGTTCAGCACGGTAAAGAGCAGCCTGCGCTACTTCATCCATATCAATCAATTTGACTGCTTCATCATGCGTCAGGACTTTCCTAGCCTCTTTTACAGTGAGCTTGCGCTTTTTCTTTTTCTTAGGCATCAGGTTGCTTA
Organism: Jeotgalibacillus aurantiacus; assembly: GCF_020595125.1. NCBI lineage: Bacteria > Bacillati > Bacillota > Bacilli > Caryophanales > Caryophanaceae > Jeotgalibacillus > Jeotgalibacillus aurantiacus. The sequence goes on from NZ_JACNMS010000002.1 coordinate 516,830, forward strand.
GGGCATCCTGAAAATTCATGCCCATCTGCTCCATCCCTGAGCCCTGCAGCATATCATACATGGAAGCAGATTGCTGTTCATCCACTTCAACCGTGATAATGCGTTCTTCGAGCTGACCGTTTTTAAGCTTATCAGCTATTTCACGGCGCTTATCCTTTAATGCAGACTCGTCGTCCTGCTGATCCTGTGTGTCATTTTGATTCTGGTCTGAATTCCCAAACATCATTTCAAACGGATTCTTAAAGTTCTGCACCTTTTTGGCAGAAGGAACGAGCAACTTGACGATCCGCTTATTTGCATTTTCTTCTGCTTTTTCCTGAACGGACTGCATCTTTTCTTCTTTCACGATGCGTACTGACGTTTCCATCAGGTCCCTTACCATGGATTCAACATCCCGGCCGACATAACCGACCTCTGTAAACTTTGTAGCCTCAACTTTTACGAAAGGAGCTCCTACAAGTTTTGCAATCCTTCTGGCAATTTCCGTTTTACCTACGCCGGTTGGCCCCATCATTAAAATATTTTTCGGGATGACTTCATTTCTCAGTGACTCATCGAGCAGATTTCGACGGTAACGGTTTCGGAGCGCTACAGCAACAGCCCGCTTGGCATCCCGCTGTCCAACAATGTATTGATCCAGCTTCTCAACAATTTGTTTTGGTGTCAGTTCTACTGTACTCACTGCCTCTCCCCCTTACAGTTCTTCAACAATGATATTGTTATTTGTATACACGCAAATATCCGCTGCGATATGTAAAGAAGCGTCTGCAATCTCTTTTGCGCTCATATGGTCACCCGCATGTTTTTTCAATGCACGACCTGCTGACATTGCATAGTTCCCGCCTGAGCCGATCGCAAGAATCCCATCATCCGGTTCAATCACTTCCCCGGTTCCTGATACAAGCAATAGTCCGTCTTTATCCATTACAATCAGCATTGCTTCAAGTCTCCGAAGTACTTTGTCACTCCGCCACTGCTTGGCGACTTCTACAGCTGCGCGTTGGAGGTTTCCGTTATATTCCTGAAGCTTTCCTTCAAACATTTCAAAAAGTGTAAAGGCATCTGCCACTGACCCTGCAAATCCAGCAATGACCTGGCCGTTAAACAGCTTTCGAACCTTTCGTGCAGTATGTTTCATGACCACTGCATTTCCCATGGTTACCTGTCCGTCACCCGCCATAGCAGAACGGCCATTGTGATGGATCCCGAAAATAGTAGTCGCGTGGAACTGATCCATTTCCTTTTCCCCCTTCATTTTCATGCTCTTGGATGAAAAGATTGATAAGTCTTTCTTAAATGTTCTTTCGTCACATGTGTGTATAACTGTGTAGAAGATAAATGCGCGTGACCTAACAACTCCTGTACCGTTCGCAAGTCAGCGCCGCTGTTCAGCATATGAGTGGCAAAGGTATGCCGGATCATATGAGGATGAATCGAGCTTGTCATCGATGTCTGGTCAACGAGCTTTGTTAAAATGTACCTCACACCTCTTGCGGTGAGTGGACTGCCCTTCTGGTTAACAAATAAAAAAGGATGCTCTTCCGTTTTCAACAGTTTTCCCCTGGACGTTTCGATATAGGTCCTGATTGCCTGTTCAGCAAATTGTCCAAACGGCACATAGCGTTCTTTACGGCCCTTCCCTTTTACTAAAAGTGTGCCCATCGACAGATCAAGGTCTTTCAATTGAATGGCTGTGCACTCACTGACCCGGATTCCCGTCGCATACAACAGCTCAAGTAATGCTTTATTTCGAATGGATAAGGCGTCGTCACCGTTACACACAGAAAAAAGCTGCTCCATTTCATTTTCATAAAAAAAATGAGGCAGCCTGCCTTCCTTTTTCGGATGAAGAACGTATGTCATGGGATTAACCTGAAATATACTTTCACGTTTTAAGTATTGAAAAAAACTTTTTAAGCTTGAGATTTTTCTGGATACAGTAGACCTGGCATAGCCGGCGTTGTGCAGGCTGACCAGATATCCACGGGTCAACAGATCATCAATCTCTTCTATTAAATAGGTTCCTTCTGACTGAAGAAACTGAAAAAAATGATCCAGATCATGAACATAATGTTCAATCGTTAACGATGAATAGTTTTTCTCTGTCTGGAGATAGTCAATAAAGGAATGCTTTGCATCGTAAAACTTCGGAATCATTTTATCACCTCACAAAAGCCTCTAAATCTTATCATGATTTAGAGGCTTTTGCAATTAATTTTACACTTTTTTCACAAAGTTCTGAATTGTTCCGATTGCCCGTTCAGCATGCTTTTCCGCACGCTCTTTTTTGTTTTTGATTTTTTCACCAAGGTCTGGAAACAGTCCGAAATTGGCATTCATCGGCTGGAAATTTTTCGTGTCAGCCTGTGTGATATAACGGGCCATACTTCCGATCGCTGTTTCAGCCGGGAACAATAACGGTTCCTCTCCTTTTACGAGACGGGCAGCATTGATCCCTGCCACCAGTCCACTTGCTGCAGATTCAACATATCCTTCCACACCTGTCATTTGTCCGGCAAAGAACAGATCCTCACGCTCTTTTAGCTGATAAGTTGATTTCAGGACACTCGGAGAATTGATGAATGTATTACGGTGCATGACGCCATAACGTACGATTTCAGCGTTTTCAAGACCCGGAATCAGTCTGATCACTTCTTTTTGAGGTCCCCATTTTAAATGTGTCTGGAAACCGACAATATTGTAAAGCGTTCCTGCTGCATCATCCTGACGCAATTGAACAACGGCATGTGGACGTTTCCCTGTCTTCGGATCTTCTAAGCCAACCGGTTTCATCGGTCCGAACAACAGCGTTTTACGTCCGCGTTCTGCCATTACTTCGACCGGCATACAGCCTTCGAAATAGATTTCCTTTTCGAATTCCTTTAAAGGGACCACCTCTGCTTCAATGAGTGCATCGTAGAAACGGTTGAATTCCTCTTCTGTCATCGGACAGTTTAAATAAGCCGCTTCCCCTTTATCGTATCTGGATTTCAGATAAACCTTGTCCATATCAATGCTGTCTTTTTCAATAATAGGAGCTGCTGCATCATAAAAATATAAATATTCTTCTCCTGTCAGTTCCTTCAGGCTGGCTGCAAGTCCTTCTGTTGTAAGTGGTCCTGTTGCGATAATGGTCGGACCTTCCGGAATCTCTGTGATCTCTTCAGAATACACCGTTACGTTCGGGTGATTTTTTACTTTTTCCGTTACATGACCGGCAAATTCGTGACGATCAACAGCCAGTGCTCCTCCTGCCGGCACTGAACTTGCATCAGCAGCTGAGATAATAATGGAATTCAGGTGACGCATTTCTTCTTTTAATACACCTACAGCATTTGTCAGTGTGTTTGCACGCAGCGAGTTACTGCAAACAAGTTCAGCAAATTTATCTGTATGATGCGCCGGCGTCTGTCTGACCGGTCTCATCTCATACAAGTTCACTTTAATACCGCGTTCAGCCAGCTGCCATGCCGCTTCACTTCCCGCAAGCCCCGCTCCTACTACTGTTACTGTTTGCTCTGTCATGTTCATTTCCTCCTATTTGGAAACAGCCGGTTAAACGAGAAAGAGCCTGACGGAGAAACCGCCAGGACACTTTTTATACCTGCTGTTCTTCTTTATAGTCACAATTTGGACATTGAATCTGATTGCCCTTTTTCAATTTCTTCTCAATCAGCGTTTCATTACATTTCGGACATTGTCTGTCGACCGGTTTATCCCAGGATAGATATTCACATTCCGGGTAGCGGTCACATCCGAAGAAAATACGGTTTTTCTTACTTTTACGTTCAATGACGTTACCTTCCTTACACGTTGGACACTTCACACCAATCTCTTTTACGATTGGCTTTGTATTCCGGCAGTCAGGGAAGTTGCTGCAGGCCATAAATCTTCCGTAGCGGCCCATTTTGATGACCATCGGATTTCCGCATTCCTCACAGTCCTCACCGGCATATTCATCCTTGATCTCCACCTTTTCCATTTCCTGTTCGGCTTTTTCAAGGTGAACCTCAAAGTCCTTGTAAAATTCATCGATGATCTTAATCCATTGTATCTGACCTTCTTCCACATCATCAAGGTCTTTCTCCATTTTTGCGGTGAATTCCACATCAATGATTTCCGGGAAGAATTCCACGATGAGATCCAATACAATCTCGCCGAGTTCAGTCGGGATAAAACGCTTATTGTCTAATGAAACATATCCCCTTTTCTGAATCGTGTCAAGTGTAGGGGCATAGGTTGACGGACGTCCTATACCGAGCTCTTCAAGTGTTTTAACGAGCCTTGCCTCGGTATAACGCGGAGGCGGCTGAGTAAAGTGCTGCTTCGGTTCAATCTCATCAGATGCGACGGTTTCGCCCTCTTTCAGGTCAGGAAGGAAGTTTTCTTTCTCCTCAGCCTGATCATCGCTTCCTTCAATATATACCTTCATAAAGCCCGGGAATTTCACTTTTGATCCGCTGGCTCTGAACTGAACATCACCATTCAGCAGGTCTACACTCATGGTATCCATTACGGCAGGTGCCATCTGGCTTGCGATAAAACGCTCATAAATCAGTTTATACAGACGGTACTGGTCTCTCGACAAGTATTGCTTCACTTCACCAGGTGCTCTCAGTGCACTGGTTGGACGGATCGCTTCGTGGGCATCCTGGGCATTGTTTTTCTTCTTTGCCGTCTTCTGCTGTTCTGAAGCGAGAAATTCTTTTCCGTATTGTTCTTCAATAATCCCTGAGGCTTCCTGTTTGGCCACTTCAGAAATACGGGTAGAGTCTGTTCTCATATAAGTGATCAGACCAACCGTACCTTCTTTTTTGCTCAGTTCAATCCCTTCATACAACTGCTGGGCAAGCATCATTGTTTTTCTCGCCCTGAAATTCAGCTTTCTTGCTGCCTCCTGCTGAAGTGAAGATGTAATGAATGATGGTGCCGGGTTTCGTTTACGCTCTTTTTTTGTGACGCTGTCAACGGTAAACTTTTTACCCTTCATTTTAGCGAGAATTGCTTTGACATCCTCTTCACTCGAAAGCTTTTCTTTTTTGCCGTTCAAGCCGTAGAAAGAAGCCTGAAAATCCTTCGTGCCTTTTTTAAACTGGCCGTCAATCGTCCAGTATTCTTCAGGCTGGAAGTTTTTGATTTCGTTTTCACGGTCGATAATGAGGCGCACAGCTACCGATTGAACGCGTCCGGCGCTCAGTCCCTTTTTAACTTTTTTCCAGAGAATCGGACTGATGTTATACCCTACAAGTCGGTCGAGAATTCGTCGCGCCTGCTGTGCATCCACACGGTCCATATCAATCTTTCTCGGATGCTTGAATGATTCCTTTATCGCTTCTTTTGTAATTTCGTTAAACACGACGCGACATTCTGAATCAAGGTCGAGATCAAGGCTGTGTGCGAGATGCCACGCAATCGCTTCCCCTTCTCTATCGGGGTCAGCCGCGAGAAAGACGCGTTTCGCTTTTTTGGCTGCTGTCTTTAATTCTTTTAAAACAGGGCCTTTACCACGAATGGTAATATACTTCGGTTCATACTCCTGTGTAACGTCCACACCCATCTGACTTTTCGGGAGATCCCGAACATGTCCCATTGATGCTTTAACTTTATATTTTTTCCCTAAATACCGCTCAATTGTTTTTGCTTTAGCGGGTGATTCTACAATTACTAAAAAATCTGCCATTAATAATCCTCCCTGGAGGTTCACGTAACGAATTTGTTATGTGTACTATATGAGTTCGTTTTTCACTTTGTCAATGTTTTTTCACTTTTAAATGCCTGAAAATCCTTAAATGACCGGTTTTGTTAGCGGTTACACATCATTTTAATGAGTCGAATTCCTTCTTATGTGATTTTTCCGGTCTGAGACACAATGTAAACTATATTTTTTTAAAATGCAACTCTTTTTATCATATTAATGGAAAATTAAAACCATTCTTCAATGATATCAGCGGCAGACATGACCGGTTTAGCACCTGATTTAATGAGAAAATTCGTGCCTGCCGAAAGAGGATGAAAGATCGAACCCGGCAGTGCAAATACGTCTCTTCCTTCCTCCAGTGCCCGGTCAACCGTAATCATGGATCCACTCTTCATCGCCGCCTGCGTCACAAATATGCCCTTTGATAAACCGGCGATAATCCGGTTCCGCATTGGGAAGTGATGCCGTGCCGGCTTCTGGTAAGGCGGATACTCTGATAAAATCAGCTGATCCTGCTCCATTTTTTTATAAAGCACCTCGTTTGAAGCCGGATATTGATGTGAGAACCCGCTCCCCATTACGCCAATTGTTTTTCCGCTTAACGCTGCAATATGAGCCGTTCCATCTGCTCCTGCGGCCAAACCGCTTACAATACAGATCCCCTTAGACAACAGCTGCGGAATGATTTCCTTCAGCGCTCTGGCGGAGTATTCGTCTGCTTTTCTTGCGCCTACAACGCCGAGCATAGCTCTCGATGACAAATGGTCGGAATCCCCCTTTACATAAAACAGGACAGGCGGATCATAAATTTCTTTCAGCTGAACTGGATAAATCTCGTCATAGATGGTGATATAGGAGGCCTGACAGGAGGATAAATGGTTGAGGATATCTTGTGGTGAATGTTTATGAGTGTATTGACGAAGTTTTTCAATCTGCAGAGCGCTAGGTTGAATTGCAGCCGGGGGACGTAACGGATGATCAAAAAGCGGGTCTGACCGGAGCCATTGTAAGAGCTGCTGATTACTGAAAATCTGACTGTAGTGAATGTAGACTACATTTTCATAAAAGGATTTCGGATACATACTATTCTCCTTCCGTATTTAAAATAAATAAATAGAGCTGACTGGGCCAGCTCTATTTACCGTATTAATGAGTCTTACATTTATCGTAAAGACCTTTTTCTTTCAATACTTTAATAAGCGTTTCTCCCATTACTGAAGGCGTTTCAGCAACGGCAATGCCACATTCGTTCATGACGCGGATTTTTTCTTCAGCGGTACCTTTACCGCCTGAAATAATCGCACCAGCGTGACCCATACGCTTTCCTGGAGGCGCAGTTGCACCGCCGATGAAGCCAACAACCGGCTTTGTCATATTTGCTTTTACCCACTCAGCCGCTTCTTCTTCAGCTGTTCCGCCGATCTCACCGATCATGATCACAGCTTCTGTTTCAGGGTCGTTGTTAAACGCTTCAAGTACGTCGATAAAGTTTGTTCCGTTTACAGGATCTCCACCGATACCTACTGCTGTAGATTGACCGATTCCTTCCTGTGAAAGCTGGTGAACCGCTTCATACGTAAGTGTTCCGGAACGGGAAACGACACCTACATGGCCTTTTGTATGAATGTAGCCAGGCATAATACCGATCTTACACTCATCCGGTGTGATGACACCAGGACAGTTAGGACCGACAAGACGTGTATTTTTGCCTTCCATATAACGTTTTACTTTGATCATATCATTTACCGGGATGTGCTCAGTGATACAGATCGCCATATCAAGCTCTGCATCTACACACTCTAAAATAGCGTCTGCTGCAAATGGTGCCGGAACGTAAATAACAGATACGTTTGCTCCTGTTGCTTTAACCGCTTCCTCCACAGTATTAAATACCGGTACGCCTTCCGCTTCAGTGCCACCTTTACCAGGTGTTACGCCTGCTACGATCTGCGTGCCGTACTCAAGCATCTGCTTCGTATGGAATAAGGCTGTAGAGCCCGTGATTCCCTGAACTAGAACTTTTGTATTCTTATCAATAAAAACACTCATTTATGCTCCCTGCCTTTCTCAGCCTACAAGTTCCACGATCTTTTGTGCGCCGTCTGCCATTGTTCCTGCAGCAACGATATCAAGATCTGACTCATTTAGAATTTTCTTACCAAGTTCAACGTTTGTTCCTTCAAGACGAACAACAAGAGGTACTTTAAGGCCAACCTGTTTCGCTGCCTCAACAACACCTTCGGCAATAATGTCACACTTCATAATTCCACCGAAAATGTTAACGAAAATTCCTTTTACATTTTCATCTGAAAGGATGATTTTGAACGCTTCAGTAACCTTCTCTGCCGTTGCGCCGCCCCCAACATCAAGGAAGTTGGCCGGGTCTCCGCCGTAATGTTTGATAATATCCATCGTCGCCATCGCAAGTCCGGCACCATTAACCATACAGCCGATGTTCCCATCAAGTGAGATGTAGCTTAGGTCGTATTTCGATGCTTCGATTTCCTTTGCATCCTCTTCATCAAGATCACGGAATTCCATTACATCTTTCTGACGGTAAAGCGCGTTTGCATCAAAGTTAAGCTTTGCATCAAGCGCCATTACGTTTCCGTCGCCAGTTGTAACAAGCGGATTAATTTCCGCGATTGAACAATCTTTTTCGATAAACATTTTGTAAAGTCCAAGCATGAACTTAACCGCTTTATTTACAAGCTCTTTTGGAATGTTGATATTAAACGCTACACGGCGTGCCTGGAACGCTGTAAGACCAACAACCGGATCAATCGTTTCACGGAAGATTTTTTCAGGAGTCGCTTCCGCCACTTCCTCGATTTCCGTGCCGCCTTCTTCTGATGCCATCAACGTAATACGTGATGTTGCACGGTCTAATACTAAACCGATGTAGTATTCTTTTTTGATGTCGCATCCTTCTTCAATAAGTAAGCGCTTAATTTCTTTTCCTTCAGGACCCGTCTGGTGCGTCACCAGCGTTTTTCCTAAAAGTTCTTTTGCATATGTACGAACCTCATCCAGACTTTTTGCGATTTTGACACCGCCAGCTTTACCGCGGCCGCCTGCATGGATCTGAGCTTTTACAACCGTTACTGATGAACCAAGCTCTTTCGCTGCTTCAACAGCCTCTTTAGGCGTGAATGCTACGTAACCTCTTGGAACGGATACCCCATATTTTCTGAGGAGTTCCTTTCCCTGATACTCGTGGATATTCATGTTCCATCCTCCTATCAAACTCTTTTGAAAATAGACTGCGCTTTCATTGTATAGAATGACAGAGGTCATGTCTACTATTTAAGGCGATCTTGTGAAAAAAGACACAAATAACTGAAAAGTCAGAAAAAACAGAGTCCGATCATACATATATGTAAATGACCGGACTCTGTTTTTATTCACTTATTGTTTCTTCTGCTGATCAAGTCTGTAGATGAAAGCAAACACTTCTGCAACTGCCTGATACAGATCATCCGGTATCGCTTCGTTCAGCTCCAGCTGGCCGAGAAGCTCAACAAGTGATTCATCCTGCTGCACAGGAACCTGATGCTCATTTGCTTTTTCAATAATTGTTTCTGCAAGCTTCCCTTTTCCCTTAGCCGTTACGACCGGTGCGAGCTGCTGATCAGACTTATACGTAAGCGCGACTGCCTGCAATCGTTTATTTTTCTCATTCATGCTTTGTAATCCACCTTATGATAGCCGGTTAGCAGCACGTCTTCAGCCGGACTGATGATTGGCGGGTCCACTTCACCCGCAACATGGAATTTAACTGAGGACAGCTGATAACCCATTTGATTCAGCGCATCTTTTAAGACTGGTACGAGCGGCTCAGCCAGCTCATCAAGTCCATTATGTTCATTATAAATATCAAGCGTGATGACGCGGTTTTGAACATTCATATCAATGACACTTTCCTTTAATTCTTTCAGCGTAATGTAAAACAGCACTCTTGCGAAATCCGGATCCAGCTGCCCTGTTGCCTTCTTTCTGCCGCTCCACTGCATGATCACATCAGACTGCTGGTTCCCAAGATGCATTGGAAACTGCATCAGCAGCTGCTGCATCGGACCATTATCAGTGGAAAAAAGCTGCATCCCGTTTAAGCGGCTTACGAGTGTTTCAGCACTTTCCCTGACTGAAGCCGGCTGCGTGGAATCCGCGATCAGTGATAAAAGCTGAGGTTTTAATGCCTCTGCCGCTTTTTCAGGCGGCAGTGTCTGATTCAGAAGCCGCGCTTCATAATCTATACCGGTTGCCTGAATCAGCTGCTTTAAAACGTGCATAAAGGAGTGACTGCTTCCCTGAGTACCGAGCAGCGACTGCGATTCAGCAAGGGCTACCGTGACTGCAGGCGGCTGTCCGGCAGTTACAGCCCCCTCCGGTAACAATTGTCTGACGAGCGGCATAACTGAATCAGGCATTTGGGGAATCAGGTGCTGCACCGTTAATAGTGGCGCACCAGGTTTGATTTGCTGCAGCGTAGACTGAACCTGAATAAAAAGCTGTGCAGCCTGTTGATTTCCTGCTGATGAAACAGGTGTCCCTGAAACGAGAGAGAGTGCCTGATGAATCTGCTGCAGCTGTTCAGGTTTTGCAGCGGGTAATGCCTGAAATTCTTTTTGTAAAGCCATTAAACCCTGCCACAAGCGGTTGGCCTGTACGTCAGGACTCTGCGCATTCCCTGTACCGTGCGAAGGCAATGTAAGCCCGTTTAAAACAGGTGTACCGGCTCCTTTTTCAATCAGCACACCAAGATTTTTCAGTACTTCAACAGCCTGATTTTTCTGCGGGTGCTGGCTGTCTACTGTTCTTTCCAGTAACCGTTGAACGAATTGCTCCGATACCGCCTTCTGATAGGGAGCGTCGATTGTCTGCAGCGTTCGGCTAAGAGCGGGCCTGTCACTGCTTTGCAGAGCTTCAGTCAGCTGATTAACAAGCGCAGTAACAGGAGATCTCGCGGCTTCATTTGCACTGGACGCCGCCTGAAATACAGGCGCTTTAAATGGAAGATCTTTTGATGCCATCCATTTTAAAACTGACAGTGCCTCCGTTTTATTTCCTGCTGCTGTTAAAAAAGAAGCAGCAGCTGTTACTTTTTCCGCGGTCACCGGCCATTTATTTTCAAACATACTCGTAAGAAGCTGTCTCAACTCCTTATTGTCAGTCAACTGTAGTGACTGAAGCAGAGCAGTTACAGTCTGGCGCGTGCTTTCCCCCGGCGTCTGATTACCGACAGGTTTGACACTGATTTCCCGGCCGTCATTCGTAATCTGGAGCCACCTTGCTTCTCCCTCAGAAAAAACAGCGTCCAGCTTTACTACGTGAGTCCGATTACCGATCTGTACTTCAGCTGTCTGATTAGGCATCAACCTGCTGATTTTTCCATAAACAATCTGACCGTGTTTGAGCGTCTGGTTTCGTTCCTGCGGAGATGCAGGAACTTGCGCACGCGTCTGGCCGGTTATATGTGATGAGGGCATGTGTCATCATCTCCTCTTGGCAGCAATAGATTTTACAGGCTCAAACGATAACCTGTGAATGTCAGTTGGTCCGTACTTATGTAAAGCTTCTACATGCTGTTTCGTACCGTAGCCGGCGTGGTTGTCAAAGCCATATTCAGGGAACCGTTCGGCAGCCTGTTCCATCAGCCTGTCTCTGGTTACCTTGGCAACGATAGAAGCCGCTGCGATACTGACACTTTTTGCATCGCCTTTTATGATGGATTTCTGCGAAATTGGAATCCGGAGCTCCACCGCATCAATCAAAGCATGGTCAGGCCGGCTCTTTAATTGTGTCAATGCCATTTCCATTGCTTTTTTTGAGGCATTTAAAATATTGATTTGATCGATTTCTTCAGCCTCTATGATCCCTACCCCGACATCTGCATGCTTCATAATTTCTTCGAAAAACAGCTCTCTTTGTGCGCGCCCGATCTTTTTGGAATCATTCAGACCCGGGAGATAAAAGTCTTCAGGAAGGATGGCGGCTGCAGCTACTACTGGTCCGGCAAGAGGTCCTCGGCCTGCTTCGTCCAGACCAGCGATCAGCTTTTTACCATTTGATTTCGCCTCATTTTCATAGCGCAGCATTTGTTCGTACTGTTCCTTTAACACCTGAGCTCTGTGCTGTTTTTTTGTGTGTCTCTCCACTAGGGCGAGTGCACCTTTTCTTTTATCCTGTAACAGTTCGGCTGGGATTGGCTGATTCGGATCAAGCGAATCGAGGATTTCACGCCATTCTTTTATTGATGTCATCGTTGTCACCTTTCTTCTTATATCGGCTCGTTTCATTTAAAATAAAGACTCCCTTTTTAGAGGGAGCCTTTAAAGGGTATTGCAAGTATCAACCGTGCCGGGTCATTCCTTCGCTTTCCGCGGCCGCGCGGTGAGCCAGCTTGCGCTTTGCGCTACGCTGTCTCACCTGTCGCTCCTCTGCCGCAGGAGTCTACGGAATGACCCGGCACTTATAATGTGCATAATCTGTTGAGTACTTAAATTAAGGAATTTAACCGATAGTAGAGAATCGTATTTTTTACTAAAAAACAGTAAAGTCTATCTTAAATATTCTCATATAAATATTTCCAACTGATTTCTGACTAATTAAAACATCATTTTTTTAACAACTATGCCAGGAATTATTCAGCACGGTTTTAACGATTAATTTTCTACGTCATCCAGTGCTTCAAGGTCGAATGTGATGGGGCCGAATTGGGTGTTTCTGATGTCGCGGACGATGAGGTCGGCTGTTTTGTCGTAGTCGACTTCACCACCGGCCATCAGACAGCCGCGTTTTTTTCCGATATGGTTAAACAGCTCTGCTGCATCCTCATGGATGACGTCCATCTGGTAACGTTCTTTCAGTCTTTCCGGATAGTAGGTTTCAAGGAACCTAAGCGCGTATAGGGCGATGTCCTGAAGATTCAGGATGGTATCTTTGATGGCACCTGTAAGCGCAAGTTTGTATCCTACCTGCTGATCTTCGAATTTTGGCCATAAAATACCCGGTGTATCGAGAAGCTCCATTTCCTTACCGGCTTTAATCCACTGCTGGGCTTTTGTTACACCCGGGCGGTTTCCTGTTTGGGCAATATTTTTTTTAGCCAGGCGGTTAATGAGTGTTGATTTTCCGACGTTCGGAATTCCAACGATCATGGCACGCATGGCTCGTGGCCGGATTCCTCTTGATTTCATTCTGTCCCATTTATCCTTTAAGATTTTCATGGATTCTTTTTGGATTTGCTGGAGACCTGTTCCTTTATCAGAATTTATGGCTACAGCAGGCAGTCCCTGATCGGCAAAATATTGGATCCATTCTTTTGTTTTTACCGGATCTGCCATATCTGCTTTATTGATCAGGATCAGCCTTGGCTTTTGACCAATGATTTCTTCGATCATCGGATTTCTTGAGGATACGGGAATACGTGCGTCTACAAGTTCAAATACGATGTCCACTAATTTAAGTTTTTCTGTTACCTGTCTTCTGGCTTTCGCCATATGTCCAGGAAACCATTGAATACTCATCTATCATTCACTCCTTACTTACAACTTTAAAGTCCTCAGGTGGCCAGAACACAATCGACATGACACCTACGACTGATTCTACCGATACAGGACCGATGTGGCGGCTGTCACGGCTTTTAGACCGGTTATCACCCATGACAAATAAATGACCCTCAGGAACCGTTTTCTCACCTGTTAATTCCTCCAGTGTAAAGTCAGCGGTTACCGCTTCTTCATCTAAAAACTGTTCTTCCGTCAACTGATCATTTATGTATAGCTTACCCTCTTTAAATGCAACAGTTTCACCGGGAAGACCGATTACCCGTTTAATATAATCATCACTTTCTGACGCATGGAAAACCACCATGTCAAACCGCTCAGGCTCTTCAAGACGGTAATTCAGCTTATTCACAATTAACCTGTCCCCATCTTTAAGCGCCGGATTCATGGAACTTCCATCTACAACAACTGGAGAAAATAAAAAGTAGCGGATACCCGCGGCACAAACAATGGCAATCAACAGGATTTTGGACCATTCCCACCATTCATTCTTAGCCTTTCTCATTTAAACGCCCCCATGTAATCTGCTTTCTCTATTTTAGCACAGCAGGTGAGGAATAACGTGTATTTGAACGAAAGAAGCAGGGCAAGAAACTATATATGAATGTTATAGGTTACATGATATTTTCACATTAAAAAAAGAGCTTGCAAGCAAGCTCTTTTTTCATTATTAGCGAATTTCTTTAATACGGGCCGCTTTACCGCGCAGGTTACGCAGGTAGTAAAGTTTCGCACGACGAACTTTACCGCGACGCACAACATCAAGCTTCGCAATTTTTGGTGTGTGTACAGGGAATGTACGCTCAACACCTACTCCGTAAGAGATCTTACGTACAGTAAATGTTTCACTTACTCCACCGCCACGGCGTTTAATAACAACACCTTCGAACACCTGGATACGCTCACGAGTTCCCTCAACAACCTTAACGTGAACCTTTACAGTATCACCCGGCTTGAATACAGGAAGATCAGAACGAAGTTGTTCTTTTGTAATTTCTTGAATTAAATTATGCATCGATTTCAACTCCTTCCAACAGATGTTCTTGCGGTTCTGTGACCATTTATGCAGCGGAACACCGTTTTCAAGGCTTATTCACTGATGTGAACTAAGCACAAGATTCATAATACCACAGCTGCCGATCTGTTTCAATGTTCTTTTTTGATTTCTTCAATCCATTTTTTCTGCTGGTCTGAAAGTGGATAAACGTCAAGAAGATCCGGGCGTCTGGTCCAAGTTCTCCTTAATGATTCCTTCATTCTCCACTCATCAATTTTACTGTGATTTCCGGACAATAGGACGTCAGGAACCTTGTGACCATTATATTCTGCAGGACGCGTGTAGTGAGGGTGCTCCAGAAGCCCGCTCGAATGTGAGTCCTTAACGGCAGATTCATCGTTTCCAAGCACACCGGGCAGCAGCCTGACGACACTGTCAATGACCGTCATCGCACCGAGTTCACCGCCTGTCAGAACGAAATCACCAATGGAGATTTCATCTGTCACAAGATGCTCACGGATTCTCTCATCGTACCCTTCATAGTGTCCGCAAATAAAGACAAGATGCTCTTCCTTTGAGAGCTCTTCTGCTTTTTTTTGCGTATACCTTTCACCCTGAGGACACATGAGGATAATTCTTGGTGCTTTTTCAGTTCCCTGAGTCAGCTGGTGGACAGCTTCGAAAATCGGTTCAGGCTTTAACACCATTCCCGCTCCGCCTCCGTATGGGTAATCGTCAACAGAGTTATGCTTGTTGCCTGAAAACTGACGAAAATCGGTTACGTTGTAGTCAACTGCTCCTTTTTCCTTCGCCTTCTTCAAAATGGATTCTCCGAAGACGCCATCAAACATAGATGGAAAGAGAGAGAGAACGTCAATTTTCATTCCAGCAGCCCCTCCATCGGGTGGATCACGACTTTTTTGTTTTCAGGATCAACGTCCAGTACAATGTCTGCAATAAACGGAATCATGACCTCTTTTTTAGCAGCGGTCTGCACAACCCACACATCATTGGCGCCCGGTGAAAGAATCTCTTTAATCGTGCCGACTGATTCACCTGCATCTGTTACAACTTCGCAGCCAATGATTTCATGATAATAGTATTCATGATCATCAAGGTCTGTCAGCTGTTTATCTGTAATCCGAAGAATGCCTTCTTTAAACGGCTCTACTTCATTGACATTATCCAAACCTTCAAATGTTAGAAGGTCAAAGTTTTTATGCTTACGGTGATGCTTGACTGTCAGTTCAAGCGGTTCGCTGCTCTGTTTTGTAAAAAGAAAAAGATTACTGCCTTTTGCATAGCGTTCCTCAGGAAAATCCGTACTTGAGATGACACGGACTTCCCCTTTGATACCATGCGTATTAACGATCTTACCTACATCGAACCATTCCATCATTACCACCCCTGACGGATTTCCTTCACCATACCGTCCTCAAGTACGATGACAGGCTTCTGATCCGGATGCCAGATGCTTCCTTCAGACAGGTCTACTAGCATGTCCGTTTCACGCAATGTATATTCCGTACCCATCGGCATATCTTCAATCGTCTTTTCCTGCGCATTCACCTGCGCGATCAGCTGACGTCTTTTATTAATTTCCTGGTTAATACGGTTTTTCACCGCATCATTAGATTGTTCAAATTGCTTCTCGAGTTTTTTCTGCTGAAAGATCAGCTGTTCAATCTCTTTCTGCGCACGATCATTTTTCTGTGCAAGAGAGTCCTTTAAACGTTTTTTTGAAGAGTTTGTCATTATTTCTTTAATGACTACTTTTTGAGTAACCTGCATGTTGAGCAACTCCTTTTTTGAAATCCATTTCATTATACAGCAAAAGGGAGGACATCTGCCTCCCTTTTACTGATCAATTATTTCAAGTACGGTTTTTTTCTTCTGACTACTTTCAGCAGCAAAAGTTACAGTACGTATAGCTTTCGCAACTCTGCCTTGTTTGCCAATGACTTTACCCATATCGTCCGGGTGGACTGAGAGGCGGTAAGCGATTGTCTGTTCATCTTCATGAACGTTAACGCTCACTGCCTCCGGGTGATCTACAAGAGGCTTGACAATCGTTTCGATAAGCTCTCTCATATACGTCTCTTATTTACCGTGCTTTGTGTTATGGAATTTCTCCATAATGCCTTCGTTAGAAAGAAGGTTACGTACAGTGTCAGAAGGCTTCGCGCCATTGCTCATCCACTTAAGAACCGCTTCTTCGTTGATATCTACTACAGCTGGGTTAGCAACCGGGTTGTAAGTTCCTACTGTTTCGATGAAACGTCCATCACGTGGTGAACGAGAATCTGCTACTACAATACGATAGAATGGGGATTTTTTAGCTCCCATACGCTTTAAACGAATTTTTACTGCCATTTTTATTGCACCTCCGAATAGTTTCACACAAGATAGTATAATAGCAAGGGTTTGACCCTTTGTAAAGTCTTTTTTCTTAACACACTGATTTTTTTATAAAAATGCCGGTTTACTGCATGAACGGGAAGTTAAATCCTCCGCGTTTTTTCCCTTTGGCCTGGGCATTTGTCATTTGCTTCATCATCTTTTTCATTTCTTCAAACTGCTTTAACAGACGGTTGATTTCCTGAATCGGACGACCGCTTCCACGGGAAATTCTTTTCCTGCGGCTTGCATTAATAATTTCTGGCTGCTCTTTCTCCTGAGGCGTCATTGACTGGATGATCGCTTCAACATGTCCAAGCTGCTTGCCGTCAACCTCGATATTATCAAGGCCCTTCATTTTGTTTGCACCGGGAATCATTTTTAACAATTCATCCAGTGGTCCCATTTGTTTCACCTGACCGAGCTGATCAAGGAAATCATCAAGGGTAAATGAAGCCGTACGAAGCTTTTGTTCCATTTCCTTTGCTTTTGCTTCATCGACATTCGTCTGGGCTTTCTCGATAAGCGAGAGCATATCACCCATTCCGAGAATACGGGAAGCCATTCGTTCAGGATGAAACGGCTCAAGCGCATCCATTTTTTCACCCATCCCGACAAATTTCACCGGTTTTCCTGTTACAGAACGGATCGAGAGCGCGGCACCACCACGCGTGTCCCCGTCAAGCTTTGTCAGAATGACACCTGAGACACCTAGTGCATCATCAAAGTTTTGCGCAACATTCACTGCATCCTGACCGGTCATGGAGTCCACAACAAGAAAGATTTCATCAGGAGAAGTAAGCTCTTTGATCTGCTTAAGCTCATCCATCAGCTCTTCATCAACGTGCAGGCGGCCGGCTGTATCGATCAGCACATAATCATGGTGTTCTTCCTTCGCTTTTTCAATCCCCGCTTTTGCAATTTCAACAGGGCTTACCTGATCCCCCATTGAGAAAACAGGAAGACTGAGCTGTTTACCGAGTGTTTCAAGCTGCTTGATCGCAGCAGGACGGTAAATATCAGCAGCAACAAGAAGAGGCTTGCGGTTATGCTTTTTACGCAGCAGTCCGGCAAGTTTACCTGCGGTGGTTGTTTTACCGGCACCCTGAAGTCCTACCATCATAATGACAGTAGGTGCTTTCTTCGCCACTGCGATCTGACTCTGTTCCCCACCCATTAATTCGGTGAGTTCTTCCTTTACAACCTTAATGACCTGCTGTCCGGGTGTCAGGGACTTCATGACTTCCTGACCGACAGCTCTTTCACTAACGCGTTTGACAAAGCTTTTAACAACCTTGAAGTTAACATCCGCTTCCAGTAAAGCGAGTCGGACTTCCCTCATCATTTCTTTTACGTCAGCTTCGCTAACCTTTCCTTTTCCGCGGATCTTCTGAATGGATCCCTGCAGACGGTCGGCTAATCCTTCAAATGCCATATCGTGAAGCCTCCTACTCTAATTCCTCAAGCGCATCAATAATCGGCAATAGCACTTCTTTTGATGGAGGTTCTGCAGCAGCAGCCTCTCTCAGTCTGCCAATCATCCCGGCACGCTCCTGAAATTTTTGAAATAACAATAATTTTGATTCATATTCCTCAAGCATTGCTTCTGTTCTCTTAATATTGTCATACACTGCCTGACGGCTGACATCATACTCTTCTGCAATTTCCCCCAAAGAATAATCATCCAGATAATATAGAGACATGTAGCTCCGCTGTTTTGGTGTTAACAGCATCTGATAAAAATCATAGAGAAAATTCACTCTGGTCGTTTTCTCGAGCATGACACGCCCCCCTTTGTTAAGTGAAAAGCCTTTACAGTGAAATCATACCGTGATCCCGGTATGATGTCAATATAAAGGCTCAATTCAGGTGTTCCCTCAAGTCAAGAGGATGGGCATGTGTAAAGTGTATTAATCTTCTTCAGCAATGATCTCTTCTTTATCAACGAGATCTGCAAAGAGACCGTACACATATCGTTCCGCATCAAACGGCTGAAGATCGTCCATCTTCTCCCCAAGCCCTACGTACTTAACAGGAATACCAAGCTCTTTTTTAATCGCAATGACGATTCCACCCTTGGCCGTTCCATCAAGTTTCGTCAGCACAATCCCTGAAACGTCAGTTGCTTCTTTGAAAATTTTCGCCTGGGTCATGGCATTCTGACCAGTTGTCGCATCGAGCGCCATCAGAACTTCATGCGGAGCACCCGGCACTTCACGCTCAATGACGCGCTTCACTTTTTCCAGCTCTTTCATGAGGTTCACTTTATTTTGCAGACGTCCTGCGGTATCACAAATCAGAATATCGGCTTTTCTGGCTTTGGCAGACTGCACCGCATCATACATAACAGCAGCAGGATCTGACCCTTCGCTCTGTTTAATCACGTCAACGCCGACTCGCTCACCCCATACTTCAAGCTGCTCAATGGCACCTGCACGGAATGTATCGCCCGCTGCCAGAAGAACCGACTTTCCTTCCTGCTTAAACTGATGTGCGAGTTTTCCGATTGTTGTCGTTTTCCCAACACCGTTTACACCCACAAATAAAATCACGGTCAGCTCGTTTTCCTGAATGTTTAACGCTTCAGCCGGCTCTTCCCCATCATAATAGATGTCGACAAGCTTCTGGGAAATGACACTGCGGATTTCTTCCGTATCTTTAATATTCTGGCGCTTTACTTCCATCTTCAGTTCTTCCACAAGCTCCATGACCGTATCAAAACCGACATCAGCCTGAATCAGCACTTCTTCTAGTTCTTCGAAGAAATCCTCATCTACGATCCGGTAGCGGGCTACAAGATCATTCATTCTTGAAGTAAAGCTGTTTCTAGTTTTCGTCAGGCCGTCACGGTATTTATCCGTTGACGGCTCTTCAGTCTGTGTGAATTTTTCTTTTAACTTTTTAAAGAAACTCATCAGTATCCCCCTGTTTTAGGTCAGCATATTTTGTTCTTCTTCAAATTTTACCGAGACAAGCTTTGAAACACCAGACTCCTGCATCGTTACACCGTAAAGGACATCAGCACCCTCCATCGTTCCTTTGCGGTGGGTAATCACAATAAACTGTGATTGCTCACTGAAGCGGTTCAGGTACTGACTGAAGCGCTGTACATTCGCTTCATCAAGCGCCGCTTCCACCTCATCCAGAATACAGAAAGGAACCGGTCTGACATGCAAAATGGCGAACAGTAAGGCAATCGCAGTCAGTGCACGTTCCCCTCCTGAAAGAAGGCTCAGGTTTTGAAGCTTCTTACCAGGCGGTTGTGCCACGATATCTATCCCCGTATGAAGCATATCCTGAGGATCAGTCAGCTTAAGCTCTGCGCGTCCCCCGCCGAAAAGCTCTACAAATACAGAAGCAAAATGAATCTTTACCTGATCGAATGTCTCTTTAAAGCGTCTTGACATTTCATCATCCATTTCACTGATGACCTGCATCAGATTGCTTTTGGCTTCGTTGAGATCAGTCTGCTGTTCAATGAGGAATTCGTATCGTTCTGATACCCTGTCGTATTCCTCAATGGCCCCGAGATTGACGGAACCAAGCTCTGAAATGGAAAGCTTGATCAGCTTAACCTTTACTTTCGCTTCCTCGGGATCTACCACGAGCGGATATTCTTCAATGGCAGCCTCATAGGATAGTTCATACTCTTCCTGCAGCTTATTCAGTCTGTAATCAATATCTGACTCTAAACGTCCGTTTTTCACTCTTAGGTCATTAATGCCTTCAGAGAGACCCTGATGCAGTCTGCTGAGTTCCTTATAGGAGGCAGTCAGCTTTTGGATCGTTTCCTCAAGCTCTTCACGTTCTTCTTTTTTCGCACCGAGCTCGTCCATCAATGATTGACGTTCAGCCTGTTTGTCAGCAATTTGCCTTTGAAGAACCACAGTCTGATCTTCTCCTGATGTCATTTCTTTTGACAGCCAGGTGAGATCTTCTGCTGTATTTTTTTTGTTTTGTTCAAGCTCTAATAAGGTTTCCTGCAGCTCCCGTTCCTCTCTTTTACGTTGAGAAAGCTTTTCTTCTGAAACGGCAAGCTTTGATTGAAGCTTTGATTTTACCTGGATTTTCTCATCTCTTGATGAGCTTTGAACCTGTTTCTGCTTCGTCAGCTCTTTAATGGTGAGATCAAGCTGTTCAAGCTCAACAACAGATCTTTCAAGCTTTTGCTTAATGTCAGCTGTCTTCGCTGTCACAGATTTACTTGCATCCTGATATTCAGCAATTTCGAGATCATATAGGGCAAGCTGTTCATCTGTTTTCTTTAATGCGGCTTCTGCTTCGCGGAGTTCAGCCTTCAGTTCCGACTCCTGAATACGCATTTGCTCACCTGAAGTTCTGAGTGTTTCCATCTCGTGATCTGCTGTGGCAGCCTGTTGTTTGAGTTCCTGCACTTTCTTTTCAAGCTTCACTGCAGTCTGTTCAAAGTCAGGTATTTGTGCCGTCAGCTGATCAAGCTCGTTTTTACGGGAAAAGATCGAGCTGCTTTTTTTCGCCTGCGCTCCACCTGTCATCGAGCCTCCCGGATTGACCAGGTCACCGTCAAGCGTCACAATCCGGTATCTGTATCCGAGCTGTTTTGCTAATTCATTGGCACCTTTCAAATCCCGTGCAACAATGACGTTACCAAGGAGATTTTCAATGACATGACGATATTTTTCATCAAATGAAACAAGGGCTGAGGCCGTATTGATAAATGCCTGATGTCCATTGATCTGATGAAGAACGGATGATGGAACAAGCCTTGACTTAATAACGGTCATCGGAAGAAAAGTAGCGCGCCCCATCCGGTTTTTCTTTAAAAACTGAATGGCATCTCTCGCTTCTTTTTCCGAAACGGTTACAATGCTCTGCATCGATCCGCCGAGCGCTGTTTCAATCGCTGTTTCCGTTTCCTTTTCAACATCAATCAGCTCTGCAACCGCTCCTTCAATTCCTGAAAGAGCATTACCCCGGGCTTTCAGTATTTCCTTTACGCCCTGATAAAATCCTGAAAACTCCTCTTCCATAGATTCGAGCATTGATTTTCTCGACTTGGCTTCACTCACGTACTGATAAGCCTTGTAGAGTTTTGCTTCAAACTGCTCTGCCTCCTGGAGGAGATGGCTTCTTCTTTCCTGTAGCCCACGATACTCGGCGGACATGCTTTCAAGTTCCTCCGTTTTCTTCTGTAAGACGCCCTGCAATTCCGTATATCTTTGCTGATGCTTCTCACGCTCCTGAATAAACGTCACGTTTTGACCCGTGAGTTTATCTGCACGGACGGAGTCCTGCTTTTGCTGCTGTTCAAGATAGGTCAGCTCATTTTTCAGTGCTGTCTGATCGTTTAGGCACTCAAAATAATCATTTTTTGCCTGTTCAAGCTGCTCTTCAATCTGATTAACGGATGTATTCAAAAATTGATCCAGCTCTGCCAGCTGTTTCTTCAGAGAGGCAGTATCTGATTTATAATCAGCTGCTTTTTCTTTGTTTTCCTTGATCTTATGGTTAACACGGACGAGCTGCTGATCAATCTCCTTCAGCTTTTGATTCAGCTGATCTTCATTTTGATCGGCATTTTTTCTGCGCTCAACGAGTACCTGACGGCGGCCTTCAAGCTGCTCTGTTTCCTCTGTCAGCTTAAGCAAAATCGCCTGGGACGTTTCAATTTGTTTTTCACATTGAATACGCATCGTCTGCTTTTCATTAAGAATACTATCCGTCCGGTCAAGCTCGAGCTTCATATCTTTTTCTTTCACAGACATGTCGGCCAGCTGCTGTTTCTTATTTTCCCAGTCAGCCGTCATGGAACCGATCTCATAACCTAAAAGAGCTGCCTCTGTATGCTTCAGATCTTCTTTATAGGCTAAATACTCTCTTGCTAAAGAGGCCTGAATTTTCAAAGGTTCAACCTGTCCTTCAAGCTCATGCAGAATATCCTGTACCCGGTAAAGATTTTCCTGTGTTTCGGTTAATTTCTGATCCGCTTTTTTACGGCGTGTTTTATATTTCAGAACACCCGCCGCTTCCTCAAGAATCACTCTTCTGTCTTCAGGTTTACTGTTTAAAATCTGATCCACGCGTCCCTGTCCGATGATGGAAAAGGCTTCTTTGCCCAATCCTGTATCGATAAACAGTTCAACAATATCCTTCAGACGGCAGCTCTGATTATTCAGCAGATACTCACTGTCACCGGTCCGGTAAACTCTTCTTGTCACACTTACTTCTGCATAGTCAAGAGGCAACGCTCCATCCCCGTTATCGAGAATAAGCGTCACCTCTGCAAAATTAAGCGGTTTTCTTGAGTCACTTCCGGAGAAAATGACATCTTCCATTTTCCCTCCGCGCAGTGACTTGGCAGACTGCTCTCCAAGCACCCAGCGGATGGCTTCTGTAATATTACTCTTTCCGCTGCCGTTTGGTCCGACTACAGCTGTCACACCGGGCACAAAATCCACATGTATTCTTTCTGCAAATGATTTAAAGCCCGCGACTTCAAGTTGTTTTAAATACATTATTCCTTCTCCTGCTGTTCAGGCTTTTTCTTTAAATAAACAAGTGCCTTTTCCGCTGCATGCTGTTCTGCTTCCTTTTTCGAACGCCCGGTTCCTGTACCAAGCTCCTCTTCACCAAGCAGCACTCTTGAGATAAATTCACGATTATGCGCCGGGCCCTTCTCTTTTAAAATTTCATATTGAAGCGTACCGGAATGGTTCCGTTGAATAAACTCCTGCAGCTGACTCTTGTAATCCATCACATGCGAAAAAGCACCGGTTTCAATTTTCGGGAAGACGACCTTTTCAAGGATTTTCTTTACAGAATCCATTCCCTGATCGAGATACAGTGCGCCGACAAACGCTTCAAACACATCCGCAAGAAGTGCCGGACGCATTCTTCCGCCTGTCTGTTCCTCACCCTTACCGAGCAGGATCATGTCACCGAAATTCATTTCATTCGCGAAAACAACGAGAGAAGGCTCACAAACAATGGCTGCTCTGAGTTTTGTCATCTCTCCCTCACTCATTTGAGGATATGTCCCGAATAAATAATGTGAGACAGACAGTTCAAGAACAGCGTCACCTAAAAATTCAAGGCGCTCATTATCCTCGTAAGGCTTTCTCCGATGCTCATTCACATAAGATGAATGTGTAAATGCTTTAATCAAAAGCTTTTTGTTATTAAACTGGATTTCATGCTTTTCCTGAAATTCCTTAAATTTCTGTTCCATGCTTTTAGCAGAAAACTGATCATTTTTATATTTACCCACTGGGACTTCACCTTGCCATTCATTAATCTATTTCTTACATGTTGACACCGCTCAGGAGACTGCGCTCTGGTCTGTAACGCCAATTAAAATAAAAGCTTGGCATGAAGGTTCATGCCAAGCGGATAGAAAGGTTCGTCTCGGCCGACTGCATTACATTTTGCTTTCTATGTAACTAACTGCATCTCCAACGGTACCAATCTTTTCTGCATCTTCATCAGAAATTTCCATATCAAATTCATCTTCAAGCTCCATTACTAATTCTACTACATCAAGTGAATCAGCACCAAGATCTTCCTTGAAAGAAGCTTCAAGCTTAACTTCAGATTCATCGACTCCTAGTCGGTCAACGATGATTTTCGTTACGCGGTCTAATACTTCTGCCATGTTCGTCACCTCCCTTCAAGTATTATAGAGTAATTGAGGCCCGATTTAAAGCGATTCACGGATTTTCTCATTACATTTATATTTCGTTTTTTCAATAGGATACGGTTTGCCGCTACATCACCATTCCGCCATCTACATGCAGCGTCTGTCCTGTAATATAGGACGAATCCTCCGATGCAAAGAACGCAACGGCTTTGGCAATATCTTCAGGCTGTCCGAAACGGTCAAGCGGAATCATGTTTTTCATGGATGCCTGTACATCCTCAGGCAGCTCGCCTGTCATATCTGTTTCGATAAACCCGGGTGCAATAGCGTTAACAGTGATACCTCTTGAAGCAAGTTCTTTAGCAGCCGTTTTCGTTAAGCCGATAACACCTGCTTTTGACGCAACGTAGTTCGCCTGGCCCGGATTCCCCATTACACCAACGATAGAGGAAACATTAATAATTCTTCCTGCGCGCTGCTTCATCATCGGACGGGTCACCGCTTTTGTTGTTAAGAAGACGCCTTTCAGGTTCACATCCATTACCTGATCCCATTCCTCTTCCTTCATTCTCATTAAAAGGTTATCTTTTGTGATTCCTGCATTATTAACTAATACGTCAATTTTTCCGAATTCATTCACGGTTTCTTTCACCATTGCCTGCACTTCTTCGGCATCTGACACATTGGCTTTAATCACGATCGCTTTTCTGCCCAGTGAACGGATTTCTTCCGCTACTTCATTTGCTTTCGCTTCACTTCCGCTGTAGTTAACAGCAATATCTGCGCCCTGATTTGCCAAATGAATGGCGATGGCGCGGCCAATCCCTCTTGAAGCACCGGTTACCAATACTGCTTTTCCATCTAAATTCATGATTATTCCCCTTTCAATGCCGCAACAGCAACTTCGAGCGTTTCCTGATCATAAACCGGATACACTGTTGCTTTTCTGTTGATTTTTTTCACCAGACCGGATAACACTTTGCCTGGTCCCGCTTCTACGAATGTGTCCACTCCGAGGCTGATCAGCTGTTCGATTGAATCCTCCCATAAAACCGGAGAATAGAGCTGTGCAACGAGCAGCTTTTCAATTTTTTCTGATTCAAATACAGCATCTGCCGTGACATTTGCTACAACCGGAACCTGCGCATTTGAAATACTGATATTGGCAAGCTCATGCTGGAACTTTTCTGCAGCAGGCTTCATCAGGCTGGAGTGAAACGGACCGCTCACATTCAACGGAAGCACCCGTTTTGCCCCCCGCTCCTTCGCAAGTGACGAGGCCTTCTCCACACCCGCCGCTGAACCTGAAATGACAATTTGTCCAGGACAATTCAAATTCGCAAGCTGAACTTCATCGCCCTGATCCGTAATTTCATCGGTAACGTCCTTTAAGGCTGAACGCTCCATACCCAGCACTGCCGCCATACTGCCCTGACCGTCAGGAACCGCTTCTTCCATCAGTTCACCGCGTTTACGCACGGCTTTCAGTGCATCTTCAAAAGATAAAGCACCGGCTGCAACGAGCGCTGAATATTCCCCAAGGCTGTGTCCTGCTGCATAATCCATATGCACGCCCTTTTCCTTTAACACTTCCAAAATGGCGACACTGCTCGTTAAAAGAGCCGGCTGAGCATTATACGTTTTTGTTAATTCTTCCTGAGGGCCATTTTTCATCAGCGATGTAAAAGACTCTCCAAGGATCGACTCAGCCTGCTTAAAAATTTGTGCTGCTGATTCATATGTACCGGCGATTTCACCTGCCATTCCTACCGTCTGGGAACCTTGTCCCGGGAATAAAAATGCAATTTTAGCCATGATCACAAACTCCTTTTAAATAAATAATATCGTCAATTTCACTCCATTACTGATTCGCCTGGTCCGCAAGACTGATGGAGTCGGAAATTTTCCCGCAGACATCATGCTTCGCCATCGTATTTGCCTGCTTAATGGCGTTATAAAGCGCATTGGCATTGGACGATCCGTGCGCTTTCACAACAGGCGCGTTAAGGCCAAACAAACCTGCCCCACCGTATTCTGTATAATCCATTTTATTTTTCAGCTGTCTCATATCATTTTTCACAAGACCTGCAGCCAGTTTATTTTTGACTGATGAAGTAAAGGTGTCTTTGATCATGCCAAACAGCGCCTGTGCCGTTCCTTCAATCGTCTTCAATACCATATTCCCGGTGAATCCGTCTGTCACAACAACGTCAGCAACTCCATTTAACAGATCACGTGATTCGACATTGCCGATAAAGTTCAGACCGGACTGCTGAAGCAGATCATAGGCCTGCTTAGTCAGTTCATTTCCTTTACCTTCTTCAGTCCCGATATTGAGCAGGCCGACGGTTGGTCTGGAAATGTTTCTTACCTGCTCAGCGTAAATACTGCCCATCACGGCGTACTGAAGCAGATGTTCAGGCTTGGCATCAGCATTGGCACCGAGGTCGAGCATGACAAAACCCTGACCGTCAAGTGTAGGCAGTGTAGGCGACAGCGCAGGGCGGTCAATGCCTTTAATCCGGCCAACGACAAATAATCCGGATGCCATCAGTGCACCTGTGTTACCGGCTGATACACATGCGTCCGCTTCCCCATCCTTCACAGCCTGAGCCATCAGCACCATGGAAGCATTTTTCTTACGTCTCACCGCACGAACCGGCTCATCGGTGCTCAGAATTTTTTCTTCTGTATGAATGACTTCAATCTGAGAGGAAGGTGTTAAATGCTCATTAATCTGTTTTTCATTTCCATACAGTTTGACCGTCAGCGTAACGTCCTCCTGCACAGCTTTCATGACACCATGAACAATTTCTTTCGGGGCATGGTCTCCCCCCATTGCGTCAACTGCAATAATCATGCTTCTTGTCCTCCTTCTTCTGAAGAGCGGTACATCTCGAATTCCCCTTCGAACACGAGCGTCTGCTCAACATACGACCTGACTTCAACAAACGTCCGCCGGTTATCTCTCTTTTTTACTTTTGCTTTTGCTACGACACGGTCACCCTCTTTTACCTGTCTGCAAAATTGAATATTTGCATGTGCGGTAAGGGCAAGATCATCATTAATCAGCGCGACTGCAAGTGAATTCGCCTGTGCAAACAAATGATGCCCTCTGGCAATCCGGTTGCGCTGAAACACATGCTCTTCCCTGACATCGAAAATGGAAATCGCACTTTCATCAAGCTCTACATCGATAATCTCACCAATGATCTCATCAATCGGAAGCGAACGCACCTCATCTTCAAACGTCTGCTCAGCCACATGCTTAATCCGCTCCCTGAGCTCAGGAATTGCAAGCTCCATACGATCAAGCCGGATTGTCTGAACACTCACATCAAATGTCTTTGCCAATTCATCATCCGTGATAAACGGGTTATCCGCAATTGTATTTTTCAACAGCGCCTGCCGCTCTCTTTTCGTCCGTTTCATCCCTTCACCATCCGATACTAACACTAGGTACTAATAGTAGTATATAAATATTGAGGTATAGATGCAACTGGGAAAGGTGGATGCGGGCGGCACTTGGTCACTTGCAACTTTCGTTTGGACACTTTCTCTGGTGACTTGGACACATTCAGATGTTGTTTGGTCACTTACATCCAGAACTTGGACACTTTCGTGACATTTCTCTGCAACACACTCGGATTCTTTAAAGAATCAAGTTACCTAAAGCCATTCCAGTGGGCTGGGCGCCGGAGCAGAGAAAATCATTCGGCAACTTTATGTATGTTCAATAACGCTTGTGTTTTGTTTGGAGAACTGTATTAAAAAACACCCTGTCCAAGCCTCATCGATAAGGCTTAAACAGGGTGTCTGCTTAATCAAGCTTCCCTCCGCTCGTCACGCCTTCACGGTCGAGGTAGTCACGGAGAAAACGATATTCTTCTGCCGTCCAGAAGTCTTCCCTTTCGACAAGGTCATGAGCATCTGCGCGCGCTGTCTCGAGCGCGCGGTAATCATGCACCATATCCGCAACGCGGAATTCCGGCAGACCGCTTTGTTTTCGTCCGAAAAAGTCCCCAGGCCCCCTCAGTTCCAGGTCCTTTTCACTCAGTACAAAGCCGTCATTCGTTTCAGTCATAATTTTCATCCGCTCTTTACCCACCTCATTTTTAGGGTCGGCAAGCAGGATGCAGTATGACTGATCCTGTCCACGTCCGACACGGCCACGCAGCTGATGGAGCTGGGACAGCCCGAAACGTTCTGCATCATAAATGACCATGACAGAAGCGTTAGGTACGTTTACTCCGACTTCAACAACGGTTGTTGAAACAAGAATATGCGTGTCATTATCGGCAAATTTTTTCATCGCCTCTTCTTTTTCCTCAGAGTGTAACCTCCCGTGCATAAGACCAACCTGAAAACGTCCATGGAAATATTGTTCAAGCTGGGCATGGACATCAATCGCATTTTGCACATCGAGCTTGTCTGATTCCTCAATCAGCGGACAAATTACGTATGCCTGACGGCCGGCTGCTAATTCCTTTTCGATAAAAGAAAGGATCCTGCCGAGCATATTATCCTTTACCCAGTAGGTTTCAATCGGTTTTCTCCCGGCAGGCATTTCATCAATAATGGACACGTCCATTTCTCCGAAAACCGTAATCGCGAGCGTCCTCGGGATCGGGGTAGCTGTCATAAACAGGACATCCGGATTCTCCCCTTTTTCTCTGAGAACTCTGCGCTGATTAACGCCAAAGCGATGCTGTTCATCCGTAATCACCAGCCCGAGGCGATGAAAGTCAACTTCATCCTGAATAAGGGCGTGTGTACCGATCAGCAGATCAATTTCACCGGCTTTCAATTTTTCAAGCAGCAGCCTGCGTTTTTTCCCCTTTACGGAACTCGTTAAAAGAGCAATGGAGACGTCGGTTTTCTCAAACAGCTTGATGAGTGATTCAGCATGCTGTTCCGCCAGAATCTCTGTCGGAACCATGAGCGCACCCTGATAGCCGTCTGTGATGGCTGCGTAGAGGGCAATGGCTGCAACAACCGTTTTTCCGGATCCAACATCCCCCTGCAGGAGCCGATTCATCCTGTATGGAGACTTCAAATCATTAAACACTTCACGGAGCACCCTTTTTTGTGCTCCCGTCAGCGGGAATGGAAGCTCTTCTGTAAAGGTTTTAATGCTTCCTGTGTCGTAATGAACGGAAATCCCCTCCGCATGCTCACGTTCGTACTTTCTGAGCGCCTGCATTTTTAGCTGAAAATAAAAGAATTCTTCAAAAACAAAACGGCGTCTTGCCTGCTTCATTTCTTCAGGATCTTCAGGGAAATGCATGGCTTTTAATGCAGCTGCACGATCCATCAGCCTGTATTTCGTTAAATACTCTAAAGGAAGCGTCTCCTCCATCAAATCTCCATACCTGGAAATGGCGGCCTTAATAAATTTGCGAAGTGACTGATTTGTTATATCACCTTTAAGCGGATAGACAGGGGCAAAGAGCTCGCGCTGCTCCCCCGGTCCAAGCTGAAAAGTCTGGGCTGTAATCATCTGGCGCTGCCTGTCCCACTTTCCCGTTACGGTAATCTGGTCATTCAAACCGACCTTCTTTTTCAAGTATGGCTGATTAAAAAACGTCACTTTTACACTGTGGGGACCTGTTAAAAGTCTTAGTGTCAGCCTGGACTTTTTCCTTCCGTAAAACTGAAGAGCCGGTTCACTATGAACCCGCCCCTCTACCGTCACTCTTTCTTCATGTGCTGCCTCTGACAAATCCTTCAACCGGAAATCATCATAGCGGAAAGGAAGATAGTTCATTAAATCCGCAATCGTGAAAATCCCAAGTGCGGCAAGTTGTAAAGCCGTTTCCTCTCCGACCCCTTTTATCACCGTTACCGGCTGGAGAAGTGGATGATCAGGATTTTTTATCAAGAGAGAATCCAAAAATCTTCGCCTCCAGCTCTCTGCCGGTTGGTGTTGCAGCCAGTCCTCCCATAGCGGTTTCACGTAAGGCTACCGGCATTGTTTGTCCTATTTTATACATCGCATCAATGACTTCATCACAAGGAATTCTGCTTGTAATCCCTGCAAGGGCCATATCCGCTGCTACCATGGCATTGGCTGCACCCATTGCATTTCTTTTTACACATGGAACCTCAACCAGACCTGCTACAGGATCACAAACAAGCCCAAGCATGTTTTTCAACGTGATCGCCATGGCTTCAGCGCACTGTGACGGCGTTCCTCCAGCCATTTCTACAATCGCTGCAGCCGCCATTCCTGATGCTGATCCGACCTCTGCCTGACAGCCGCCTGCCGCGCCTGAAATAGAGGCATTGTTCGCTACAACAAAACCGAACGCACCGGAGGTAAACAGAAATCTGATTTTCTCCTCACGTGAAGGGTTTAATTTATTTTGAACAGCAAACAGTGTCCCGGGTACAACCCCTGCAGAACCGGCCGTTGGCGTGGCACAGATCGTACCCATTGCAGCATTCACTTCATTCGTTGCCACCGCTTTACTGACAGCATCAAGCAAAAGGTCACCTGATAATGATTTACCAGTGGCAATATATTGCTGAAGAAGCACTGCGTCTCCTCCTGTCAGTCCGGAGTGGGATTTCACACCCGCCAGGCCTCTCTCCACCGCTTCTTCCATGACCTTCAGGTTCCTTTCCATCTGGGCCAGAACTTCTTCTTTAGTCCGGTTTGTCACTTTTACTTCCTGTTCGATCATAATATCTGATATTTTTTTATTCTGGCTCTCAGCCAGTTCAACTAATTCTGCTACATTACGAAACATCGTTGCCCCTCCTTTTATGTAAGCGCTATCACTTTTTTAATCAGCGATTTTCGTTACCTGTGTGACTTCCGGAAGCATTTTCAGCTTTTCAAGAACGATATCCTCGACCGGCTCATCCACTTCAATTGTCATCAGCGCCATTTTACCAACATCCTGTCTTGAAACGTCCATGGAACCGATATTGATTTTACTCTCCGCCAGCACTTTTGATACGGCTGCGACTGCACCAAAACGATCCTCATGCACAACAAGAATCGCCGGATGGTGCCCGGTTAATCTGAGTGCAAAACCATTCAGTTCGGTAATTTCAATTTTACCGCCGCCGATCGATATTCCGACAAGTTCCATTTCACCATTCTGATCACCAAGTCGGATTCTGGCAGTATTCGGGTGATCGGTAAGCGCTTCTTCTTCACGTATTTTTATTCTGATTCTCTTCTCACGTGCAATTTCCCTAGCCTGAATGATCCGTTCATCATCTGTCTCAAAGTCCATAATTCCACCAATAATCGCCACATCTGTACCGTGACCTTTATAAGTCTTGGCAAATGAACCGTAAAAAGAAATCGTTGCCCACTCAGGTTCCCGGCCGAAAAGCTCACGTGCCATTTTCCCGATCCTTGCTGCACCGGCTGTGTGTGATGATGATGGACCAATCATAACCGGACCGATAATATCAAAAACGCTTTTATATTTCATCTCATTTCGCTCCCTGATCTGACCTCGGTATTTTCAAAAAAATGAGGCTGGGATCACTCTGAATGGAGTTATTCCAGCCTCTTTTTTAACCCGGTGAGCTCCGCGCCTTGCAAGCTTACTGCCTCACCTGACAGAGAATTCAGCTGCGTCAGGATTAGCGGGATGCCGCCATGCACCACTCACCTTTTGTAGCATGCCCGGTAACTGGTTTTGCATATAACAGAATACTATTCTATTGAAACAATGTATGAATAAAGCGGCTGCTTTCCATTGTGTACTTCTACTTCAGCATCAGGATATTGCTCTTCAAGGTAAGCTGTCACTTCATTTACTTCTTCTTCAGGAGAGTCTTCACCGTATAGAAGAGTGACGATTTCAGCATCCTCATCCATCATGTGGGCAAGCAGCTCCTTCACCGTTTCAAAACGGCTGCTGCCGGACGTCACAATTTTACCTTCTGCAATACCCATGTGATCGTCTTTTTTAATAGAGATACCGTCAATCGACGTGTCTCTCACCGCAAATGTCACCTGTCCGGTCTTAACCGTTCCGAGCGCATCTGTCATCGTCTCTTTATTATCAGTCAATTCACCGGCAGGATTGAAGGCAAGAATTGCAGCCATTCCCTGTGGAACTGATTTCGATGGTACTACAACCGCATCCATTTCAACAACCTCAGCTGCCTGCTCCGCTGCCATAATAATATTTTTGTTATTAGGCAGGATAATGACCTTTTCAGCATGTGCTTCTTCAATTGCCTTTACAATATCCTCTGTGCTCGGGTTCATCGTCTGACCGCCTTCGATCACACTTGTCGCTCCGATACTTTTAAATAATTCTGCAATTCCCTCACCCATGGAAACAGTAATAATGGCATACGGCTGTTTCTCTGCAGGCTTTTTCTTTTCAGCCCTGTGATCTGAACCGACGATTTCAGTATGCTGTTCACGCATATTTTCAATCTTGATTTTAATCAGACTTCCATACAACTGTCCCTGCGAAAGTGCTTTCCCAGGCTGTTCCGTGTGAATATGTACTTTCGCCATTTCATCATCAGAAATTACGAGCAGTGAATCACCAAGCTCGCTCAGCTCTTCACGGAAAGTTAATTCATCAAAAGAAGCCTTATCCTCTTCAAGCTTCACCATAAACTCGGTACAATAGCCAAATTCAATATCTTCCGTGTTCATAAAGCCCTGAACCCCGATGTGATGCTCTGCACTCACAAGCTCGTCCATTGACGGCGCAACAGGAGAGTCCGGAATTTCTTCACCTTTGAGCTCAGCAAGAAATCCTTCATATACATGAACAAGTCCCTGACCGCCACTGTCAACAACGCCAACTTCCTTCAGAACCGGCAGTAAATCTGGTGTTCGTTTTAAAGAGGCTTTTGCTTCTTTTACGACAGCTTCCATCAGTCCAATTAAGTCTTCTTCTGTTTCAGCTGTTACCACGGCCTGCTTCGCAGCATCCTTTGCAACAGTCAGGATCGTTCCTTCAACCGGCTTCATCACCGCTTTATAAGCAGAAACAACGCCTGCATCCAGCGCTGCAGCAAATTCTTTGGTATTCAGCGTTGCTTTATTTTCAATCGATTTTCCAAATCCCCGGAACAGCTGTGAAAGAATCACGCCGGAATTTCCGCGCGCGCCCATCAGCAATCCTTTTGATAGAGCTCCCGCTACTTTTCCGATATGTCCATCCACATTGTTTTTAACCTCTTTGGATCCGGATGTCATGGATAAATTCATATTCGTTCCTGTATCACCGTCCGGTACAGGAAATACATTCAACGCATCTACTTTGTCTGCGTTATTTGATAAATTTGCAGCTCCCTGAAAAATCATACCTGCAAACTTTTTACCGTCCAATTCTTTCATGTTCACAAAACGTTCCTCCTCTACAGGTTCGTCACCCTGACTCCCTGAACAAAAATATTGACTGCTTCAACTGAAAGCCCAACAGTTTTATCAAGTGTGTATTTTACAGATGACTGTACGTTGTGAGCAACTTCCGAAATTTTCGTTCCATAGCTTACAATAATATACATATCAATCGAAACTTTATCGCCATCCTGACGCACAATGACGCCGCGGGTAAAATTTTCACGTCTTAATATATCGGTGAGCCCGTCCCTGATCTGGTGTTTGGACGCCATGCCGACGATGCCATAACATTCAATTGCCGCTCCACCGGCAACCATTGCGATCACTTCATTCGAAATATCGATCTGTCCATATTTAGTCGTTAATTCAATCGACATACATTGCTCCCCCTTTAAATACTGTTTTGGCTACAGATATTTTACTATACTATAGCTGTGATTAAAAGATAAACAGCGATTACAGGCATTTATTAAAGAATTCACTTATTTTTTTGACTCTTCAATAGAAGTATGTGAAGAATTAAAAACCGTGGCTGGGACATCCTACGCTCGTGGCCGGGCGGTGAACCCCTTGTGCTTCGCACAATGGTTTCACCTGTCCCTTTCCGCCACAGGAGTCTTCGGATGTCCCAGCCACTCAAAAGATGTAAAAAACATAGTCTTATCTGTAAAGCAAAAAAACTTGATAGATCATTTAATTTTTATTGCATAATAAAAACACATGTGATAAATTAGATAAAGTGTGATTGACTAAGTGAAAGATTGAAACGAATTTGTTTTCAGCTTCATTTGTGAGGAGGGGAATAGAATGGCAAAACAATGTGTTGTAACAGGTCGTAAAACACGTTCTGGTAACGCTCGTTCCCACGCGATGAACGCTAACAAGCGTACATGGGGCGCAAACCTTCAGAAGGTTCGTATTCTTGTTGATGGTAAGCCTAAGCGTGTTTGGGTTTCAGCTCGCGCGCTGAAGTCTGGTAAAGTAGAACGCGTTTAATAAATGGAATGAAAAAGACGAGGAGATGCTCCTCGTCTTTTTTGAGTTGTTGAATTTTATTATCCGTGCCGGAGACATTCTTCGCTTTCCGCGGCCGCGCAGTAAGTCAGCTGTCGCTTCTCTGACGAAGGAGTCTTCTGATTTCACCGACACTAAGCAGGTTAACCTTCGAAAACTATCTTTTAAATAGTTTTATCCATAAATCGGGCCGGATTTCCCCCTACGCTCTCCATTGTCCAGCTACGACGACTAGCTCCTTGAGATCATAAGGCGAAGCTGAACGAGGGCCAAGGTCAGCCCTCTTTTCATCTTCGCCTCATGCTTGTCAAGACTGGAAGAGTCGTCTCCACTTTTCCATGGCCGGGCGGTGAACCCGCTGTGCTAAGCACTTCGGTTTCACTTGTCCCTTTCCGCCATAGGAGTCTTCGGGGGAAATCCGGTCCTATGTTTATTCGAAGCCCGCCACATTTATATTGCCAAAAACCGTGCTAACTTACATTTTGAATTCATCTGTAAACAGGCAGGCTAAGGATGACGCAACCAATCTTTCAACCCTATCGAATCATTCAATAAAAATTACGCCTGTTTTTTAATGAGGCTTAAGAAACCTCTTACCATTCCTCCGAGCATCCGTGGCAGCTTAATTGAGTAGAACCGCATCCCGATCCCTCCGCTTCATTGATCTTTACTTCTTACGATCATTAATATGCCGCTTTGAAAAGAAATAGACGCGTGATCTTCAACTATTTCGTTGCTGATTGTTAATGTGCTTCCGTAGACGGCTCTATGGTCTTTAAGAGGATATTTAACGCCTTTTAATGTCAGACCCTCAACTGCTGCGCTGAATGGAATAACGGATATGTAGGGATAAGCAGGGTTGTTCTCAATGAGTATTTCGCCCGGATCATGGATTGAAATCACGTTTTGATCATCCATTATTTTTACTGACTTTTGATATTTCATGACTTTGTCGTGGAGAAGGAGCTGAATGTTTCCGAAAAAGTGATCAAGTCTTCCTCCGGTTACGCCGATCATCACGATATTCTCCTGTTGACCCAGCGCCCATTCCAGGGCCATCTCCATATCCGTCATGTTTTTTTCCGGATTGGTTCTGTCAATCCGATTGACTGTTTTTTCAATCCGGTTCCACTCTTGCTGCGTGACAGAGTCAAAATCTCCAAATGCCGCTTCCGGTGTGATTCCCTCTTTTAGCAGATTGACTGTGCCCCTATCGACACCAGCCCACCTTGTCAATGGATGGTTAAAGGATTGGATGAGTTCTTTGGATATTGCTGCCCCTCCAGTTAAAATGATCATCTGATTCACCTCAGTTTACATAATAATAATATTGTTATTCACCGTTATGATAAAAGCCGCCCTTAGGCGGCTTTTCATTTATTTTGCTGTTCTTTTTAACTTATTGATGGCTTCTTCTTTGTTTTCACTTCCGTAAATGTATGAACCGGCCACTGCCACATCCACGCCCGCTTCAACGGCTGACTGGATTGTTTGATCATTAATTCCGCCATCCACTTCAATTTCATATGTGAATTGATGGTTTTCCCTTAATGTCTTTAATTCACTGACCTTCGACAATGCTTCAGGTATGAACGCCTGTCCTCCAAAGCCGGGGTTGACAGTCATAACAAGTACAAGGTCGACTTCAGAAAGGACATGTTTGATGGATTCAACCGGCGTATGCGGATTGATCACAACGCCAGGTTTCACACCCGCATTTTTAATCATTTGAAGTGTGCGGTGCAAATGTTTGGTTGCTTCAACATGAACAGAAATAATATCTGCTCCTGCACGTGCAAATTCATTCACATAACGTTCAGGCTGCTCGATCATCAGATGAACGTCCAGCGTCATAGCTGTAACCGGACGGATAGCCTCTACGATCAATGATCCAAAAGAAATGTTAGGAACAAACATGCCATCCATTACATCAATATGAATGTAGTCAGCTCCTGCTTTTTCTACTGCTTTTACTTCCTCTCCCAGTCTTGAAAAATCAGCTGATAGAATGGAAGGTGCAATCTTCACCATAATTTCAGTACCTCGGCTTTCTTGATTTAATTTCATCATGAAACTGCTGGTAATGCTGATATCGATATTCCATTATTTCTCCGTTTTCCACATATTCCTTTACTGCACATTTCGGTTCATTCAGGTGCAGACATCCTCTGAACTTGCAGTCCTCAGAAGCCTTCACCATTTCCGGGAAACAAAGCGGCAGCTGATCTACTTCAAGTTCAGTAAATTCAAGCGCACTAAAACCCGGCGTATCCGCAACAAATCCGCTTCCGATCCCGATTAATTCTACGTGTCTAGTCGTATGTTTTCCTCTTCCGAGAGAATTAGAGATGGCATCTGTCTTCAGCTCAAGAGCAGGGTTCAGTGCATTCAAAATGGATGATTTCCCGACACCTGACTGACCCGCAAAAACCGTTACCTGATCCTCAAGCCAGGGCTTCAGCTGATCCATTCCATCCTCCCATTTGGCTGAGGATAAAATGACCGGATACCCGATCTTTCGGTAATCCTCTGCAAACCGGTTAATTTTTTCTGTCTGTGCGTCGTTTAACAGATCCATTTTTGAAATACAAATCACCGGATCAATGTCATGACTTTCAACGAGAACAAGGAACCTGTCAAGCAGTGAAGTGCTGAAATCAGGTTCAATCGCTGAAAATACGAGAACTGCCTGATCAATGTTTGCAATAGGCGGACGGACGAGTTCATTTTTTCTCGATTTCAGGTCCAGAATATAGCCTTCCTGGTCATTTTCAGCCTGGTATTCCACATAATCACCCACAAGCGGTGTCAGTTTCTGCTTACGAAAAACCCCACGTCCTCTGCACTGAATGACCTTTTCCTCATCCTTCACATAATAAAAGCCGCTCAGCGCTTTCATGATTTTACCTTCTGGCATACACACGCTCCTTTTACTGATTTTCTTCATAGGAAATTGAATCTTCCAAAATGACTTCACCATTTCGCTCAATCCGGTAGGATCCGGTTTGACCCTGTTCAATAACAAGTCTTAAGGTCCTTTCAACCGTTTCTGTTATGGTAAACTCTTCTGAAGGCTCGTCCATCGTGCGATCTCTGTCTGCAATATAGATAGTAATTGTTTGAGGTTCAGGGTCACCAGGCACCTCAGGAGGATCTTCTCCCTCTGCCGGCTCCTCAGGCTGCGCATATTCAATCACAACAGGAACCACGACATTGTTTACCGGTGCAGGTTCAGCCCCCCGTGATACGACAACGGTCACCTGACCTCCGATGGGAAGCTCTGTTCCCGGTTCAGGATTTTGCGAAATGACGCCTCCTGCTGCAATCTCATCAGAGTACTCTTCCCTCGTTACTGAGACCGTTAAACCGCTTTCTTCTTCAAAAGCCTGCAGTTCTTCTTCCGTTAAACCGGTCAGGTCGGGTACGCCGGCCATTTGTGGTCCCCTGCTGATCGTCACAGTAAATTCTGTTTCACTCGGAATGACCATCTCGCCTTCCTCAGGATCCTGATCAATGATCGTTCCTGCCGGCGCTTCATTGTACTCTTCTTCTTCAACGATATTTTCAAAGCCTGCTTCGCGGATCAACTGTTCGGTATTATCAAAGTTTCTGCCAATGTAACCGTCCACTTCTACTGATTCTTTTCCGCTGCTCACGACAAGGTTAACCGGTTCACCTTCCTCGAGTGTCCGGGTCGCTTTTGGTGAGCTCCTTAAAACGGTTTCCTCAGGTACTTCATCATTTGATTCATAAGTGATTTCACCCACTGTCAGACCGCTTTCTTCAATGATTGTCTCTGCATCTTCCAGTGCTTCACCAACTACATCCGGTACCTGAATTCTTTCAGGACCAAACATGCCCATTGCGGCCATGACACCTGCTGTGCCGAGTAAAAAAAGGATGACAAGTGCCGTGATCCATGGCCATTTTCTGCGTTTTTTCTTTTCTTTCTCTTTAACAGGTGGGCTCACGACCGTTTTCTGGGCTTCGAGCGGTTTTGTTTGCTGCATTTCTTCAAGCGGCAGCTTGTTTTTGATGGCCGGAATCGCCATTGTCGCATCCAGGTCGGGCTCTACCGTAAAGATCGGCTCATTTTCCCTGCTGATATCGAGGACGGTTTTCAAATCATCATACATTTCATCAGCACTGCGGTATCGGTAAAACTCATCCTTGGCTGTTGATTTCAGTATGACATTTTCCACACTTTGAGGAAGATTTGAAATATAGGATGACGGATGAGGCAGCTCTGACTGCAGATGCTTCAGCGCAATTGAAATTGCAGACTCACCTTCAAATGGAAGGCGGCCGGTAATCATTTCGTACATGACGATACCAAGTGAATAAATATCTGACTTTTTCGATGCCGTGCCACCTCTTGCCTGCTCCGGAGACAGATAGTGAACCGTTCCCATGACTGAATTCGTCTGAGTCATCGCAGTCGCACTCAGCGCCATCGCAATACCGAAATCCGTAATTTTCACCGTACCGTCACGGTCGATCAATATGTTCTGCGGTTTTATATCACGGTGAATAATACCGTTGTGATGTGCGTGTGAGATCGCTGATGTGAGCTGCGACATGATCTTCACTGCATCATCTAATGAAACCGGAGAAAATTCTTTAATATATTCTTTTAATGTCATACCTTCTACATATTCCATGACGAGATAATAGTAATCATCTTCATCACCGACATCGTACATACTGACAATATTCGGATGCGCCAGACTGGTTGCTGACTGGGCCTCGCGCTGAAACCTTTTCAGCATATCGCCGTCGCCAACATAATCCAGCCTCAGCATCTTGACCGCAACATCACGGTTTAAAATCATATCGTGAGCCAGATAAACATTTGCC
Organism: Jeotgalibacillus aurantiacus; assembly: GCF_020595125.1. NCBI lineage: Bacteria > Bacillati > Bacillota > Bacilli > Caryophanales > Caryophanaceae > Jeotgalibacillus > Jeotgalibacillus aurantiacus. The sequence goes on from NZ_JACNMS010000002.1 coordinate 556,313, forward strand.
ATCCCGCCGCTTCCAATGGTCCGGATGATTTTATAGCGATCGTTTAACCGTTTTCCGATCATACAAGATCCCCACCTTCATCTTCCGGATAGGCAATGACTGCGAGCGTAATATTGTCTTCCCCGCCCTTGTCATTCGCCAGATCAATGAGCTGCTCAGCCGTTTTGGCAAGGGAGGTGGACTGTTTAATGGAATACAGCAGTTCCTGGTCCGATACCTTGTTTGACAGACCGTCAGAGCAGAGCAGAATCGTATAGCCTTCCTCTGCAGATACGGTCTTTAAGGCCGGATTGATGAAACCCTTTGATCCAAGAGCCTTTAACAGGACGTTTCTTTTTGGATGGTGTTCAGCATCCTGTTTTGAAATTTCGCCTGATTGCACTAACGCATTGACAAAGGAATCATCCTCGGTAATTTGGGATACCCGCTCTTCTGTAATGAGATACCCTCTGCTATCCCCTACATTTGCTACGGTGACAAATTCATCCGTGCACAGCGCAGCAACAATCGTTGTCCCCATCCCTCTGCATTCCTCATTCAAATCGGAATACGCTGATAGACTGCTGTTAATTTCTTCAATGGTCTGCTTCAGCCATTCTTCGGCTTCCACCGCACGACGTATGGAGGGAGCTGCCCGCCACTTGCGGGATATGATTTCGACCGTCATTTTACTGGCCACATCGCCTGCACGGTGTCCGCCCATTCCATCAGCTACCACAGCAAGTAAAGCCCCGTCTGATTTACGGTAAATGCCTCCGGAGTCTTCATTCAACTGTCGTACTTTACCTCTGTCGCTTTTAAAAATCGCTTCCATTTTCCACCCCGTCCCTGATCTTACACGGTCTTTGGATTCAATGACCGCATTGTCTCTATATAGCAAGGTCTTAAAACAAATCAATCAACCATATTAACATATCATCAGTCAGTAACCGCTGCTTTTCTCCTGAATTTCGCGATAAAAAATCCGTCTCCTCCAAAGTCCTGAGGGAAGATCTGCAGCATTTCATCTGTTACCAGACTCCGTACTGCGTCCGGGAGAGAATCCGGCATAACAAGCTCCATTTCAGGATGTTTTTTTAAAAACGCCAAAACAGTCCCTTCGTTCTCTGAGCGATCTACTGTACAAGTACTGTAGACAAGTGTACCACCGGCTTTCAGGCTATTAACAGCAGCATCAAGCAGTTCAAGCTGTATTTTTGAAAGGGCATTTAGATCCTGTTCCGATTTGGCGTATTTAATATCCGGTTTCTTTCTCATCACACCGAGCCCGCTGCACGGCGCATCTACTAGGATCCGGTCAAATGTAAGATCCGGAAATTTCTCCTGAAGCTTGCGCCCGTCAAGTGCATGGGTTTCAATGATAGAAAGACCCAATCTTGCAGCTGCCTCATTGATCAGCTTGACTTTATGTTCATGAAGGTCAAGTGAGATGAGACGCCCCTGATTATTCATCTTCTCAGCAATATGGGCAGATTTCCCGCCGGGAGCAGCACACATATCAAGAATCAGCTCACCTGATAAAGGATCCAAAGCTTCTGCTACGAGCATAGAACTTTCATCCTGAACAGACAGGTCCCCACGCTTGTAGGAGTCAATATGTGCAATATTCCCCCGTTTTACCTGAATGCCTGCAGGTGCTATTTCGCTCTTTTCCGCTTCAATTCCTTCTTTTGCGAGGTTTTCTATCGCCTCTTCCCGAGTGAGTCTGGTCAGATTTACTCTCGCAGTCTGAACAGGAGCCAGGAGATTTTTTTCACACATGGCACGTGTTTTTTCATGGCCGAACTGCTCTGTCCAGCGCGTTACAAGCCAGATCGGGTGACTCGTTTCAATGGCTAATCTTTCAAGGGGATCTTTAATGTCTTCAATGCTTCTGACCCCTTCACGCTGAATGGATCTGAGTACACCATTCACCATACCGGAAATGCCTTTGTGTCCTTTTTTCTTTGCGATTTCCACTGCTTCATGAATAACAGCACGCTCAGGCACCCTGTCGAGATACAGCATCTGATACAGGCTGAGACGAAGCAGATTGCGTACCCAGCCCTCCACTTTCTTCTTAAGAAACGGCTCAAGGTAATAGTCAAGCGTCATTTTCCGCTGGATTGTACCGTACGTGATTTCTGTTAACAGTCCTGTATCCTTCGGATTAATGGCAAACTTTTTAATCGCGTGGTTCAGCAGAAGGTTACTGTAGGACTGATTTTTATCAATCTGATCGAGGATATGAAGCGCGGCTTCTCTCGTTGCGTGTTTACTCATCTTTACCGGCCTTCTCCCCAATTTTGACTTCAGATCCTCTCAGGAAATCCGCTGCGCTCATTTTTTTCTTACCGGATGGCTGCAGCTCTGTGACGAGAATCGCTTCTTCATTTCCTGAAGCAAAAGTGATGCTTTCAGCTGAAACTGCAATGACTTCCCCCGGCTCCCCATTTCCTTTAACAAGCTCTGCCCTTAACACTTTCATCGTTTTATCTCTAAATACAGTATAGGCAACAGGCCACGGGTACAGTCCGCGAATCTGATTAAAAATTTCACGTCCTGATCGATTCCAGTCAATCAGTTCTTCTTCTCTTTTAATATTCCATGCAAAAGTTGCTTTTTCATGATCCTGTGGCACTCTTTCCGCTTTTCCTTCCACGATCAGAGGCAGTGTTTCCGAAAGAAGCGCCGCTCCCGCTGCACTCAGTTTGTCATGAAGTGTGCCCACATGATCTGCGTCTGTGATCTCAACTGATTTCTGACTGATCATATCACCTGCATCCAGCTTTTCTGCCATATACATAATCGTAATACCCGTCTCTTTATACCCTCTGATAATCGCATGATGAATCGGCGCACCACCTCTTAGCTCAGGTAAAAGAGATGCGTGTACATTAATACAGCCGAGTGGAGGTGCTTCAAGAAGTTCATTCGGCAGCAGTTGACCAAAAGCAGCTGTTATAATCAAATCCGGCTGTAAGCCAATAATATCTGCCAGCTCCTGTGATCCCTTAAGCTTTTCAGGCTGAATAACAGGGATATCATGCTCCAGCGCTGCCTTTTTCACAGGTGGTGGAGTCAGTATTCTTTTGCGTCCTACAGGGCGGTCAGGCTGTGTCACTACTGCCTTCACATTAAATCCGTCTTTTATCACCTGTTCTAAAACCGGAACTGAAAAGTCAGGTGTTCCCATAAAGATAACTGATGTCATTCTTCCTCATATCCTTCCAGATCTTCTTCTTTTACATATTTAATGACTTTTGAAGTGAATAATAATCCCTCAAGATGATCCGCTTCGTGCTGAATGGCCCGCGATAAATAGCCGTTTGCTTCAAGCGTGAACTCTTTGCCGTTTCGGTCCTGTGCAGTCAGTCTGATTTTATCAGGTCTTTTCACTTCACCGAAAATGCCCGGGAAGCTTAAGCATCCTTCCACTTCCGTTTCCTCCCCGGAAAGTACGTCAATTTTAGGATTTATCATTTCAATAATGCCTGATTCATCATCGAGATAGACGATCGCAGCCTGCTTCAGCACGCCTGCCTGTGGAGCCGCAATCCCGATTCCGTCATGCTCCATCATTAAATCAAAAAGGTCATCCAGAAAATCATGCAGCTCCTGGTTAAACTCTGTTACTTCTTCACATTTTGTCTCCAGTCTCTCATCGGGAGCGGTAACAATTTTTAATTCAGTCAAAGTAAAATCCTCCATCTTTACATCATCATGTATGGTTGAACATCAATCTGAATCGTCACAGCATCTTTTCCTGGTGTTGCGTACTGATCCATGATTTTTTTCAAAAGCGGTTTAAGCTCAGGTTCATTTTTATATTTTACAATACATTGATAACGGTATTTATTTTGTATACGGGCAATGGGTGAGGCAACAGGGCCCAGCACAATTGCCTGGACAGACAGGTTTCTTTCTAAGATTCCCGCAATCTCACTGCAGACAGCTGCCACTTTATTGACATTTTCATGGCTCAGTGTAATCAGTGATAAATAATAAAAAGGCGGATATTGCGCCATTTTGCGCATCACCATCTCTTTTTGATAAAACCATTCAAAATTCTGTGATTTGGCAAGCTCTATGGAAAAGTGCTCGGGTGTATACGTCTGAATCACAACCTCACCCGGTTTTTCATGTCTTCCCGCCCGACCGCTGACCTGAGTTAGCAGCTGAAACGTTTTTTCGGAAGCTCTGAAGTCCGGTAAATGAAGCATCGTGTCCGCGCTGAGAACCCCAACGAGCGTAATGTTTGGAAAATCAAGCCCTTTTGCAATCATTTGTGTTCCGAGCAGAATATCCGCCTCCCCGCGGCCGAATGCATCCAGCAGCTTTTCATGAGACCCTTTGCGTGAGGTTGTGTCCACGTCCATCCGGATCGTTCTGGCCTGTGGCAGCAGCTTAACAAGCTCCTCCTCCACTTTTTGCGTGCCAGTTCCGAAATAACGGATATGCTCACTCGTACACTCCGGACAAATTTCCGGAACATGCTCTTCATGTCCGCAATAATGACATTTCATTGATTCCTTAAACCGGTGATAGGTCAGTGATACCTCACAATGCGGACACTGCATAACAGTTCCACAATCTCTGCACATAATAAATGAGGAGTGTCCTCTGCGGTTCAAAAAGAGGACAACCTGCTCTTTTTTTTCAAGTCTCTCCTCTATCTTAGCGAGCAGCTCTCTTGAAAACATGGAACGGTTCCCTTCACGCAATTCTTCCCGCATATCCACAACCTGTACGTCAGGCATCTCCTGTTGATTCATTCGGTATTGAAGCTTTAACAGCTCATAGTTCCCTTTTTGCGCTCTGGCAAAGCTTTCAAGAGAAGGTGTTGCACTGCCTAAAATAACCGGGCAATCATGACGCTTACTCCGCTCGATCGCCACATCCCTTGCATGATATCTTGGGGCATCCTCCTGTTTGTAGCTCGTCTCATGCTCTTCATCAATAATGATGACACCAATTTTTTCAAACGGTGCAAAAATAGCAGAACGTGCACCGACGACCACATTCACTTCACCACGATGAATTTTTCTCCACTCATCGTACTTTTCACCTTGTGAAAGGCCGCTATGCATCACGGCAACCTGATCACCAAATCTTCCTTTGAATCGCTGAACCATTTGGGGTGTCAGAGAGATTTCGGGCACGAGCATAATGGCCTGCCTTCCCTGCTTTAACACCTGGTCAATCGTCTGAAGATAAATTTCTGTTTTCCCGCTCCCTGTCACACCATGTAATAAAAACGTTCGCTGCCGGTAGCTGTTAACCGTTTCCAGAATCGGCTCAATCGCCTGCTTTTGATCATCCGTCAGCTGAAAATGACCGGTGCGTTCAAATTCCCGATGCTCAAACGGATCACGATAGGCTTCCACATGTTCCTCCAGAAGGTAACCCTTATCAACCAGCGCTTTTAACGTCGCGGCTGTTGCGCCTGAAGATTCCTGAAGCGCTGCAGAGGTCATCGTGCCACCTTCAGCATGCAGCGATTCAATCACTTTTCTCTGCCGCTCAGCATTTTTGGATAAAGCTGCAATGATGGCTTCACTGTCTTGTGCCAGCTTAAAAATACGTTCTTTTTTAATTGTACCTTTTCTTTTGACAAGGTATTTCAGCTCTGATCTCCCGTCACTGACAAGCTTTTGCAGATCTTTTAATAATCCATTTGTTAAAGCCGTTTTCCACGACAAAGGGTTTTCCCTTTGGAAGTGTGACTGCAATGCCGCCGGAAGACTGTTCAAGTCCGTCAACGGGACAAATACCTTATCATATTTTGCCTTCATGGCAGCCGGCAGCATAACCTGAAGTGCGGAAATTCTGTAGCACATCGTCTCTTTTGTCATCCAGTCAGAAAGAGAAAGCAGTTCATCGTTTAATACCGGAACAATGTCAACTGCTTCTTCGATCTTTTTTAACTGATCGAACGATGAGCTCTCCTTCACATCCAGGACAAATCCCTGAATTTTCCTCGGACCAAATGGCACAACGACGCGCATTCCTTTCTGAACAACAGATTCCAGATGTTCAGGAATCAAATAGTCAAACGTGCGGTCTGTCTGCTTTGCAGGTACATCAACGATGACAGACGCAATCATTCCTGATGTTCCTTTATCAATCTGGTGATTTCTGCAATCAATGCATCGGCAACATCGGACTTGGACTGGAGTGGCAATGGCTGCATCTCACCATTCCGATGAAAGATGGTTACGATATTTGTTTCCGTCCCAAAACCTGCCCCTTCCGCTGTAATATCATTTCCGACAATCAGATCAGCATTTTTTACTGTCAGCTTCTTTTTCGCATATTCCTCAAGGTTGTCCGTTTCTGCTGCAAAACCGATTAAAATCTGGTCTTTTTTCCGTTCACCGAGTGTTTTCAGGATGTCTTTCGTCCGCTCAAACTCAACCGTCAGCGTTCCATCCTGCTTTTTCATTTTCCTGTCGCTGGTGAAAACAGGACGGTAATCTGCTACAGCCGCACTCTTGATGACAATATCGCTGTCATCAAAACGGCTGACAACCTCTTCATACATTTCCTGTGCTGTGATGACATTCACAACGGTTACACCTGCGGGAGCTGTCAGGTTTACCGGACCGGATACGAGCGTAACATCCGCTCCCGCTTCGGCGGCTTTCGCTGCGATGGCATATCCCATTTTACCGGATGAGTGGTTGGTAAAAAACCGGACGGGATCAAGCTGTTCCCTCGTTGGTCCTGCCGTAATGACCACTTTTTTCCCCGCAAGCGGCCTGGATTGACTTTTAGAAAAATGGCTGATCACCAGGTCGGTGATTTTCTCAGGCTCCTCAAGTCTTCCTTTTCCAACGTATCCGCATGCTAAAAAGCCTTCTGACGGTTCAATAAAACGGACGCCCATCTCATGAAGTGTCTGGATATTCTTTTTCACTGCAGGATGATCATACATATGTACATTCATCGCAGGCGCAGCCCATACTTCAGCTGTAGTTGCAAGCAGCGTGGTCGTCACCATATCATCAGCAATTCCGTTTGCAAGCTTTCCGAGGACATTCGCTGTAGCCGGCGCAACGAGTACAAGGTCAGCCCAATCTGCCAGGTCGATATGGGCGATTTTAGAAGAGTCTTTTTCATCGAAGGTGTCATAAAACACATCATTGCGGGACATTGCCTGAAATGTCAGAGGCGTGACAAACTCCATGGCACTATCAGTCATGATCACTTTCACATTAAACCCCGCCTGACTTAACTTGCTTGTCAGCGCTACTGCTTTATATACTGCAATTCCACCTGTTACACAGAGAAGAATATTTTTCGAATTCAACGTGCCCATCTCCCTATTTTTTCTGATACACCCATTATGAAGGAAACGGTGAAAGATTTCACTTCATACGGACAACTTTCAACAGAAGAATACATGCTGTGACATCTCCTTAATGAAAAATGCCCAATCCAACAAAAAAACAACCGGAGTGGTTGTTTTTATTTTTCGTCCTCGTATTCAATTCCTTCCTGCGGCGTCTTCATGACAAGATGACCTGCAGCAATTTCCTCAAGTGCCTGACCGACAAACTTTACAGAATGATAAGAATCAAGCGTACCCTGATCTCCTTTTTCCTGCATGTTACGTGCGCGTTTTGCCGCCACACTTACTAATGAATACTTTGAATCAATGTTCTTTCTTAACGCATCAGATGATGGATACAACATATTATTCTACCTCCAGCATTTTTTTATAGCGGGCTTCTACCCGTTCTCTTTTCAGGTGCTCTGCCATTACAATCGCATTAATGCGCTCGCAGGCAAGCTCAACCTTGTCATTCTCAACAACGTAATCATAAAGATTCATCATTTCAAGCTCTCTTTTAGCAGCTGCCACCCGGTTTTGAATGACATCATCCGTTTCTGTCCCTCTCGTAACAAGACGATTTTGTAATTCTGAAAGACTTGGCGGAGCTAAAAAGATAAACAGCCCTTCCGGAAACTTATCCCGGATCTGCTTTGCACCTTCGACTTCAATTTCAAGAAATACATCTTTACCATTGTTGATCGTTTCACGCACATAATCAACCGGTGTACCGTAGTAGTTGCCTACGTATTCTGCATATTCGAGAAGCTTATCCTGTTCAATAAGTGACTCGAATTCTTCTCTTGATTTAAAGAAGTAGTCCTTTCCATCCACTTCGCCTTCTCTAGGAAGTCTAGTCGTCATGGAAACCGAATATTCATATGCCGTATTTTCCTGGGAAAACAATTCTTTGCGAACCGTTCCTTTCCCAACACCTGATGGACCTGACAAAACGATCAGGAGTCCCTTTTCTCTAATCATGTATTACCCTTCTTCCTGACTATCATCTTTATCTGTAAACCGGGATGCCACTGTTTCAGGCTGAACCGCAACAAGGATCACGTGGTCACTATCCATAATCATAACCGCTCTTGTCCGTCTGCCATACGTAGCATCGATCAGCGTACCGCGTTCGCGGGCATCCTGAATCAGCCTTTTAACCGGAGCAGATTCCGGACTGATAATGGTGATGATGCGATTTGCTGATACGATGTTTCCAAACCCGATATTAATTAGTTTAATTGACATCCATGACACCCCTCTGCCTTCATCCAAAGTTATTCGATATTTTGTACCTGTTCACGGATTTTCTCAAGAGTTGATTTCATTTCTATCACTGCAGAAGCAATGGTTTCATCATTCGCTTTTGATCCGATCGTATTGATTTCACGGTTCATTTCCTGGGTCAGAAAATCCAGCCGCCTGCCAATCGGTTCATTCTTTTCAAGCGCCTGCTCAAACTGTGATAGATGACTGATCAGTCTCGTGAACTCTTCAGTCATATCCGCCTTCTCAGAAAAAACAGCTACTTCTGTAAGCAGCTTACTTTCGTCAATTTCACCATTCGTATATTCACGCATTTTTTTCTCAAGGCGATCTTTATACTTCCGGGAAACAGCAGGACATTTATTTTTTGCTTCATCTGCAATTTGCCTTAATGATTGTACTTGAAAACGCAAATCCTTTTCAAGTTCTTTTCCCTCATTTTGTCTCATAACAGAGAGCTTTGCAGATGCTTGTGCAGCTGCCTGCAGAATAATATCTTCCGTTTCATTCACTGATTCTTTTTTTTCAGTAACTGAAAACAGCTCTGATTGCTGAAACAAATGCTCAAGCTTTAGTTCATCCTGAAGATTGTACCTTTTTTTCGCTTCTTCTGCAAAAGCGGCAAAAGAATCCAACAGCGCCCAGTCTACCGACAATTCATGGCTACCGCTTCTTAACCCTTCGAAAGAGACATAGACGTCCACTTTTCCGCGTTTAATGGTGGAGCCAATCATTTTTTTAATCCGATCCTCAATTCCTGAATACAGTCGCGGGATCTTTACAGAACATTCCTGAAAGCGGTGATTGACTGATTTAATTTCAACTGTTACTTCCAGGCTGTCATGCCCGGCTGTTCCGCGTCCAAATCCGGTCATACTTGTTACCATAATGCCGTTCACCTGCTTATTCGAAATAGATGTTATTCATTATAGCATACAGCAGCAGGAAAAAGATGATAAGATGAAACGGAAACACGAGAAAGTGAAAAGAGGGATTACAATGTCTTTTGACGGAATGTTTACCAGGGCAACTGCCCATGAATTAAAAGAAAAGCTAGATGGAGGAAGAATCAGCCGGATCCATCAGCCGTATGAAAACGAATTGATCTTTGTCATTCGTGCAAAAGGAAAAAATCATAAATTATTATTATCCGCTCACCCTTCTTATTCACGGATTCAGCTGACAGAAGAGCAATACGACAACCCTTCGACACCGCCAATGTTTTGCATGCTGTTACGAAAACATCTCGAGGGAGCGATTATCGAATCGATTGAACAAAAGGAAATGGAACGTATTATTTTAATAGAAGTAAAGGGACGGAACGAAATCGGGGATATTTCCTACAAACAGCTCATTGTCGAGATCATGGGACGTCACTCCAATATTATTCTCGTTGATAAAGAACGGAATATGATTCTAGACAGTATTAAGCATTTGAATCCATCCGTTAACCGCGCAAGAACCATTATGCCCGGCTCCCCTCTTCAATGGCCTCCTGAACAGGGAAAGTTAAACCCATTTGACGTCACGGAAGATCAGTTTCTGAGGGCACTTGACTGGAATGCGGGCCGGTTGGATAAACAGATTGTTCAGCAGTTCGCAGGATTCTCTCCACTACTTGCAAAGGAAGTTACTCACCGTGCAGGGCTGTCGACACGCGAGGGATTGTATAACGCATTCAGCGAGGTCATCGAAGCATTCCGCTCACACCGTTATGAACCTGCTTTTATTCAGGCTGATGGGAAGGATTACTTTTATCTGATGCCGCTTGACCACCTGAAGGATCAATCTGTGGACTCATTTGACACACTCGGCCAGCTTCTCGACCGGTATTATTTCGGTAAAGCGGAACGCGACCGGGTCAGACAGCAGGGTCATGACCTTGAGCGTTTCATAAAAAATGAAAAAGAAAAAAATGAGCTGAAAATAAAGAAGCTCGCTAAAACACTTGATCAGGCTGCAGAAGCTGAGAAATACAAGCTGCTTGGTGAACTCGTCACGGCCAACATTTACGGGATTAAAAAAGGAATGAAGGAGATAGAGGTTCTGAATTACTATGAAGCAGATGCTCCTCAGATTACCATTCCACTCGACCCGCGAAAATCACCATCTGAAAATGCCCAGCGGTACTTTACGAAATACCAGAAGGCTAAAAATTCAGTGGATATTGTCAGAGAGCAGATCAGTCTAGCAGAAAAAGAGATCGTTTACTTTGACCAGCTCATTCAGCAGCTCGACTCTGCATCCCCTTCAGACCTTGAAGAGATCCGCGAAGAGCTTGCAGAAGAAGGTTATCTGAAAGCTAAAAAAAATAATAAGAAAAAACAAAAGCCGGTTAAACCGGTTCTTGAAGAATACATGTCTTCAGATGGCACGCTGATTCTTGTCGGAAAAAATAATAAACAAAATGATTACCTGACAAATAAAGTAGCAGGCAGAGATGAAATCTGGCTGCATACAAAGGATATACCGGGGTCACATGTGGTTATCCGCGATAAAGAGCCGCAAGAAAAAACCATTCTGGAAGCCGCAGCGATTGCAGCATATTTCAGTAAAGCACGTGCCTCAAGCTCCGTTCCGGTTGATTTCACCAAAATCCGCCATGTAAAAAAGCCTAACGGGTCAAAACCCGGGTATGTGATCTACGAACAGCAGGAAACGGTCTATGTAACGCCTGAAGATGAACTGATCAGGCGTTTAAAGAAAAAGTAAAAACAGGAAGAAATCCTGTTTTCACGACAAGTATGCACCATTTTTTACAGCGGATCAGGCAAATAGTAAGATTTTATCTCATAAGAAAGGGAACGTCCGATTTAGACGTTCCTTTTTTTATTTCTGTCATACACCTGTTAACCACATAAGAGCGGTATTTTAATTCACCAGTGTACTTGCAGTTTATTACCATTCGGGTCGTAAAAATGGAAAAAAGAATGGCCATGATCTTCTTTTATATCATCAGTCTTTACTTGATGATCAAGTAAATGCTGATGAAATTCAAATAATTCCGGACTTGTAAAACCAATGCTAAATTCCTGTCTATTGTCTATTGTAAAATGAGCAAATGTTTCATCCTCTGATGGAATTAAGATCACTAAAAACGGTCCTTCATTTACTTTTAAAACGGCGCGTTCTCCGGTAATATTCAGCAATTGAAAGCCAAGTATATCTTCATACCATTGTGCAGACCGGTCTAAATCTTTTACAGGAATTCTAATATAATGCACTTGATCAATAAATGATTTGCTCATCGTTTCCTCTCCCTTATCTCATCTGGTACATGAATAAGTTCCCTATGCATTCAGTTTTTTCCTTCCATTCGATTAAATGAATCTCCGCTTTGGAATAATAACGTTCTGACACTTTCGATTAATACCAGAAGAGAAGGAGCTACATTTATAACCTTTTGAATTTTCATCAAAGGTCATCTTAGTTATTTCGATGCAATTAAATAAACTCCACGAACTCAAATCCTGTTTAATATCACTGGTTGATTCACTGTGACCAACTAACCACCCGATCCTCTAAAACTGATCTTTCCATTCCCTCAAAGATTCAGCACTGATTTTCTCTATGTAACCGCCATCAACCGCCTCTTCAATTAATGTATCAAAATTCGTCAGCGAGAAATACGGTACACCGGCTGATTCAAAGTTGTCCTTCGCTTTTTTAAAACCATATGTAAACAGACTCACAACGCCGGCTACTTCCACTCCTGCTTCTTGCAGTGCCTGAACGGCTTCCAAGCTGCTTCCGCCTGTTGAGATCAGATCTTCTATGACGACGGCTTTTTCAGCTGTCAGCACTTTGCCTTCGATCTGATTTCCTTTGCCATGTTTTTTGGCAGATGAGCGGATATAGTTCATCGGTAGACCCATTTTTTCACTGACCCAGGCTGCATGCGGGATTCCTGCTGTTGCAGTACCCGCGATAACACCTGCATCAGGAAACTTTTGTTCGATCAGTTCCTTGAACAGATCAGCTGCATAAGATCTCACTTCAGGATGAGACATGGTCAGTCGATTGTCACAATAAATCGGGGACTTGATACCTGACGCCCAGGTGAATGGATCGTTTGGACGCAGTTCTACAGCTTTAATCTCAAGTAACATTTGTGCAAGTTTTCGATTCATTCCAGACCGCTCCATTCATTTTTTATATCGTTATAGGCTTTTACCGGATCCAAACTTTGTGTGATGGCTCTTCCAACAACGATCGCAGTCGATCCAAGCTTATTTGCATCCTTTGGTGTTGACGTGCGTACCTGATCATGAAGATCTCCACCGGACAGTCTGATACCTGGTGTCAATCTGATAAAGGGGTCACCGACTGACAATTTGATTGCCTGGCACTCATGCGGGGAACAAACGACCCCGTCCAGACCTGACTTCGCAGCAAGCTCTGCATAGTGAACCACGGATTCCATCAAGGTACTCTGAATGTTTTGTTCATTTCTCATCTGATGCTCTGACGTTGATGTCAGCTGTGTGACTGCAATGATCGAAGGCCTTTTAACACCGGAGGCTCCCTGGGCCAGCCCCTCTAGAGCAGCTTCCATCATCGCCTGTCCGCCTGCAGCATGCACATTGACGAGATCCACTTCAAGTGAAGCGAGCCCTTTCATCGCTTTGCGGACGGTTGTCGGGATATCATGAAGCTTAAGATCAAGAAAAATGCGGTGTCCTTTTTCCTTCAGCTGATACAGCATGGAAGGGCCATTTTGGTAAAACAGCTCCATTCCAACTTTTACATATAACGGTTCTGAAAACTGATTCAAAAAGTGCTCTGCTTCCTGAAATTTTGCAAAATCAAGCGCGATGACCGGCTGCTTCTCCATGTCTCATCCAGCTCCTTCCTCTTAAATCAAGTATATGGTCTGCCCCGAGTTCATCGAGGATGGCCGGCAGCTCATGGATAATCTCCTGACAGACGAACGGATTAACAAAATTAGCCGTACCGACAGCCGCTGCACTTGCTCCTGCAGAGATAAAATCAATGACGTCCCAGGCTGAACTGATGCCGCCCATCGCAATGATCGGAAGGGATGTCTGCTGGCTGACCTCGTACACCATCCGGAGCGCAACAGGCTTAATCGCCGGTCCTGACAGTCCTCCTGTTTTGTTAGCAATAACGGGCTTTCCCGTTTTATGATCGAGCCTCATGCCAACGAGCGTATTGATCATCGTTAAACCATCCGCTCCGCCTTCTTCACATGCTTTGGCCATTTCTGTGATACTCGTTACATTAGGAGAAAGCTTTACATATACAGGAACCCGGGATACTTCTTTAACCCTTGCGGTCAGATTTCTGGCAGTATCAGGATCCGTTCCAAATGCAATGCCCCCTTCTTTGACATTCGGACAGGAGATATTTAATTCTAGAGCTGCCACGTTTTTCGCTGTGGAAATTTTTTCAGCCACTTTTATATAATCCTCTGCTTCCGATCCCGCGATATTCGCGATGATCGGAAGGTCAAACTGTTCAAGCCATGGCAATTCCGTCTCCATGACTTTTTCAAGTCCGGGATTTTGCAGTCCGATGGCATTCAGCATGCCTGAGGAAGTCTCAGCTACGCGCGGCACCGGATTCCCTGCTCTCGGATGAGGGGTCGTCGCTTTAATCATGATCGAACCTAATTCACTGAGATCATAAAACTGACTGTATTCCCGGCCAAACCCGAAGCATCCTGATGCCGGCATGATGGGGTTTTTTAAAGATAATCCCGGCAGCGATAAGGATAATCTATCCATAAATCAGCTCTCCCTTCCTGAAAACAGGTCCGTCTGTACACACTTTTTTGTAAGGAATATCAGGATCATGCACTTCGCACACGCAGGCCAGACAGGCACCAACGCCGCATCCCATACGCTGCTCCATCGAGACAAAGCCTGGGAGATGAGCAAGCTGTTCTTCAACAGCAGCAAGCATTGGCACCGGGCCGCATGCGTAAAAAGCGGCTGAATCTGACAGAGCGTGCTGTTCAATTACATTTGTCACAAATCCCTTTTCACCATGGGACCCGTCAGCTGTTGCGATAAACGTTTCACCAAGCCGGCTGAATTCATTTTCATAAAACACTGACTGAGCTGATTCAAAACCAAGGACATGTGTGACCGTTGCTCCATTTTTAATCAGCTGTTTAGATAGTTCGTACAGTGGCGGAACACCGATGCCCCCGCCAATCAGCAGCATCGATTTTCCTTTCACCTCTTCATTTACCGGGTATCCGGATCCGAGTGGACCGAGTACATCAATCGTGTCATAAGGACTTTCAGCCATCTGTTTCGTGCCAAGCCCTGATGCGCGGTAAATCACTGTCATCGTATTTTCTTTCTGATCGTACGAAGAAATACTGATCGGTCTGCGTAAAAGCGGATCATTTCCGGATGAGGTCTTAATATGAACAAACTGTCCAGGCGTCCTGATCAGACTCACAAGCTGACCCGATAACGTCATTTCGTATATTTGATGAGCGAGCTTTTTATTACCGAGCACCTTCATCTGCTCTCTGATCATACGAGTGCCGCCTTTTTCCCTGTTTTATTCATTGGCTTCATCGTAAAATTCATAGACTCAAGCACGCTCAGCATGGCTTCTGCCGTATCGAGTGAAGTCAGGCATGGAATTCCGTTTTCTACCGATTCACGACGGATTCTGAAGCCGTCACGCGCCGGCTGTTTGCCTTTTGTCAGTGTATTGATGACCAGCTGAATTTCACCTGACTGGATCCCGTCGATCAGTGTTTTGCCACTTTCTCCGATTTTACTGATTGTTTCATTCGGAATGCCTGCCTCGTTCAACACAGCAGCTGTCCCTTCCGTTGCGAGAATGTGATAGCCAAGCTGGTGAAAACGCTGGCCGAGTGCCGCCGCAGCCTCTTTATCTTTATTGGCAACCGTCATGAGTACAGACCCGTAATGACGGATGTTCATACCGGCTGCTGTCAATCCTTTATAGAGGGCTTTTTCAAGCGTCTCATCTTTACCGATGACTTCACCGGTTGACTTCATTTCCGGTCCGAGCGTAATATCGACACGCTTCAGCTTGGCAAATGAGAAGACAGGTACTTTTACATACACACCATTCACCGGATCGAGCAGCCCTGTTCCAAAGCCGAATGATGTGACGGATTCACCAAGAATGGCTTTCGTTGCAATGTTCGCCATTGGCACGCCTGTGATTTTACTCATAAACGGCACGGTACGGCTCGATCTTGGGTTGACTTCGAGCACATACACTTCGCCTTTTGAAATGACATATTGAATGTTGATCAGACCTTTAATGTTCAGTCCTTTTGCCAGACGGACTGTATAGTCTTCGAGGGTTGTCATCTGATCAGCTGTCAGCGTCTGCGGCGGATACACGGCAATGGAGTCTCCTGAGTGAACACCAGCACGTTCAATATGTTCCATAATGCCCGGGATCAGCACATTCTCACCATCACAGATCGCGTCCACTTCAATTTCTTTTCCTGTCAGGTAACGATCAATTAGCACAGGATGCTCCGGGCTTGCCTTTACCGCACTCGTCATATACTGACGCAGCTCCTGCTCCTGATAGACTATTTCCATCGCTCTGCCACCCAGCACGTATGATGGACGAACGAGCACCGGATAGCCGATTCTGTTGGCAATCGATACCGCTTCTTCCTCTGATACGGCCGTCTGTCCTTCAGGCTGCGGGATGCCTAACTTCTTTAAGGTCTTTTCAAACTGGTCACGGTTTTCTGCGCGGTCCAGATCTTCAAGTGAAGTTCCGAGGATTTTAACCCCTCTTTCAGCAAGGCCGTCAGCTAAATTAATGGCCGTTTGTCCTCCGAACTGAACGACTACCCCTTCAGGCTTTTCAAGGTCGATAATATGCATGACATCCTCTAGCGTCAGCGGTTCAAAATACAGCTTATCTGAAATGGAAAAGTCTGTAGAAACCGTCTCAGGGTTACTATTGATAACAATTGCTTCATAGCCGGCTTCCTTGATGGCCCACACAGAGTGTACCGTTGCATAATCAAACTCCACGCCCTGACCGATACGGATCGGACCGGATCCAAGCACGATCACCTTTTTGCGGTCGCTCACGACAGATTCATTTTCCTCTTCATACGTACCGTAAAAATACGGTGTGGAAGATTCAAATTCTGCTGCACACGTGTCCACCATTTTATAAACAGGGATGATGCCTGCCTGCTTTCGTCTTTCATAAATATCAAGCTCTGTCGTGTTCCAGCTTGTTGCAATGGTTTTATCACTGAAGCCCATTCTCTTCGCTTCATAGAGTGTTTCATCGGACTGACTGGCAGCCAGTTCTTTTTCAAATTGAACGATTTTGTGCATTTTATTCAGGAAGAAAAGATCAATTTTGCTCCAGTCGTGAATCTCTTCAACGGTCACACCCATTCTGAGTGCTTCACCGATATAAAACAGACGTTCATCTCCAGCCTTCCTGATTCGTCTCTCAATCCACGCTGGTTCGTGTGTGCCGATTTCAAGATGATACACATCATTTTCAAGGGAGCGGACTGCTTTTAGCAGAGATTCCTCAATGCTGCGTCCAATAGCCATTACTTCACCTGTCGCCTTCATCTGAGTGCCAAGATTTCGTTTGGCTGATTCGAATTTATCAAAAGGCCATCTCGGAATTTTAGTGACTACGTAATCGAGTGCAGGTTCAAAGCAGGCGTACGAGCTGCCGGTCACCGGGTTAATCATTTCATCGAGCGTCAGGCCGACTGCAATTTTAGCTGCGAGCTTGGCAATCGGATAACCGGTTGCCTTTGAAGCAAGTGCTGATGAGCGGCTGACACGGGGATTTACTTCAATGATGTAGTACTGAAAGCTGTCCGGATCAAGTGCAAGCTGTACGTTACAGCCTCCTTCAATCCCTAGTGCACGAATGATTTTCAGTGAACAGTCTCGAAGCATCTGATACTCCCGGTCGCTCAGCGTCTGGGAAGGGGCAACAACGATTGAATCACCTGTGTGAATACCGACCGGATCAATATTCTCCATGTTACACACAACGATTGCATGGTCATCCTTATCGCGCATCACTTCATATTCGATTTCCTTGAAGCCTGCAATGCTTTTCTCAAGCAGACACTGGGTAACCGGACTGTATTTTAAGCCTGATGACACGATTTCAATGAGTTCCTGATCATCATGGCAAATTCCGCCGCCCGTACCGCCAAGGGTAAAGGCAGGACGCACGATAACCGGGTATCCGATCTCTTTGACAAAAGCAAACGCTTCTTCAAGGTTATGAATGATTTCACTTTGAGGTACCGGCTCGTTCAATTCATTCATGAGATTGCGGAACAGATCACGATCCTCCGCCTGCTGGATCGCCGAAAGTTTCGTACCTAATATTTCAACCTGACATTCATCCAGAATGCTGCTTTCTGAAAGCTCTACGGCAAGGTTCAGCGCTGTTTGACCGCCAAGTGTTGGCAGCAGCGCATCAGGGCGCTCCATACGGATGATTCTTGAAATGAATTCAACCGTCAGGGGCTCCATGTATACTTTATCTGCAATTTCCGTATCGGTCATAATTGTGGCAGGGTTTGAGTTGACAAGAACAACCCGGTAGCCTTCTTCTTTCAGGGCAAGACACGCCTGTGTGCCTGCGTAATCAAATTCTGCTGCCTGACCAATGACGATCGGACCTGAACCGATCACAAGAATGGTTTTAATATCTGTACGTTTAGGCATGCTGCATATCCCCCTTCGCTGTTTCACTCATCAGTGCAAGAAACCGGTCAAATAATTCGTTCGCATCTTCAGGACCCGGTGCTGCTTCCGGATGATACTGGACGGAAAAAGCGAGTCCATTTTCGTGTGCAATCCCTTCAACAGTACCGTCATTTAATGCTTTGTGCGTAACCTGCAGTGCAGTTCCTTCAAGAGATTTCTCATCCACTGCATAGCCGTGATTCTGTGCCGTAATGGCGACTTTCCCTGTAGACAGCTCCTTAACCGGATGGTTGGATCCGCGGTGACCGAATGTCAGCTTAAATGTGTCCGCACCCCCAGCCAGTGCTAACAGCTGATGACCGAGACAGATGCCGAAAATCGGCACTTTTCCAATGAGATTTCTCACCGTTTCCGTTGATTCTGGCACCGATTTTGGATCCCCCGGCCCGTTCGACAGGACCACACCGTCAGGATTAAGGTGCAAGATCTCTTTTGCCGTCGTATGGTAAGGAACGACGATGACGTCACACTGACGTTTATTGAGTTCACGAAGAATACCGTGCTTCATTCCGTAATCAATCACCACGACGCGGTTTCCTCTTCCAGGACTCGGATAAGGTGACTTCGTTGATACTTGTTCCACCTGATTCACTGGAAATGATGTTGCTTTTAACTCCTGCACAACCTTTTCAACATCCGTTTCAGCCGGACAGATCTTTCCTTTCATCGTTCCGTGACTGCGCAGAAGACGTGTCAGCCTTCTCGTATCAACCCCTGAAAGTCCGGGAATCTTTTTTTCCTTTAACAGTTCGTCAATGCTTGCTTCACTGCGGAAATTCGATGGAAGGTCACATTCCTCTCTTACGATCAGCGCTTTAATAAATGGATGAATGGATTCAAAGTCATCCCGGTTGATGCCGTAGTTGCCAATCAACGGATACGTAAGCACCACCATCTGACCGCAGTAAGATGGATCCGATAAAATCTCCTGATAGCCTGTCATCCCTGTATTAAATACGACTTCACCTGACGTTTCTTCTGTTGCGCCAAATCCTTTTCCGTTAAATACTGAACCATCTTCAAGTACAAGAATCTTTTTCATTTATTTAACCTCCTGAAAGACAATTGTTCCGCTTTTGATCGTCATCACCGGTTTTCCTGTTACCTTTTGTCCATGAAACGGTGTGTTTTTTCCTTTTGACAGAAATTCGCTGCGTTCGATCACATGTTCTTTCCCGCAATCAAGCAGTACCAGATCGGCCACACTGTCCTGCTGAAGGCGCCCGGCCCCGAGACTGAACACTTCAGAAGGCTTTACTGCGAGCCACTCAATCAGCTGCTCAAGCGTCCATTTCCCCGTTTGAACGAATGCCGTATAGAGGAGCGGGAACGCCGTCTCAATTCCTGAAATACCAAACGGCGCCCGGAGCATGCCTTCTTTCTTCTCTTCTGCTGTATGAGGGGCATGATCTGTTGCAATGAAATCAATCGTTCCATCTTCGAGTCCCTCTATTAACGCTTGCTGATCCGCTTTAGACCTGAGCGGCGGGTTCATCTTAAAGTCCGCATGATCACCCGGAATATCGTGTTCATTTAATAAAAGATGGTGTGGCGTGACTTCTGCCGTCACGTGAATGCCTGCCTTCTTGGCATCGCGGATGACACGCACTGATTCCTTTGTAGAAACGTGACAGACGTGATAGTGACAACCAGTTGCTTCGGCCAGCAGCACATCCCGCGCAATCTGAACGGACTCACAAACGGATGGGATACCCGGCAGTCCAAGCTCTTTTGATTTCTCTCCTTCATGCATGCATCCACCATGAATCAGTGTATTATCCTCACAGTGCGCAACGATTGCTTTATTGAGTGAAGCTGCTTTTTGCATCGCCTTTAACATCTGATCGGCACTCTGTACCCCTACCCCATCGTCTGTGAAAGCAAAGGCTCCCGCTTGTGCCAGTGCATCCATATCTGTCAGTTCTTTACCTGCCTGATTGGTCGTAATGGCCGCGTAAGGCAGGACCGTGATACATGAATCCTGATTGATTTTTTCCTGTATGTTTTGCAGTGTTTCAAGGTCATCGGGGACCGGCCGCGTATTTGGCATGGCACAGACAGTGGTATAACCGCCTTTTGCTGCAGCCAGCGTCCCTGTTTTGATCGTTTCTTTTTTCTCCCCGCCAGGCTCTCTGAGATGTACGTGTACATCCACAAATCCCGGTGCAAGATACAATCCACCTGCGTCGATGACCTGTTCATTATGTAATGGCGTTAACGAACCGGTTTCTGTAATCGTTCCTTCTGAGATCCTGACATCTGTTACGCCTTTTTTAAATACGTTTGCCCCTTTAATGAATAAGCTCATGTTTTAATTCCTCCCGTTTTAAAAGTACGTATTGCAGCATCGCCATTCTCGTTGGCACGCCATTTTCCATCTGTTTGAAAATACGGGAGCGCGAACATTCTACGAGCTCATCAGCAATCTCAACGCCCCGATTCACTGGTGCCGGATGGAGAATAATGCTTTTATGCTTCATTCTCTTTTCGCGCTCCACCGTCAGACCGAATTCCTGATGATACTTCTCTTTTGTAAAGGACTCACCAAATGTGTGCCGTTCATGCTGAACCCGAAGCAGCATAAGCGCATCACTCGTTTTAACGGCTTCATCCATCGGAATAAAGGGAACATCCGGCATCTCAGGATCTCTCCACTGTTCAGGCCCTGTAAAGTTCACATCCGCTCCAAGCCTTTTTAAAGCAAAGGTGTTGGACCTCGCTACACGACTGTGCCGGATATCACCGGCAATGGTCACTTTCACGCCTTCAAACGTTCCGAATTCCTGATAGATCGTCAGAAGATCAAGCATGCACTGCGAAGGATGATGCCCCATGCCGTCTCCACCATTGATTAAAGAAATGGAGACTTGATCTTTCAGTGCATCAAAGTAACGTTCTTCACTGTGACGGATGACCGCTACATCCACCCCGATTGCTTCAAGCGTCTTGACTGTATCGTAAAGGGATTCACCTTTATGAACCGAGGCAGTGCCCGGGTCAAAGGAAAGGACGTTCATTCCAAGCTTTTTTTGTGCCATTTCAAAGCTGCACTTTGTTCGCGTGCTGTTTTCAAAAAACAGGTTCACTGCATATTTTTCAGGCATTGGAATCGGCTTCTCATGTTTCAGCACCTGTGCCTGCTGGATCACCTCAAAAATATCCTCAACTGATAGCTCGTCCATGGTTAAAAAATGCATTCTGATCCTCTCCTTCTTGATTTGAGTATGAAAAAACCGCCTTCTATGCTTTCAGAAGGCGGTTTTAGACAGACGGATCCCGTCAAAACCCCTTTGAAAGCCTCTCTGGACTTCATTTAAAAGGATTTAAGCAGCTTTATTCTTTTCGTTAAACAATGTTTCTTCTTCTTTTCTTCTGCCAGGCAGAATGAGGTTAAGTGCGATCCCGATGATGGCAGCAAGCGCCATGCCCGGGAGGACGAATGTTTCTGTAAATTGCACGTAAGCTCCGCCTACTCCGATAATCATGATCACAGATGCGATAATCAGATTTCTTTTATGGGAGAAGTCCACCTTTGCTTCGATCAGCATACGCAGACCGCTTGATGCGATGATACCGAACAGCAGGATCGATACCCCGCCCATTACCGGTGTCGGTATCGAGCTGATCAGTGCAGAGATTTTACCGACGAAACCGAACAGGATGGCCAGGACTGCCGCTCCTCCGATAACAAACACACTGAAGATTCTCGTAATCGCAAGCACGCCGATGTTTTCACCGTATGTCGTGTTTGGCGGACCACCAATCATCGCAGCGATCATCGTTGCAACACCATCACCGAGAATCGAACGGTGAAGACCCGGCTTCTCAAGAAAGTTTCTTCCTACCACTTTACTGACGACCATCTGATGCCCTGTATGCTCGGACAGCGTCACGATCGCGATTGGCACCATGATGATGATGCCGGTCCACGAAAATGCTGGTGTGTAATCAACAAATGGGATAAACAGATCAGGTACCGCAAACCACGGCGCATCTATTACCTGCTGAAAGTCTACAAGCCCTGCAAAAAGCGCTGCGATATAACCTCCTGAGATCCCGATCAAAATTGGGATCAAACCGAAAATCTTTTTAAAGTAAATCGATGCGATCACTGTAATCGCGAGTGTAATCAGCGCAACAGCAATATGCGTGCCGCTGTAAACGAAGTCTGCAGGGTTTTCAGCGAGCGGATTTTCGTACATGGCCATATTGACAGCAGTTCCAGCAAGCCCAAGTCCGATGACGATAATAACCGGCCCCACCACAACAGGAGGAAGAATTCTCATTAACCAGCTGACGCCGAATTTATAGATGAGTAAGGCGACAAGTCCGTAGGCAAGCCCTGCGAAAAAGGCACCGAGCATCGCGGCTCCGGGACCACCAAGCTGTGTAGCTGTTATAATCGGCACAATAAAAGCGAAGGATGATCCGAGATAAGCAGGAATCTGTCCTTTCGTAATCAGAAGATAAGCAAGCGTTCCGAGTCCGCTTGAGATCAGTGCGACAGCCGGGCTCAGTCCGACAAGCATCGGGACTAGAACCGTTGCGCCAAACATGGCGAATAGGTGCTGCAGGCTTAATGTCAGCCATTGATCCAACTTCGGTTTTTCCTCAACATCAAGTACCGGTTTTACTCTTTCAGTGTTTTCCATTTTTGATTCCTCCTATTAAAAAACCTCTTTGCCAGGCATGGCAAAGAGGCACAGGAAGACATACTTGTCCTCATGTATTCTCCTTTGCCAGCCTCTCTGGACTGCATTAAAGGATGTTACTTATAAATCGTTACCTGTTCATTTTTGTCGGTTTCTTTCAGCTCGACACGGATTTTTTCCTCACTGGAGGTCGGAATATTTTTCCCTACAAAATCCGCTCTGATCGGCAGCTCGCGATGTCCCCTGTCGATCAGGACAGCCAGCTGAATCTGAGTCGGACGGCCGTTATCCATAATGGCATCCATCGCCGCTCTCACTGTCCTGCCCGTATAAAGAACATCATCAACGACAATGACTTTTTTATCCGTCACCTGCAATGACAGCTCTTTATTATGAACAACCGGTTCACCCGTTCCGTGTTTCTTTTCAAGATCGTCACGATACATCGTAATGTCCAGCTCTCCGACTGGAACCGTTACACTTTCAATCGCTTCGATTCTCTCTTTTAGACGCTCTGCAAGATGAATACCGCGCGTTTTGATTCCGATCAGCACGCAGTTTTCCACCCCTTTATTCCGCTCGATGATTTCGTGGGCAATTCTTGTAAGTGCCCGCTTCATCATCTGCTCATCCATGACGACTGTTTCCTGCATCTGACCATTCCTTTCACAAAAAAACCCCTCCGCCAAAGTACACGGAAGGGCAGACGGGTATTGAAATAGCCGTCAAATCATATCCTTCCCTGCCTCTCTGGACCGGATTAAAGGTTTCGCTCATTAAGTTGTTCTCATTGTATCGGGATCAACCGCAAAAGTCAACGGTCATTTTTAAGCATGTCGACAAATGTGCTGAAACTTTCCGGCGGCGGGCATGAAAATTCCATGTATTCATCCGTTGCCGGGTGAATAAATCCAAGTACACCGGCATGTAGAGCCTGTCCATTCAGATCAGGCGTTTTTCTTGGTCCGTATTTCGGATCTCCTGCAAGAGGAAAACCGATATATTTCAAGTGAACGCGGATCTGGTGCGTTCTGCCTGTTTCAAGCTCACATTCAACGTGTGTGAACTCCTTGAAACGGTCCAGTACTCTGAAATGTGTCACCGCTTTTTTTCCCTGATCTACAACTGCCATGCTTTGGCGATCCTTCGTATCCCGGCCAATCGGCGCATCAATCGTTCCGTATTCGTGCGGAATTAATCCATGCACGACTGCCTGATATTTTCTTGTAACGGTTTTATCGACGAGCTGCTGAACAAGCTTTTCATGGGCAGCATCGTTTTTGGCAACCATTAAAAGACCTGAAGTATCCTTATCAATCCGGTGTACAATCCCCGGACGCAAAACGCCATTAATGCCCGAAAGGTCCTTACAATGAGCCATCAGTCCGTTCACTAGTGTGCCGGAAAGATGACCCGGAGCAGGATGAACAACCATCCCTTTCGGCTTATTCACGACAAGAACATCTTTGTCCTCATAATAAATATCAAGGTTCATTTCTTCGGCTTCAATGTCAAGTGGTTCCGGGTCGGGAATCTCAATGGTGATTTCATCACCTTGAACCGCTTTATAATTAGGTTTCGTTTTAGAACCGTTTACGGTCACGTTACCTTCTTTGATCCATTGCTGTACCTGCGTTCTTGACCAGTCACCTTCAAGTCCTGCCAGAACAGCATCAAGGCGTTTGCCTTGTTCATTTTCCTGTATTAAGTGTTGAATGCTTTCCATTTTTCTTCCTCTTTTCCTGCACTTCTTCGACAATCATCTGGACGAAGAGCAATACTACTCCAATTGTAAGAGCGGCATCTGCAATGTTGAAAATAAAATTAAAGATCGTAAGCTGAAGAAAATCCACAACTTCCTGTCTGAAGATCCGGTCAATAAAATTCCCGATCGCTCCACCAAGTAAAATCATTAAACTGACACTGAACAGGACATTCCCTTTTGCATGCTTGTGAAAATAATAAAGAATGCCGCCGATCACAATTAAAGTGACAATATAAAACAGCCACATCTGTCCCTCAAGCATCCCCCAGGCAGCCCCTGTGTTACGGTGAGACGTCAAATAAAAGAATCCATCCACTACATTAATGGACTCCCCAACCTCCATATTCCGGACCACCAGAAACTTCGTCAGCTGATCCACTGCGATAATGAATAAAGCCAGCAAATAATAGATCACTTGTTTACCTCCGTATTCTCGTTGCAAACCCTTAACGTATTGTAGCACAATTCAACGCCGCAGGCATAACCACGTGAGAAAGATTTCTAACTCTGACAAAGATTTTGACTGATCCGGTTCAAACGTCCGTTTGAACCGCTTTTCAGGCGGAGCCTGAAAAGTCACAAAAGAGCATGAGCAGGCGAGGGAAAGCTCGCTTTCCCCTGCCTGCTCATGCTCTTTTGTGAGATCAGTCAAAATCGGATCAGGTAACAGCCCTTCTCCTAAAACGGTCCCGTAAAACCCGCAAAGAAAAAGCTGCCTGATCCAGCAGGCAGCTTTTTCACTAGTTCATTATTCTGCAGTCAAGTGAGCATAATGCTCCTTCACAACACCTGCACAGCGCGGGCAAAGTGACGGGTGATCACTGTCCTGTCCAACCTCAGTTGAAACCGTCCAGCAGCGGTCACACGTCTCTCCTTCCGCCTTCTCAACAGCCACTTTATGTCCCTCAAATTGAAGCGCTTCTGAAGGAGCTCCTTCAGCACCCTTCAATTCAAAATCAGACACAATAAACAGCTGCTTTAAATCTTCACTTACTGACGACAA
This sequence comes from Jeotgalibacillus aurantiacus, assembly GCF_020595125.1. Lineage (NCBI taxonomy): Bacteria > Bacillati > Bacillota > Bacilli > Caryophanales > Caryophanaceae > Jeotgalibacillus > Jeotgalibacillus aurantiacus. The sequence goes on from NZ_JACNMS010000002.1 coordinate 582,060, forward strand.
CAAAGCATGCGTCTTATCATCTGCATAAAGCGTCACTTTCGCTGACAGTGATTTACCGATCAGCTTCGCATTTCTCGCTTCCTCAAGCGCCTTCAATACATCATCACGCACATCAAGGAACGCGTTCCACTTATCAAGCAGTGCTTTTTCATTTTCAAACGTCTCAGCTACAGGCATATCTGTCAGCTGAACACTCTCCTCTTCCACACCCGGAATGAACGCCCAAACCTCATCCGCAGTATGAGAAAGAATTGGAGACAACAGCTTCACAAGAGATACAAGTGACTCATACATTACCGTCTGCATCGCACGGCGATCCTTGTGATCTGCTGCTTCGATATATAAAATATCCTTCGCAAAATCAAGATAAAACGAGCTCAGGTCTGTCGTACAGAAATTATTAATTGTATGGTAAATCGACGCAAACTCATAATTTTCATAAGAAGCGTTCACGGATTTAACAACCTGATTCAGACGGACCATCATAAACTGATCCACTTCTCTTAGCTCATTGAACGTAACAGCATTCTTTGCAGGTTCGAAATCGTCCAGGTTTGCCAGAAGGAAGCGCAGTGTGTTACGAATCTTTCTGTATACTTCTGCAACCTGCTTTAAAATCGGATCAGATACACGTACGTCAGCCTGGTAATCAACGGAAGCAACCCACAGTCTTAAAATATCTGCACCGAGCTGATTCATTACCTTAGATGGAAGCACAACATTTCCAAGTGATTTACTCATTTTGCGGCCATTTCCATCAAGTGCAAAGCCGTGGCTTAGTACACCTTTATATGGTGCTTTACCAGTTACAGCAACACCGGTTGTAAGCGAAGAGTTAAACCATCCGCGATACTGGTCACTGCCTTCAAGATACAGATCAGCCGGTCTTTGAAGCTCTTCTCTTGCCTCAAGTACAGACTGGTGGGATGATCCGCTGTCAAACCACACATCCATAATGTCTGTCTCTTTTGTGAAGCGGCCGTTCGGACTGCCTTCATGTGTAAATCCTTCAGGCAGAAGCTCATTCGCTTCTTTTTCAAACCAGATATTTGACCCATGCTCAGCAAACAGTGCTGAAACGTGACTGATCGTTTCTTCCGTAATAATCGCATCACCGTTTTCAGCATAAAAAACAGGAATCGGAACACCCCATGCACGCTGGCGGGAAATACACCAGTCGCCGCGGTCACGAACCATGTTGAACAGACGTGTTTCACCCCATGCAGGAATCCACTTCGTATCCTTTACTGCCTGCAGCAATTCTTCACGGAAGTTATCAATCGACGCAAACCACTGGGCTGTTGCACGGAAAATAACCGGCTTTTTTGTTCTCCAGTCATGCGGATAGCTGTGTGTGAAAAATTCAAGTTTTAACAGTGCGCCTGCTTCTTCCAGCTTTTCAGAAATAGGTTTATTCGCCGTATCATAAAATAATCCTTCAAAACCAGGTGCCTCTGCAGTAAACACACCTTTATCATCAACCGGACACAATACATCCAGTCCGTATTTTTTCCCGACAATAAAGTCGTCTTCCCCGTGGCCAGGTGCTGTATGAACGCAGCCTGTTCCGGCATCAGTAGTGACGTGCTCACCAAGAATGACAAGGCTCTCACGGTCATAAAGAGGATGCTGTGCCGTAATATGCTCAAGCTCAGCTCCTTTATACGTGCTGACAATCTCAGGTGATGTCCACTCAACCTTTTCAGTCACTTCTTCCAGCAGTTCCTTTGCTACCACGTATTGTTCACCGTTCTCTTTCACCACTACATAGTCAAGATCCGGGTGAAGGGCGATCGCAAGGTTAGCAGGAATCGTCCAAGGTGTTGTCGTCCAGATAACAAATTTCACACCTGCATCCAGTACACCTTTTCCATCCTTTACGTCAAACGCAACATAAATAGAAGGTGAACGCTTATCCTGGTATTCAATCTCTGCTTCAGCAAGCGCTGACTCACTTGATGGAGACCAGTAAACAGGCTTTTTCCCTTTGTAGATGTAGCCCTTTTTCGCCATATCGCCGAATACACGGATCTGCTGTGCTTCATACTCTGGGTTCAATGTAATATACGGGTTTTCCCAATCACCACGAACACCGATGCGCTTAAACTGTGAGCGCTGGTTATCAATCTGCTGGAGTGCATATTCCGCACATTTTTCACGGAATTCAGCCACTGTCATTTCTTTACGCTTTACACCCTTGTTTGTAAGAGCCTGTTCAATCGGCAGACCGTGTGTATCCCAGCCCGGCACATAAGGCGCGCTAAAACCGCTCATTGATTTATAACGTACGATAAAATCTTTCAGTACTTTATTCAGTGCGTGCCCCATATGAAGGTCCCCGTTCGCATACGGAGGTCCGTCATGCAGCACAAATAACGGTCTTCCTGCCGTTCTTTCCTGCACCTTTTTATAAATGTCCATCTCTGCCCATTTTTCCTGAATTTCAGGCTCGCGGTTAGGCAGATTGCCTCTCATTGGAAAAGCTGTTTTAGGCATGAGTAATGTATCTTTGTACTCCATTGTATTTCCTCCTTCAGTTCTCTTTCTTTAAAAAACAAAAAAGACTCCCCATCCCAAAAAGGGACGAGAGAGCCTTATGCTATCACGCGGTACCACCCTTATAGAAAAACAAAGTGCTGTTTTTCCACTCAAGAAGCTGTTAACGCCGCCACACGTCAGGGCTTACTTACTTTCAGCTCTGAAACTCCAGGATGATCTTCGTCTGTCCGTCCGCACCGGGCTCTCACCTTCCCCGGTTCGCTTTATGTCGGCTCAAATCAGATTACTCTTCCTATCAACGTATATCGTATTCATCAGTTTAATCATTTTTCAACAATCCTATTATAGTCAAACTGCTGTTGATCCGTCAATCATTCAATTATTCGTGCGGTTCCGGCTCAAGTCTTTTCAGTTCAGTCGTGTCGAGGTCATATTCCATCAGCTCATCCCAGTCTCCGTTATTGATCAGTTCAAGCTGTGCTTCAATCAGCATTTTAAAACGGGTACGGAAAACTTTTGACTGTTTTTTCAGCTCTTCAATCTCAATTGCGATCTTACGCGCTTTTGACAAGGACTCATTGACGATCCGGTCTGCATTTTTTTCTGCTTCCTTCACGATAAGTTTTGCTTCCTTATTGGCGTTACGCTTTACTTCCTCAGCTGCTTCCTGTGCAACAACGATGGATTTGTTCAGCGTTTCCTCGATCGTTGTAAAATGCCCAAGACGCTCTGTATGCATAGAAAGCTTTTCCTCAAGCTCTTTTTTCTCACGCAGAACGAGTTCAAAGTCTCTCATCACGTGATCAAGAAACTCATTCACTTCATCTTCATCATATCCTCTGAAACCTCTGCTGAAATCTTTATTATGTATATCCAATGGCGATAACGGCATCATTGCACCTCCAAAATTATTCATGTTGTCTTTCCATTATACTGATCATTCGACGAATTGTGTGACATTTCCTCTTTTTATCAGAATTTTTTAAGGGGCCTACTCCAAATAGAAAAAGCTTGTCCGGATCCTGTCTTTTTTAGTTGTTCCGAGATGTTCACCAATCCGGAAGCGTCCAAACTTCCTGACAGACACCATATCTCCCTGGTCACACTCAAAGGCGATCCGTTCTTCCACTCTGAAATTCACCTTCACTCTTCCGCTTTGAATAAGCTGTTGAGCTTTTTGTCTTGAAATCGACAGCGCAGATGCTGTAATTGTATCAAGTCTCATTGAAGAAACGAAAGCCTGCTTTTCCACCCATTTTTCCAAAGGAGTCCCTTTTTCGTCCCAGGAGATGGCTTCAGTTTTGACAGTCGCCTTACCGATTTGCGTGACATTCATCGATAAAAATGAAGACATTTCTTTTGTCGTGACAATTTGAACGCCATGCTCAGGGAAAATAATATCTCCGAGCTTTTCTCTTTTTATGCCAAGCCCCATTAGTGAACCAAGTACATCGCTATGTTCAACTGTGACAAATTTTTCAGGATAGCGGACCTGTAATAAAGACAGTTCAAAATCCTCAAATTGCGGTTCGAAATAAGATGGATAAAACAGCGCTCTTTTCCTCTCTGAATCACCGCCACCTTCAAAAGCAACCTGAACCTCTCCCTGCTGTCCTGCAAGTGACTGTACAATAAACTGCTGTCTCGGATCCAGAAAGTCTGTCAGCTTCGGTGCATACTTCATTTCCGTATCTGCTTTCCAGTCGAGAACCTGATCGATAAAATCCTTTTCCTCTTTTCGAAAATGCTGATAGACAGACATACACTTCACTCCTTGTAACAAATAAAGCCCGGTACCGCCAGAAGGCAAGCACCGGACTTGAGATGAAATCTACATAATCATAAAATACAGTTGTCTTAATCCCATTCCCGCAAAGTTCAGCGCTATGATCGCCACAATCGGTGAAATATCAATCATGCCGAGTGGCGGGATGATCTTGCGGAAAGGCTCTAAATAAGGCTCACATATTCTGCCGAGAATCTGACCGAATGAACTCTCCCTGGCATTAGGGAACCAGGATAGCAGAATATAAATAATCAGCGCATAGCTGTAAAATTGTAATAACGTAATTAGCAAACTAAAAATTGTTTCCATTCAGCTACAACCCACCCATCTTTAATCTTCCTGAATTAAATCGGTTATATTACCGCTCACTTCAATATTATCCGGTGTGCAAAGAAATATATCTGTTCCGACACGCTGAATATCGCCGCCGATTGCATAAACGGTTCCACTCAGAAAATCAACAATGCGCTTGGCCTGATCCTTGCTGATACGCTGCAGATTGACTACAACAGCACGGTGATTTTTCAAATGATCGGCAATCTCCTGAGCTTCAGCATACATTCTCGGCTCCATTAATACCATTTTTGAGGACTGCTGGATGCTCTGAAGGCTGACCACATTCTGTTTTTGATTTGATTTTTTTGAAGGTGATAACGACCGCGTATTTGATTCTTCCGGACGATCCTCCACTACTTCTTCCATGTATTCTTCTTCTTCACCGAAGAAAAAATCCTTGAATTTTGTTTTCATCCCCATCTCACGGTTTCCCTCCTTTATTCTCCGACGAGCGAAGAGCCGATTCGTATGTAGGTTGCTCCTTCTTGAATGGCAATTTCAAAGTCATTGGACATTCCCATGGAAAGCTCTGTACAGGGCACATTTGGGAGCTTTTTCTCCTGGATAAGATCCCTCAGCTTTCTGAGATTCATGAAACAGTCCCTGAGAACGACTTCATCCTGTGTGTTTGGAGCCATTGTCATCAAACCGATTACCTTTATCTTATCATAATTTACGAGCTCTTCGACAAATTCTGATGCATTTTCAGGGGAAAGTCCATGTTTTTGTTCCTCACCTGACACATTTACCTGTAAAAAGCATTTAACCGGGTGCTCAGCCCGCTTTTGTATTTCTTCAGCAAGCGACAATCGATCGAGTGAATGAACAAAATCCACTTCATTAATGACTTTTTTTACTTTTCTTGATTGAAGGCTCCCGATAAAATGCCACTTTACCTGATTAGAAACAATGACCTTTTTCTTTTCATCAAGACCCTCAGGACGGTTTTCCCCCAAGTGGACCAGACCGGCTCTGACGGCTTCCTCAGCGCGCTCATTAGACACATATTTTGTGACAGCAACGATCGTTATTTCATCCGGATTGCGCCCTGCTGCCTCAGAAGCCTTTTTGATCCGGTTCATAATCTGCTCTAGATTCTTTTTAACTGACATCACTAGTTCTCCTTCCAGCCAATCACTGCGGACATTCTTCCAGTCTTACCCTGATCCCGTCTGTGAGAAAAAAACAAAGTATCCTCGCAGGACGTACACAGACCGGAAAGAATGACGTTTTCTTCTTTGACTCCTGCCTGAACGAGCAGCTGTTTATTGTACAAAGGGAGGTCAAGTTTATATTGCCCATCTGATACTTCCTGGTAAACATTCTGCATATCCGGCTGAGTAATGTGGTGAATAACATGATTATCCACGATATAACAACATGCACCAATAGATGGGCCAATCAATACGCTGATTTTTTCCGGACGCACACCTGCATCACGCGCCTGACTGATCATTTCTGCACCAATGTTGGATACAGACCCTTTCCAGCCTGCATGAGCAACACCTATAAAGCCTGTATCCTGTTCAACAAAATACAGGGGAACACAATCTGCAAATCCCAGACTGAGACGGATCCCTTTATCAAAAGTCCATAACCCATCTGCAGCTCTGACTGACTTTTCATAGGATTCAGCACCCATTCCTGCGTGATGGCGGTTCACACGCACCACTCTTTTGCCATGCACCTGATCAGCAAAAATCCACATATTCAGTTCCGTGCCCTCTGCCTGTGCTAAAAGTCTGCGATTTTGAATGACTGTATGCTCATCATCTTGAACATGCAGCCCTGTATTTAATGATTGAAAAGCGCCTGTGCCTGTCCCGCCATTTTTGGTGGAAAAAAGAGCTGTCAGAGACGGAAATAAGCTTTTCCATTCCTCGAGCTCTAAAAATCGCTCTGAAACTGTCCGAATCATAACCACTTCTATCAGACCTCTCTTCTGTTTCCTGTCAACGCAGGCAGTTCAATATCCTTCTTCTTAAGAGAGTGTACCATAAAAGCGTGTAAAACTCTTTTGAGAACTAAGAATGCTGATCCTCCCACTGTTGTTCCTCCAATTTGCTTCTGACAAGGATGACATCATTCCCGATTTTCACTATATCCTTCCACGGAATCAATAATTCCCCACCTTTGCTGAACCAGCCTTTCCAACTGGCTGATGACTGAATGATCAGTGCTGCAATTTTTCCGGTCTGTACATTCAGTTCAATATCCGAAATTGGCCCGAGCTTTTTACCATCCGTAACGGACACGACATCCTTCGTCTGTAATTCTGAAATTCTCATCGGTCTCCCCCTTTTTTGTATCCTATGCAGAAAGTGATCATTTTACCTTTACGAATCATTAGATTCATTCAACTCAAAAAAAGACTGACAGTACTCTGATCAGAGTACTGCCAGTCAGGTTGGAGAATTTTTGAATCCAATCCCCGGTATCGGACATGACTAAGTCTACCTTCTGCTAGTCACTTCAAAAAGACAACCGGTCTTTCATGATCAATAGTTAGTATCTGGTGATCAATAAAAAAACTTGTTCAGCTGCCTGATGGCTCCTTTTTCAAGCCTGGAAACCTGGGCTTGTGAAATGCCGATTTCTTCTGCCACTTCCATCTGGGTTTTCCCGTTAAAAAAGCGGTTTTGCAGAATCAGTCTTTCTCTTTCATCAAGCTCATCCATTCCATTTTTAATAGAAAGGTCTTCAATCCATTTTTCGTCACTGACTCTGTTATCTTTAATTTGATCCATGACAAACACGGCATCTCCTCCATCCTGATAGACGGGTTCAAACAGTGAAACAGGATCCTGTATCGCATCAAGCGCAAAGACAATGTCCTCAACCGGTATACCCGTCCGTTTCGCAACATCCTCTATAGACGGTTCCTTTGAGGTTTCAGCAAGCAGTGCTTCTTTCGCCTGAAGAGATTTATAGGCTGTATCCCGCAATGAGCGTGATACCCGTATCGGATTATTATCTCTTAGGTGGCGTCTGATTTCACCAATGATCATCGGTACTGCATACGTGGAAAAACGTACATTTTGACCTAAATCAAAGTTATCGATTGATTTCAAAAGGCCGATACAGCCTACCTGAAACAAATCATCCGGGTTCTCATTTCGATGACTGAACCGCTGGATCACGCTTAGAACGAGCCGGAGATTACCATACACAAGTTTTTCTCTCGCATCAGAATCCCCGTTTTGAAAAGCAGAAAAGTATTGCCGCATTTCTTCATTTTTGTAAATGGGCAGAGTGGACGTATCCACGCCGCATATTTCAACTTTCCGCGCCATTTCTATTCCTCCAGTCGGGAGTGTGTTCTCGTTCAGTATTTCCTCCGACTGAAAAAATATGCGAATTGCTTATTACCAGTTCAAACCATTCTGCCAACCTCTTTCTGAAGCCTGCGGATAATTCTTTTCTCCAGCCGTGAAATATAGGACTGGGAAATACCCATCATATCGGCTACGTCTTTTTGTGTATGCTCTTTTCTGCCATTCAGTCCAAATCGGGATTCAATGATAAAGGTTTCTTTATCATTCAGAATGGTTAGTGCCTGATACAGCAACACCCTGTCCATTTTGGCTTCGATATCCTTTGCAATCAAGTCATTTTCTGTCCCCATGACATCTGATAAGAGCAGTTCATTGCCATCCCAATCCGTATTTAAAGGTTCATCAAAGGACACCTCTGAACGTAATTTACTCGTTCTTCTTAAATACATCAGAATTTCATTTTCTATACAGCGCGAAGCATAGGTTGCAAGCTTTATGTTTTTTTCAATGTTAAATGTATTAATTGCTTTGATCAGTCCGATCGTCCCGATACTGATCAGATCTTCAAGGTTGATTCCTGTATTTTCGAATTTTCTTGATATATAGACAACAAGTCTTAAATTACGTTCGATCAGAATGGACCTTGCCTCTTCATCACCCTGTGCCAGTCTTGCAAGCACCTTGGACTCTTCCGGCCTCTCCAGGGGTGATGGCAAAGCCTCACTGCCGCCTATGTAATGAATTTCCTTCGGTTTAACACCAAGTTTTCCTGATAACTGAACGAACCAGTGCTGAATTTTTTTAGTTGCCTGAACCATATTCACATAACCCACTCCTTAGATTTGATAACAGCTCATCAGCTGCATTGGATTTAGCAGACAGTGACACGTATCATGTACGAAATAATTCTCTGTCAGGAAAATAACAGGACAGTCATACAGAACGAAGTTCCCATTAGGCGAAAAAACTTCAATCGTTTCACATGTAACCCCAGTCAGGATCTGATTAACCTGATGCACTGAGCGGGATGGAATATACTGTATTCTATTCAATAAGTCAGCTGGACATGTTTTTGTTTCGTTTAAAAGAAATGAAGCACTATCTTCTGAAAACAATTGTCTTGCAACCTGTCCTGACGCAAAAATAACGGGCTTCATTGAAAATGGTGCTGACAGGCAATTACCAGAGTCCAGGTAACCGGAGCCGCTCCACTGTTGATTTCCATTTTTAATGCTGACTTTGTAGGTATATGACTGACAGACTGACTGGTGTGTGATTTGAGCGCTCGCATACCTGACGGAGCAAAAAACAAAGAGGAAGATGAGCATGATCACGAGTAAATAAATGAATGGGTGCAAAAATAAAGAATAATTTGTAACCTCGTAAAACAGGCTGGAGAAATAAATGGATAGCGATCCGCTGATGAAGGTACAAAATAATAATGTGGCGGATTTAAATAAAAGACGGCTCTTTTTTCTACTGAAAAGTGAAATGATCGTGATGGACAACACGATTCCACTCATAACAAAAATCCGTTCGTTGAAATCTAACGAAATCAGAACCGCCTGGAGAATGGTGATGGCTATACTAAGCCACGTCCACATTTTCCAGTGAATCTTTTGCCTGTGAATCAAGCTGGCCGTGAGGATTACCATATAACTTGCGATAAGATTCAGCAATAGCAGTGATTCAAAGTGAAGTGTCAGGCTGATCCCTCCATTCATGAACAGTATAAGGGAGTGCCCGGACGAATCTTGTCATAATGTTGTAACATACCAGGAAAAATTACATCAAAAAAAGACTGAATCCGCTGAGGGTTCAGTTTTTTCTTGTTTTAATATGGTGAGCCGGGACATTCCTTCCGTTTTCCAGTGTCCAGCTACGGCGACTAGCCCCCAGAGGTCACAAGTCAAAGCTGAACGACGGTGGAGGCAGCCCTCTTTTCATCTTCGCCTTATGCTTGTCATGGCTGAAAAATCCGCCTCCGATTTTCCAGGCCCGCGCGGTGAGGCAGCTAGTGCTCCGTTTCACCTGTTGCTCCTCTGCCGCAGAGAGTCTTCGGATTGAAACGGTACTATTTTGTCAGCTTCCAAGAAATTTCCCTACAATTAGATGATAGTAAAGAAGTACAGCTAAAAGATTAAGGGTGAATGGTGCACGAAACTTGTTTTAATAAGGATTAAGTGAGCTAGAAGAGTTAAAAAAAGACCGGATCCACGATAGGATCCGGTCTTTTAATTGTGATGTTATTATCCTCTTCTGCGGTTTCGGTTACGCAGGAATGTTGGGATATCTAATGTATCTTCTCCACTCTGCTGTGAACCACGGTTAACCGTTTCAGCATGAGGCGCTTCTTCTCTTTCACGTTCGCGTTCTCTTGTTGGCATTTCGCGTTCACGCTTCTGTGGCTGTGGCTGTTGTCTGATTTGACCACCAAGCTGAGGGCGTGATGCTTTTTGCTGTACGGCTTCACTGAAACCTGTCGCAATAACCGTTACAAGAATTTCATCCTTAAGGTCTTCGTCAATAACGGATCCGAAGATCATGTTGACTTCTTGATCAGATGCGCTGGCTACAATATCGGCAGCTTCCTGTACTTCATATAAGCTGAGGTTCGTTCCGCCTGTAATGTTCATCAAGACACCCTGAGCCCCGTCAATCGAAGCTTCAAGCAGCGGGCTTGAAATCGCCTTTTTCGCAGCTTCTGCAGCACGGTTTTCACCTGAGGAAACCCCGATTCCCATTAGAGCAGAGCCTTTGTTGGACATAATTGTCTTCACATCGGCAAAGTCAAGGTTGATTAGACCAGGCGTTGCAATCAAGTCGGAAATACCCTGAACACCCTGACGAAGCACATTATCCGCTTCACGGAATGCTTCAAGCATTGGTGTGCTCTTATCCACAATTTCAAGCAGGCGGTCATTTGGAATAACGATTAGTGTGTCCACCGCTTCTTTCATTGCAGAAATTCCGCCTGCAGCCTGCGTTGCACGCTTGCGGCCTTCAAACATGAAAGGACGCGTTACAACACCGACTGTTAAACTGCCAAGCTCTCTGGCAATCTGGGCAATAACAGGAGCTGCACCTGTTCCGGTACCGCCACCCATTCCAGCGGTTACGAATACCATATCTGCACCTTTAATCGCTTCTTCAATCTGCTCACGGCTTTCTTCTGCCGCTTTCTTTCCTACTTCAGGATTTGCACCTGCACCAAGGCCTCTGGTCAGTTTTCCGCCGATCTGCATTTTAATTTCTGCCTTTGAAAGGTTTAATGCCTGAGCATCAGTATTCACAGCGATAAATTCTACACCCTGTACGCCGTGCTCGATCATCCGGTTAACAGCATTGTTCCCGCCGCCGCCTACACCGATTACTTTTATCGTTGCCAGGGAATCAACATTTGTATCAAAATCCAACATCGCAAATCCTCCTATTTCATCCGAGTTACTTCCCGATTCTGCTCTTATTCAAAGAAGTAACCAAATAATTTTTTAAATCTTCCCTCTTCGTTTTTCTGCTTCGGCTTTTGCTGCTTTGGTCCCGCGTCCGGACTTTTCTGTTTTTTAACAGGATAATCATGCGAGTTATCATACTCGGTTGCTGAAGGCTGTTTTTCATACTTACCTTGCAGTTTCGCATGCTTATAAGCGTATTTGATCAATCCGACAGCCGTCGTATACTGAGGTTCTCTGACCCCGATATAATCAGGCACTGCCACTCTGACCTGGTTTTGCAGAACAGCCTGTGCCAGATCAAGAACGCCAGGCATACTTGCTGAACCTCCTGACAGGACAAAACCGCCTGGCAGGTCATGTATATTTAATCTCTTTAATTCATGTAACACGAGATCAAATAGTTCTTCCATCCGGACCTCAATGATATCTGAGATTTCCAGCTGATTAAATTGCTGATGCTGATCACTGCCGATGATCGGTACACTGAATACTTCATCTTCTGAAGCGTAATCATAAAAGGCATGTCCATGCTTTTTCTTTATGATCTCGGCATCGTCAGTGGTTGTCCGGAGCCCAATCGATAAATCCTTTGTGATATGGTCTCCTCCAGCAGGGATACTCGAAGCCGCAATCAGGTGTCCCTGTTCAAAAACAGCGATACTTGTTGATCCTCCGCCGATATCAATAATTGCAGTACCGAGATCCTGCTCATCCTTCGATAGAGCTACGGTTCCTGCTGCCAATGGCTGAAGGAAAATATCAGCCACTTCAAGCCCCGCTTTTTCAACACATCGTAAAATGTTGTGAAGCATCGTTTTCGAACCGGTTACAACTGTCCCTTCCAGTTCCAATCTTACACCGATCATACCACGAGGATCTTTGATTTCATCGAGACCGTCTACAATAAACTGCCTTGGAATAATATTAATGATTTCTCTCTCCGGTGACACAGGCATGACCTGAGCCGCATCAATGACTCTCGCAATATCCTCATCCCGGATTTCCTTATCCTCTGTCGAAACTGCCACAACACCGTGACATGGCTGAAGCGCGATATGATTTGCAGGTATTCCGACTACAACGTTATGTATTGAAAGCCCCGTCATCCTCTCAGCCTGGTCTACTGCTTTTTGAATGGACCTGACTGTCTCATCTATATCAACAATAGAACCTTTTCTGATTCCTTCAGATTTAACATTTCCTACACCGATTATGTTAACAGAGTCATGCACAAGTTCAGCAATGACTACCTTAACAGCAGATGTTCCAATGTCTAGACTGACATAATACTCATTATTACTCACCTGTGGCACCTCCTTCACGACCTTATCAAAAAATGGACCGCTTCATATTCTTCTAGTTTCTGTTTTAAGTATTGAAAATCCTTCAATTCTTCTAAAATATATCTTCTCGCCCTTCAGACAATTTGAACTGTCAGTTTAACGAATTATAAGATTGTTGACAATGATTATAGTCTACATCAATAATCTTCACCAGAAAAGTCAAAATCGACCTATACACCTGATTTAATTTTAATTATCAGTAATCAATCACATTTTATCCCTGTGGCTCTGTTTCCTCCGTATCCTCTGTCGTCCCTGTTTCTTCATCTGCAGCGGAATTCCCAGGGTCATCATATGCCCTGAAATACGATCCCACCTCAAGATCAATGACACCTTTAACGTTCGGATCAAGCTGGCTGACAATAGATCCGTAATGAACCATTTTGTCGGCAAATGTCGGGATAACAGCTGATACCTCAAACCCGTCATTCATAAATACCTGTATTCTTTCATTATCCACATCTGTTGGGGAATGGTGAATTTCCGAGATTGAATTTAACACTTCATCAGGAAGTTCGGATAACGATCCGGCCAGCTTTTGTACAAGCTCCCGATCACTAAATCCTACTAATAGGGGTGCTGATCCTCTGATTACTTCTGAAGGCCCTTTTGTTCCCAAAAAGCCATTTTCATAAACCGGGGTATACTCCTGTTCCTGTCTCAGATAAGCCATTTGTTGAAATTCTTCCACATTAATCATTATGGTTCTTGGAAAATCTTTTGTTACCTCGGCGGATTTAATCAATTCATTGGTAAGAAGATTCTCTTCGATACTTTCGGTACCGGTTGTCCAAAAAGAATCCCCTGCTGCAAACTCTCCTGTCTCCAGAATCTGCTGATCAGTTAAAATATCATTACCTGAAACCTGAATGGTTTGTATTTTACTGTAGGGAGACTGAAAATATAAAACAACCAGGATGATCAGGACGAAAACAAGAACGACTGCGGATAATCTCCTGTTCGCTCTTTTCCTTCTCCGCTGTCTTAACTGCGGGACGCGGTCTTCAAGAGAGACGACCGGCTTTCTGTCCATCAGACTCACACTCCTGTCAAAATGAGCGCAGGTTGCCCCACGTTTCTCACCCTTAATACTACACTAAAGTGCATGAAGAGCATATATATACTTTCCTATCGTCATCAAAATGTAAAATAGATGAATTAATTTTAAATGTGATGACGCATAACAGATAAACACTGTCTTATATCTCCTATTCTCTATTTCGGAATTTCTTTATCAATTTTAAAGAGTTATTTCGTTAATTCACAAAAAAACTGTTCAGCAATCAATCGCTGAACAGTTCACTTCAATGCTATACAGACCGGCTTCGGCTAATATTCAGAAGAATGCCACAAGAAAACAAAACAACGAGCAGTGAGGATCCGCCATAACTAAAGAATGGCAGCGTAATACCCGTTACAGGAATCAGCCCGATGACAACAGATATATTAATAAACACCTGTATCCCGATCATCATCACAATGCCTCCTGCACAAAGCATTGCAAATAAATCCGGTGCCTGAACAGCAATAAGGATTCCTCTCCATATAATCAATAAAAATAACGTCATAATGAGTGCTCCACCTGCAAAACCGAATTCTTCAGCAGCTATAGCAAAGATAAAATCGTTCTGCGGTTCCGGCAGATAAAAATGCTTCTGTCGGCTGTTGGTAAGCCCAAATCCAAATAAACCGGCCGGTCCCGATGCATAGAGTGACTGGATCATTTGAAACCCTGCACCAAGCGGATCCTGCCACGGGTCTAGAAATGATGTTATTCTTTGAAGCCTGTATGGAGCTGAGATAATAAGCGCAGTAAATCCTGCTGCACCGGCTGCAAAAAGGAACATAAAAAACCGGTAAGACACACCTGCCAGAAACAGCAAAGCAAAGCCTGTACCAAGAATGACGGTTCCAGAGCCCAGATCCGGCTGCAGCATGACTGTTCCAAAAGGAAGGATAATCACACCAATCAGAAAAAATAATCTTCCTGACGTGATCTTTTTTTGAGAGCGGGCCAGTAAGCCGGCTGTTAAAAAAAGAACGCCAAGTTTAGCTACCTCAGCCGGCTGTATGGATAACGGACCTGCTCCAATCCAGCTCTGAGATCCGTTTCTGACCAGGCCTACGCCGGGAATTAATACTAGTATAAGTAATAAAAAGGCAGTCAGATAAATCCATTTTGCATATTTGTCCCACACTATGTAATCAACTCTGGACACTATCACCATCAATAATAACCCTGCAACAGCAAAAACACCCTGTCTCTTTGAAAAAAAATGGGCATCACCAAATCGGTCCAATGCCCATACACTGCTTGCACTATCAATTAAGACGATACCAAAAACCGTACAAATAACGATTAACAGCAGCAGCCAACGATCCATTTTCAGGTCCTCTCAGGTTTATTTATCTCTCCTTACAGCGTATTCACTGTTTCGATAAATATGTCACCCCGGACCTCGAATGTAGGATACTGATCCCAGCTTGCACATGCAGGTGATAAAAGAACAATATCTCCTTTTTGTGCAATAGCAGATGCCTCAAGCGCTGCTGCTTTTACATCCTCCACTTTTTTAATCAGTTCAACCCCTGCTCTGCTCGCCATATCAGTCATTTTAGCTGCTGTTTCTCCGAAAACAATAGCAGCCTTCACATTTTTCATATAAGGAATTAAGTCGTCAAAGTCATTGCCTCTGTCAAGACCCCCGCATAATAAGATGGTAGGAACCGAAAAAGCATTCAACGCACTCTTAGTTGCAAGTGTGTTGGTAGCTTTTGAATCATTATAATATTTCACTCCGTTGAAATCTCTGACAAATTGAGTACGGTGACGCACGCCTCCGAACTCAGCAAGTACTTGTTGAATACTATCCTTGGAGACGCCTGACAGCAGTGATGCACCTGCAGCTGCGAGAATGTTCTCAAGGTTATGACTGCCCGGGAGAACGATTTCACTTAATTTAGCAATCGGTTCAAGGTTATAGCAGATTGCACCCTGGTGAATAGAAAGTCCCTTTTCCAAAGGCTCTGTTACGGAAAATGGAATGACGGTTGCCTTTGTATCACTGACTGCCTCCATCAATTCAGGCTGGTCCTGATTCACGATCAGATAATCAGCGGCTGTCTGATTTTTTGTAATGGCTGCTTTAGCAGACACGTATTCATGAAGAGATCGGTGATAATCAAGGTGAGCCTCATAAATATTTGTGATGATCGCAATATGAGGTGCGAATGATTGAATACCCATCAGCTGGAAAGAGGATAATTCAACAACCATATAATCCTCCGCCTTTGCCAGTTGTGCCACCTCACAGGCTACCGTTCCGATGTTTCCGGCTGCATATGATGTCTTTCCATCCTGTTCAATCATTTGCTGAACGAGCGTTGTTGTTGTTGTTTTACCGTTAGTTCCGGTAATACCGATTAACGTTGATTCGTTTATATGATAAGCAAGCTCCACTTCTGTAATTACAGGCAGACCTTTATCAATGGCTCCCTGAATCAGCGGGTTACTGTAAGGAATTCCCGGGTTTTTAACAATCAGCTCAAACCCCTCATCAAGCAGTTCTACCGGATGGCTGCCGCAGATCACCTTGATTCCCTGATCTAAAAGAGATTGTGCCTCCCTGTTTTCACTTAAAGGCTTCCAGTCATTCACAGTAACAAATGCCCCCAGTTTATGAAGAAGGAGGGAAGCTGCTACACCACTTTTAGCCAGTCCAACTACCAGCACTTTTTTGTTTTCATATGCTTTATACGTTTTCATTATCCAAACACTCCAATCAGCGTGCCGGCGATGCCTGCAATCAGTCCCACTGACCAGAAAACAGTTACCACTTTCCATTCAGACCATCCTGTCAGCTCGAAATGGTGATGAAGAGGACTCATTTTGAATACCCGTTTTCCTGTCAGTTTAAATGACGTTACCTGAATCATAACCGACAATGTTTCTAATACAAATACAATTCCGATTAACAGAAGCAATACTTCCTGCTTGGCCATCAGGCTGACAGTGGCAATCGCACCACCTAGAGCGAGCGATCCCGTATCCCCCATAAATACTTTTGCAGGATGAGCATTAAACAGTAAAAACCCTAACAATGCACCAACCGCCGCCATACAGAAAATAGCCAATGAAAGCTGTTCCTGCTGCCACGCAATCAACGTAAAGGCACTAAAAGCAATAACAGCTGTACCTGATACAAGTCCATCAAGACCGTCTGTCAGATTAACGGCGTTAGAAAAGCCGACAAGCCAGAAAATCACAAAACCGGCATACAGAATACCAAGATTTAATTCAAATTCGGTAAATGGAATCGTAATAACCGAAGAAAAATCGTTTGCTCTGAAAATAAAATAAAAAACAAGTGCGATGAAGATCTGACCAATCAGTTTCTGGAGTGATGTTAAACCAAGATTACGTTTCATAACCACTTTTATAAAATCATCAAGAAATCCTAAAATACCGAATGTAATCGTGACAAAAAGCAATAAAAACGTCGTAATGGTCAGCGCATCAAAAAGTGCACTGATGACAATAGTAGCAATGAGTATTGATGTTAAAATAATCAGACCACCCATCGTTGGGGTACCGGATTTTTTCTGGTGGGACTGTGGTCCTTCCTCACGGATACTCTGCCCAAATTTAAGTTTCCTTAAATACGGAATGAAAAACGGGGCTGAAACGGCGGATAATCCAAACGCCGCAACTGCTGCAAAAATTACTGCCCATATTGACATGACTGTTCCTCCTAAATATAAATAACTTTATGTATTCAGTAACAAAAGCTGAATAATACGCTCAAGATTCCCCCATCTTATCATAGTAGCCTATCCCGTTCCGGTAAAGGTTTTTTTCTTTACAATTTGCTGACAAGTCCAGATCATAGATTCTTAAATCGGTGTGATGAATCAATACGTACTAAATCTCATAAAAAAACACCCTGCCCGCTTCTTTGTGAAGAAGGAAGGCAACGTGTTTTCAATCCTTATTAGCAGACACCGACTTACACCATCGCTTTCAGAATTTCTTCCGCGACAGCTTTATCATCAAATGCGTTCTTCTCATACCCGATTATTTGAACTTTTTCATGCCCTTTTCCTGCTATTAAAACCACATCACCTTCTCTCGCCTTGCTCAGAGCATGCTCGATTGCATACTTTCTGTCAATGATTGAAGTAAAGGATTCCCCAGGTACTCCTCTTTCCATATCTCTGATAATATCCTCAGGCTTTTCAGTTCTTGGA